>CAYZGT010000031.1:0-30824 GCA_964478155.1 uncultured Simplicispira sp.
AGACGACACCGGCCTGATGGCTCTTGTATTCCAACATCGTCTTGAGCATGGCCCAGCCCGCATCCAGTGTGGACTTGGCCATCTTGGTTTTGACCAGCTTGCTGCTGGCTACGTCGCCCACGAAGATGGCGGCGTTTTGGCGCACCAGCTTGGTGCTGAACTGGTGCAGCAGGTTTTTACGCTGATTGGCAATTTTTGCATGGATGGCCCGCACCCGCTGTTTTTTGTGTGCCCGCTGTGCGATGCCCAACTGGCATTCGAGCTTGCGGTAAAAACGCCCCTCGATGCGTTCTCCAGTCGAGGCGACTGCCGCTTCTTTCAGACCTAAGTCCATCCCCACGCTGGCTGTGCCCGCGCTGGCTTGGACTTGCACCTTAACCACCACATTCAAGTACCAGCGCCTGCGTGTGTCTTGGCTGAAGCTGCCAGCGCGCAACTCATAGTCGGCCAGACCGTAGCTGTCCCACAGAGAAAAGCGCTGGCCTGCAAAGGCAAGCTGGCCCGCCTTGTATTGCACAGCGCGGGCCTTGAACGGAATCCAGCCCAGACTGTATTTACTGCTCTGGGGGTTGGAGACACGCCAGCGCAGTTTGGCTTTCTTGAATTGCTTGCGTGCTTTGGCGTAGTCCTCGCACACCTGCTGCACGGTGGGCGATCCAATGTGTATGCCCTCGCACTTGCTGAAACCGTTGGTCAGCTTTTGCAGGTCGTAGCCTGAGAGTCATTGGTGGCGCTCGCGGATAGCGCGGTGGCTGGTTGCGTTGCAAAAATTCCAGACCTGATTGACCTCACGCGCCATCGCCGCCAGCACTTTGGCGTGCTTGTCTTTGATGCGCAAACGCAGGGTTTTGGTGCAATCCATACCGCAGATTATGATTGGTCTTTGAAATAACTACAAGGGAAATTCATGGCGCGTCCACGCAAGACTGACAGCGATTTAAGGCACGGTAGGCATTGTGTTTTTGCGCTGCATGTTCACTTGGTATTTGTAACAAAGTACCGACGAAACGTCTTCAAGCCAGAGCATCTGGAGGCCATGCGGCCCATTTTTGCTAAGGTTTGCCAAGATTTCGATGCCCAATTGATGGAGTTCAATGGCGAACACGACCACGTCCATCTGCTGCTGCACTACCCGCCCAAGGTAGCCTTATCCAATCTGGTGGCATCGCTCAAGGGTGTGTCCTCGCGGCTGTTGCGCCAACAGTTTGGGGACTTCCATCCGTGGCTCAAACGCCGGGGTGTTTTATGGTCGCCATCGTACTTTGCATCGTCGTGTGGCGGTGCACCGATAGATATTCTTCGGCAGTACATCGAAGAACAGCAAGCGCCCCATTAGCACGCCTGTGGCGTGCGCACTCTCAACCCCGGAATGAACTCCGGGGCTTCCCGCGCACCAGGTGAGTCTGTTGCCCCTTTAATCGGCGTAGGTGCCCGCAGCCTTGATCACGGCTCCCCATTTGTCGATTTCGGCCAGCACAAATTTTTTATGCTCGGCTGGTTCGATGCGTTGGTCAGCGGCTACTACCGCCCCCAAGCTTTCTTGTTTTTTAATGAATTCGGGATCCTTCAGGGCTGCCTTCAGAGCGCTGTTGATTTTGCCCAGCACCTCGGCAGGTGTGCCTTTGGGGGCATACAGGCCATGCCAAATCGTCACCTGAAAGTTTTTCAACCCGGCTTCGGCCAGTGTGGGTAGCCCTTTGAGCGAGGGAGTTTGCAGGCGTTGGCTGGTCGTGACCGCGTAGGCTTTGACCTTTTGCGCCTCAATTTGGCTGGTGGTGTTGGTGGTTTGGTCGCACAGCAGGTCAATTTGGCCGCCAATCAGGTCGGTGATGGCGGGGGCGGTGCCCTTGTACGGCACTACGGTCATGTCTTGTTGCAGTGCGTTTTGGTACATCAAACCACACAGGTGCGAGGCCGAACCCAAACCGGCATTGCCCAAATTGATCTTGCCCTTGTTTTGGGCAATCCAACCGCTCAACTCTTTGTAGTTGTTGGCGGGCAGGTTGGGGCGGCCAATCAAGGTCATGGGTACATCGTTGACGATGCCCAGGTACTCAAAGTCATTGGGTATGCTAAAGGCCAACTTGCGGTACAGCGATGGCATGGTGGCCATGCCGATGTGGTTGAGTAACAGGGTATACCCATCAGGCGTGGCGCGCGCTACTTTGGCCGTGCCGATGGAGCTGCCTGCCCCTGCAGCGTTATCCACCACCACAGTGGCCCCGAGGGATTTGCGCAATGCTTCGGCCAAGTCACGGGCCACCCGGTCGGTGGGGCCTCCGGCGGAGAAAGGCACTACGATGGTGACATTCTTGCCTTTGGTAGGAAAATCGACGGCGTGAGCAACACTGGCTACAGCCACGGCAGTTGCCATTAGGGCGAACTTGAGCAAAGAGGACATGGGTAACTCCGAAACAAAGTGCTTGCATGATAGAGAGCAGTCTCTGTTTGGATAGAGGACTACCCCTGCTTTGGCGGGCTCTATCAACCAACGAAAGGAAAAAATGAACTGGCTCAATCAGTTAACCGTGGGCGCTAAGCTGTTATGGGGTTTTATGTTGATGGCAGCGATTGGGGCCATCATTGGGGTGGTGGGTATTGTTGGCACGGGCCAAATCAATGAGTTGGGCGATACCGTATACCAGCGCGATTTGGTCGGTTTGCGCCATGCGGCTGAAGCCAATATCCAACTCATGGCGGCGGCGCGTGCCACCCGCAGTGCCATCTTGGCCGTCAACCAAGAAGAGCGCAATCGCTATACCAACGAGGTGTTCCAACGCTTTGGTGATATCAAGCGAGAACTGGACGGTGTCGAGGCCAACTTCTTTACGGCACAGGGTAAAGCCGAGGTGGCTGCAACCAAAGTGGCGTTGCAAATCTATGAGGACGATGCCAAAAAGGCTTTAGCACTGTTGCAACAAGAGCCCTTGGCTGAGTTGCGGCCCTCAGTGGAGCATTTGTTCAACGTGACCGTGCCTTTGGCGAATAAGGCGGACAATTTGCTCACTGGATTGGTAGATCGCAAAATTGCCAATGCCCAGGAGCTCAGCCGTGAAGGTGATGTGCTGTACATCCGCAACCGTACCTTGATGCTGGTATTGACGGCCCTGGGGGTGTTGGTCGGGGTGGTGATTGGCGTGTGGATGTCACGCAGCTTGCAACGCCAGTTGGGCGGTGAGCCGGCAGCGGTGGCCGAAGTGGCCCGCGCCATTGCCGCTGGTGATTTAACCACCACGATTGACGACAGTCGCGCCGTCTCTGGCAGCGTGGTGCATGCTATGCACGAGATGCAAGAGTCTCTGCGCAAGATCGTCGGTACAGTGCGCTCCAGCAGCGACAGCATTGCCACTGGTGCAGGGCAAATCTCCAGCGGTACGGCAGACTTGTCGCAGCGCACCGAAGAGCAGGCCAGCAACCTAGAGCAAACAGCCGCTTCGATGGAGGAAATTGCCAGCACCGTGCAAACCAATGCCGACACCGCACGCCAAGCCACGCAGTTGGCTAACAGTGCCAGCCAAACGGCGCACCGGGGTGGTCAGGTGATGACGGAAGTGGTGACGACGATGGGCGAAATCAACGAAGCCTCGCGCAAAATTGCCGACATCATCACCGTGATTGATGGTATCGCCTTCCAAACCAATATTCTGGCGCTCAATGCTGCAGTGGAGGCAGCACGTGCCGGGGAGCAAGGTCGGGGCTTTGCCGTGGTGGCTTCTGAGGTGCGTAGCTTGGCCGGGCGCAGTGCCGAGGCGGCCAAAGAGATCAAGGGATTGATTGGCAACAGCGTGGACAAGGTCGAAGCGGGCGGCAAACTGGTCGATGCCGCAGGCCAAACCATGCAAGACATTGTGCGCGAGGTACAGCGTGTGACCGATTTGATTGCCGAAATCAGCGCTTCTACGGTCGAGCAAACCTCTGGTATTGGTCAAATCAGTGCTGCTGTGGCCCAGCTAGACCAAGTGACGCAGCAAAATGCCGCTTTGGTCGAGGAGTCTGCTGCGGCTGCCGATAGCCTGAACCACCAAGCGCAACAATTGGTGCAAGCGGTGGCGGTGTTCAAGCTGGGCCAGCACGAACAACGCGCTGCGCAGTGGTCTGCGGCTGCACCGGCCCCCGCAATGCGCCGCCCGGCAACCTTGCCCCAGCGGCCAGCCGCTCCCGCGCCCAAAGTGGCACCACCCCCCCCACGCCCAGCGGCACGGGTAGCGGCGGCACCACCGGCCTTGGCCAGCAGCGCCAGCAAAAACGATGACGACTGGGAGCAGTTTTAAGCCGGTCTGGGTAGCTTGGGCACTGCCTTAGTCGGCTGCGCTGGCCCGGTCTGCGGGCCGGGCTGCGCTGCCACAGCTGTGGCAAAAGCGGGCAAAAGCACTTTTGCGCGTTTGGCACTGGCCGCAGTGGTCAAACAGCCCAATGCCACAGTGTGGGCAAAAATCAATTTGGTTGTCTTTCAAGTCCACGGCGCGCTCACAGCCGGGGCATACGCCTTTGGCTAGCCGTGTCAGGGCCACGTCGTAGCTCAGTTCTTCGCGCCGTTGGGCATCGGGCAGGGCTTCGGCTTGTTTTTGCCGCTCTAAATAGCGGTTCAGGGCCAGAATGGCATAGCGCCCTACCAACACAGTGATGCCGATACCGACCACATAGCGCACATAGCCGCCATAGCTGGGCAAGTAGGGTACCAGCTCGACAAAAAAGGCAAACAGGGCAAAGAAGATAAAGCCCCACACAAACGGCCAGTAAATGCTTTGGCGCTTGCGCACAAACAGCCAACCGGCCAATGCCAACAGCGGCAGGGTCAGGGCCAAACGGTAGAGGAACACGCGCAATTCGACTTTGCGCTGCTCGGCGTGCAGCTGCTCGTAGCCTTGGGCTTCGAGCTGGCTCAGGCGTTGTTGGGTGGCGCTGGCTTGTTGGCGCGCGTCTAAAGCGGCCTGTTGTTGTGCTTCCACATCGCGCTGGGCTTGGCGCTCGGCTTGTTTGAGCAGGTCTAGTGCTTGGGTGCGGATCAGTACTTCTGGGTCATGCTCGGCGCGTTGGGTCACGCTGCGCGTCGCGAGCCAACTTTGCAAGCTCTCGCGCGTGGCTTGGACTTCGCCGCGCGCTTTGTTACGTTGCAGTTGGGCTTGTTCTAAGGCGGTCTGGGCTTCTTGTTCGGCGTTGCGGGCCGTTTTGAGTTGTTCACGCAGTTGCTGGGCGGCGGCGCGGTCTAAAAAGTCGTCCAACTGCAGGCGTGCTTCTACCTTGGGTAAATCACCCACCAAGGTGCCACCCAAGCCAATTAAAAAGCTGGCAAATACCAAAGCCACTAACCACAGGCCCCGGTGGAACCATTTTTCTGACAGGCGCAAAGCTTTGCTCATCGAA
Organism: uncultured Simplicispira sp.; assembly: GCA_964478155.1. Taxonomy (GTDB): domain Bacteria; phylum Pseudomonadota; class Gammaproteobacteria; order Burkholderiales; family Burkholderiaceae_C; genus Simplicispira. The sequence continues at coordinate 5,365 of CAYZGT010000031.1, forward strand.
TGCTCCGAGAAACCTCGGCATTCATGCCGGGAAGGAAAGGAGTGCAGCCGAGAGGCTGCACTGGGTTGAAAAAATGGGCTAACATTTTTGCATGAGCACCAAGGTGTACCGTTACCGCGTCAAGTCTTTGAACGGTTTGCTGAACCAGCAGGCGCGTGCGGTGAACTTTGTCTGGAATTTTTGCAACGATACCCAAAAGCACGCTCTGAAGTGGCGTAAGCCGTGGCCTACTGGCTTTGACTTGAACAAGCTCACGACCGGAAGCAGTAAAGAGCTGGGCATCCACTCGGGCACGGTGAATGCGGTGTGTGAGCAATACGCCAAGTCGCGTCAGCAGTTCAAGCGCCCCTATCTGCGCTACCGAGGCAAACGTACGCTGGCTTGGGTGCCGCTCAAAGGTCGGGATTTGAAGCGTGAGGGCAATGCTTTTCGATTTGCAGGTAACACCTTCCGAGTGTTTGATTCGCGCCCACTGCCCGAAGGCAAGATGAAGGACGGAACTTGCTTTGCCCAAGACCGGCGAGGTAACTGGTTCCTCAACATCGTGGTGGAGATGCCAGACGCACCCACCCGGCAGCCTTTGCGTGGGGTCGGGATTGATTTGGGCCTGAAGGATTTGGCCACCCTGTCCACGGGTGAAAAGATCGAGCACCCCCGTTACCTGCGCCAACTGGAAGCCAAACTGGCCCAAGCGCAACGGGCGCACAAAAAGCGGCTTGTTACCAACATCCATGCCAAGATCAGCAACTGTCGCATGGACTTTCTGCACAAGGCCAGCACGGACATCGTGCGCCGCTTTGATTACATCGTTGTGGGCAACGTCAGCAGTGTCAAACTGGCCAAGACCAAGATGGCCAAAAGCGTCTATGACGCATCTTGGCATTCCTTCAAATCCATGCTGGCGTACAAGTCGGTGGCGAATGGCGCGTGGTATGAAGAAGTGAATGAAGCGTTTTCTTCCCAAGTCTGTTCGCATTGTGGCGCATTGCCCGATTCGAGGCCGAGAGGTATCGCAGACCTTGGAATAAGGCTCTGGGTTTGTTCGGAGTGTGGTTGTGCGCATGACCGTGATGTGAATGCCGCCAAAAATATCCTGAATCAATCCAGCGCCCGCTCGGGACATCGAGCGCCTGTAGAGGGAATTGCCGTCCTTGAGGGCGGCGAGGATGTCAAGGGGTCTCTCCTTCGCTCAAAGTGACGGGGGCGCTGGCCAGTTGGGCGCGTTGCAGCCAAGCCAGCACCGAATCGGCGGTAACGGTGTCAATCTGTCCGGCCAAGCGCTGGCGCTGGGGGTGGTCATCAAAGGCAATATGGGCCGAGGCCGCGCGTGCGCCCAAGCGCCGCCAAGCGCTGATGTGCAACGTGCTGGGCCGGTAGCCTTTGAACTGCAACCAAGCCTGCGCTTGGTCGCGGTTGCGGATGGTCTCGGGTTCCATCGCGGCGGCCAGGGTTTCAATCGCCCATTGGTTCGATTGTTGGTAGCGTTGCCCCCAGACATAACTGACCAAGCTGTAGGGCCGGTGTTGGAGCAGCGTAGCGCGCCGGTTGTCTTGTAACAGCGGCCACAGTTGCTGTTGCACCGCTGGGGTGGGCACGGCCCAAACCGCCTCGTAGCGCCACAGATCATCCAAAAAGAACTCGCCCAACCCTTGGCGGTAAATCTGGCCCACGGCACTGCCACATTGGTTGAGTTTATGCACTACGCGCCACGGCCCGGCAGGGGTGCGATAAGCCCAACCCAAGTGCGAGTAATGCAGACCGTAGGCGCTTAAATCTTGTCCGGCCCGCCCGAGCAACACCACTTGGGTGCCGTGGCGCTGGTGTTGGGCTTCTAAGGCCTGTGCCGTGCGCTGCGCCAAGGCCATGCTGCGGCCAAGGGTGTGTGCGCTGGGGGCTTGGGCAGGTTTACAGGGGTGGCCCGCGTGGGCAGGCAGGGCGCACAGCCAGCCTAAAACGAGGGTCGCACCCACAGGCCAAAGGCGGTACAGCATGGTAGCGGCTCCTGATGGAAAGGTTTACAAGGCTTCGTTGTGTAGTAGTGCTCGGCCTAAGGCGTTGGGCACAAAAGCCAGCACCTCGCCAGCCACCGACAAAATGACCCCGGTACCAATGATGCTGCAGGCCACCACCTCGCCTACGGCACGCGCTGAGGCAGCACCAGCGCGGGCTGTGACTTCGACACTGACGCGGGCTCCGTCCGAAGCACGCTCCAGCACGTACACCGTACCGACGGCAGACACCTGCACCGCTTGGATGGTCAGCACAGCACCCGCCACCGACAAAGCCGCTGGCAGGGCCACCGAGGCTTGGGCCACTGCCGCACCTGCCGAGGCCGTACCGACCACCGATGCCAATGGCAACAGCGACAAGGCTACCGAGGCTTCGCTTTGTGCTTGGGCTGGGCTGCTGCACAGCAAAACCGCCAGCGCAGCAGCGCAAAGGCCACGGGCACCGTATGGCCCAGAAGAAAACAAACGGGTTTTGAACATGATGGACTCCTGAGACAAAACGGGGGGATCAATCCAGTGCGTTGCTGTCCACGCCCAAGCCTTCGCGCCCTGCTTGCAAACGGGTTTCGCGCCGTTGCGCTTCGTACTCATCACGCAGCATCTTGGCCAAGGTAAACGCGGTGGTAATCAGGTAGAGCCAACTCACGCCCAAAAATGCCTTGTAACTCGGGTTGATGTCCATGCCCAGCAGGCCCCAGCCCGTCAGCAACATCGCTACCGCAAAGCCGCCCCAAACAACAAAGCGCCACAGTGGGGTATCGGCATTGCCACCGCGGCGTGGGTTGTCGTTGTCGCGGATAAATTTGGACAGGCCAAACACGGCACTCAGGCAAAAGATGTAGCCCATCACCATAAAGGCTTGCTCCAGCGGCTCGCCGGGCAAATAGGCCAGACCCACGGCACACAAAAAAACCGCGATACCAAAGGAAATCCAGACCTGCCATTGCCAAGCGCGCGAGTCGCGTTGCACGGACGAGAAAGAGGAAGGAGTGGGGGCCATGTGAATTCTCCGCCAAACGGGTTGAACATGGCCGCTATGGTGCGCCCGCTGGCCGGGCTTGTCTGGGCTTTTTGTCGGGGGTGTTGCGCTATGGGGGCCACGGTATCGCAGGGTGATACTTTTTTCTGCGCCACAATGGGGCCTTCGCTATTGGCCGCACCGCGGTAGAGGATGGATTAAGCCATGTTGTTGTCACGCCTTGCATCTCCCTTGTTTCTGACAGCCGCCCTATGGGCTGGCGTTGCTACTGCCGAAACGGCAACCGCTCCTGTCCAAGCTGAAAACGCTTGGGTGCGGGCCACGGTGGCTGGACAAAAAGCCACCGGCGCTTTTATGCGCCTGACCGCCAGCAGCGCCAGCCGTTTGGTGCGCGCTGAGTCGGCTGCTGCGGGTGTGACCGAAATCCATGAAATGAAGATGGAAGGCGATGTCATGAAGATGCGCGCCATCAGCGGACTCGATTTACCTGCTGGTCAAGCGGTAGAACTCAAACCCGGTGGCTACCATGTCATGCTGATGGATTTGAAAGCGCCACTGGCCCAAGGCACGCAAGTGCCCCTGACCTTGGTGTTCCAAGATGCCCAAGGCGCGCAGTCGCAGTTGGTGCTACAAGTGCCCGTGCAGGCCAAGATGCCCGGCCCGATGGCTGGGCCGATGTCGGGGCATGGTGCCATGCGCCACTGAAAACGGCTATGCCTTGGGTTAAGCTGTAGCACTGTTTGAACAATCCACCACCCAGCGGAGCGGCCATGAGCGACAACACTTCTTTCGGTTTCGGCAACTTTTTGCCCGGCTTTGATTTTCTGCAAAATCTGACCCAAGGCGCTGCCAACAGCCTGCCGCAAATGCCCAATATGTCCAGCTGGGTCACGCCTACCGTGAGCGTGGAAGAGTTGGAAAAGCGCATCACCGAACTCAAGGCCGTGCAGTTTTGGTTAGAGCAGAACTCCCGTGCCCTCACGGCCACCATCCAAGCCCTAGAGGTGCAAAAGATGACGCTGGCCACGCTCAAGGGCATGAACTTCAGTATGGCCGACATGGCCAATGCTTTCACCATCAAAACCCCCGAAGCCCCGGCCAGCAGCAAAAAGCCAGCTGAGGCCCCCGCACCTGCGGCGGCTGAAGCCGATGCCGCCAGCAGCCCCGCTGCGGGCGTGATTGACCCGATGCAGTGGTGGGGTGCGCTGACCCAGCAATTCCAACAAATTGCGGCCACCGCCATGAGCGAGGCCAGCAAAGCCGGGGCCACTGATTTGGCCGCCGAAGCCTTCAAAACCGCCACCGACATCGCCGCCAAAGGCGTGCAAACGGTACAAGAGGCTACTTTGCAAGCAGCCAGCCAAGCCGCAGCACCGGCCAAACGGGCCAGCACCCGCAAGGCCGCTGCCAGTGCGGCCCCAGAAGCCCCGGACGAGGCCAGCGCTGCCGAGGCCGACAGCGCCGATACCGAACCGCGCAAACCTCCGGTGCGCCGCACCAAAGCGGCCCGTTAAGCCCGGCGACCATGAAGCGCTGCCCCACCGGCCATGCCACGCACCCCCAGTGGCGCATGGCAGCGGCCTTGGCCTTGGCGCAATTGCGCGGCCACATGGCCTTGCCCGCTTATGCCGATGCGCCCAATTTGGGCCTGCTCTACCTTACGGACCACTACGCCAGCGAGGCGCAAGCGATTCTGGATTTTTTTGCAGCCGAGCTGCCCACTGTGACTGACTGGAGTGGCACCGTCGGCATTGGTGTGTGTGCCACCGGGGCGGAGTATTTTGACGAGCCTGCCTTGTCCGTGATGTTGCTGGAGCTGCCCACCGACCAATACCGGGTGTTCTCTGGGGTGACACCCTTGCCGCGCACCGGCCAGCCCGGTTTTACCGCCCAGAGCGCGCTGGTACATGCCGAGGGCCGCACGCCCGATTTACCCGGTTTAATCACCGAAATTGCCGAGCGCACCAGCAGCGCAACCGTGTTTGGTGGATTGGCCGCCAGTCGAGGGGCCAGTGTGCAACTGGCTGTGAGCAGCACTGGCACCGTGGCTGGACAGGGGGCCGTGGGTGGCGTGTTTTCTGGCGGTTTGTCGGGCGTGGCTTGGGGGGCTGGTTTGCATTGGGTCTCGCGCCTGACCCAAGGTTGCCAGCCGGTGGGGCAGCGTTACCACATCACCGCAGCCCAAGATAACGTGGTGTTGGAGCTGGATGGTGAGCCCGCCTTGGATGTGTTGCTGCGTACGGCAGGGGTGTCGTTGCAGGCCGATCCGCACCAAGCGGTCGAGCGGATGCGTGGCTTGTTGGCTGGGCTGGTCGATGTGCCTATCGTGCCGCAGGCCGTGCCCGTGGTGCAACACCCAGGCGTTTTGGCGACCGATGTGCGCGTGCGCCACATCATTGGGTTGGATGGCAGCCGCCGCGGTGTGGCCTTGGCCGATGAAGTGGTTGTGGGGATGGGCTTGCATTTTTGCCAGCGCGACACCGCCGCTGCACGTGCCGATCTGGTGCGTATCTGTGCCGAATTGCGCGAAGAACTGGCTCCGGATGCGCTCGCGTTCTCACCAGCTGCTGAGGCCGATCTGGCCACGCCACCACAGCACATGGTGGGTGCTATTTACATCAGTTGCTCTGGGCGCGGTGGCAACCACTTTGGCGCACCGGGGGCCGAATTGCAATTGCTGCGCCACGCTTTGGGGGATGTACCGTTGGTGGGGTTTTTTGCTGGGGGTGAGATTGCGGGCCAACAGTTGTACGGCTACAGCGCCGTGCTGGCCGTGCTGCTGGCACCGCACACGGCCGACTAGGCCAGCACTGTAGGCGAAAAAAAGCGCAACCGGGGCGGGTTGCGCTGGACAGCTTGCGGCCTGCTGGCCAAGCCTATCCCTGCTGGTGGTCAGGGACGGGTTGGTGCGCGGCTGCGTTGCTTAGACCTTTTCTGCGTCGCGCTCGGCGGCTTTCTTTTGCAGAATGACGTACAGCTGGTCTTTCAGGTGCAGCTTTTCTTTTTTCAGGGTTTCGATTTCAAGGTCGGTACCGGGGATGGTACGGGCTTCCATCGCCTTGATCTTGTGGTCGAGGTCGTTGTGCTCGTCGAACAGGCGGGTGAAGTGGTGATCGACGTGTTTGAGTTGGGTAATCAGGTCGCGGTACTCTGGAAACATAGTAATCCTTGTTCAGGGGTGGTTTAGCGTGTCGGACATCGACACGCTACTGCGTGTAACTATACCTAGGCTTGGAATCGTACCCGAAGAACCCGAGTGCTACACAGGCTTTGTTGGGCGGCGCATGGCCGCAAAGGCGGCAAACTCCCAGCGCCGCGCTGCCAGCAACAGGGTGTAGCCTTCGCGCTGGCTTTCCGGCAACTTTTGGTCGGCCAGATGCTGCTGGGCAAAGTCGTGTGCTACCCGTTGCAAGCGCTCCATAAATACCGGGGCCTGTGCCCGACTGACGCTGCCATGCACCAGCAGCAGCCCTTCGCCGGGGCCGTCAAAGGCACCACCAAAATACTCCAACAGTGCGTGTTCACGAAAGTATTGCATCACCGGGCCGTGGGGCCGCCAGCGGAAGGTTTTGGCCAGCTTGAGGCGGTAGCGGTTCAGCGGGCGCAATTCAATAATGCCGATACGGTCTAACTGGGCCAGTGCGGCAATTGCTTGGGCCTCGGTCACGCGGTAATGGCTGACGATGTGTTCTAGCGTCCATTGGCTGAGTACGCAAATCGCCACCAGCAACAAAATGCGGTCGGCCACCACGGCTTGTTCTTGCGCTTGGCTCAGTTGGCTCAGCAGCGGCTGGGCTTCTAACATCCGTTGGGCCAAGTCGGCAAAGTCTATTTTGAGGATGCGGCAGATGGCATCGAGCCGCGCCAAGGGCATTTCGCCTTTGGCCAACATGCGTTTGACGCTCGATTCGGCCATGCCCAAGGCCTGCGCCACATCGGCATAGGTCAGGCCAGCGGCTTTGAGTTCTTGCTTGAGGGCGGTAACAAGGTCGGCGGTGGTGCTCATGGGAGGGCATGATAGATACTGCCAGTATCGCCAGATGCGCCTGGCCGCAAGTTTTGTCGGTCGCTGGCGCAGCAGGTGGGCACAATGGCAGGCCACCCTCCCTGCCACTCTCTCTCAGCCCGCCATGTCCCACCCCGAGCATCCCAATCAGTTTGCCCTGCTGCGCCAGCGCCGCTTTGCACCGTTTTTTTGGACACAGTTTGCCGGGGCGGCCAATGACAACCTGTTCAAATTTGCCTTTACCGTGCTGGTGACCTACCAATTGCAGGTGGCTTGGCTGCCGCCTGCGCTGGCGGGCTTGGTGATTGGAGCCCTGTTTATTTTGCCGTTTTTGTTGTTCTCGGCCACAGCAGGGCAGCTGACCGACAAGTTGGAAAAAACGCGCATCATCCGCTTCGTGAAAAACCTAGAAATCGCCATCATGCTGTTGGCAGGCTGGGGCTTTATGGTGGGCAGCGTGGTGGCGTTGCTGCTGTGTACTTTTTTGATGGGCGTGCATTCCACCCTGTTTGGCCCGGTCAAGTTTGCCTATTTGCCCCAAGCCTTGAGCGAGCGCGAGCTGACTGGCGGCAACGGCATGATTGAGATGGGCACTTTTGTGGCGATCTTGTTGGGTAATGTGGCCGGTGGCCTGCTGGTGGCCCTGCCCGGTATCGGCCCGACCAGCGTCGCCTTGGCCTGCTTGGTGCTGGCACTGCTGGGCCGGGCCTTGGCACAGTTCATACCTGCCGCCCCAGCCACTGACCCGCATTTGCAAATCAACTGGAATCCGATCAGCGAGACTTGGCGCAACCTGAAGCTGGCGCACGGCAATATCGTGGTGTTTCGCTCTTTGTTGGGTATTAGCTGGATGTGGTTTTTTGGAGCGGTGTTTTTGGCCCAGTTTCCCAGCTTTGCCCGCGATGTACTGCACGGCGATGCCCATGTGGCCTCGTTGCTGTTGGTGGTGTTTTCGGTCGGCATTGGTACCGGCTCGTTGTTGTGCGAAGTGTTGTCACGCCGCCATGTAGAGATTGGTTTGGTGCCCTTGGGGGCCATTGGCATGACTGTTTTCTCGGTCGATTTGTACTGGGCCGCGCACAGCCTGCCGCCGGTAGCGCAGATGGGGGTAGCCGCCTTTGTGGCCGAACCGGCCCATTGGCGTGTGATGTTAAATTTACTCTTGCTCAGTCTGTTTGCCGGTCTGTACAGCGTACCCATGTACGCGCTGATTCAGTTACGCAGCCAGCCCACCCACCGCGCGCGTATCATTGCCGCCAACAACATTCTCAATGCCTTGTTCATGGTGGCCAGCTCGCTGCTGGCTGGGGCTTTGTTGGGTGCAGGTTGGACGGTGCCCGAGGTCTTTTTAGCCACCGGGCTGGCTAATGCGGTGGTGGCGGCTTACATCTTTTTGTTGGTGCCGGAATACTTACTGCGCTTTGTCGCTTGGGTGCTGTCGCGCTTGGTCTATCACTTCAAAGTGGTGGGCGATGAGCATTTGCCCTGCAGCGGTGCTGCGGTGTTGGTCGGCCACCATGTGGGTTTTGTGCAGCGCGTGCTGTTGATGGCCGCCAGCCCGCGCCCAATTTGCTTTGTCGTCGAACCCGCTGCACTGCGCCAGCCGCTGTCGGGCTGGTTGTGGCGGCTGTCCAAAGCCATTGCTGGGCTGCCGCCCGTGCCTACTGCCGAGCCACAGGCACACCAGCAGGCGGCTGCGGCGGCTTTGCAGGTGTTACGCGCAGGTGATTTGTTGGCCGTGGCCTCAGAACAAGAGGCGTTAGCCCTACTGGAACAGGCCGCCGCCGCTGGTTTGGCGGTGCCCTGTGTGCCTTTGGCCTTGCACACCCCGGCCCATACTGCTTGGGGGCGGGTGCAGTTGCAGGTGGGGGCTCCTCTGGCATCAGCAGATTGCAACCCGCAGGGCCTGCGCCAGGCCCTAGCCGCCTTGCGCCTCTGAAGCACAGGGCTGAGTGCAGCAGCGGTTGCGCCCCTCGGCTTTGGCTTGGTACAGGGCATCATCAGCAGCGCGCAGCAACTGTTCTGGCGGACTGCCAACCCGTGGAATGCTGGCTGCCAAGCCTAAGCTGACCGTAACCACTGGCCCCAAGGGCGAGTCGGGGTGGGCAATGGCCGCTGCTTGCACCGCAGCGCGGATGCGCTCGGCGCTGGCCTGGGCATCGGTCGCATCAGCACCGGGTAGCACCAGCACAAATTCCTCGCCACCATAGCGTGCCACCAATTCACCCGCACGCTGGATGCCGCCGGCCAAGATGTTGGCTACCTGTTGCAAGCAGGCATCGCCCGCTTGGTGGCCGCAGTGGTCGTTGTAGCGCTTGAAAAAGTCCACATCCAACATGATGACCGCCAGTGAAGTGCCTTGGCGCATGGCGCGTTGCCATTCGGTTTGCCATACTTGGTCAAACTTGCGCCGGTTGGCCAAGCCCGTCAGGCTGTCGGTGGTGCTCAAGGTGGATAAACGCTGGTTGGCTTCTTCCAGTTCGGCAGTGCGTTTGCGTACGCTTTCTTCCAATTGGGCGTTGGCGGCCTGGATTTCTTGTTCCATGTGTTCGCGTTCTTGCAATTCTTGGCGCAAACGGCGTGAGAACACCACACTCACGCCCAGCAACAACAGTACCGCGCCCACGCGCAAGCCCAAAGCGGTGTGGCGTAGCCGGTCGAGGTGTTGCGCTTGGTGGCCCAGCTCGGCCGTGAGTACCCCGACGGCGGTTTCGCTGTTGATTTCGTAGATTTTTTTCGTGAGCAAATAATCGTCATCAAACAGCAAGCGCCGTGCTTGCGGCCATTGCTCTTGCTCCATCGCGGCAAGGGCTTGGGTCTCTATCGTGCCCAACTTGTCGTGGTCAGCCTGTAGCAAGCCCATTTCGTTCGATAGGCCCAAGGTTTGTGTCAGGCTTTGTACCGATTTGAGGGTGTTGTTCAGGTCGGCATGCACCCGTTCGTAGGTGCTGGCGCGCAGGGTGTTCTCTTCCAGTACCGCCACCGTGAGCATACCGTTGAGTTCTTGTTTCAGGCGCACCATGCGCTCTAACTGGGTATGCACGGCCAAATGGCGTTGGTGCATCTGTTCGCTATGGAGATCCACGTACCAACCAAGCGCCGCCGTCAGCACCAAAATGGCGATGGCAATGTAGATGCTGCCCAGAAGTTTCATGGCGGTAGCGCAAACTGGCGCAACAGGTTTATTGCAACACCTTGTCCGCTTTTTTGAGCAGTGCCGGGCTGACTGCTACCCCTTGTCGTTTGGCTGCACGTAAATTGATCACCAGACTGAATTTTTCCACCGGCCCCCACGGAATGCTGCCCACCGGCGTACCCTTGAGTACCAAAGCCGCTTTTTTGCCTGCGGCATAGCCGACCAAAAAATAGTCGAGGCCATAGGCCGCCACCGCCCCGCGTGCCACGCTGTCCACATCGCCAGCAAACAACGGTATGCGGTGTTCATTGGCTACCGCCACCAGAGCCTCCAAATTGGCCACGGTGGTGTTGTCGGAGGTGATGGTAAAAGCTTGTACCTTGCCGACCAAAGAGCTGGCTGCCGCCGCTACTTCACTGCTGCGTTCAATCGGGACTTCAATCAGCCGTAGCCCCAGTTGTTGGGCGGCGGCACGCATGGCCTTGGTGTGGGTAATGGAGTTGACCTCGGTCGGGTTGTAGATGGTGCCCCATTCTTTGGCTTGCGGGGCCATTTTGGCGTAGGTTTCCATTTGCAGCAGCACTGGCCATAGGTCGCTTACTCCAGTCACATTGGTGCCGCTGCTTTGGCCGCGCTCGGTGCCCGGTGGCACGATGCCTGCGCTTTGCGGGTCGGTGATGGACGAAAACACAATTGGAATGCTGCGCGTGGCCCGCACCACGGCTTGGGTGGTGGGGGTGGCAATGCTGTGGATCAAATCGACCCGCTCGCGCACCAAAATTTCGGCAATGGTTTGCGCCTGTGCCAGACGGCCATTGGCATTGTGGCGCAGGTAGCTCAGATTGACCCCCTCTTTAAAGCCCATGCTGGCCAAGGCCGCCTCAAAACCTTTTTGGTCAGCATCTAAAGCAGCGTGCGAGACAATTTGCGTCACGCCAATGCGCAAAGGTCGGGCAGCATTTTGTGCCTGTGCAGGAAGACTCCAACCCAAAGAACTGGCCGCCAAAGCCAAACCTTGGTGCAGGAACTGACGCTTATCAAGGCCATGTGGGTGATGGTGCATGGGGTTTCTGTGGTCTGTGCTAGGGGGCTGGCTGGCATTGTGAAGGCCAGTAGCTACCAAATCTTGCAAATTCTTACATAAACATGAATAAAAACAAACAGTGGATATACCCTTATAGTATTTAGCTATAAATAGTTAGAGCAACCACAGCGGTTCTTCTTGTAGGGCTTCTAATTGTTCGTGCAACATGTCCACTTGGCCGCGCCAATAATCGCTCGAGCCAAACCACGGAAAGTTGAGCGGAAAGATCGGGTCTTGCCAGCACCGCGCCAGCCAGGCGCTGTAGTGGATCAGGCGCAGGGTGCGCAACGGCTCGATCAGCGCCAACTCACGCCGGTCAAACGGGCGCAATTGTTCATAGCCTTCTAACAAGGCGCTGAGTTGTTGTGTGCGTTGGGCCCGTTCCCCCGAGAGCAACATCCACAGGTCTTGTACCGCTGGCCCCATGCGGGCATCATCCAGATCGACAAAATGCGGACCACCGCGCCCATACTCATCCAATGGTGTCCAGAGGATGTTGCCGGGGTGGCAGTCGCCATGCAGGCGCAGCAGGGTAGCATCTTGTACGCGGTAGCCTGCTGCGCCACCGCTGGCAATCAGGCTGAGCGCTTGTTCGCAGGCTTCGCGCCAAGCAGAGCGCACATCCAGTGGGATCATGTCGTGTGCCAGCAACCAGTCGTAACTGGCAGCGCCAAAGCTGGCGCTGTCGAGCGTGGGGCGGGCATTGAACGGGTGCATGGCCCCCACGTTGTGGATACGGGCCAGAAAGCGGCCTAGCCATTCCAGCACTTCCCAATCGTCCAGCTCGGGTTGGCGGCCACCACGCCACGGACTGACGGAAAAGGCAAAGCCGCCATATTGGTGCAGCGTTTGCCCTTGCAACACCAACGGGGCCACGGCGGGCACCTCGGCCTGTAGCAGTTCGATGGCAAAGGCGTGCTCTTCCAAAATTTGGGCGCTGCTCCAGCGCTCAGGGCGGTAAAACTTGGCCACCACCCGGCTGCTATCTTCTAAACTGACTTGGTACACCCGGTTTTCGTAGGAGGACAAGGCCAGCAGACGGCCATCCCCATACAGGCCAACGCTGGCTAAAGCATCTAACACCACATCGGGCGTGAGTGCAGAAAAAGGGTGTGCAGCCAAAGCAGGGGTTGGGGTGGCATTCATGCAGCCATTGTGCAACCATTGTGGCGTTTGGTGGGCAGAAAAAAAGCCAGCGTGTAGCGGCTACACACTGGCTGGGTGGGCCAACCAACACCAGTCTGGTTGGCCGGGGCGTGGCGCGTTCAGTATTTGTATACGCCTTGGCCGGTCTTGCGGCCCAAGCGGCCTGCAGCCACCATTTCTTTCAGCAGCGGGGCCGGGCGGTATTTGCTGTCGCCAAAGCCTTCCAAGAACACTTCCATAATCGCCAAGCACACATCCAAGCCAATCAGGTCGGCCAGCGCCAGCGGGCCCATGGGTTGGCCGCAGCCCAACTTCATGCCTGCGTCGATGTCTTCGGCGGTAGCCAAGCCTTCGGCCAGCACAAAGAAGGCTTCGTTGATCATCGGAATCAGCACGCGGTTGACCACAAAACCGGGGTTGTTCTTCACGGTGATCGGGGTCTTGCCCAAGGCCTTGGCCAGCTCTTGCACGGCAGCGTGCGTGGCATCGCTGGTTTGCAGACCGCGAATCACTTCGACCAGTGCCATCATGGGCACGGGGTTGAAGAAGTGCATACCGACAAACTTGTCGGCGCGGCTGGTGGTGGCGGCCAGCTCGGTGATAGAGATAGACGAGGTGTTGGTGGCGATGATGACTTCGGGGGCCACCAGTGCATCCACCTGCTTCAGGATCTTGACTTTGATGTCGTGGTTTTCGGTGGCGGCCTCAATCACCAATTGGGCGGCCTTCAGGTCGTCGTAGCTGGTGCTGGTTTTGATGCGGCCCAAGATGGCATCTTTGTCGGCGGCGCTGATCTTTTCTTTCTTCACCAAACGATCCAAGCTGCCAGCCACCGTGGCCAAGCCTTTTTGCACCGCAGCGTCGGAGATGTCCACCAAAATGGCGTTAATGCCTGCAACGGCGCACACTTGTGCGATGCCGTTGCCCATGGTTCCGGCCCCGATGATGCCAACAGTGGTGATACTCATACAAAAAATCCTTTTCAAAGTAGAACGAAGGCAATGCCCGTGGCGAGTGTGTCTTGCTCGCCCATGCTGCGGGTGATACAGCATAACCAAGTTCTTTGACGCTGCCAGCATTTTCTGGGCTGCAGTACAGTTGCTGCTGTTTTTTGTAGCAAATTTTCAGATGACTTCTTCCGGTATTACCCTTGGCACACCCCTCTCCCCCCATGCCACCAAAGTGATGTTGCTCGGCTCGGGCGAGCTGGGGAAAGAGGTGCTGATCGCTCTGCAACGCTTGGGCGTAGAAACCATTGCGGTGGATCGCTACGACCATGCCCCCGGTCAACAAGTGGCGCACCATGCGCGCACCATCGCCATGAGCGATCCGGCGCAATTGCAAGCCCTGATTGAGGCCGAAAAGCCCGATTTGGTGGTGCCCGAGATTGAAGCCATTGCCACCCCGATGCTGGAGCAGTTGGAAGCCGCTGGCGTGGTGCGCGTCATTCCTACCGCCCGTGCCGCCCGCTTAACCATGGACCGCGAGGGCATCCGCCGTTTGGCGGCAGAAACCTTGGGCCTGCCCACCAGCCCGTACCAGTTTTGTGATTCACTGGCCGAGTTGCAAGCGGCGATGGAGGGCGGCATTGGCTACCCCTGCATCGTCAAGCCGGTGATGAGCAGCTCGGGCAAGGGACAAAGCAAAATCGACGGCCCCGAGGAGGTGCAAAAGGCTTGGGACTACGCCATGGCCGGAGGCCGCGTCAGCCACGGGCGCGTGATTGTGGAAGGCTTTATCGACTTCGATTACGAAATCACCCAACTCACGGTGCGTGCCTTGGGCGCTGACGGCCAGATCGAAACCCATTTTTGCGATCCGATTGGTCATGTGCAGGTGGGCGGCGATTATGTGGAGAGTTGGCAACCGCACCCCATGCACCCGGCGGCGCTAGAGAAGGCGCGCCAGATTGCTAAAACCGTGACCGACAACTTGGGCGGCCAAGGCTTGTTTGGTGTCGAGCTGTTTGTCAAAGGGGAGCAAGTCTGGTTCAGCGAGGTCAGCCCGCGCCCGCACGATACCGGCTTGGTCACGCTGTGCACGCAACACCAAAGCGAGTTTGAATTGCACGCGCGCGCCATTTTGGGCCTGCCGGTCGATGCCAGCTTGCGCAACCCCGGAGCCAGCGCCGTCATTTACGGCGGCATGGAGGCCAGCGGCATTGTGTTTGATGGGGTCGATGAGGCCCTGCGCGTACCGGGCACCGACCTGCGTTTGTTTGGCAAGCCCGAGAGTTTTGCCAAGCGCCGCATGGGTGTGGCGCTGGCACGCGCGGCCGATACCGACAGCGCACGCCAGAACGCCAAACTGGCCGCTAGCAAGGTGCGCCCGCGCCAAATCTAAACAGCGCAGACTGGGCACAGCGGGCCATACAGCCCGCTGCTGCGCTCAGGTCAACAGGGCGTTGACGCGCTTGACGTACGCGGCTGGGTCTTCGGGCAGGCCACCCTCGGCCAACAGGGCTTGGTCAAACAGAATGTGCGCCAAATCGTGGAAATGCACGCTGCCGTCGAGCTTTTTCACCAGCGGGTGCTCGGGGTTCACTTCCAGCACCGGCTTGGTATCGGGGGTTTTTTGCCCGGCTTGTTTGAGCATGCGTGCCAATTGGGTGCTCATGCCATCGTCTTGCACCACCAAGCAGGCTGGGGAATCGACCAAACGGGTGGTCACGCGCACATCTTCTGCTTTGTCCTTCAGCGCTTCTTTCAGCTTGGCCAGCACCGGTTTGAAGGCTTCGGCAGCTTCTTCGGCCGCCTTCTTTTCGGTTTCGTCTTGCAGCTTGCCCAAATCGACCGCGCCCTTGGCCACGCTTTGCAGCGCTGTGCCGTCAAACTCTTGCAGGTAGTTCAGCGCCCACTCGTCCACGCGGTCTACCATCAACAGTACTTCAATGCCCTTTTTCTTGAACACTTCCAATTGGGGGCTGTTTTTGGCGGCGGCCAAGTTGTCGGCGGTGATGTAGTAGATGGCTTCTTGGCCCTCTTTCATGCGCGCTTTGTAGTCGGCCAAGCTCACGCTGGGGCTATCGCTGCTGGTCGAGGCAAAGCGCAACAGTTTGGCAATGCGCTCTTTGTTGCCAAAGTCTTCGCCCAAGCCTTCTTTCAGCACCGCACCAAACTCGGCATAGAACTGGGTGTATTTGCCCTCTTTGGCCTTGTCGTCGGCATCGACCACATCGGTCACGCCGTCAGTCCCTTCGGCGGCTTCGTGTTTGTCGTGCTTAGCCAAGTCTTCTAACATCGACAGCACGCGCTTGGTGCTGCCTTCGCGGATAGCGCGCACATCGCGGCTTTCTTGCAGCAATTCGCGGCTCACGTTCAGCGGCAGATCCGCCGAATCAATCACGCCCTTGACAAAGCGCAGGTAGGTCGGCAACAGGGCCTCAGCCTCGTCCATGATAAACACGCGCTTCACATACAGCTTCACGCCCGCTTTTTTGTCGCGGTTCCACAGGTCAAACGGGGCTTTGGCCGGAATGTAGAGCAGCTGCGTGTATTCGGTGTTGCCCTCGACCCGGTTGTGGCTCCAAGTCAGGGGCGCTTCGTAGTCGTGGCTGATGGCTTTATAGAACTCGGCGTATTGCTCGTCGGTGATTTCTTTTTTCGGGCGTGTCCACAGGGCGCTGGCCTTGTTCACGGTTTCCCAGTCGCCGGTTTTGACCATACCGCCGGGTTGGTCGTTCTCGCCCTCTTTCCATTCTTCCTTTTCCATCAAAATGGGCAGGCTGATATGGTCAGAGTATTTGTTGATGATGGACTTGAGCTTCCAAGCGTTCAGGTACTCCGCCGCATCGGCACGCAGATGCAAAATCACACTGGTACCGCGCTGGGGGCGGCTGATGGTTTCGACCTCAAAGTCGCCGGTGCCGCCGCTGATCCAGCGCACACCTTCTTCGGCGGCCAAACCGGCACGGCGCGATTCCACGGTGATTTTGTCGGCCACGATAAAGCCGGAATAGAACCCCACGCCAAACTGACCAATCAGCTGGCCTTGTTCTTTGGCATCGGCCTTCTTATCGGCCTCTAGGCGGTTCATGAAGTCGCGCGTACCGCTCTTGGCAATCGTGCCCAAGTGGTCGATCGCCTCTTGTTGGCTCATGCCAATGCCGTTGTCGGTGATGGTGATGGTTTTGGCTTCTTTATCGAAGGCTACCCGCACTTCCAAATTGGGCGCGTCTTCGTACAGAGCGTTGTTGTTCAGGGCTTCAAAGCGCAGTTTGTCGCAGGCATCCGAGGCGTTCGAGACCAGCTCGCGCAGAAAGATTTCTTGGTTGGAATACAGCGAGTGCGTGACCAAATGCAGCAGTTGGGCCACTTCGGCTTGAAAGTGCAGGGTTTGTTTGCTCATAAGGTGGTTCTCTCAAAGACCAGAATAAAATTTCTTGAAGTGCGCGTCCCGTCAGACAGGCCAGCCGGGCGCGTAGGCAGCGGTGCAATTGTGGGCATTGCGTGCGGTTTCAAGCCTATTGGCATGAAGAAATTTGCTTGGTGTTAAATCTTGGCCGCACAATACCCGTTATGACCCTGACTGAACTCAAATACATCGTCGCTGTTGCCCGCGAAAAGCACTTCGGCAAAGCCGCAGATGCCTGCTATGTCTCTCAGCCTACGCTGTCGGTGGCTGTCAAGAAGCTGGAAGAAGAACTGGACATCAAGCTGTTCGAGCGCAGCGTGGGTGAGGTGGCCGTCACCCAGTTGGGTGAAGAAATCGTGCGCCAAGCCCAAAGCGTGTTAGAGCAGGCCGCTGCGATTAAAGAGATTGCCAAGCGCGGCAAAGACCCGCTGGCCGGTGCCCTGACGCTGGGGGTGATCTACACCATTGGCCCGTACCTGCTGCCCGAGTTGGTGCGCCGCTCGATTGAGCGCACGCCGCAAATGCCGCTGCTGCTGCAAGAGAACATGACCGGGCGTTTGCTCGAAATGTTGCGTACGGGCGAGATCGATTGCGCCATCTTGGCCGAGCCTTTCCCCGACACCGGGCTGGCGATGGCACCGCTCTACGACGAGCCTTTTATGGCCGCCGTGCCCAGCACGCACCCACTGGCCCAGCAAAAAAGCGTCAGTGCCGACGATCTGCGCAACGAAACCATGTTGCTGTTGGGCGCAGGCCATTGCTTCCGCGACCATGTGCTGGAAGTTTGCCCTGAGTTTGC
Organism: uncultured Simplicispira sp.; assembly: GCA_964478155.1. Classification (GTDB taxonomy): domain Bacteria; phylum Pseudomonadota; class Gammaproteobacteria; order Burkholderiales; family Burkholderiaceae_C; genus Simplicispira. Next base: position 22,877 of record CAYZGT010000031.1, read on the forward strand.
ACGCTTCTCTAGCAATGCCGAAGGCATCCGCAAATCGTTTGAAGGCTCCTCGTTGGAAACCATCAAATACATGGTGGCCGCAGGCATGGGCGTGACACTGGTGCCGCGCATGTCGGTGCCACGCGATGCGCTGATCAACACCGTGCGTCGGCGCAAAAGCGATGAGACCTATATCCGCTACCTACCCATGCAAGAGAGCGACAGCAGCGCACCACCCACGCGCCGGGTGGTGTTGGTGTGGCGGCGCAGCTTTACCCGCTACGAGGCGATTGCCGCGCTACGCAACGCCATTTATGCGTGCGAGCTGCCGGGCGTACAGCGCCTGTCCTAAGTACGATTGCACAACCCAGCGTTAGCTGGGTTACAGTGCTTATTCATTCTTTAAGAGGAGATGCACCATGGCCAAAAGTCCCAAAACCACTGTCCCAGCCATCCATATTGGCATCAGCGATAAAGACCGTGCCGCCATTGCACAAGGGTTGTCGCAGCTGCTGGCCGACACCTATACCCTCTATCTGACCACGCACAATTTCCATTGGAACGTCACTGGCCCGATGTTCAACACCCTGCACACCATGTTCATGGGCCAATACACCGAGCTGTGGAATGCGGTTGATCCGATTGCTGAGCGCATCCGGGCCTTGGGACATGCCGCGCCCGGCTCTTATGCCGAGTTTGGCAAGCTCACCAGCGTGCCCGATGCCCCTACCAAATCGCCCAAGGCTTTGGAGATGGTGCGTATTTTGGTCGAGGGCCACGAGGCCGTGGCGCGCACCGCGCGCACGCTGTTCCCGGTGGTCGATAAAGCCAACGACCAGCCGACCGCCGATTTACTCACCCAGCGCCTGACGGTACACGAACAAGCCGCTTGGATGTTGCGCTCCTTGCTGGAAGACTGAGCCATGGCCCGCCGCTCCAAGGCTGTACCTGTTCGCGCAGCACCCACCGAAATCGAGGTCAAACTGGCCCTGCCGGGTGCTGATGTGCAGGCGGTGGTAGCAGCTTTGGCGGCCAGTCCGGTGTTGGCGCGGCGCAAAGCGCAGCGCCAAACCGTGTTCAGCCAGTATTTTGATACCCCCGATCAAGCCTTGCGCCGCCAGCGTGTTGCCTTGCGCTTGCGCCGCTTGGGCAGCCCAGAGCAGCCGCAGTGGCGGCAAACCCTGAAAACCGCAGGCCAAGGCGATTCTGCGTTCAGTGTGCGCGGCGAGTGGGAAATGCCCGTGCCCGGCCCCGCGCTGGCGCTAGAACTGCTACAAGACTCCCCTTGGCCGCAGATGGATGCCGATGGCTGTCTGTCTGCGGCCTTGCAGCCCTGCTTTACCACCGAGTTTGAACGCACCACTTGGCTGGTGCGCCAGCGCGATGGCAGCCAAATTGAAGTTGCGCTCGACATTGGCAGCATCACGGCTGCAGGCCGCAGCGTACCCCTGTGCGAGTTAGAGCTGGAGCTCATTGCTGGGCCACCGGCGGCCCTGTTGGCCTTGGCTGGGCGTATTGCCCGCAGTGTGGCTGTGTTGCCACTGGCCGCCAGCAAGGCTGAACGCGGTTTTGCTTTACAACAATCGGCCAGTGTGACCCCGGTACTGGCCCAACCGCCCCACATCAGCCCCAACGACAGTTTGGCGCGCATCGCGCGTTGCGTGTTGGGCGAGGCATTTTTGCATTTCACGGCCAATCTGTACCGGCTGCAAACCGATGATGCACCCGAGTTGGTACACCAGGCTCGCGTGGGTTGGCGGCGTTTTCGCAGCTTGTGGCGGATGTTGCGCCCTTTGCTGCCGTCAGAGTTGGCTTTGCCACCTTTGCAGGCATTGCAGCCTTTGTTAGAGCCACTGGGGGCCTTACGCGATTTGGATGTCGCGCGCACCGAAACCCTGCCGCCTTTGGCCCAAGCCTATGCCCAGCATAGCCCACCCGAGGCCGGGGCTGAACTGGCCCAACAGTGGCAGCAATTGCAAACAGCCCTCGGTGAAGTGGCCAGCCAACAGCGTGCTGCCGTGCGGGCTGCCCTTGGCCAGCCGAGTGTGGGTGCGGCTTTGTTGGCCGTATCCCATTGGTTAGAGTTGTTAGATGGCCCCTTGGCTGCCGCCGGGGTGGCTCTCCCATCGGCCAAAGCCCAAGCGCGCGACATTCAAGCCCTGCGTCGTAGTGCTTTGCGCTTGGCTAAGCGATTAGGGCAAATGCTACGCCAGTGCCAGCATGACCACTCCCCCGAAGGTATAGAGCGCCAACACGAGGTGCGTATTTTGGCCAAGCGCTTGCGCTACAACGTACACGCACTGGCACCGTTGCTGCCCAAACGCTTGCAACAACAACATCGGTCGGCCCAGCAGTTGCAAGAGCGTTTGGGTGTGGAGCGCGATTTGCTCCAAGCCCGCCATCTGGTGGCCCGTTGGGGGGCCAATCCCTTGTGGCTGGCCTTCTTGCAGGGGGTGGTGGCTGCCCGGGCGTTGCACGAGCCGTCGTCGCCCGCCTGATCGCCACCTCCTCTCCCATGCGTCCACCACGGGCTAGGCCCGGTGGTGGAGCTTCCTATGGTTCTTTGCGCTTTGTTTTTTCTCTCCTATGTCTTCCACCGCGATGCCCGCCGCCAGCCGTAGCCGCCTGTCTTTGTACCTTGACCTGATCCGCTGGGACAGGCCTGCTGGTTGGTTGGTATTGATTTGGCCGACGCTCAGTGCTCTGTGGCTGGCAGCGGGTGGTTTTCCGGGCTGGCACTTGTTGGCCGTGTTCGTCTTGGGCACCATCCTGATGCGCAGCGCGGGTTGCTGTATCAACGATGTCGCCGACCGCCAATTTGACCGCCATGTCAAGCGCACAGCACAGCGGCCCATTACTTCGGGCCAAGTGTCGGTGCGCGAAGCCATCGCGGTGGGCGTGGTGCTCAGTTTGCTGGCATTGGCACTGGTGCTGACCACCAATGCCGCTGCGGTGGCTTGGTCGGTGCCCGCTTTGTTGGTCACGGTGCTGTACCCGTTTACCAAGCGTTTTTTTGCCATGCCGCAGGCGGTGTTGGGCATTGCCTTTAACTTTGGCATTGTGATCGCCTTTGCCGCAGTGCAAGGTAGTGTGCCTTGGTGGGCTTGGCTACTGTGGCTTGGTAATTTGTTCTGGGTGCTGGCTTACGACACCGAATATGCGATGGTGGATCGGGATGATGATCTGAAAATTGGCATTAAAACCTCGGCCATTACCTTGGGTCGCTTTGATGTGGCCGCCATCGTGCTGTTTTACCTGCTCTTTTTGGGCCTGTGGGGCTTGGCGCTGGCTCCACAGGCTTTAGGCTGGGTGTTTTACCTGGCCTTGGCAGCCGCTTTGCTGCAGGTGGCTTGGCACTGGCAACTGATCCACACCCGCACGCGCGAAGGCTGTTTTCACGCCTTTCGCGTCAACCACTGGTTGGGCTTTACCGTGTTTGTTGGGATTGTCGCCAGCTACGGCGTGCGGCCCTGAGTGCCCTCACTGCGCGCAGGCATCGCCCAGTTCATGGGCGCGTGCCTGTGCCGCCCGCAAAGCGGCCATGAAATGTTGGTCTAACTGCGCGGCTCGCATCGACTCCAGTGCCGCATAGGTGGTGCCCCCTTTGGAAGTGACACGCTCGCGCAACACCGCTGGAGACTCATGCGAACGCCGGGCCAGTTCTGAGGCCCCGGCAAAGGTGGCAATCGCTAGTTGTTCAGACTGTGTGGCACCCAAGCCCATCTCCACCCCGGCTTGTACCATCGCCTCTAAGAAATAAAACACATAGGCTGGGCCCGAGCCAGACAAAGCCGTCACGGCATCCAATTGGGCCTCTTCTTCTACCCACAGATGCTCGCCGGTGGAGGCCATAATCTGCTCTACCAACTGCCGTTCAGCCTCGCTGACCGTGGGGCGGGCATACAAACCGCTGATGCCCTGACCAATCAAGGCCGGGGTGTTGGGCATGGCACGCACAATCCGTTCACTGCCCAGCCATTGGGCAATGCTGCTGCTGCGCACCCCAGCGGCCACACTCAGGTGCAGTGCTTGGGCGGTATGTTGGTGCGTCGCCAAGGCGGCCTCTTTAAAAATTTGGGGTTTAATGGCCCACACCACCACTTCGGCACGCTCCAATTGCGGCCCTGCATGGGCTTGGGCTTGCACACCAAACTGCTGTTGCAACGCAGCGCGGGCGGGCTCCCAAGGCTCCACCACTTCAATGTGATCCACCGGCAAGCCTTGGTGTATCAGACCTCCCAAAATGGCGCTGGCCATGTTGCCGCCCCCAATGAAGGCGATGGTGGGAAAACGGGGTGTGGTAGGTGCGGACATGAACAAGTCTCCATCAACAACAAAGCACTGCATGGTAGCGGCTTGCTGGGGCCGTGGTTTGTTGTCTTTTTGCTGCACACTAAAACCGTGAAGCATTGACATTCCAACATTTTTTTGAAACAATCGCGGGCTTCGCTGTTAAAAAGCGAAGTTTCTGCCCCACAAGAAGCGCTGCAAATGGTTTGCGCCGCTGACGACGGGCCCAAGACTGACTGGCTGGTTGGCAGCGCTTGAGAGTTTAGTTTCTCTGGGGCTGTTGATCTTGTTGGTGCAAGTTGGGAATATTGAAATGATCCAAACAGAAACCCGGTTAGACGTTGCCGACAATACCGGCGCCAAGTCCGTCCTGTGCATCAAGGTGCTGGGCGGGTCTAAGCGTCGCTATGCCAGTGTTGGCGACATCATCAAGGTGAGCGTCAAGGAAGCCGCTCCACGTGGCCGCGTCAAAAAAGGCGAGGTTTACAGCGCAGTGGTCGTCCGTACCGCCAAGGGCATCCGCCGTGGCGATGGCTCGCTCGTCAAATTCGATGGCAACGCAGCAGTGTTGCTCAACTCCAAGCTGGAGCCTATCGGCACCCGCATCTTCGGCCCCGTGACGCGTGAACTGCGTACTGAGCGCTTCATGAAGATCGTGTCCCTGGCTCCCGAAGTTCTCTAAGGACGGCGCGATGAACAAGATTCGCAAGGGCGACGAAGTCGTCGTACTCACAGGACGCGACAAGGGCAAGCGCGGCACCGTAACGCTGCGTGCAGATGACTCCCATCTGGTAGTCGAAGGCATCAACCTGGTCAAAAAGCATGTCAAACCCAACCCCATGAAGGGTTCTACGGGTGGCATCATCGACAAGGCCATGCCCATTCACCAGTCCAACGTGGCCATTTTTAATGCTGCCACTGGCAAGGCCGATCGCGTCGGCATCAAGGTGCAGGCCGATGGCACACGCGTTCGTGTGTTCAAGTCCAACGGCGCCGAAATCAAGACGGCCTAAGGGGTAAAACATGGCACGACTGCAAAAACTTTACCGCGAAAAGCTCGCCCCCGAACTGATGAAGCAGTTCGGCTATACCTCCCCCATGGAGGTGCCGCGCCTGACCAAGATCACCCTGAACATGGGTGTGTCTGAAGCCGTGGCCGACAAAAAAGTCATGGACAACGCCGTGGCTGACCTGACCAAAATCGCAGGCCAAAAGCCTGTGGTCACCAAGGCCAAAAAAGCCATCGCTGGTTTCAAAATCCGCGAAGGCCAAGCCATTGGTTGCATGGTCACCCTGCGTGGCGTACAGATGTACGAATTCTTGGACCGCTTTGTCACCGTAGCCCTGCCCCGCGTGCGCGATTTCCGGGGTATCTCCGGTCGTGCCTTCGATGGCCGTGGCAACTACAACATCGGTGTCAAAGAACAAATCATCTTCCCTGAAATTGAGTACGACAAGGTCGATGCCCTGCGCGGTCTCAATATCAGCATCACCACAACGGCCAAAACCGACGAAGAGTGCAAGGCACTGCTGACCGGTTTCCGTTTCCCCTTCAAGAACTGAGGCGGCGTATGGCAAAACAAGCTTTGATCCAGCGCGAACTCAAGCGCGAAAAACTGGTGGCTAAATACGCTACCAAATACGCCGAACTCAAGGCCATCGCCTCTGACGCCAAGCGCAGCGATGAAGAGCGTGATGCAGCCCGCCTGGGCCTGCAAAAGCTCCCACGCAACGCCAACCCCACGCGCCAGCGCAACCGTTGCGAAATCACCGGTCGCCCCCGTGGTACTTTCCGTCAATTCGGCTTGGCCCGTGCCAAGATCCGCGAACTGGCTTTCAACGGTGACATCCCCGGTGTTACCAAGGCCAGCTGGTAAGCAGGCAGGAGAGATACAACATGAGCATGAGTGATCCCATCGCTGACTTGCTGACCCGCATCCGCAATGCCCAAATGGTTTCCAAAGCCACCGTGAGCGTGCCTTCTTCCAAAGTGAAGATCGCCATCACCCAAGTGCTGAAGGACGAGGGCTACATTGACGGTTTCGAGGTCAAGACCGAAGCCGGCAAATCCGAACTCCAAATCGCCCTCAAGTACTACGCTGGCCGTCCGGTCATCGAGCGTATCGAGCGTGTGAGCCGCCCCGGCCTGCGCGTGTACAAGGGCCGCGATGCCATCCCCCAGGTCATGAATGGCCTCGGCGTGGCCATTGTCACCACTCCCAAGGGCGTGATGACCGACCGCAAGGCGCGTGCTACCGGTGTCGGTGGCGAAGTGCTTTGCTACGTGGCTTAAGCCGTGACATTGAGGAGAAACTGAAATGTCCCGTGTAGCAAAATCGCCCGTCGTCATCCCCGCAGGTGTGGATGTCGCCATCAAAGAAGATCAAATCAGCGTTAAAGGCGCTGGTGGTGCTCTGACTTTGGCTCCCAATGCCTTGGTCAAAATCACCCAAGCTGATGGCAAAATTTCGTTCGAGCCTATCAACGAATCCCGTGAAGCCGATGCCATGAGCGGCACCTTCCGCCAGTTGGTCAACAACATGGTCGTCGGTGTGAGCAAGGGTTTCGAGAAGAAGCTGACCCTGATTGGTGTGGGTTACAAAGCCCAAGCCACTGGCAACAAGCTGAACTTGGCCGTGGGGTACTCCCACCCCGTCAACTTCGACATGCCCGCAGGCATCACCGTGGCTACGCCCTCCGCGACTGAAATCGTGATCAAGGGTGCCGATCGCCAACGTGTAGGCCAAATTGCCGCTGAGATCCGTGCTGTTCGTCCGCCCGAGCCTTACAAGGGCAAGGGTATCCGCTATGCGGACGAAAAAGTCACGATCAAAGAGACTAAGAAGAAATAAGGAGCTGCAATATGTTGACCAAGAAAGAGCAGCGTCTTCGTCGTGCCCGCCAAACCCGCATTCGCATTGCCCAACAAGGCATCGCCCGTTTGTCGGTAAACCGTACGAACCTCCATATTTACGCCACCGTGGTTTCCGGCGACGGCACCAAGGTGCTGGCCAGTGCCTCCACTGCCGAAGCCGAAGTGCGCAGCGCACTGGGTGGCTCTGGCAAGGGTGGCAACACCACAGCAGCGCAAGTCATTGGCAAGCGCATTGCTGAAAAAGCCAAGGCCGCAGGCGTCGAAAAAGTGGCATTCGATCGCGCAGGCTTTGCCTACCACGGTCGCGTCAAGGCTCTGGCCGACGCAGCCCGTGAAGCAGGTTTGCAGTTCTAAGCGGAACGGAATACAAAATGGCTAAATTTCAACCCCGAGTGCAAGACGAAGGCCGTGACGACGGACTGCGCGAGAAGATGATCGCGGTCAACCGCGTCACCAAAGTGGTCAAGGGCGGTCGTATTCTCGGCTTCGCAGCATTGACCGTGGTCGGTGATGGCGAAGGTCGCGTCGGCATGGGCAAGGGTAAATCCAAAGAAGTGCCAGCTGCTGTGCAGAAGGCTATGGAAGAAGCCCGTCGCAACATGGTCAAGGTATCGCTGAAGAACGGTACCATCCACCACCAAGTGACAGGCCACCACGGTGCCGCTTCCGTCATGATGGCACCGGCCCCCAAGGGTACCGGTGTGATTGCTGGCGGTCCTATGCGCGCTGTGTTTGAAGTGTTGGGCATCACCGATATCGTGGCCAAGAGCCACGGTTCGTCCAACCCCTACAACATGGTTCGTG
>CAYZGT010000032.1:0-29815 GCA_964478155.1 uncultured Simplicispira sp.
ACGGGGTACCTGCTCCAAAGTGGTTTCCATCCCTGTTTAAACGGTACGCAAGCAGGCGGTACGCAGACTGGTACGCACGGAATCTGCACTTTGCGAACGGTGAACAAGGTGCTGGTGAACAGCGGGGTGAACAAAGAATCCGGCCCTGTAACAGTGCTGCTGTAACAGCCCCGTAACGCTGAAACACCACCCCACCCGGCCCGAGCGACACCCGGGATCTGGGTATCGGGCAGTACCACGGCCCAAGGGGGTAGAAACTATCGACACCCTTACGAAACTTTCGTAGAGCCACCATCGTGGGCGAACCGCGACAGCCGTTCCGATAAATTTCGGAGCCGCTTCTCCAAGAACCATTGCATCGCAAGACTCCCGCACTGCGAGGGTTCTACCGTGCATAGATGCACGTAAAAGAGCAAAGGCGCTAATCCTGCCGCTGTCCTGAATTCCACAGAACCTGCATCTAATGCCCACGACAACGTTTTAGCGCCTTCTGCACACAGTCTAATACAGTCCCTGTGAGAGTTTTGACTCCAGCGAACCCTTACAGCGCAAGGCTTGCTGTGCATCAGGCAGGGCAACCAGACCTGCCAACTCTCGCGCTGCAACGGTTCCAGTGCGCCAAGCTGGCTCTGGGTGCCGGAAATTTTTCCGAAACGTTCGATGTAGCTGGCACAAGGGGGTGAATTGAACCCACACCCCGGCCAATTACGAAAGTTTCGTAATCGCCAAGCTGGCGCTTTGACTGCCTCCATTGGAGGGAGTGAGACAGGCCAAAGGGTATGCGTACTGTGCACGAGCACCTACCGGCAATTGGTCGGCTGGTTTGTGGCTATCTTTGGGATAGTCGCAAAGTGCGGGCGGGTTCGCTCCCCGCTGGGGGTTGGACAAGATTCCCACAGCCTGCGGGATTCATCACCCAAAAACGGGGCATCTATCACTTGGGGCCGGGGTCTGCAGGCCAGCGGAAAAAAGGTATCCCAGCCATCTTTGCGCTATCGGCTGAGCGCCAATTGCCCAGTACGGCGTTTCAGAACAAGCCGGGAATGGCCGAATACTATCCCAAATGACAGCCCCGCCCAAGGGGTAGCTACTGGACGACCAACCCAACATCATTGGTTCGGCTGTGCCCGCCATGCTGGCGCTGCTGTAGCCAAGGCACAACAGGCACCAGCAACAGGGGTCACTTTTATTTTTGTTGGTATTTTTGTTGGTACTTTTTGTATTTTTTACCAATCTACAGAGGAGAATTCGAGTCCTCTTCTGCCCAGCGGTTGCGGGAAGCGCATCCATTATCAACGACCGGCCAACTACGAAACTTCCGTTTTATGCCGAGCTGGTGATAGATGACGCAGTTTTGCGCCATCCCGAATTCCCACAGTTGGAGGGAATCTTGTCCAACCACCAACGGTGGGCGAACCATTGCAGAGATTCCATACCGGCCACGGCCAGCGCCCAAGGGTATCAATTGAATGACACCCCGGGTACATACGGGAAAATCCCGCACCTACAGCCCGGCACCCCCACTGCTCGACAAACTACGGAAGATTCGCCTTATGCCCATGACGCTGACCCAAACCAAGCGGGTGATTCGGCAGATGCGTACCGAACTGTCTGAATTCTCGAAAGAGGACTTGGTAGAACTGACATGGATGCACATCCAGTTCAAGGATGGCGTGCCAAAAGAGGCTAGACAGCTCTATCTGCTGCGCAAGCACTTGGCTCAACGGATGCTGAATACACAGCTAGGTCTCAAGAGGAAGTCCTCAATAGAACGGATGCTGGAGGCCAAAACTTCTATTTGGGAGCGCCGCAGGTAGTCAGGCCCAGAGATGGCGAATGGCTCACAAGTTACTACTACTTCTGAGCCTATGCCAAAACAGTGCAAAACGATAGCTCAGAAGTTAGCGGAACCGATTGTTAGCCTAGATCACATTCATGGAGGAAACTTGTGAGCTACACCACAGCCATGCACCTAAGCACCGACCACATCCCAATAGTTGGCACTGGCACCATATAGCTAGGCATAAATTTGAATCCAAGCCGGGGGAACAAACTAAAACGGGGGAACAAATGGGGGAACAAATCGCACTTTTAGGCGGTTTTCCATTGGGAAATTCAAATCCACCTATCTGTAGTTAGCGGTTTTTTTGTTTCTTCTCAGGCAACAGCACAAAAAGCACCGCTGTAACAGCGGTGCGAGGTACAAAGCGGATGTGTGCCCGCCGGTACTAAATTTAGTTGGGCACTTTTTTCAACATTTCCAGCCCCACCTTGCCAGCCGCGATTTCACGCAGTGCCGTAACGCCTGGTTTGTTTTTGCTGTCAATGCGCGGAGCATGGCCTTGGCTGAGCATCCGGGCGCGGTAGGTGGCAGCCAACACCAGTTGGAAACGGTTGGGGATTTGCTCCAGGCAATCTTCTACGGTGATGCGGGCCATAATTTCTCCGGCAAAAAGGGGATAAAGGGAGTGCGTGCTTTAGAGGATGTCTAGGGCCGCGAAGGTGGCGGCTTGGCTGCGTCGCTGCGCGGCGTAGCGCAGGCGCTGGGCGTGGACGATGGTGCTCAGGTCTTGCACTGCCCGGTCAAACGAGTCGTTGATTATAACGAAGTCGAATTGTTGGGCTTGGGCCATTTCTTCGCGGGCGTTGTGCATGCGCAGGGCCATGACCTCTGGGCTGTCTTCGCCCCGACCTTGCAAGCGGGCACGCAAGGCTTCCCAGCTTGGCGGGAGGATAAAAATCAGCACCGCATTTGGGAAGGTCTGGCGCACTTGCAGCGCGCCTTGGTAGTCAATTTCTAGCAGTACATCGCTGCCTTGGGCCATGCGTGCCTCAATGCCTTGCTTAGAGGTGCCGTAACGTTGCCCATGTACATGCGCCCACTCGACAAACGCATCTTGCGCCACCAAAGCATCAAACTCGGCCGGTGAGGCAAAAAAGTATTCGCGCCCATGTTGCTCTTGGCCGCGGGGTGCGCGCGTGGTGTGCGAAATTGACAACTGCAACTGTGCATCTTGCGCCAGCAGCGCTTTGACCAAGCTCGATTTGCCAGCCCCACTGGGAGCGGCAATCACAAACAGGTTTCCGGGGTAATCCATAAACAGAAGGGGGTGGGGTTATTCGATGTTTTGTACCTGCTCGCGCATTTGCTCAATCAGCACTTTCATGTCCACGCTGATGCGTGTGAGTTCGAGTGCCGCTGATTTCGAGCCCAAGGTATTGGCTTCACGATGTAACTCTTGAATCAAAAAGTCGAGCCGTTTGCCGATGTCACCGCCTTGTTGCAACAGGCGTTCAATTTCATCCAAGTGCGATTGCAGCCGTGTCACTTCTTCAGCCACGTCAATCCGAATGGCAAAGGCTGTGGCTTCGGACAGGGCGCGATCTTGGGCTGCTTCGGGCGTGGCGCTGCCTTCAGCCAAGTTCATGGCCTCTTTCCAGCGCTCCATAAAACGCTGGCGTTGTTGCTCGACCAAACGGGGCACCAAGGGCACGGCCTGCAAGGCCAGGGCGTGCAGTTGCTCAACCCGTTCGTGCAACATGGTGGCCAAACGGCTACCTTCTTGGGCGCGGGCTTGTAACAGGGCGGTCAAGGCTTGTTGTGCCAAGTTCTGCACGGGGCCGCTCCAATCCTCTGGGGCTGCACTGGGGCCGCTAGAGAAACGCAGCACTTCGGCCACCGACAGCGGGCGCGCTTGTGGCATCCAAGCTTGTACTGCGTCTTGTAGCGTACCCAGACGTTGTAACAAGCGAGCGTTGACATCGGGCAGGGCCGAGGCATCGGTCTGTTCTAGCCATGCCCGTACTTCTACTTTGCCGCGCTTGATTTTTTGCGTGACCAAGGTACGTAGTACCGGCTCTTGGGCGCGCAACTCATCGGGCAGGCGCAAGGACAAATCCAGAAAACGGCTGTTGACCGAGCGAATTTCTAAGCCCAAGCGGCGGCTGGGCGCTGCTGCCACCGACTCGGTGGCGCTGTGGCCTTGGGGGGAACCCAGCTGGGCGCTGGCGTATCCGGTCATGCTATAAACTGGCATCAGGCTTTTGGTGGGTTGCTTGCAATGCACGGGATTATCCGGCTTATGTGCAGACTGGCCCGTTTTCTGCAAAAAATATGTCCAAAATCAAACCAGCGCCCTTATCGCCCGATACCCCCTTGGGTGGCTACCGTGTGATACGCCGTTTGGCGGCCGGTGGCTTTGGTGTGGTCTATCTAGCCATTGATGGTGATGGGCAAAAGGTGGCGATCAAAGAGTACCTGCCCTCGTCTCTGGCTACGCGCGCACCAGGCGAGCTCACGCCCAAAGTACCGCCCGAAAAGCTTTCCCTCTACCGCTTGGGCTTGAAAAGCTTTTTTGAAGAGGGGCGCGCCTTGGCGCAAATCTCGCACCCGTCGGTGGTCAGTGTGCTGAACTTCTTTCGGGAAAACGAAACCGTTTACATGGTGATGAATTATCTGGAAGGTGCGTCCTTGCAGGATTTCATTGTCACGGCGCGCGACCTCAAGCGCGAGAAAGTGTTTCGCGAGTCCACCATCCGCTCCTTGTTTGATGAAGTGTTGCGTGGTCTGCGCATCGTGCACCAGCACAAAATGCTGCACTTGGACATCAAGCCCGCCAACATTTTTGTCACCGATGACAACCGCGCCGTGTTGATTGATTTTGGGGCTGCGCGCGAGGTGTTGTCTAAAGAAGGTAATTTCATCCGCCCGATGTACACGCCCGGCTTTGCGGCCCCCGAGATGTACCGGCGCGACTCCTCGATGGGGCCGTGGACGGATATTTACGCCATTGGAGCCTGCATGTACGCCTGTATGCAGGGCTTTCCACCCACCGAAGCGCCGCAGCGCCAAGAAAAAGACCGGCTGACCTTGGCCTTGGGTAAATTGCGTGGGGTGTATTCGGACAACCTGATCGAGGTGATTGAATGGTGCATGGCGCTCGATCCGCTGTCGCGTCCGCAGTCGGTGTTTGCCCTGCAAAAAGAACTCAGCCGCGAGGGCGAGCGCCGCTACACCAAGCTCTCGGTGGCTGAAAAAATGCGGATGCAAATTGATTCTTTGGTCTCTGACACGCGCAAAAACGTACAAAAAATTGCTGCCCCGACCGGCATTGGAGCCAAGCCGTCATGAAGTTTTCTGTTTTTCAAATCAGCCGACGCGGGGGGCGCGAAAAAAACGAAGACCGCATGGGCTATTGCTACACACGCGAGGCCAGCTTGTTTGTGTTGGCCGATGGCATGGGCGGGCACCCCGAAGGTGAAGTGGCGGCCCAAATCGCCTTGCAAACGGTGTCGGCCCAGTTTCAAGCCCAAGCTAAACCCACCGTGCCCGATCCACAGGTGTTTTTGACTTCGGCTTTGTTGGCGGCACACCACCAAATTTTGCGTTATGCCAGCGACAAGGCGATGCTCGATTCGCCGCGCACCACCTTGGTCGCGGCAGTACTACAAAACGGCAGTGCTACTTGGATCCACTGTGGTGATTCGCGCTTGTACATGGTGCGTGGACGTGAGCTGCTAACGCGCACGCGCGACCACTCCTTTTTAGAGTTGGGTCGTGCGCCACCGTCTGGCCCAGACCGCTTCAACCGCAATGTGCTGTTCACTTGCTTGGGTTCCCCTACCAAGCCGATTTACGACATGACGGGCCCAGTGCCGCTAGAGCAGGGGGATCGCCTGTTGTTGTGTTCCGATGGTCTCTGGGGCAGTATTGACGATGTGGAGATTGCGCGCCAGTTGGGCAGTTTGCCGGTATCGCAGGCCGTGCCTGAGTTGGTCGAGGCAGCGCTGCGCAAAGCGGGCTCTAGCAGTGACAACGTCACGGTGGTGGCAATGGAGTGGGAAACCCCTGATAGTTTCCAATCTACCCAAGGTATTTCTACCGATAGCATCGGTGACGATATGTTTGCCTCTACCATCCAAGCTGGCCCCTTTGACAGCACGGTGGATGATCTGGATGAGGAGGCGATTGAGCGCTCGATTGCCGAAATCAACGAAGCCATTCGGCGCTCGGCGGCCCGCAAAACCTAATTTCTGTTTTTTGTTTCTGTATGAAAATTGTTCTGGCCTCGAATAACCAAGGCAAATTAGCCGAGCTGCAGGCCATGCTGGCCCCGCTGGGGGTAGAGCTGCTGCGCCAAGCCGCTTTGGGAGTTGGTGAAGCCGACGAGCCCCACTGTACCTTTGTGGAAAACGCACTGGCTAAGGCCCGTTTTGCTGCCGCCCACACCGGGCTACCGGCACTGGCCGATGACGCTGGCCTGTGCGTGGATGCCTTTGGTGGTTTGCCGGGGGTGGATACAGCCTACTACTGCACCCAGTTTGGCTACGAAAAAAGCGATGCTAACAACGTGCGTGCCCTGCTAGAACAACTGCAAGGACAGGACAACCGCCGCGCCGCGATGGTCAGTACCTTGGTGGCGGTACGTAGCCCGCAAGACCCTGAGCCGTTGATTGCCGTAGGCCGCGTGGTCGGCCAAATCACCCAGCAGCCGCAAGGCAGTAACGGGTTTGGTTTTGACCCGGTGATGTACCTGCCAGAATTTGGTAAAACCTTTGCCGAGTTGCCCCCCGAAGTCAAAAATACCCACAGCCACCGAGGCCGAGCAGCACAACAGATGCTGGCCCTGTTGCGTGAGCGCTGGTTCTGAGCCATGGGTGTGGTGATTCCTGTAGCGGCTGCGGCCCCAGCAGCCGAGGTGGCGGTGCAACGTGACATCCTGCATTACATGCGCCCCGGTCTGTTGCAACTGAGTAGTTTGCCCCCGTTGTCGCTGTATGTGCATCTGCCGTGGTGCCTGAAAAAATGCCCCTATTGCGATTTCAACTCGCACGCTTGGGATGGCGATAGCCCCGGCAACTTGCCCGAGCAGCGCTATCTGGATGCCCTGATGGCCGACTTAGAAGCGGCCTTGCCGCTGATTTGGGGGCGGCAGGTACACAGCATTTTTATTGGTGGTGGCACGCCCAGTTTGTTCTCGCCCCAAGCCATTGACCATTTACTGGGGGCGATTCGTGCGCGCCTGCGCTTGGAGCCAAGCTGCGAAATTACCCTAGAAGCCAACCCCGGCACGTTTGAGAAAGACCGTTTCCGCGCCTTTCGTGCCGCTGGGGTCACGCGCTTATCGATAGGGGTGCAAAGCTTTAACGACCGCCACTTGCAAGCCTTGGGCCGGGTACATGATCGGGCGCAAGCCTTGGCTGCGGTCGAAGAGGCCGCGCAAGCGTTTGATACCTTTAACTTGGATTTGATGTACGCCTTGCCGGGGCAGAGCATGGCCGAGCTAGAGCAAGACCTGCAAACTGCGCTGGCCTTGGCTCCTCCGCATCTGTCGATCTACCACTTAACCATCGAGCCCAATACCTGGTTTGCCAAGCATCCTCCGGCAGTGCCTGAAGATGATGATGCCTATGCCATGCTAGACCGTATGACCGAGCTGACCGGCCAACACGGTTTACAGCGCTATGAGGTCTCGGCCTATGCCCGTGCTGACCATGCTTGTTTTCACAACCGCAATTATTGGCAGTTTGGTGATTATTTGGGGATTGGTGCGGGCGCACACAGCAAACTCAGTTTTGCCCACCGCGTGGTGCGCCAAGTGCGGTTCCGCGCGCCCGAGTTGTATATGCAGCAGGCACTGGCTGGTCAAGCCATCACGCAAGACTACGATGTGCGCCGCGCCGATTTACCGTTTGAATACATGCTCAATGCATTGCGTTTGCGCGATGGTTTTGCCTTGCAAGATTTTGTCGAGCGTACCGGGCTGCCTTTGAGCAGCATCGCCCAAGGGCTGGATGAGGCCGAACGCAAAGGTTTGATCCAGCGCGATGCTCTGCGGGTACGCCCGACGGAACGTGGTTTTGATTTTCTAAGCGATTTGCAAGCCATCTTCCTGCGCGACAGCGCTTAAAGCATTCAGCGTCCAAGCGATAGAATCGCCCCCACGCCACCCACCGCGATACCCCGATTGCCGCCAGCCCTTGGCGGTTTTTTTCCGCCCTGCGCGCCATTGACCCCTGCCCTGCCCGGCCTGATTTTTTATGAGTGTGAGCATACATCCTAGCGAGGCCACCCTGATTCCCTACCGCGCCGCCCCTCTGCCCGATGTACGCCAAGTGCTGGTATTGGCTCCACACCCTGACGATGAAGTGTTTGGCTGTGGTGGCGCTATCGCTCTGCACCGGCAGGCTGGGCACGCCGTCCATGTTATCTTGCTCACCGCTGGTGACCACGGTGGCACAGATGGGCCAGCGGGCGATTACGCGCAGGTTCGGCTGCAAGAAACGGCTACCGCTGCGGGCCGGTTGGGCTTATCAGCCGCCCCCGAATGTTGGCAGTTGCCCGATCGGGGCGTGGTGTATGACGAGGCACTGATCCAGCGTATCCAAGCCGCGATCCAAGCCGTACAGGCCGATTTGGTTTATGCCCCATCGCCGTGGGAGCTGCACCCCGATCATGTCGCCACTGCGATGGCCGCGATCGAGGCGGTGCGCCGTTGGCCTGAGCAGCCTTGTCGCCTGCATCTGTACGAAGTCAGTGCGCCACTACGGCCCAATACCCTGCTGGATATCTCTGCCGTGTGGGACACCAAGCAGCAGGCGATGGCTGCTTTTGCCAGCCAAGAGGCCAAACTACCTTATGCCAGCCTAGTGGCCGCGTTGAACCGCTTTCGCGCCCTAACACTGCAACCAGATACCCAGGTGGCCGAAGCCTTTGAGGCTTATAACGCCGCTGATTTGCGCGCTGGTGGCCCCTTGATGATTGGCTCGGAGCGCCAACGCTTGCTGGCCCACGCCGTGGCCGTGCTGCCGCAAGATATGCCTTTGGTGTCGGTGATCATTCGCACCTTGGGCCGCAGCACCTTGGGCAAGGCACTGCGCTCTTTGCAACTGCAAACCTACCGCCACTTAGAGGTCTTGTTGGTCGATGCTGCTGGCACGGGGCTGCCTGCTTTACCGTCTGAGGCCGAAGGCTTGGCGGTGCGCGTGGTTTCGCAGGGGCAGCGGTTGCAACGCACCCGGGCTGCCAACGTGGGTTTGCAAGCGGCTACCGGCGAGTATCTGCTGTTTTTGGACGATGACGATTGGCTCTACCCCGACCATATCGCTAAATTGGTGCAATGCCTACGCCAAAGCAGCACTGCCCAAGCCGCGCATACTGCTGTGGAGTGCGTCAATGACCAAGGCGAACCCACTGGCGAGGTGTTTGATTTCGCCTATGCCCCGCGCGAACTGTGCTACGGCAACTTTATGCCTATCCATGCCGTGCTGTTTGCCCGTGCGCTGGTGCAAGCTGGTTGTTTGCTAGACGAGAACTTTGACCTGTACGAAGACTGGGACTTTTGGCTACAAGTGGAGCGCCACACGCCGTTTATTTTTGTTCCGGGGGTCTCGGCGGCTTACCGTATCCATGCGGCGGCTGGTGCTGGGGTACAGGTCGAGCCAGAAAAGTCGCGCCAAGCCACAGCCCGTTTGTATGCCAAATGGGACGTGCAGGCCACGGAGCCATTGTTTTTAGAACTGATCGGACGTGCTGTGGAGCGCCGCCGCTTGCAGCGCCAACTGGCCTATCAAGCCCAAGAAACTAGGCGTTGGCAACAAGAGGGGGAGCGCTTGGGTGAAGAAGCGCAACGTCTTAATCAAGCGCTACAGGCCGAACAACAACAAGCACTGGCCGCTTTGCAAGCCGCGCACCAAGCGCGCCAAGAAGCGCACCACTTGCGCCAAGCACATGAACAAGCCTGCGCGCACCGTGACCAAGTGCAACAACACCGTGATTTGTTACAACACTCGCACCAGCAAGTAGAGCAGCAACGCGACCAACTGCAGCAGCTGCATGACCAACTGGTACAACAACGACAGCAACTACAGCAACAGTTAGAACAACAACTCCATACCCAAGCCCAAGCCTTACAGCGTGCCGAACAAGAACGCACCCAAGCGCAAGCCACCACTGGTCAATTGGCCCAAGAAGTGGCCCGCTTACAAACCGAGTTGCAACTGACACACAACCATGCTGCACACCTGCAGCGCTCGTGGGATGCCAGCCGCAACCAAGTAGAGGCGATGCTGTCCAGCACTTCTTGGCAAGTGTCCAAGCCGGTGCGGATGGCTGGAAAACTGCTGCGTGATGTGCGCCGCACTTGGGCGGCCTTGGGTGTGGCACGCCAGCGAGGTCTGAGCGTGGGCCACTTAATGCGCCGCACCGCCGAGGTGTACCAGCGCGAAGGTTTGGCGGGTGTGCGCCAACGTGCGGGGCGCTTGTTGCAACCTGCACCCACTTACGCACCCGTACCGCCCAGCTCCACAGAGGCTGCCAGTGCCCCTGCAGCCCCCAGCAATGAACGCAACTATGCCCGCTGGGTGCAGCAATACGATACTTTGGACGATGCAGCGCTGGCGCAGCTGCGTCAGCGCGTAGCTGAGCTATCGGCCACGCCCTTGGTCTCCTTGGTGATGCCGGTGTACAACCCGGTGGCGCGCGACTTGCAACGTGCCATTGCCTCGGTGCAAGCGCAGCTCTATCCGCATTGGGAGCTGTGTATCTGTGACGATGCCTCCACCAATGCCACCACGCGCTCCTTGTTGGAAGCCTCTGCTGCCGCCGAGCCCCGTATCAAGCTGGCCTTCCATGCCAAAAACCAGCACATCTCGCATGCCACCAACACCGCGATTGCCTTGGCACAAGGCCAATACGTCGGCTTTCTTGACCACGACGACGAGCTGCGCCCCCATGCGCTGTTGTGTGCGGTCGAGGCCTTTGCCAGCCATCCCCAGGCCAAGGTGCTGTACTCCGACGAAGACAAAATTGACGAAGCTGGCAACCGTTTTGACCCTTACTTCAAGCCCGACTTCAACTTGGGGCTCTTGCGCTCGCACAACTATATGTGCCACTTTGCTGTGTATGAGCGAGCCTTCCTGAACCACATTGGCGGGCCTCGCTCTGGCTTTGAAGGGGCGCAAGACTACGATCAAGCCCTGCGTGCTGTGGATAGCTTGCGCGATTGTCCCGGTGCCGTGGTACATATCCCGCAAATTCTGTACCACTGGCGTACGGCTGTCGGTAGTACCGCTTCTGGCCATAGCAATAAATCCTATGCTTTCTTGGCCGGACAAAAAGCCCTCACCGAACACTTGCAGCGTCGGGGTTTGCACGGCGTGGTGGACGAAGCCCCCGAAGCGCCCGGCATGTACCGTATCCGTTGGCAGCGGCCTACCCATCCGCCATTGGTCAGTATCATCATCCCGACACGCAACGGCCAAGCCTTGGTGCGCCAGTGCTTGGATAGCCTGCGCCAGACCAGCTACCCACGCTACGAAGTGATTTTGGTGGACAACGGCAGCGATGACCCCGATGCGCTGGCCTTCTTTGCCGAACGTGAAAAACTCGGCCAAATCCGCGTCTTCCGCGACGACAGTCCGTTTAACTTCTCTGCCATCAACAACCACGGTATTCGCCAAGCGGCCCAAGGTGAGTTCATCTTGCTGATGAACAACGATATTGAAATCACCCACCCCGAATGGCTGGATGAAATGGTTGGCCCAGCCATGGAGCCCGGCGTGGGGTGTGTGGGTGCACGCCTCTGGTATCCCGATGGCCGCCTGCAACATGGCGGTGTGGTGCTGGTGTGTGGTGTCGCTGGACACGCGCACAAATACCTGCCACGCGGCCATCACGGTTATATGGGCCGGGCCGTGCTGGCACAAGAGTTTGTGGCGGTTACAGCGGCTTGCCTGTTGGTGCGGCGCAGCATCTATGAAGAAGTGGGCGGCTTGGACGAAAGCTTGGCGGTCGCCTTTAACGATGTAGATTTCTGCCTGCGGGTGCATGAGGCCGGTTACCGCAACCATTGGACACCCTATGCCGAGCTGATTCACCACGAATCTGTCTCGCGTGGTTACGAAGACACCCCCGAGAAGCAGCAACGCTTTAAGCGTGAGATCGACACCCTGCAAGCGCGCTGGCCGCATTTGTTGGCACACGACCCTTGCTACAACCCCAACCTCACGATGGATGCTGAAGACTTCTCGCTGGCCTGGCCTCCGCGTGGCCCAGCGCGTCTGCTGGCCTAATCAATCGCCCACTTTCTTGTATGACGACTGACACCACCCCTGCTCTGCACCCGCCCCCCGCCCGTTTGGCCGCTCTTTTGCCCCTGCTGGCTTGCCCGCGCTGTGGCAGTGGTTTGCAGCTCAGCACACAAGCGCACACGCTCCAATGTACTGGCTGTGCTGCGGTCTACCCGGTGCGTGCTGGCGTTCCTATTTTGCTGCCCGAGAGTATGCAAGAACCGGGTGTGGGCACGGTATCGGCAGATGATCCGGTATCACGGCATCCATATAGTCCGGCTGCGTTAGAAATCATTGAGGCCCACCGTGGTGGTTGGGTGCTGGACTTGGGGGCTGGAGGTAAACACCAGCGCTGGGACAACGTCATCCAGATTGACATCTTCCGCTTTCCCATGACCGATGTGGTCTGCACTGCGGACAGGCTGCCATTTCGCGACAATGCTTTCCAGGCGGTGATCAGTCAAGCAGTGTTTGAACATCTGCAATACCCTGAATGGGCTGCGGCGGAAATCCGCCGGGTTCTACAACCGGGCGGTATTGCCAAAATTGACACGGCTTTTTTGCAGCCTGAGCATGGCTACCCACACCATTTTTTCAATGCGACCGAAACCGGTCTGCGCCACTGGTTCCGCGACTTTGATCTGCAATGGAGTGGCGTAGAGGCTTACCAGCATCCCAAATGGTCATTGAGTTGGTTCTTGGGAGTCTACCTAGATCGTATAGCGCCTGAGCATCGTGCCCTGTTGCAACAGACCCCCTTGGGTGAAGTGTTGGCCGCTTTGCTACGCAGTGGACAAGGACAGCCCCACGCAGGCGATGCCGCTGTTTTGGCAGCGCTGGATGCCTTGCCAGCGCACGAGCTACGCACCTTGGCCGCTGGTGTATCGGTTGCTGCCATCAATCCACCCAAGACCAGCACGGTCGGAACCCCTACCAACGTTACTGGCAGTAGTGCAGCTGGCCATGACGATCAGCGCAAATTACTGGTGGCGAAAGAAGAAAATGCCGAATTGCGCGAGCGCCTTGCTGCGATGTTAGAGCAGCATGTGGTGGCGCAAGACCGCTCACGCTATTTTGTTCAGTTCTACCCTAAAACAAGTATTTTTGAACCGCCACCCATCCCGGTCTTGAGCTGGCAAACCCATCTTTGGTTGAGTGTTACGCGTTTGTTGCGTACAGTGTTGCCAGCTCCCCTGTGGCAGACATTGCGGCGCTGGCGCTATGGCCCTCAGTCCAATGTTTCCGGGGCGGCCCCGAGCTTGCCGGCCGCAATGCCTTCGATGACTACTGATGATGCGTCGAGCCATGGTGAAGCCGTTACCACGGCCCTCTCTGGCCGCGAAGCACCATTTGTCTCGGTGGTATTAGCACCGCGTAACGTTTCGGCGCTCACGGACACCTTTTTTTCATTGGTGCGACAAACCTATGGGGGCTGGGAGCTGGTGTTGCTAGAAACTCCCCAGCAATCGGTGGCTATCCGTCAGGCGGTGGCTGATTTTGCCCGGTTAGAGGAGCGGGTTCGTATTGTCTCACTGGCCCAAGCTGAAACCCTGCGCCAAACGGGCCAATTGCCAGCCACCCGTGCGCGCTACCATTTACGCCTGCCCGAAGGTGCCGTGCTGGCTTTTCGAGCGGTGCAAACGCTGTTCACGGTGGCGCGTGAACACCCGCAAGTACCGATTATTACGGCAGATTTTGAGCGCAGTACAGGGGAGGCTGCTCTCCCAATGCGTTGTTACGCTCAACCTGTGTCACCCATGTCCTTGCCGGGGTTAGCACAGCAGTGCTATGTGCTAACGCGTGTGCCAGAAACTGGTGCCGTATCTGCTCCAGCCAGTGAACAGGCGTTGGATCATGCCCACATACCTGAAGTGTTGTTTCGGCATCCGGCTCCCTTGGTCACGCTGGACGATTAACCCCTTGGGCTATACCAAAGGGCTGCAATCGGGTACCATTCGCGGCGGAACCCACAGAGGCTGTGGCATGGGTGCAACAAAATCCCGCTTTCTTAGCATCGTGGGGCCTGTCTGCTCCCCAAGGGTGGGTGTGCCAACAGTGTTCTCTGCTACTATTAAAGCAACCCGAATCCTCAAGTGGTGCTCGGGGTTGTGGGCCTGTTTGGGTCATTGCCACGTGGTGGTTTTTAATTTTCATTGGAGAAGCGAATGTTTAAAAAACGAGTTGTTGCTGCCGCTGCCTGCGCCTTGGCCATGGCTGGTGCAGCCCATGCTGTCGAAGTAAGCCGTGATGGCACTGGTGACCTGCTGATCGCCCCTGCATACTTCATCGGCGGTGGCATGACTACCGACCTGAAGGTCATCAACACCAGCGACACCCAATCCGTGGTTGCCAAGGTGGTGTTCCGTCACCCCGTGACTTCTGCTGAAGTGTTGGACTTTTTGATCTATCTGTCCCCCAGCGACGTTTGGAACGGTACCGTTTCCTGCGAAGCTGCTGACACCAACGGCAACTGCACACGCTCTGTCGTGACCAGCGCTGACGACAGCATCCAACTGGAAAACAGCACTGCTTTCGCTTCGGCCAGCACCCCCGCTCACATCGTTAGCGACAACGCCAACTCTGCTGCCACTGGCCGCACTGCTTTGCCTAACCAAGGTTACGTTGAAGTGCTGATGAGCAGCGCTTACGACGTGGCTCCTAACCGTCCTGGCGTGTTGAAGAGCAACGTTTTGGCCGCCCACGACGCAGCTCCCCTGCTGGTTGCCGCCAACGCCACTCCCAACATCCTGACCGGTTCTGTGACTGCTAACGTTCCTGGTCTGGGCGCTGCTACCCTGCCTCTGTTGGCTCTGGCTGACTACGACAACAGCGAGAAGACCCGCGTTGGTTTCGCTTCCGGCTTTGATCTGCCCACCCAGCGTACTCCTATCGCTGACGTGGAAGAGACCCTGTGGGTGAACAACATTGCTGTGCCCTACTCGGTTGGCGCTGGCAAGGTTTCTTTGGTCACCTACACTTTCCCGACCAAGCTGACCTACAACAACGTTCAAGACGGTCAATACCCCTTCGCGGCTAAGACCTGCATCTCTGCTAACGTTTACGACAACTCTGAAAACACCATCGCTGGTTCCGTTTTCAACGTGTCTCCTCTGCCAATCGCTCCCCAGACTTGCCTGGACGAGTTCCAGTGGCTGGTTTTCGGCTCTAACATCAGCACCGGTTCTTTCACTGAAGGCTGGACTCGTCTGAGCTTTGTGAACCCCACTCCTGCTGTTGGTCAAATCGTGACCCCTGAAGACAACACCAATGTTGGTCGTCGTGGCGTTCCTGCCATTGCTACCTACATGATGAAGGATGCAAACGCAGGTAAGTTTGCTTGGGCTTACGCCGCTAGCACACGCTAAATTCTGAAATAGTGTTTAGGGCGAGGATGGCTTTTGCTGTCCTCGCTTTTTTTTTGGGGGGCTTGTCATGAAAAAATTTAATAAATCTTTATTAAAGTTATCGTTGTTGGTGGGGCTGAATGCTTTTGGTTCAGCATATGCGCAGTTCTGGTCTTTACATCAATCTCCAGTAGTTTTCAATATCAGCTCAAGCTTGGATGCTGGTGGCAACATCGTATATCAGAAAACCAGTCAGTTGTTCGGCTTTAAGGATCAGTTTGACCCAACAGGCACAGGGACTACAGCAGGTGTAACAGCTTGTTTGATTGGTTACCCAGAGTTTCGAAATAAATGCCAAACCGTCAATGGTGGTTTTGCTTTCACCATCGATGGATATTCATCCAATCAAGAATTTAAGGTGTATGTGCCAGCAGGTACCAAATTCTTTGGTGTTTCTGGATATATGCCACAATCTGTGCAGTATGGTGTTGCAGTGAAGTTGGGATCGCCGCCAGCCAGAACTGAATTTCTGACAGAAGCTGAATACCAAGCCGCGAAAAGTGGACAAAATCGCTTCCAAGATTTTCAGCGTTTAGTGAATGGTGAAGAAAGAATTATTGTTCATGACGGTGGTGGTGCCATCAGCCTTTCGGGTATCGCAAGGCTGGCGACACCATTCCCTACAGGGCAATGGATGTATTTCCGTGTTCTGACGGCCAATACAAGCATTGCCGGTCTCGGCGCTATTTATGAGGTCGATCTCGATCAGTACCGTGCTGGTTATAACTCATTGGCTTTTGGTGCGAATGGTGATCCCCTTGACAATGGAAGTACACCCAATGTACCGACATTGACAAGCATCAGTTTGTCTCGCACCACTTGGAATGCTGCTACCGACACCAATAATACCAGCATCACGGTCACTCCACAGCCTGCTGGTGCTGTGTTGCCTGCTTGTACTAGCAGCAATGCTAATGTTTTGACGGCTGGTGCAGCAGGTCAATTTGTAGTGAATCCAGCTGCAGTGACGAGCGATACCACCGTTACTGTCACTTGCGGTAGTAAGACTGCTTCGTTGGTTTTGAAGGCGGCGACAACGAATACACCCCAAATTAAAAATTTGGTCACAAACGTTCCAGATGACAATGGAAATTTGCAGATTAAATTTGATTTTGTTCGCACAACCACTGAGGTGGCAGGTAAAACAGATACCAGCTTCTGGGTGGCTGCACGTATTCCTGCCCAAACACTGCAAAATGGATTTTTCTTCCGTGAAGACGAATGGTTCTTCTTGCTCCCCAGTACCGCAAGCAACCCAAATCCTTGGGTGCAACTGTCACTGCCCAATCCGGCGACTGTAGCTTATACAACCAAAGATGGTGCGCAAGCAGTCACGACCCCCTTTAATATTGGGACTGGTTTACCTGCAGAGCTTCTCAAGTCCTTTAGTGTAGATATTCACTTTGGCTATATGGATGCAGGTGGTACCTTTAAGGATATGGGTGTTATTTGGGATAAGACAAAATAAATAACCTCCCTCTGTTATAAAAGTCTCAACGCCCCTGTTGGTTCTGCCACAGGGGCGGTATTTTTTCTTGGATGCTAAGATTTAGCAACTTGTCTTTTCATCTTGAGGCATGAACTTTTGAAGTGGCAAATCTTTGATGTCTGGTGGGCTCTGCTGCTCTTAGTCGCCAGTTGTGCCAATCCGGTCTATGCTCTGCCCAGCTTTGAGCAGGTGCGTCAGCAGTTTCGGCCTTCAGAAACCTTGTTGTTATCGCGCGAGGGCGAGGTGCTGCAGCGCGTACGCACGGATGCCACTGTGCGCCGGGGCCAATGGGTGGCGCTAGCGGATATATCACCGGCACTACAGCAGGCACTGTTGTTGTCGGAAGATCGGCGCTTTTACCAACACAGTGGTGTCGATTGGCAAGCGGTGTCGGCGGCTGCTTGGGGTAATTTGTGGCACCAACGCACGCGTGGGGCCAGCACGATTACCATGCAATTGGCCGGTTTGCTCGATGCAGAAGCCCCCGCCAGTATTGGGCGGCGTAGTGTGAGCGAAAAAATCAGCCAAACCTTCACGGCCCAGCGTTTAGAGCGGCACTGGCGTAAAGACCAAATTTTGGAAGCCTATTTGAACTTGCTGCCCTTGCGGGGCGAGTTGGTGGGTATCGATGCCCTGAGCCGTACTTTATTCGGCAAAGCCGCGCATGGGCTGGATGCACGCGAAGCAGCTATCACGGCGGCACTGGTGCGCGCTCCCAATACCAAGGCTGCCGTGGTAGCACAGCGTGCCTGTGGTGTGTGGCAAGCCATGCAAGCGCACCGCCATCCCAACGTTCCAGTGGATAAGGATTGTTTGGGCTTGGCGTTGTTCAGCAACGCCAGCCTGCAACGGCGCAGTTGGGCTGCCAGCGAAGGCATTGCACCGCATTTTGCCCGGCGTGCTTTGGCACAAGCCAGTGCCCAAGGCACAGTGCCAGTGGCCTTGCGTTCTACCCTGCGTGCTCCTTTGCAGCGTTTTGCGGTGCAGACACTGGCACAGCAGTTGCGTGAGTTGCAAGGGCGCAATGTCGAAGATGGTGCCATTGTGGTGTTAGACAACGCTACGGGGCAGGTGTTGGCTTGGGTCGGTTCTTCTGGCGTATTAAGCCAAGCAGCCGAGGTCGATGGGGTCTTGGCACTGCGCCAACCGGGCTCCACACTGAAGCCGTTTTTGTACGGGCAGGCGTTGGCCCAACGGCGTTTGACGGCAGCTTCGCTGTTGGAAGACTCTCCAGCCCATATCCCTACGGCCAGTGGTTTGTATATCCCGCAGAACTACGACCGCCAATTCAAGGGCTGGGTGTCGGTGCGTACGGCCTTGGCAGCATCGCTCAATGTGCCGGCCGTGCGTACCTTGGTGATGGTGTCGCCCGATGTCTTTTTTGCCCAATTGCAGGCGCTGGGCTTGCCATTGCGCGAAAGCGGGGGCTATTTCGGCTACAGCTTGGCTTTGGGGAGCAGTGAAGTGGCCTTGTTGCACCTGAGCAATGCCTTTCGTGCCTTGGCCAATGGGGGGCGCTTTAGCCCAGTCGCCCCAGCCTTGTTAGCTATGCAGCCCGCAGCGGTCGTTTGGCAGCAGGCGCTAGAGCCCCAAGCGGCTTTTATTGTCGGCGACATCTTGTCCGACAACAATGCCCGCGCCCGTACTTTTGGGACGGACAGCGTGTTAGCGACCCGTTTTTGGACTGCCGTGAAAACCGGCACCAGCAAAGACATGCGCGACAACTGGGCTGTGGGTTGGTCTGCCCGCTATACCGTGGGCGTGTGGGTGGGCAATGCCAGCGGCGCAGCCATGCACGATGTCAGTGGTAGCAGCGGTGCCGCGCCGATTTGGGCGGCCATCATGGGCTATTTGCACCAACAGCAGGCCAGCCCAGCACCGCGCCCGCCTGCTGGTGTGCTGGCCACAGCGGTGCTGTTTGGCCCAGCACCTGGCCAACCGAGCACGCCGATTGAGGCAGCGCGTACCGAGTGGTTTTTGGCGGGCACCGAGCAAGGCCGATTTGCCATCGATAGTAGCAGCCCTGTGGTGCAGAGTGGTCAAGCGCTGGCACGCATTAGCAGTCCGGCTGCGGGTACTATCGTGGCGCTAGACCCGGATATTCCACCTTTGCACCAGCGTTTGCATTTGACAGCCTCGGTGGCTGGCCCAGCAGCGCAGCAACTGCGTTGGCGTTTAGACGAGAAAGTGCTGGGCCAAGGCCCTCGCCTGACTTGGCTGCCGTGGCCGGGGCGGCACCAGATTACGCTGACCGATGCCCGTGGCACAGTGTTGGACAGCGTGCGGATTGAAGTGCGTGGGGCCGCTGTACGCACCCATGCCGCTACGGCCACCCAGCGTTAACCCAGATCAGCGAGCGGTTCAAGTCGAGGGTGCTGCACTATGGCGTGCGCGCAAGGTGCGACTGAGCAAAATCACGGGCACCAGACCTACCGCTACCAAGGCCAGAGAAGGCAGAGCCGCTTCACCCAAGCGCTCATCACGTGCCAACTGGTAGGCCACCACGGCCAAGGTGTCGCTGTTAAAGGGGCGCAGTACCATGGTCGCTGGTAGTTCTTTCATCACATCGACAAACACCAGCAGTGCTGCCGCAGCGGTGGAGCGTTGCAGCAGCGGCCAATGCACTTGCAGCAGCAGCCGCCCGCTACCGGCCCCTAACATGCGTGCTGAGTCATCTAAGCTGGGTGGAATGCGTGCATAACCACTTTGTACTGATTGCAAAGCCACGGCACAAAAACGCACCAAATAGGCCCAGACAATACCTATCGACGTGGTGGTGAGTAAAGCTGCCAAGCCCCAATCGGGCCAGAACGCTTGCAACCAGCCCACTGGCAACAACAAGCCCACGACCACCACTGCCCCCGGCACCGCATAGCCTAAACTGGCCAGTTGCACCACGCCACGTGTGAGCGTATCTGGGCGACGACGCACCGCAAAAGCCAAGGACAGTGCCACAGCGACTGCCAGCCCAGCGGTGATGCCGCCTAAGCGGACACTGTTCCACGCCCATTCTAAAAAGCGTTCCCACGGTAGTACAGACCAATCGGCAGCCAAAGGGCGCAACATGAAAGCCACTGGGGCAAAAAAGCCCATCAGCACCGGCACAGCGCAGACCAGCCATGCCAGCCACAAAGCCCAGCCTTGCAAGGCTACAGGCTGCGCTTCTGCCGAGCCACCACGGCCCACGCCCTTGGCGGTAAAGCGCATGCGTTGTTGCGCCCGGTGCTCTAACCATAGCAGCAGCAAGACCATGCCCAACAGCATGGTGGCTAATTGGGCTGCTGCCAAGCGGTTGTCTAGCGATAACCACGCCTTGATAATGCCTGTGGTAAAAGTTTGAATACCAAAATAGCTGGTCACGCCAA
This sequence comes from uncultured Simplicispira sp., assembly GCA_964478155.1. Taxonomy (GTDB): domain Bacteria; phylum Pseudomonadota; class Gammaproteobacteria; order Burkholderiales; family Burkholderiaceae_C; genus Simplicispira. Next base: position 20,328 of record CAYZGT010000032.1, read on the forward strand.
AATCAGCCAAGGTCTCCATCAGTACCAGCGCCACCCCTGCTGCTACGGCGGGGCGGGCTAAAGGCAGGGCAATCGTGACAATGCGCCGGGGCAAGGGCGCACCCAGCAGACGCGCTGCCTCCATCAGGTGCGCGGCACGCTCACTCAGAGCGGTGCGGGCCAACAGATAGACGTAGGGGTACAGGGCAAAAATAAATACCCAAATGGCTCCCCAGACACTGCGCACCTCGGGCAACAAACGTCCTTCTAGGCCAAAGGTGTCACGCAACCAAACTTGCAGCGGCCCACTGAATTGCAAAAAATCGGTATAGGCGTAGGCGGTGACATAGGCGGGCATCGCCAGTGGCAACAGCAACAGCCACTCACACCAGCGCCGCCCCGGAAACTCAAACAAGGTGACGGCTGCGGCAGTGGCTGTACCTACCACGGCTGCGCCCACCCCTACCCACAGTGCCAACCAGACGGTGGTGCCTGCATAGGCGGGTAAAACCGTAGCGGCCATCTCACGCAATACGGCCATGCTGGCCCCGGCTTGGCTGCCCCAAGGCCACCAAGCGGCCAGCAAGGCCAAGACGGGCAAAGCCAACCATGCCGCCAACAGCAGCAATGGAACAGAACGCAGGGAGGCAAAAAAACGGCGCAAAATGGAATCCCGTAGAAAATCGGAAGCAGGCCCAGACCAAGGCCCCAAGCCCCACTGCAATGCAAATGCGAATTTTAAGCATTTGGCCCGCCTACAATCGACAGCATGTTTTTGGCTCTTTCCCAACTTCAGGTGCGCTATGGCACACAGGCCGTCGCGGCGGTACGCGATGTCACGCTGGGCTTGCGCGCCGGCGATATTGGTGTACTGATTGGCCCCTCGGGCTGTGGCAAAACCACCTTGCTCCGGGCAGTAGCCGGGCTGGAGCCCGTCAGTGCGGGCAGCATCCACCTGAACCGCGAACTGGTGGGTAGCCCCCAGCACAACTTGCCCCCCGAGCAGCGCCGCATGGGCATGGTGTTTCAAGACTATGCGCTGTTTCCGCATTTGACCGTCGGGCGCAATGTGGCTTTTGGCATCCACACTTTGCCACGGGCGGAACAGGCCGCACGGGTGAAAGAGGTACTGCAACTGGTGGGCTTGGAGGGCAGCGAGCAGCGCTTTCCGCACGAACTCTCTGGTGGGCAGCAGCAGCGCGTGGCCTTGGCGCGTGCTTTGGCCCCGCGCCCGCAACTGATGCTGCTGGACGAGCCGTTTTCTAATTTGGATGTGGAGTTGCGCGAACGCCTAGCGCATGAGGTGCGCGGCATTTTGAAAGAGGCTGGGGCCACGGCGTTGTTTGTGACGCACGACCAACTAGAAGCTTTTGCGATTGGTGATGTGATTGGGGTCATGCAACACGGCCAACTGCACCAGTGGGACGATGCTTATACCCTCTACCATCGCCCGGCCACCCGTTTTGTGGCCGACTTTATCGGGCATGGGGTCTTTATTCCGGCCACCCTAGAGCAGCAGACCAGCAGCGTGGTGGTACATACCCCGTTGGGCGATTTGGCCAATCTGACCGAATGCCCCTTGCCATCGAGCTACCCTAGCGGCGAGTGTGATGTACTGTTGCGCGCCGACGATATCGTCCACGATGACCATGCGCCCGCCCGCGCGCAGATTGTGCGCAAGGCCTTTCGGGGGGCCGAGTTTCTTTACACCCTGCGTTTAGAGAGCGGCCAGACGGTGCTGGCCCATGTGCCCAGCCACCACAACCATGCTTTGGGCGAGTGGATTGGCATCCGCGCCCAAGCCGACCATGTGGTGACGTTTGCGCGACAAGATGGAAGCATGTTAGGTTAAAGAGCCAACACCACCTGATAGCATTTTTGGGCTCTGGTGTCAGCAGCTGTCTCGTTTGGTGTGCGTTTCTTCATCAAGCGGCACATCCATACCGATATCCTGAAGAAAATTTTCAGCACAACAGGTATCAGCGCCGCCCAAAGCTGTGTGTGACGCTGTGGTTTTCTGGAACCAGTTGCTCATCGCCTTGCGCGATGATTTCTTTCGCACACAGATAGGCTGCCAATTCGATAAATTCGTTGGTTTGCAGTCCACGAGCATGGGCTGCAGCCTCGATCAGCAGATAGTCTTTTGGATGGATGTTGAGTACTGTCTGTCGGTGTGTGGGGAAGCATGGGTCTATGATCATGGTTTAGGATGTCAGTTTGAAGAAATCGATTTGAATGTGCCACCAGCGTTGCTGACACAGCGTTTATTGACCTGATAAACGCATGATCGAAATGAAAATATATCGATTCCTTCCTTGGGTTGCAATTGTAAGTACTGACAGGTTGTGGGTTTTGGGGATGTAAAAAATCTCAATGCTAGGGTAAATGGTTAGGATGTGCCTACAGGGGGGTTGAGTTGTTTATTCTTGATGATTTGTCGATGGTGAACCAAAGAAATATCACTGCAGATTTTAGTGCTATTTTGTTTGCGAAGGATGAGCGGGCTCTCAAATTGGTTGTTCATGATTTTATAAAAAGATTTGGATTTGATGATTTTTTGTTCTTAAAATGGGTGCCGGATAAAAATAATCTTGGGGGATTTGTGTATTCAACCCTCACCACATTTTCTGAAGATTGGATGGATAAATATTATCGTGAAAAGTTTTATGTTCATGATCCTGCCTTGGCACATTGCCATAATTCTTGGCACCCCCTACCTTGGACGGCTGATTTGTTCAAAAAGCCTGAAGTAGCACCTATTCATGAGGAAGCGTGCTTGCATGGCATATCGGCAGGGTGCGCTATTCCAGTTTCACCGGACTCTTGTGGTTTTTCATTTGTCAGAGACCAGCACCCCGATGCAGGTTTACCAGACGTGTTGCATGTTTTGCCATCTATGAAGTTATTGACTGGGTTTCTCACCGAAGCTATAAATTTGATTGAGAAAAGAGAGAGGCTTCAAGAAATTGGCCCACCACTCACGCCAAGAGAGTTGGAATGCGTTAAGCTGATGGTGGCAGGTTTTCGTGATTTGGAAATATCGGACAAGTTGAATATTACTTGCCGCACTGTTGTTGCTCATATTGCAAATGCCCGCCAAAAGCTAAGTGCATCGAATCGATCCCAATTAATTGCGAAGAGTGTTGTGCTTAAACTAATTTAGTTTTCAAATGAGAGACAACGGATATCTGGCAAGCCTGCAGAGGCGGTGAATATAGCCATTTGGCCTTGGTAATGCCGTTTTGCGGTCGATACCAATCCGTTTAGTCCCCATCTGAAGCCCGTTTTCCCCACTTGGTCTGCCTTGTTGAACAAGCTGTCAAAGTGGATGCACTTGTGGGCGATGCTACTGCATTGCTGACCGAAGAAATCTCGATTCAATCTTCTTCGGACACTTATGCTTGCTGCCGATCGCAGCGATCGATCGGTTGCTTTTTTTGAACAGTATTGTAAGTTCTGACAATAGTTTTCACGAGCCGCTTACTTGACAATCGGTCGTACTAAATCGGCTTGCAATAGATTGCTAATGTCATTTTCTGTTCCTCCGTTCGACCTAGAGAAAGTTCGGGACGCTCTTGATCTTGCCGACCTAAAGATCCGTACGCAAGAAGTCATAAGGCATCTTGGCTTTGAGCGGTTCATGTATCTTGTCGTTTGGCAGCCGGCCGCAACCCCGCGTGCGCCGAAAAATTTCTTCTTTGGCACATTTCCGGCCGAATATCTTTCCCGTTACGAACAGAATCAGTGGTTCCGCGTTGACCCGGGTTTTCAGCACATTGCCAGATGTCATGTGCCATTGATCTGGAAAAAAGAGGATTTTTCCAGTCCAGACGCAGCCCCTGTTCATGATGCCGCTGTTTGCGGAGGGGTCGGAGCCGGGGCATTCTTCCCGGTCATGTCCTCCAGTCTGGCCATTGCCGGAATGGCAATAGCCCGGGATGCCGAGCCAGCGCTGGTTCATGAGCAGTGTCAGATGATGCTGCCTTTTGGCCATTTGCTGAGTTGCTACGTTCATGGCGCGGTCACGCGCTTGCTGGAATTGCCGCTCTTGCCCGTCACAAATGGCATCACTCCCCGAGAGCGGGAGTGCCTGCAGCTGGCGGCCCAAGGAATGCGCGATGCTGAAATCGCGCATTCCTTAAGCATCACTACGCGAACTGTCATCTCCCATCTGAGCAGCGCTCGGCAAAAGCTGCAGGCAGACAACCGTGCCCAGATGATTGCGCGAGCCATGGCGCTCAAGGTGATCAGCCTGTGAGCTGATGCCAATCGATTCATTGCAAAAAATATTCCAATATTTGGAGGCATCATGAGTTCGTCTGTTTCCCTCTATCGCGCCATTCCGAACAACGTCGACCCTGCAACAGTCAATCCCGGAAGGGTGGAGATTGCCTTTGTCCTCGATAACCTGGCTGACTGGGAAACACTTGCCCGATCGATCCCGCCGGGGGTGGAAGTGGTCATTGTCGACAGTAGAGTCGACGGACTAGCTCAGATAAGCGATTACCTGGCAAAAAAAGAAGCGGGAAGCGTGGATGCTGTTCATTTGCTCAGCCACGGCCAAGACAGCCAGATCAATTTGGGAAAAACAGTCCTCAATGGCGACAAGCTGCTGGAGACCGAAACCCTGTCCCAGCTTGCCATCTTGCGTCAGGCCATGTCGAGCGATGGCGACTTGCTGCTGTATGGCTGCAATGTGGCTCAGGGTGCCGCAGGCCAGTCATTCATTGCCCGTTTGAGTGAACTTACCGGGGCCGATGTAGCCGCTTCCCGCGATGCCACCGGTGCTGCGCGATGGGGCGGGAACTGGGTGCTGGAAAGTGCCAGCGGACCCATCGGCGCGACCCGCCTTGATGCCGAGGACTATCCAGATATGCTGGGGAACATCTCTTACACGTTTCCCGCTAGCGAGCTGGCAACAAAGTGGACGTCGTCTTCTGATAATAAGGTGATCACCTACGAGATCGGCTCAAGCCAGTGGATGCGTTTTACCGTGTGGGGGAATGATATTGAGGGATATGACAGCATTGAGGTTTATCCTCCTGCTGATGGTTATGAGTACGTTTTGGCGAGCGCGCAAGGAACGTCTTACGATCCGATCTTGCGCCCGCGTTCGATCACGATCGAGATAGGCGACGGCAGCACGTTCGGCACCACATTCCACGCCGTCAGCATCGATGCGGCCTGGGATGATGATGGTACCTATCAAAGTAGTCCCGAGAACTTGCCCAAACCTGACATCACCGTGACGGGCCTAGACGGCACTGGTGCCACCATCAAGTCCGTGACGATCAATGATGTCACCACTCACCAAGGCTTCGTGACCTTTGATCTAAGCGGATTCAACAATCTCGCGAAGTTGGTCATCTCCTCGACCGAAGCGGAATTGTTCATCGACAATCTGGTTCTCTCGACCACGCCGACCGGCCCCGCCGTGGCTGCGCCCGGCACTCCGGATCTGGGTGCTGCCAGCGACAGCGGGCTTTCCGACAGCGACAACATCACCAGCGGCACCACCCCCACCTTCACCATCGCCGACACCATCGACGGTGCCATGGTGACCTTGTTTTCCGATACCAACGCCAATGATGCCGTGGACCCCGGCGAATCCCTGGGTATCGCCACCGGCAACGGCGGCTCAGTCACCATCACCGCTTCGAGTCTGTCCACCGGGTCGCACAGCATCAAGGCCATCCAGTCGAACGGGTCCGGAAGTTCGGCGGCCTCTACGGCACTGTCGGTCACCATCGACACCAGCGCACCAGCGGCCTCGTCGACGCCCGACATGGCTGCCGGTACCGATTCGGGCAGTTCGAATACGGACAATCTCACCAACGCCAGCACGCCTACCTTCACCGGCACGGCCGAAGCGGGCAGCGCCGTCACCCTGTACGACACCGACGGCACCACCCTGCTCGGCTCGGGCGCGGCCGACGGCTCAGGAAACTGGTCAATCACCGTATCGGCGCTGACGCAAGGCACCCACTCGATTACCGCCCGTGCGACGGATGCCGCGGGAAACAGCAGTCCGGCATCCTCCGGGCTGAGCGTCGCGGTGGACACCACGCCCCCCGGCAGCTTGGCCTTGAGCACCAGCAGCATTGCCAGCAGCGCGACGGGGGCCAATGCCACGGTCGGCACCCTGTCGGCTGTCGACACGCAGGACATCACCTATGCGCTGGCAACGGGTAACGGGACCAACGATGCCCACAACAGCAGCTTTAACATCAGCGGCAACAGCTTGCGCACCAGTAGCGCACTTGCCGGAGGCAGCTACAAGGTCTATCTCAAGGCTACCGATGCGGCTGGCAACATCAGCTACTTGGCCCAGACCATTACCGTGGCAACCGGCCCCACCGTCACCGATGCCCACATCGGCATCACCTCGACCCCGACCGGCACCAGTAGCACCTACAAGATCGGCGACACCGTCACGGCGCAATGGGACAACAGTGCAGGTGGAGAAAGTCAGGCGGGCATCACCGGCGTAACGATGGACTTTTCCGCCTTCGGCGGCGGTGCAGCGGTGGCGGCTACGGAAACAACGCCGGGCAGCGGTATCTGGAGCGCCAGCTATCTACTGGGTTCCGGTAGCATCGATGCCGGCAACCGCAACGTCTCGGTGAGTGCGACCAACGGTAACGGCACCACCACGACGGCCGACACCACCAACCTGACCGTCGACAACCAGGCTCCCACGGTCGACGATGCCAATCTTTCGATTTCCGGCGCCAGCGGCACCGGCGGTGCCTACAAGATCGGCGACACCGTCACGGTGACGTGGAACAACACCGGCACAGGCGACAACAACACCGACATCGCCAGCGTCACCGCCGATTTTTCTGCCTTTGGCGGCGCTGCGGCGGTGGCGGCGACGAACAACGGCGGCACGTGGACAACAAGCTACACGATCCTTGCCGGCAATATCGATGCCACGAACCAGAACGTCAGCCTCACCGTCACTGACGATGCCGGCAACGTCACGACCACCGCCGATGGCACGAATGCCACGGTCGACACCCAGGCACCGACAGTCACCGACGCGCGTATTTCCGTCAGTGGCGCGACCGGCACCGGCGGGGTGTTCAAGATCGGCGACACCATCACCGCCACCTGGAACAGCAGCGCCATCGGCGACAACAACGCCGACACCATCAGCGGCGTCACCTTCGACTTCACCCAGTTCGGCGGCGGTGCTGCGGTTGCGGCCACCCACAGCGACGGCACTTGGACCGCAAGCTATACGATCATCGCAGGCAGCATCGACAACCAGAGCAACCGCAACGTCTCGGTCACCGCCACCGACAACGCCAACAATACCATCACGGTTGCCGGCGCGGACAACGTGACCGTGGACAACCAGCCCCCCAGCGCCCCGGGCACCCCAGATCTGGCCGCCGCCAGCGACAGCGGCAGCAGCGACACGGACAACCTGACCAGCGACACCACGCCCACGTTGAGCGGTGCCGGTGCCGTAGCCAGCAGCACGGTGACGATCATCAGTTCGCTTGCCGGCACGCTGGGTACGACCACGGCCGATGGCAGCGGCCACTGGAGTTTCACCCCTGGTACGGCGCTAACCGCAGGCAGCCATAGCATCACGGCCACGGCGAGCGATGTCGTCGGCAATGTATCCGCCGCATCGGCCGCCCTGTCCGTCTCGATTGACACCAGCACCCCCGTCATCAGCAGCGTCAGTATCCCGAACAGCGCGATGAAGATCGGCGATGTCGTCACCGCGACGATCACTGTCGCCAGCGACAGCGACACCTACACGCTGACCAGCGGCAGCATCGGCGGCTTTACGCTGGGTTCGCTGACAAAAACCAGCGCCACCAGCTACACCGTGACCTGCACGGTTAGCAGCGGCGGCAGCAATGTCGCCGCCGCCGACGACATCCCGGTCTTGCTGGTCTTCACCGACACGGCTGGCAATAGCAATACCCTCTACACCACAGCGATCAGCCAGAATGCTGACGCAATCAATACCCATGCACCTACCGATATAGTGCTGAGTAATAGTACCCTTTCGACGGCAGCGAACGATGGTGCAGTAGTCGGCCTTTTGTCCAGTACCGATGCCACAGCAGGTGACAACTTTGCCTACGCCCTGGTGGCCGGTGTCGGTGATACCGACAACGCGAGTTTTAGTATCGTTGGCAACGAACTACGGGCGATTGCACCATCAGGGCTGCTGGTTGGCGACAAGGCTATCCGGGTGCAGAGTACGGATGCTGCCGGTAATAGTTATGCTGAGTCCATGACAGTGACGGTCACCACCAATCCAACAGTTAATCTGAGTCTGAGCGATACGACTTTCTTGGTTGGAGACAGTGCCATACTGACATTGACTTTTAGTGAAGCTCCGCTCGGTTTAGATATTAGCGACATTGTCGTTAGTGGTGGTAGTCTGAGCAATTTGACCGTCGACAGCGGCAATCACAAACTTTATACGGCCAGCTTTACACCAACAGCGGGAACGCAAAATTTGAACGGCAGTCTATCGATGGCCGCAGGGAGTTTCAGGAACGCCAACAACCAGAACAATCTGCCTAGCAACAGCGTGACGATTACCGGTGACACTTTGCGTCCGATAGTGCTCAGTATTGAACGTCAGGCACCCAGCACAGGAACAACCAATGCTGACAGCCTCCTTTATCGTATTGGTTTCAGTGAAGCCATCAGTCACTTGGACACGGCAGACTTTACGGTGAGTGGCAGCACAGCATTGGTCAGTACTGTGACCCAAGTTGGCAGCAGCAATGTTTACGATGTGCTTATCTCTGGTGGTGATCTGGTAAATCTGAATGCTACGGTGGCCCTAGGGTTTGCCCTTGCTCAGAATATTGCTGATAGCGCGGGGAATGCACTGGTTGCGACGGTGCCTAGTGGTACGGCACAGTTGACATATCTGATTGACAATACGGCCCCGACGTTGAGTCCTGCAGACAGCAGTCCCGCGGACAACGCCAATAATGTTGCGGTCAACAGTACCTTGACGGTGAAATTTGCCGAAGCACTCGATCTCAGCTCCGACCTGACAAAGGTATACCTGAAGGACATCAGTACTGACACTCTGGTGTCAGCAACGATTACCCTCAATGCCAACGGCGAACTACGCATTACGCCAAGTACCAGTTTGGCCTACGGTACCGCCTACTATGTGACGTGGGACGCTAACGCACTCAAAGACAGTGCTGGCAATGCGGCAGTGGCCGTAGGTGACGAAACGAGCTTTAACTTCGCTACGAGCACTGCACCTGCACCTGCACCTGCACCTGCACCTGCGCCTGCGCCTGCGTCCAACACCCAAACTATTGATGGCACTACCGTGCAGACCCAGACCACGGTACAAACCGGCAGCAACGGGCAAACCATCACCACTACCACCCAAATCGTGGCACCCGTGAGCGAGTCCCGCCCTGAAGACCCCAACACCCCCAATGGCGCGCTGGCCGATATTCCCTTGGTGCAAAACAGCACTGGCGAGCCATTGCTGCAGGTGAGCT
>CAYZGT010000033.1:0-29612 GCA_964478155.1 uncultured Simplicispira sp.
GCCTTCTTGGGTACGCTCGCCAGTCAGGAACGGCTTGTCGTTCTCGTCGTAGTCAGAGGTGATCAGGTTGGCGGCTTCAGCGTCGGTGCGGGCCAGAATCAGGGTGGGCACGCCCATCACGTCGGCAGCAAAACGAGCCGAGATCAACTTTTCGCAGGCTTCGCGGGTAGGAACCAGCACCTTGCCACCCATGTGACCGCACTTCTTGGCAGCGGCCAATTGGTCTTCAAAGTGCACGCCAGCAGCACCAGCGGCGATCATGTTCTTCATCAGTTCGAAGGCGTTGAGCACGCCGCCGAAACCAGCTTCTGCATCGGCCACGATGGGCAGGAAGTAGTCGATGAAGCCTTCGTCGCCGGGGTTGATGCCACGCGACCACTGGATTTCATCTGCACGCTTGAAGGTGTTGTTGATACGGCGCACCATGGTGGGCACCGAGTCGTAAGCGTACAGCGACTGGTCGGGGTACATGGTTTCGGAGGTGTTGCCGTCGGCAGCGACTTGCCAGCCCGACAGGTACACGGCTTCCAAACCAGCCTTGGCTTGCTGCATGGCTTGACCAGCAGTGATAGCGCCGAAAGCGTTCACGTAGCCCTTCTTGGCACCGCCGTTCACTTTGTCCCACAGCACCTTGGCACCGCGTTGGGCCAGGGTGTACTCTGGTTGCAGCGAGCCGCGCAGGCGCACCACGTCAGCGGCACTGTAGCCACGCTTGACACCCTTCCAGCGGGGGTTTTCGGCCCAGTCTTTTTCCAGGGCTGCAATTTGCTGTTCGCGGGTCAGGTTTTGGGACATTGGTGAACTCCAAAGTGAATTGAAAGGGTTGAAAGGGGTTGGCCCACATTGCGAAGCCATTGGGGTTTACTTTAAGTCTTATAGAAGACTTGTGCAATTCTTATGTCTTATAGAAGACATAAGAATTTGCCAATATAAATCAATGACTTGCTTTTCTTTTTCTCATAGTGATATGACATTTTCGTGATACGGGAGATTTTTTCTTACCGATCACGGGTTTCATTTCACTATAAGAAAACACCAACCGCCTGATAAGAAAAGAACTCAGGGGCGCTGCATGGCGCAGCGGTGCGGCTGTTGCGTTTGTGCAGCCGGAATGTCGCGCAGCACCCGAAAGCCGTAGCCCGAGCCTTCCACATCAAACTTCACACCGGGATTGCCTTGTTTGTCCATCACCCCGACCACCAAGGGCTGCTGGAATTGGTGGTCTTCGGCCCGCATGGCCCCACTGCGCCCACCCAGTTGCACGCTGGCCTTTTCCATTTGCCGCGCCACGGCCACGGTGTCGGTGCTGGCAGCACGCTCCATCGATTGCGCCAAAGTTTCGACCATCAATTGCATGCGCATGTGGACATAGTCGTCTTGCGGCTGTGGGAAGCGCTGGCGGAACGATTGGTAAAAGCCCTCGCTGGCGGCACCGGGCACGTTGGGCAGCCAATCGGCCACTGCCACCACCTTGCCTACACCGGCATCGCCCAAAGCGGCCGGAGCGCCCAAGGCATTGCCATAGAAGGTATAGAACGTACCGTTAAAGCCGGTTTCGCGCGCTGCCTTGACCAACAAGGTCAAATCATTACCCCAGTTGCCGGTAATCACGGCTTGGGCTCCGCTGGATTTGATTTTCACGGCGTAGGGGGCAAAATCTTTCACCCGACCGACGGGGTGCAACTCATCGCCCACAATCGCCACATCAGGACGCTGGGCGCTCAGTTGGCGCTTGGCCTCGCGCAGCACCGCTTGGCCAAAGCTGTAGTCTTGCCCGATCAGATAGACGTTTTTCAAGGCTGTGTCGGCACGCACCACGTCCATCAAGGCGGCCATGCGCATATCGGCATGGGCATCAAAGCGGAAATGCCAGAAGCTGCATTTTTCGTTGGTCAGCACCGGATCAACGGCTGAATAGTTGAGAAACAGCACACGCTTGTCCGGCTCGCGGCTGTTGTGTTTGTTGATGGCATCGAGCAACGCCGCCGCAGTGGCCGAGGAGTTGCCCTGCAAAATCACCCGCGCACCATCGTCAATGGCGGCGCGCAGGGCCGACAGGGCTTCTTCATTTTGCCCCTTGCTGTCGTAGCGTTGCACCACCAGTGGGCGCGGGCCGCCTGCGTTGGCGGGCAATTGCACGCCGCCACGCGCATTCACACGCTCGGTCGCCCAAACAATGTTGCGAAACACGGCTTCGCCGGTATTGGCAAACGGGCCAGACAGGCTTTCAATCAGCGCCAGCTTGATGGGGGCTGCCGCACTGGCCGGAGCCACCGGCCGAGCCGGTGTAGTTTGTGTCTGTGCGCTGGCAGAAGTGGCGGCCAGTGTGAGGGCGGCCAAGACACCGGTAACGCTGCCACGCAAAGCAGCCACCAACGGAAACCGGGAAACACGAAGCGAAGAAGGCATGGAACAAAACTTTCTTTGTGCAAGGGAAAAAGTGGCCCATGTTAGCCCGACAAGGGCCGCGCTCCGCCCCTGCGCTCCTGCCCGACACGGCGGCAGCGGTTATCGCACTATTGCGGCCTTGCCCCTGCCGCCTCTAACGCCGCAATCACACCACCGCCCAAACAGACCTCGCCGTCGTACAGCACTGCCGATTGGCCCGGTGTCACCGCCCATTGGGCGGCCTCAAAGTGCAAAGCAAACTGTGATACGTCGGTGCAACTCAGGGTACAAGCGGCATCCTGCTGGCGGTAGCGGGTTTTGGCAGCATAAGCGCCCGGCACGGGCGGGCCACCGGCAATCCAACTGGCATCTTGTGCCGTGAGCTGCTGCGACAGCAACCAAGGATGCTCGTGGCCTTGCACCACGCGCAGTACGTTCTTGTCCAACTCTTTGCGCGCCACAAACCAAGGTTGGTGTTCACCACCGCCGCGCTGTGCGCCCTTTTCTTTGATACCCCCAATGCCCAAACCTTGGCGCTGGCCCAAGGTATAAAAACTCAAGCCCACATGCTGACCAATTTTGCGGCCCCGCTCATCCAAAATCGGGCCGGGGGCATGGTGGATATAGCGGTTCAAAAACTCGCGGAATGGGCGCTCGCCAATAAAGCAAATGCCGGTCGAGTCTTTCTTTTTGGCATTGGGCAAGCCAATCTCGGCCGCAATGCGGCGCACTTCGGTTTTGTGCAACTCGCCCACCGGAAACAGCGTTTTAGACAATTGGGCTTGGTTGAGCCGGTGCAAAAAATAGCTTTGGTCTTTGCTCGGGTCTAAGCCTTTCAGCAATTCAAACAAACCCGTGCTCAGGTTGTGGCGCACGCGCGCATAGTGGCCGGTGGCAATTTTTTCCGCCCCCAGCCGCATGGCGTGGTCTAGAAAAGACTTGAACTTGATCTCGGCATTGCACAAGATGTCGGGGTTGGGGGTACGCCCGGCTTGGTATTCGCGCAAAAACTCTGCAAACACCCGGTCTTTGTACTCGGCCGCAAAATTCACATGCTCAATCTCGATCCCAAGTACATCAGCGACTGAGGCGGCATCGAGAAAATCTTGGCGGCTGGAGCAGTATTCGCTGTCGTCGTCATCTTCCCAGTTTTTCATGAAGATACCGACCACCTCATGCCCCTGTTGCTTGAGCAAATAAGCCGTCACCGCCGAATCCACCCCACCGCTCAGGCCCACCACCACACGTTGCTTGCTCATGGCTGCACTTTCAAACAGGATGGCGTGCTACCGGACTGCTCAGCACGCTGATATCGGTGTGGATCAGCTCTACCGGGTAGCGCTGACCGGCCAAATAATCTTCAATACATTGCAGCACCAGCGGGCTGCGGTGGCGCTCGGTGCTGGCGCGCAATTCTTCTAAATTCATCCACACCGGCCCAACGATGCCCTCGTCCAAAGGGCGCTCTGGATAGTGCTGGCCCAAGGTGCCACAAAAAGCAAAGCGCAGGTAGGTAATGTCATGCCCGGTGCGCGTGCGGGTAAAACGGTTCAGGTAGATACCCACTAGCCCGGTCGGGCTAAAGTCGTAGGCCGTTTCTTCCAGCACTTCGCGCGCACAGGCTGCCAAAGGCGATTCACCGGGGTCTAAATGCCCAGCAGGGTTGTTCAGGCGCAGACCATCGGTGGTGTTTTCCTCGATCAGCATGAATTTTCCGTCGCGCTCGATGATGGCAGCCACGGTGACATTGGGTTTCCAGCGGTTTGGCATGGCCGGCATTATCGCTATCGGCGCTGGAACCGCTACCGGCGCAGGTTGCTCCAATGCCATCCGACACTGCCATCATGCAGGCTTTCCGTCTCGCCACAGGAGTTTTTTTGCTATGAATGCCGACCAACAACGCGCCCTGCTCACCATTGCCCTGTATGCCGCCTTTGCCGATGGCCACAAGGCCGATAGCGAACGCGAAACCATCCGCCAAATGGCCGAATCGCTGTCCGATACCCAAGGCGGCTATCCACTCACCACCTTGTACCAAGATGTGTTGTTGCGTCGGGTCACGGTGGCTGGGGCAGTGCAGGCCTTGAACGACCCAGCGCACCGCCAGCTGGCTTATGAAATGGCGGTGTGCGTGTGCGATGCCGACGGCAGCCAAAGCGAGGTTGAACGCAGCTTTTTGGCCGATCTGCGCCGCCAGTTGGGCCTCTCCACCGAGGCGGTGCAGGCGTTTGAAACCCAAGCCGATAGCGTGGCCGCTTGGGCAGCTTCGGTGCCTGCTGCGCCCACGCTGGCCCCAGCAACAACCCCGGCAGCACCGGGGGCCGGTTTGTTTGCCCAATGGGGCGCTGCGCCAGTCGCTGCCACCGCTGCCGTGGCCGCGACAGCAGCCACAGCGGCAGCCGCTTGGAACCACGCTGCTTCTCACACTGCCCCCGCTCCATCTGTCCCAGCCCCGGCAATCGCTGGCATGGCGGCCCGCCCTGCGCAAGAGGCCGAACTGGACAAGAGCATCCTGAACTACGCCATCTTGAACGGTGCCCTAGAGCTGCTGCCACAGTCTTGGGCCTCCATGGCCATCATCCCCTTGCAAATCAAAATGGTGTACGCCATTGGCAAGGCACATGGGGTCGAACTAGATACCGGCCACATCAAAGAATTTATCGCTGCTGCGGGGGTCGGTTTGACCTCGCAGTACCTAGAACAGTTTGGCCGCAAGCTTATGGGTGGCATGTTGGGCAAGGCGTTGGGTAAAACTGCGGGCAAACTCGGCAGCACCGCCACCGGCATGGCCTTCTCGTTTGCCACCACTTATGCCTTGGGGCAATTGGCCAAGCGTTACTATGCGGGTGGGCGCAGCATGAACACCAGTGTGCTGCGCTCTAGCTACCAAGACCTGTTGGCCCCAGCCAAGCAACTACAAACCCAGTACCTGCCCCAAATCCAGCAAAAAGCATCCACGCTGGATGCTGCACAAATCATGGCCTTGGTCAAGGGTCGGGGCTTGTAACGTGTAGCCTGCGCACCACTCATCGAACACTTTTATGCGCTGGATCAGGATTGCCTGCCGTCGGGCAGGTGCTGTCTTGTGCCTGCAATGCAAGAATGTCAACTTTCTTTTGACATTCTTTTTTGTTTGATCTTCTCTAAGGAAGTTGCCATGCCGCCTATATCCTCGTCGCCCAGACGCAGTCTGCTCATTGGCACCCGTCTGGCACTCGGATTTGGTTTACTCATCACCATGATGTTCTGTATGGTGGTCGTGGGTTTGTTACGCCTGACCGAGGTGGCTGAAGCCAACAGCCGCCTGATTGAAGTGGAATGGGTCAAGGCCGACGCGGCCAATACCCTGAGCACAGTTGTGCTGGCCAACACCCGCCGCACCATCGAAATTGTCACCGCCCCCAATGCCGCCCACCGTGACAAGATGCGTGCCGAAATTCTGGCCGCGCGTGAAAGTTTCGTGCAGGCATTCAAAAAGCTGCAAGAGCTGGTCGAATTGCCCGAGGCCAAGGCACTGCTGGCCGAGGCCGAGCAGGCCCGTAACCGTTATGTCAGCTCCCAAACCCGACTCAATCAACTGGTCGATGCCGGACAAATCGAAGAAGCCACGCTAGAGATGAACACCCGCACCTTGCCTGAACTGAGCCTGGTGCAACAGCGCGTGGATGCTTTGGCCAAAATGGAGCACCGCTTGGTGGAGCACACGGGCGCTTTGGCGCGCGAACAGGCCCATACTGGACGCTGGTGGTTGCTCAGCTTAGGCGCAGTGGGTTTGTGCAGTGCTATCGTGCTGGCCGTGTTTCTGACACGCTCGATCACCACGCCCCTGCGCGAGGCCGTGAAGGTGGCGCAGGCCGTGGCGGCGGGTGATTTACGTACCCACATCACTATCCACTCTGCCGATGAAACCGGCCAACTGCTCCAAGCCCTGAAAGACATGAACAGCAGTTTGGTGCAAATCGTCAGCCAAGTGCGCAGTGGCAGCGATACCATCGCCACCGCCACCGGCCAAATTGCTGCGGGCAACCAAGACCTGTCTTCGCGCACCGAAGAACAAGCCAGCGCCTTGCAGCAAACTGCCGCCTCCATGCAAGAGCTGGCCAACACGGTCAAACAAAACTTTGACAGCGGCAAACACGCCAACCAGTTGGCCGAATCGGCGGCTGAAGTAGCAGTGAAAGGCGGCAAGGTGGTGTCTGAAGTGGTACACACGATGGAGGCGATCAACACCTCATCGCGCAAAATCTCCGACATCATTGGCGTGATTGACGGCATCGCGTTCCAAACCAATATTTTGGCCCTGAACGCAGCGGTGGAAGCCGCGCGCGCGGGCGAACAAGGCCGAGGCTTTGCCGTGGTGGCCTCAGAGGTGCGTAGTTTGGCCGGACGCTCATCCACAGCCGCGCGCGAGATTAAAGAGCTGATAGAAGCCTCGGTGGGCAACGTCAGTGCCGGTTGCTCGCTGGTAGAGCAAGCAGGCAGCACGATGGATGAGATTGTGGTCAGCGTGCGCCGCGTGGCCGACATCATGCGCGAGATCAGCTTAGCCAGCCAAGATCAAACCCAAGGCATTGACCAAATCACCCAAGCGATGGTGCAGATGGACCAAGTCACGCAACAAAACGCCGCCTTGGTCGAAGAAGCCGCGGCCGCAGCTGCAGCCTTAGAGCAGCAAGCACACACGCTGGTACAAACCGCCAGCGTCTTCCAGCTGCATCACCAAGGGGGTGGCACCCATGTGGCCTCTGGCGCGCTGCTGTTGCAGGGCAGTTGAGTGGTGCATCCTATGAGCCGCCACCGCCGTCTTTCTTGGGCCAAGCTGGCCCTGTGCTTCACCGGGCTGTTGGCCCTGGGCAGCCAGGCCGCAGATGGCCCCCAGCGTCTACAGCGCATTCAAGCACACCAAGCCTTGCGGGTGTGCATTTGGCCCGATTACTACGGCATCTCCTTTCGCAACCCGAAAACGCAGCTGCTCTCGGGCATTGATATTGACAATGCACACGATCTGGCCAAGGCGCTGGGGGTGAAGGCCGAGTTTGTCGATAGCTCATTTGCCACCTTGGTGGACGATATCAGCCAAGACCGTTGCGACATTGCCATGTTTGCCATCGGTATCACGCCAGCGCGCCAAGCCAAATTGCACTTTACCCAACCGCATTTAGCCAGCGACATCTACGCCATCACCAGCAAAACCAACCGACGTATCCAGAGCTGGGCCGATATTGATAAAACGGGCACGGTGGTGGTGGTAGCCAAAGGCACACTGCACGAGCCGATCATGCAACAGCGCCTGCAATCGGCCGAGTTGCGCGTGGTCGATACCCCTGCCGCACGCGAGCAAGAGGTGCAATCGGGCCGGGCCGATGTGTTCATGACGGACTACCCCTTCAGCCGCCGCATGCTAGAGCGCAGCGATTGGGCGCGGCTGGTATCTCCCAGTAGCACCTTCCATATCACCCCCTATGCCTGGGCCATGCACCCGCATGACACCCAATGGCATGCACAAGTCGAGCAGGTACTGGCCGATATGAAGCGCGATGGTCGCCTGCGCGCCAATGCTCAACGCCACGGCTTGGAACCCATAGTGGTTCTCAAATAATCCATCCCCACCCGCCCATACCTGCCGCGCTGTTTGCGCTGTTTGCCCGATTTGCTTGTTGTTATGCCGTCTTCTGAGGTCAAACGCCGCCATGCTGCGGTCTGGGTGTTGTTGGTGGCGGTGCTGGTTATTGGCTGGTTGTCCGCCTTGGGTTTCACCCTGTGGCGCTTGCGTGAAGACGCGCTACGTAGCGGTTTGGCGCAGGCGGTGATCCATGCCCGTCACTTTGAAGAACACCTGACGCAAACGCTGCAACTGGTGGATTTTGCTGCCGAGAGCATTCACCCCCTGTATGCCAACGGCATTGGGCCGCAAGAGTTGGGGGCGCGCCTGCGCGAGTTGCTACGGCCCATGCCGTACCTGCGCTCGATTGCGGTACTGGATGAGCATGGGCAGGTGATCGACAGCTCCAACCCAGCCAATATTGGCATGGTGATCGATTTGCAAGGGTTTTACCCCGCGCACAACCCCGAAGCCCCGATTTTGCGCGTGGGCAACCCTTGGCAAGGGCGTGATTTTGTCTCCGCCTCTATCGTCGACCAAGCGGTGGCCTTGTCACCCACCGAGCCCCACCTGGTGCCCATCCTGCGTAAGCTTTCGGGCACCAAACATACACAGTGGCTACTCACGGCCATCAACCCCGATTACTTTATCAACTATGCCAGCAACCTGATGGAATCAGAGCATGGCTATGTGCAGTGGCTGCGTTATGACGGGGTGCTGCTGATGTCAGCCTCGGCCCAAGAGCGCGCCGGAACCCATGGCGCAGGCGGTAACTTGGCCCAAGACATCGCACACCACGAGCAAGGGGTGCTAGAACAGCAATTGCCCACCGGGGCCTCGGTGTTGACGGCATACCGGGCTTCCAGCCGGTTTCCGGTGGTGGTGGCTGCACAAATGGATCGGGAGGCCATTTTGGCCGAATGGGCCAGCGAGGCCCGGCGCTTGGTCGGCATCTTTGTGCCCAGCGTATTGGCCTTGGTGGTGGCAGGTTTTGCCGCGTTGCGCCGCCAACAACGCCTGGCCCAACAGCAAGCCCAACTGGACGAAGAGCGCAGCTTGGCTGCCAGCGTGTTCGAGAGCAGCTCCGATGCCATCGTGATTACCTCGCCCGAGGCCGATGTGCTGTCGGTCAATCCGGCGTTTGAGCGCGTGACCGGCTATAGCACCGCCCAAACCTTGGGTAAGAACCCACGCTTGATGGCTTCGGGCATGCAAGACAGCCTGTTCTACACCCAAATGTGGGCCACCTTGTTGCGCCACGGCCATTGGGAAGGCGAACTGGTCAACCGACACCAACGGGGCCACCTGTACACCGCCTTGTTGCAAATTCATGCCGTCAAAGATGCCAGCCAGCGCTTGCGCCACTATGTGGGCATCATCACCGATGTGACGCAGACCAACGCGGCCCAAGAGCAACTCAAACTGGCGGCCAGCGTTTTCAGCCATGCGCGTGAAGGCATCATGATTACCTCGCCCCAGGGCGTGCTGATGGAAGTCAATGCCGCTTTTTCACGCATCACCGGCTATAGCCGCGATGAAGTGATTGGCCAAAACTCCAGCATGCTCAGTTCAGGGCGACAAGGGGCAGATTTTTACGCCAATATGTGGGCCGAGCTGTTGCAGCACGGGCGCTGGACAGGTGAAATCTGGAACCGGCGCAAAAGCGGTGAGGTGTATGCCGAAATGCTCACCATCAGTGCCGTACACGATGCCCACGGCAAGGTGTTGCGCTACGTGGCCCTGTTCTCAGACATTTCACAGCAAAAAGAAAATGAGAAACGGCTCGAGCATATCGCCCACTACGATGCCCTGACCGGATTGCCCAACCGCGTGCTGTTGGCCGATCGTTTGCGCCAAGCCATGGCCCATGCCGTGCGTTATGGCAAAAAATTAGCGGTGGTGTTTCTGGATTTGGATGGCTTCAAAGCCATCAATGACAGCTACGGCCACGCGATGGGCGACAAACTCTTGATCGAACTGGCCCAACGGATGCAGCGCGTGCTGCGCGAGGGCTGCACCATTGCCCGCATTGGCGGAGATGAGTTTGTGGCCGTGTTGACCGATTTATCGCAACACGAGGCTGCAGGCCTGGTGCTAGACCGCTTGTTGCTGGCAGCAGCCCAGCCAGTGTTGGCCGATGGCATCCTGCTGCAAGTCTCGGCCAGCGTGGGCGTAGCCTTTTTTCCACAGGCTGAAGAAGTGGATGCCGATCAGCTGTTGCGCCAAGCCGACCAAGCCATGTACCAAGCCAAGGTCACGGGCAAAAACCGCTACCACGTATTTGATGCCGAGCAAGACCGCCATCTGCGCGGACACCATGAAGGGCTGGAAAACATCCGCCAAGCGCTGCAAAAAGACCAGTTCATGCTGTACTACCAACCCAAGGTGAATATGCGCACTGGCGCAGTGGTGGGGGCTGAAGCCTTAATCCGCTGGCAACACCCTGAGCGTGGGGTACTGGCCCCAGCCGCCTTTTTGCCCGCGCTGGAAAATGATGAACTGGTGGTGCAAATGGGCGAATGGGTACTAGAGACGGCCCTGAACCAAATTGAAACGTGGAGGGCACAAGGCCTGCATATTCCGGTGAGTGTGAACATGGACGCGCGGCAATTGCAACAGCCCGATTTTGTGACCCGCTTGCACCATTTGCTGGCACTGCACCCCGAAGTCGGCCCCGGTGATTTGGAATTGGAAGTCCTAGAGACCAATGCACTGGAGGATATTCCGGGCATCTCGCACCTGATGGACACCTGCCACAACATGGGCGTGGGCTTTGCCCTCGACGATTTTGGCACCGGCTACTCGTCACTCACCTATTTGCGCCGCCTGCCGGCCAAATTGCTCAAAATTGACCAAAGTTTTGTCCGCGACATGCTGGACGACCCTGACGATATGGCGATCCTCGAAGGGGTGCTGGGGCTGGCGCGGGTGTTTCAGCGCCAAGTGATTGCCGAAGGGGTAGAAACCACAGCCCACGGGCTGATGCTGCTGCGCTTGGGTTGCGAGTGGGGCCAAGGCTATGCCATTGCCCGCCCTATGCCAGCCTCTGCGCTACCGCACTGGCTCAATACATGGTGTCCAGAGCCTGCTTGGCTCCACCAGAAACCCGTACAACGGGACGACTTGCCGCTACTGTTTGCCGTGGTAGAACACCGTGCCTGGGTGACGGGCATCAGCAGCTACCTGTATGGTGAGCGCAGCGTGTTGCCACCGCTCAATTTACAAAACTGCCGCTTGAGCCATTGGTTAGCGTGCGAAGGTGGGCACGCACGCCATGCAGGCCATGCCCTGTTTGCCCAGATTGAGCAGTTGCACCAACAAATCCACGCCCATGCAGCCATGCTGGTGACCCTGAAACAGCAAGGACAAACAGAGCAGGCGCTGGAGCGTATCCCAGAAATGTACGCACTGCGCGATACTTTGTTAGAGAAACTGCTCGGGCTGTTGGATAGCTGATAGCCCCATCGTGTGCTACTAAAGAGGAGAAAAAATGGCTTATTTTGTCTGGGCCGATGACATGGTCATCGACAACGGCCCGATTGATGAAGACCACCGCAAACTGGTCGATCAGGTCAACACCCTGCACACAGCCACCACCGAGGGCCGCGGTAATGAGATTGTGGCCGAGCTGTTGGCGCAGATCATTGCCGACACCGAAGAGCATCTGCGCCACGAAGAGCACGAAATGGCCTTGGCCGGCTTTCCTGACCTAGAGCGGCACCAACACGGCCATCAGCTGTTCGTGAACCAATTGCGCCAACTGGAAAAAAAGCACCAGAGTGGCAGCATCACCGTAGCCTCGGAGCTGTCTACCGCCCTGCGCGATTGGTTGTCTTTGCACATCCGTCGCAATGACAAAGAATTACGCATCTTTTTAGCGCAAAAGAAAAAGCCGGGCCGGGCCGTGCGGGCGCTCAAGTAATGCCTTGGGCGTGCAAGAAGGGCACGTAGCTTTTATCGGTGCGCATGATGTGCTCTAACAGCCAGTGCTTTAAAAACTCCATCAGCTCATAGGGCAGATGCTGGCTGTCTTCAAACTCCGTCAACGCATTCATGATGGTGCCGGTAAAGCGGTTGTGCTGCTCTTTGTGTGCTGCGGTATGGGGGTAATCGTGGCGTTCAAACCATTCTTCCTCCATGATGAAGTGGTTCATGGTGTAGTCCATCAACCCCTCTAGCACATGCCCAATCACCCCTTGGTCGGGCGCGTCTGCCGTTAGCGCATCGTGCAGTTCATTGATCAAGTCCACCAACACACGGTGCTGCTCATCCACCTCTTGGATGCCCACAGCGATCGTATCGTTCCACGGCATGAATATCATCCAGATTCTCCTTAGCTAGGTTGCGAAGGCTTGTGGCCCTTGTCTTTAGCATGGCATGGTAAAGGCAGAAGCCCTGCGGCTATGACCGTGATTGGCCTTTGTTTGCGCCTTGTTTGTCATTTCTAGGTGCATCTGTCGCTTTTTGTTGCGAATGTTACGTCCTGCCAGCCCCAACCGAAGCAAAGGGACATGGAGGGAAAACCCGAACGTGCTTGTGCCACACTGGCCGCTTTTACCCTTTTTGCCACAACATGCCCCATACCCTGCCCTCTTGCCCCCAATGTGGCTTAGACAACACCTATCCCGACGGCCAACAACTCATCTGCCCCGACTGCGGTTTTGAATGGCCTGCCCAGCCTGCCGCCACCGATGCCGATGAGAGCTCTGGCGATGGCATCGTGCGCGATGCCAACGGCAACCCACTGGCCGATGGTGATGCCGTCATTTTGGTCAAAGACTTGAAAGTGAAAGGGGCCGGAGCCACCCTGAAAAAAGGCACCAAAATCAAGGGTATCCGTTTGGTGGACGGTGCAGACGGCCACAACGTGGACTGCAAAACCGATCTGGGGAGCTTGCTGCTCAAGTCGGAATTTCTGAAAAAAGCCTGAGTTCGGTACGGCATCCTCCAGACAGCAGCAAAGCGTTGTCTATACACGAAAAATCTCGACAGCACTGTAAGGATTAAACAGGATTGACTTCCTAGAATGCCGCCGGTTAATGCCACGCGCATTCATGATTATCAAGGGAGACCCATGTCCAATCCACTGTACGAGAACATCAAGCGCGACCCGCGCTATGCCGAGCTGGTGCGCCAGCGCGGGCGCTTTGCCACCATGTTGGCGCTGCTGGTGATTGCCGTTTTTTTCAGCTTTGTGTTGCTGGTGGCTTTTGTGCCCAGCGCCATCGCCGTTCGCCTGTTTGAAGGCAGCAACCTGACGGTGGGCGTGGTACTGGGGTTCTTCCAGTTCGTGTTCTTCTGTGTCCTGACGTGGGTGTATGTGCGCCGTGCCAATGGCGAATTTGACAGCCTGAATGAACAAATCGTCCAAGACGCACTGAAAAAACCATGAACCGTACCCCCTCCTCCACGCTGCTTTCTTCTGTAGGCCATCCTCTGGCAGCCTTGTTGCTGCTTGTGCCCACGCTGGCCTTGGCTGGCCCCGATTTGGGCGCAGCCGAAAAACAACCGCTCAATCTGCACGCCATTGGCATGTTCTTTGTCTTCGTGCTGATGACGCTGGGCATTACCTACTGGGCAGCAGGCCGCTCTAAGTCGGCCTCTGACTTCTATACCGCCGGTGGCGGCATCAGCGGCAAGCAAAACGGCTTGGCGATTGCGGGCGACTTCATGTCTGCCGCCACGCTGCTGGGCCTGACCGCCATGATTTACGGCCAAGGGGTAGACGGTTACATCTACATGGTGGCCTTCTTTGTCGGTTGGCCCATCATCTTGTTCTTGATGGCCGAGCGCCTGCGCAACTTGGGCAAGTTTACCTTTGCCGACATTACCGCCTACCGCCTCAACCAAGGCCAAGTGCGTACCATGGCGGCCATCAGCTCGCTGGTGGTGGTGTGCTTCTACTTGGTGGCGCAAATGGTGGGTGCAGGCCAACTCATCAAACTGCTGTTTGGCTTGGAATACAACGTGGCACTGGTGATTGTGGGCGTGCTGATGATGGTCTATGTGATCTTTGGTGGCATGGTGGCTACCACTTGGGTGCAGATCATCAAAGCCTGTATGTTGCTGGCCGGTGGCACGGCCATCATGCTGTTGGCCTTTAGCCAGTTTGGTTTCAGCTTCGAGACCCTGACCAACCGTGCGATGGAAGTGCATAAGCTGGGCAGCAATCTCATGACCCCCGGCAGCTTGTTGGCTGACCCGATCACCGCCATTTCGATGGGCCTGGGCCTGATGTTTGGTATTGCTGGGCTGCCACACATTTTGATGCGCTTTTTTACCGTGACCAACGCCAAAGAGGCGCGCAAATCGGTGTTCTACGCGTCCGGCATCATTGCCTTCTTCTTTAACGTGATTGCTTTGATGGGCCTGTGCTCCATCGTGCTGGTCGGCACCGACCCGCAATTCTTTGAAGGCGGCGTGGTCGGCGGCAAGCTGATTGGTGGCGGCAACATGGTAGCGCTGCACTTGGCCAAGGCGGCGGGTGGCAACTTGCTGCTGGGCTTTTTGTCGGCGGTAGCCTTTGCCACGATTTTGGCAGTGGTGGCCGGTTTGGCGCTGGCCGGTGCTTCGGCCATCTCACACGACCTGTACGCCCGCGTCATCATGAAGGGCAACGTGTCGGAAGAGAAGGAAATCCGGGTTTCCAAAATGGCCACCTTGGGCTTGGGCGTGGTGGCGGTGCTGTTGGGCGTAGCGTTTGAGAAGATGAACGTGGCCTTTATGGTGGCGCTGGCCTTTGGCGTGGCTTCTTGTGCCAACTTCCCGGTGTTGCTGATGTCGATGTACTGGCGCGGCCTGACCACCCGTGGCGCACTGGTGGGCGGCTATACCGGCCTGATCAGCTCGGTGCTGTTTGTGTTCTTCTCCAAATCGGTGTGGGTCGATGTGCTGGGCCATGCGTCGCCCATCTTCCCGTACACCCAGCCTGCCCTGTTTGCCATGCCGCTGGCGTTCTTGGGTATTTATGTGTTCTCTAAGCTGGACAACAGCGCACAGGCGCAAGCCGAGCGTGCCGCTTTTGACGACCAGTATGTACGTGCCCAAACCGGAGTAGGTGCAGCCAGCGCAGCAGCGCATTAAGGCCCCAAGGCCTTCTGTGCTGGCTGGTGCAACCGTTGCCGTCCCAGCCAGCACAGCCATCTGCAATTGCAATGATTGACCGTTCTAACCAAGCGCCGACATTGGGCGCACTGGTTGGCAGTTGAACCATCGTTTGTTTTGGATGCTTGAACAGCCTGCAGGCCGTTGGCACTGGTGCTCCTGCAGAGATTTCAAGAAAATAAATGTTCTACCGATTAAATCGGTAAGAATTTGTGTAAAAGTCTTGGACATCTAGGAAAGTAGCTGCAGCAATAACATTCGTTATGGAGTCCCAAGTCCAGTCCAATCACGCACCTTGGCAGTCGCTTAAAACCCGTGCCACGGTTTTTACATTGGCTATTTTTGTGCTGGGCATCTGGACACTTTCGTTCTTCGTAAGCCGCAGCCTGCAAACCGACATGGAGCGCCTACTGGGCGAGCAACAGTTTTCGGTGGCAACTTCGGTGGCCAAAAGTGTCAGTGACGAGTTGGACGAACGTCTGCAAGCACTACAAACCATTGCCGAAACAGATTCCGCCCTGATGGCGAATCCAGCCACATTACAAGCCCACCTAGAAAAGCATCCACTGCTGCAACTGCTATTCAACGGGGGCCTTTGGATAGCGGGGCCAGATGGCACCGTGATCGTCGATATGCCGCCGTCCGCCGAACGCATCGGTGTGAACTACATGGATCGCGATTTTGTTGCCTCGGCTCTCCAAGAGGGCGTGGCAACTGTGGGTCGCCCCTTCGTTGGGAAAAAATTGCAGGCCCCCATTTTTGGCATTGCGATGCCCATGCGCGATGCCCAAGGGCAAATACTGGGCGTACTGGTGGGAGTCACTAATTTAAGCAAGCCCAACTTTTTAGACCAAATTACCCACAGCCCTTATGGCAAAAGCGGGGGGTATGTCCTGATTTCGGCACGACACCGTCTGGTGGTTACAGCCACCGACAAAAGCCGCATCATGGAGCAACTGCCACCCCTAGGAGCCAACCTCTGGGTTGATCGGTTCGCGCAGGGGTACGAAGGTTGGGCCATATCACCCAATCCCAAAGGGGTGAACGTACTGGTCTCAGGCAAGCATATCCCGGCAATTGGCTGGTATGTGTTGGCTTCGCTACCCACCACAGAAGCCTTCGCCCCAATTGAACAGATGAAGCAGCGCATGCTGCTGGCCACTTTGCTGCTCACCCTCCTGATTGGTGCCCTGACTTGGTGGGTGTTGAGGCACCAATTGGCCCCTTTGGTAGCCACAGCCGATGCCATGACCGCCTTGGCCAACTCGACAGAAATGCCAAAACCCTTGCCCAACCACACACGGCAAGACGAAATTGGAAAGCTGGTCGTGGGGTTTAACCGCATTCTGCAAACGTGGGGGCAGCATAAAGCAGCACTACAACGCAGTAAAGATATGCTTGAACGCACCGAAAGCATGGCGCGTTTGGCCAGTTTTGAATGGGAGGTTGAGACCAACAGCACGACGTGGTCTCCGGAAATGTTTCGCATTTTTGGCCTCGATCCGGCATTGGGTGCCCCCAACTTGCAAGGACAAGCACAGCTGTACACGCCCGAGTCCACGCAAATTTTGTTGGACGCGGTAAAGCATGCCATAGCAGACGGTACCCCCTACGACCTAGAGCTCACCCTGCTACACCGCACCAACGGCTTGCAGCGCACTTGCTGGGTGAAGGGGTTTCCACAGCGCGATGCCCATGGACGTGTGGTGCGCTTGGCTGGGTTGCTGCAAGATATTACCGAGCGCAAGGCGTACCAAAGCCAGCTTGAATACATCGCCCATTTTGATGTCCTGACCAATTTGCCCAACCGCACACTGCTGGTCGAGCGTTTGCAGCAAGCGATGGTGCAGGCGCAACGCACGCAACAACAATTGGCAGTGGCCTACCTTGACTTAGACTGCTTTAAAAACATCAACGACCACCACGGACACCCAACGGGAGACAAGGTGCTGATCACGCTGGCCCAGCGCATGAAAAATGTTCTGCGCGAGGGCGACACCCTCGCCCGCATAGGTGGTGATGAATTTGTCGCGGTGCTGGTCAACCTACAAAATCCATCGGCCAGCGTTGGGTTGCTGCAGGGGTTGCTACTGGCTGCTGCCGAGCCCGTGCAGGTAGGTCAACTTACGTTACAGGTATCCGCCAGTTTGGGGGCGACTTTTTACCCACAAGCCCAAGAGGTGGAACCAGACCAATTATTGCGCCAAGCCGACCAGGCCATGTACCACGCCAAAGTAGCAGGCAAAAACCGCTACCACATCTTTGATGCGGCGCAAGACAGCAGCCAGCGCAACCACCATGAGGCGCTGCAACGCATCCAACAAGCCTTGGATCAGAACGAGTTGGTGCTGTATTACCAACCTAAGGTGAATATGTGCAGCGGTTTGGTGATTGGAGCCGAAGCCCTGATCCGCTGGCAGCACCCAGACAAGGGTTTACTGCCGCCCTCGGCGTTCTTGCCTGTGATCGAAGACCACGCGCTGGCGGTGGCGGTGGGCGAGTGGGTCATGAACACGGCCCTGCGACAAATGCAGATTTGGCATGATGCGGGCCTGAATTTGCCGGTCAGCGTCAACATTGGGGCGCGCCAGCTAGAACAAGTAAACTTTGTCGAGCGTTTGCAGATGATTCTGGCCCAGTACCCACAAGTGAACCCGGCCCATTTAGAACTTGAGGTGCTAGAGACCAGCGCCTTGGCCGATATGGCACAGGTGTCGCAAGTGATTGAGGACTGTGCCGAACTGGGTGTTCAGTTTGCGCTAGACGACTTTGGTACCGGCTACTCATCACTGACTTATCTGAAGCACTTGCGTGTAGCACAGCTGAAAATTGACCAAAGTTTTGTGCGCGACATGCTGGATGATGCCGATGATTTGGCCATATTACAGGGCATTGTGGGCTTGGCAGCGGCTTTTAAGCGGCAGGTAATTGCCGAAGGCGTAGAGACGGTAGCGCACGGCACAGCCCTGCTGCAATTGGGTTGCGAGCTGGCCCAAGGCTACGGCATTGCCCGCCCCATGCCCCCCGAGCAGTTACCTGCTTGGGCGGCCAGTTGGCAGCCAGATGCTGCTTGGCGCAACTGACCGGCTGCTTGTCGCGGAAGATTGACATCCTCGCTGTGCTTGAGGGCGGTGAGGATGTCAACGGAATCATTATGACAACGCGGCTGCCAGTGCCACATACTCGGCCACGGGCACTTCTTCGGCGCGGCGTTGCACATCAAAATGGCCCGCAAAGCCTTTTTCGTCCAGCCAGCGCCCCAAGGTGTGGCGCAACAGTTTGCGCCGCTGGCTAAAGGCCACCTGCACCAAGCGCTCTAGCAGTTCGGGATCCAAGGCCGCAGGCTCGGCATAGGGCACCATGCGCACCACGGCGCTGTCCACGCGCGGTGGGGGGTCAAAGCTCTCGGGTGGGACAAACAGCACGTTTTCCATCGCATAACGCCATTGCAGCATCACCGACAAGCGACCATAGTCGCTGGTGGCGGGGGCGGCCACCATGCGGTCGATCACTTCTTTTTGCAGCATAAAGTGCTGGTCGGTAATGACATGCACAAACGGCAGCAGGTGGAACAAGATGGGCGTGGAGATGTTGTAGGGCAGGTTGCCCACCACGCGGATTTTGGGCACGGCCAGTGTTTGCGCTACTTGGGCAAAGTCCACTTTCAGCACGTCCGATTCGATCACGTTGAGTTGGCCGTGCAGACGCAGGCGCAGCGCCAAGTCGCGGTCTAGCTCAATCACCGTCAGGCGGCCCAAGCGCTCAACCAAGGGTTGGGTCAGGGCGGCCAAGCCGGGGCCAATTTCTACCACGGGCTGGCCGGGTTGTGGATCAATGGCTTGCACGATGGCATCAATGATGCCGTGGTCGGACAGAAAATGCTGGCCGAAGCGTTTACGGGGTATGTGTTTCATCCGGGGGTGGGCGCTTAGGGAGCTTCGCGGTATTCAACGTAAGCGCGGGCGCGCAGTTCTTGTGCCCACTGGCGGTAAGCCTCTTCGGTTTTCTTCTCGCGCAGGGCGTAGCGGGCCATTTCGCGCTGTTCGCGTGGGCTGGGTTGCACTTGGCGACGCTCCATCAACTGGATCAGGTGCACACCAAAGCGCGACACCAAGGGCTGGCTGATCTCGCCCGGTTGCAGGGCCTGGAGTACCGCCTCAAACTCGGGCACGTAGCGTCCGGGGCTGGCCCAGCCCAAATCACCCCCTTCTTTGGCGCTGCCATCTTGAGAATGGGTACGCGCCAAATCGGCAAAGTCGGCCTGCCCGGCCAACACGCGGCGGCGGTAATCGGCCAAGCGCTCGGCGGCGGCGGCCTCGCTCAGTTGCGGTGTGGCGCGCAGCAAGATATGGCGCGCACGGTTTTGCGGAATCAGCGGCAGTTTGCTGCTACTGGCTTTGTCCACCACCTTCAGGATATGGAAGCCGGCCGCAGAACGCAGCGGCCCAGCCACACCACCCACCGGCAGGTTTTGCACGGCCGTGCTAAACAACTCGGGGTAGCGCTCGGCCGGGCGCAGGCCCATCAGGCCGCCTTGGGCACGTTCGGGGCTGGCCGAGTATTCGCGCGCCAGCGCAGCAAAGTCAGCCCCGGCGCGGGCTTGCTCAGCCACCTGTTGCGCCAGAGCTTGGCGCTCAGCCAAGCCTTCGGGGGTCGGGTTTTCTGGCACGGCAATCAACACATGGGCCAGGTTCAGCTCTACCGCCATCGCCCCTTGGCCGCCCGTTTGCTCGCGCAGGTAGGCATCGGCCTCAACATCGGTCACGCGCACACGGCCATCCACTTCGCGCTCGCGCAGGCGTTGCTGCAACAGCTGGCGGCGCAGGTCAGCCCGAAAATTTTCGGGCGTGATGCCGTCTTGGGCCAAGCGGCGGTGCATTTCTTCACGGCTCACGCTGTTTTGGCTGGCCACCAATTGCTCGGCTTGGGTCACGGCCAAGTCATCGACTTTGATACCGCTTTGCTCGGCCTGTTGCAGTTGGATTTTTTCCAAAATCAAGCGCTCCAGCACTTCGCGCTCTAACAAGGCGGGAGGAGGCTGGTTGGGCTGGCCCGCCAGTTGTTGTACGACCCGGGCCAAGCGGGTTTGCAGCTCGTTGTAGGTAATCGGCTCGGAGTTGACCACGGCGACGATGTAATCGGCTTGGCGTACCGCAGGGCGGCTGGCGGTGCTGGGCAGCGCCAGCGGGGCCGACAAGGCGCGGGACAAGCTGGGGCTAGCGCCACCGGCAGGCAGAGCGCGCAAGCCCTGCGCGTTGGCACCCACAGAGGCAAAAGAGGCCAAGCAGGCCAGGCCCAAGGCAAAGACACGGTGGTTCATGGCAAAAAATTCTTCTCAGTCGTAGTTGCTGAAGCGGCTGGGCGTGCTGACTTGCTCACGCAGGTATTGGTAGCGCGGGATATTTTGTTTCAGACTGGCGAGCGGGTTGGAACCCAGCGTCAGGCGCGAGAAACCGACAAACTCCAACTGGAACAGCAGCCGGGTGTTGCTGCTGGTGACGGTGTTTTGCAGGCGCTCTAGCACTACGCGGCCAATCCAACAGCAGCTATCGTATTCCAGCCCGACCACGGTATCGACCAACTTGCGGTCTTGCAGGCTGTAGTTAAGGCGGCCTACGCTGTACCAACGGCCCCCGCCTTGGCCGCGCCCAGCCCCCAAGTCCAAGCCTTTGTCGCCCCACAGATCGTTCAAGGGCCATTGCCAACCCACGTCCAGCTGCTCACTGGTGCCGCGCTGTAGCCGGTAAGCCGCATGGACGGTGCGGTAGTGGCTCGGGCTGTAGCGGGTGCCGATGGTGGTGCGAATCGACTGGCCGGTTTTCGGGTTGAACTGCACCGTCGAATCCAGGCCCCACTGCGGTACCCATTGCACACCCGCGCCCAACAGCAGATCGGACAGGCGCTCATCCAACACGGGTGCGCCAGGCAAGGTCACGTTTTGGTCCGAGAAGCGCAAGCGCTGGGCAATGCCAAAGCGGGCCGCTTCGGCCCCGGTGCTTGGGTCTAACAGGCGGGTGGTCACGCCCAAGGTGAGCAGGTTGTTGTCGGCCAGCCGGTCGTGGCCACCAAAAGCGTTTTCAGTGTAGATGGTGGCAAAGTTGAAGTCGTTGGCCGCCGTGTCATAGACCGGCAACAGGCGCTGGTCACGGTAGGGGGTGTAGGTATAGAAGGCGCGCGGCTCCAGCGTTTGCAGAAAGTTGCGCCCTAAATAGCTGGCATCGCGCTCAAACACCAGCCCGCCATCAAGGCTAAAGGTCGGCAATACCCGGCTGTAAGAACGACTGGCATTGGCCAGTGGGCTGTCGAACTCGTATTGGCTGGCGTGCAGTTGCAACTTGGGCACAAAAAACCCGGCAGCCGCCAGATACGGGCGGCTGATTTGGGCCAAGGCATAGCTGCGTGTGGCATTGGGCTGGCCGGTCAGGCGGCGCTCGGCCTGAAACCGGGTGGTATCGGCCTCTAAGTTGACATCGAACACGCCCCACTGGGGCGGCGCGTAACGCCAGTGCAGTTGTGGCAGGCGGTCATAAGGCGGCACGATCGGGGCTGTCACATCCTGTAGGGTTTGCCATTTCAGGGTGCGCAATTGCAGGCCCATGTCCCCAGCAGCCCAGCTCAGTTGGGCATCGCCCGGCAACAAGCGTTGGGCCAATTGGGTGCCAGCGCGCGAAAAATCGCGCCAATAATCATCGTCACTGACACGCTCTAGGTTCAAATTTAGGCCCACACCGCCCAATGGCGTGGGGATGCCCGCCTGGTGTTTGATGCCATAACTCCAACGGTCGCGATGGCGCAGCCGGTCGGCGGGTAGAAACGCGCCATGCAGGGTGCCTTGGTAGCTGGGTTCTAAATAGCGAAACTCAGCCCCGGCTTGCAGACCGCGTTTGGCCATGATGGCCGCCCTCAAGGTGGCATCGCGGTTGGGAGCGATGTTCCAGTAATAGGGTTGTTCGTACTCTAGGCCGTTGGTGCTGTTGATCCCAATGGTGGGCGGCAACAGGCCCGATTTGCGCTTATCCGAGAGCGGAAAACTGATGCGCGGCAGCGGCAAAATGGGCACGCCCTGAAACTCCAGTACGGCACCTTCGGCCCGCCCCACTTCTTCGGCCATGTCCAAATGGATCTTGTCGGCACGCAACATCCAACCGGGCTGCCAAGTGGCTTCGTCGGTGCGCTCGCAGGTGGTGTAGGTGGCTTGGCGCACGATGGCGCGATCCCGGTCTAAAAAATCCACCCGCTCGGCTTGGCCGTGCGCTGCATTGCGTAAAAACTGGTAGCGGGCATCGTTGAAAAAGCCCTCGAAGGCATTCACACGCAACTCCAGCAACGTGCCTTCATAGACGTTGCCCGCCCGGTTGATACGCACTTGGCCTTGCGCCTGCAGAAAATCTTCCGGCACGGTGTATTCCATGCGTTGGGCACGGATCACGGTATCGGCACGGCGCAGCTCAGCATTGCCCTCTAGCACGGCACGCACATCCGGCTGGCCTTCGATGTGATCCCCAGAGACAAAAGTCGGCATTTGCGCGCGCACTGCATCGGGAATGGTCTCTTGCAATTGGCTACTGGCACGCAACACCAAGGGCGGGCCGTCGGGCGGCGGAGGCGACTCTTGCGCCAGGGCCAGCAGGGGCAAGAGGCACAGCGCAGCCGCCACGCCATGCGCCAACGCGGTGCGCGGACAGGGTGGGGCGTTGTGGGCAAAAGCGCGCACAGGCGACAAGGAAGTGCGAAGCAGGTCGGGCAAGGGAAATCAGTCCAGAAAAGCGGCAGCAGGCAGGCCCCAAAGGGCTGGCCACAAGCCGCGCCGGGGCGGCTAGGTTGGCAAGGGTCGATTATCCATCGCCCAACCATACCGGAATGCGTTGGCGGCCAAAGTGCCCCTGCTCAGCCGCAAAATGGCCTGCCAGCGCCGTGCCACAGTCAGGGCAAGCACCCTGGGGCGTAACCCGGTAGCGGGTAATGTGGTACCAATCGCGCTCAATCAGTGCCGTGTGGCACTGGGTGCAGCGGGTCATCTCACCCGCCGGATAGTGGACATTGCCGATATACACATGCTGCAAGCCCTGCCCGTGGGCAATCTCCTGCGCGCGCAACAAAGTGCCCAAGGGTGTTGGCGGCACATCGCGCATTTTGTAGTCGGGATGAAAGGCGGAAAAATGCAGTGGCACCTCCGGCCCCAACTCAGTCACGACCCAGCGGCTCAGGGCGCTGAGTTCGGCCTCGCTGTCGTTGTGGCCCGGAATCAGCAGGGTGGTCAACTCTAACCACACCGGGGTTGCATGGTGCAAATAGACCAAGGTATCGAGTACGGGTTGCAGGTGTGCGCCGCTCAGGTGGAAGTAAAAATCCTCGGTAAAGGCTTTCAGATCGACATTGGCCGCGTCCATCTTGGCAAAAAAATCGGCCCGCGGCTGGGCATGGATGTAGCCCGCCGTCACGGCCACGGTGTGGATGCCATAGGCATGGCAGGCATCGGCCACGTCCATCGCGTATTCGGCAAAAATCACCGGATCGTTGTAAGTAAAGGCCACACTGGTGCAACCGTGGTTGAGCGCCGCTTGGGCAATCTGCTCAGGGCGGGCCTGCTCCATCAGTTTGTCCATGCTGTGTGCTTTGCTAATGTCCCAGTTTTGGCAAAACTTGCAGGCCAAGTTGCAACCCGCCGTGCCAAACGACAGCACACTGCTGCCCGGATAAAAATGGTGCAGTGGCTTTTTCTCGATCGGGTCAATACAAAAACCAGAGGAGCGGCCATAGGTGGTCAGTACCATCTGCCCGTCCACACACTGGCGCACAAAGCACGCACCGCGCTGGCCCTCGTGCAGTTTGCAGTCGCGCGGGCACAGGTCGCACTGCACGCGGCCATCGTCCAGCCGGTGCCAGTAGCGGGCGGGGTGGCCTATCGGGGGCACGGTTTCGTCGTTCATGCTGCGGACTCCTTCCAGTGGCTCACCGTGTAACGCGACAAGCGCAACCCAGCAGCCCAAAAATGCGTGGGTAAACCCGCCTTGCGTTTGAGTTGTGCCAAGAACTGGGCTGGCACAGGCAGCTGCTCCCACACTTGGGGCAAGAAGGTACTGCGGTAGCTGCCGTATTCCAGCACGATGCCATCGACACCGGGGCGCAGCTGGGCCAGCGCATCGGCCTCGTCGGTACACTGCATGGCCTCTGGTGCTGAGAGTAAAGACACCTCAATGCAGGTGCCGGGCAGCTCTGGTGGCGCGAGCGGGGCAAAACGTGGGTCTTGCAGTGCCGCCGCCACCGCGTTGGCCTGTACATCTGCTTGCAAGGGCCGCCAAGCCTGCAAACTGCCAATGCAACCACGCAACTGGCCCCGCTGTGTCAGGGTCACAAAGCTGGCACCGGGGGCCTGGAGTTGGGCTTGAATCGCCACTGAGGGAGTTGCCACACCCCCAGCAGGGCTGGCTACACCCAAGGCTTGAGCAATGGATTGCCGGGCCAGTGCCAATAAGGCATGGCCCAGCGCTTGGTCAGTGTGACGTGGCATGGTGCTGCTCCTGCCGATGGGGGGATGCGGGTGCTAGCCAAGCGACCGCAGCATAACCAACCACGCGTTGGCGGTCGCCCGCCGTATCCCCCGAGTTGCACAGCGCCAGTAAGTGCGGCTCCAGCCGGTGCTGGCGGGCGGCCAGCAACAGACCGTTGATGGGCGTGGCCCCGCAGGCTTGCTGATGGTTTAACGGGCCGTGCAACTGCAACAACTGCTGCACGGTGGCGGCATCTCGCTGTTGGGCCGCAGCGTAGGGCAGAAAATGGGATAAATCCGAGCTGACCACGATCAAGGTTTCTGGGCCACCCCACAAGGCCTCTAGCACCTGTGCCACCTGCGCCGGACTGGCATCGCCCACGGCCAAGGGCAGCAGCTCAAAATCCTCTAGCACGGTTTGTAAAAAGGGCAATTGCACCTCTAAAGAATGCTCGGGTGCATGGGCTGCTGGGTTGGTAAGCACCTGCGGCAGGGCTGCCAAGGCCGCTACACCCACCTGATCCACCGCGACTCGCCCCAGTGGCGTGGCAAAAGCGGCCACCCCCGGCAAGGCCAGACCGCGCACCGGTACATGGTGTACCGGCCCGAGCAACACCACCCGGCGCAGCGTAGCGCGCCCAGGGGCCAGTGTGGCGTAGGCGGCGGCAGCAGTGCTGCCCGAATAGAGGTAGCCCGCATGCGGCACGATCAAGGCCTTGGGCGCTCTGGGCCATGCGGAGGCTGTGGTGGCGGCAGTCTGCAACAGCTGTGCCACCTCGGCCGCCAGCGCAGAAGGCTGACCCGGATAGAACCTGCCTGCGACAGCGGCAGCGCGAATGGTGTCCATAAAACAAACCTCCCGATAGCGCAACAACGCCAGTTTGGCCTTGCAACGCCTGCAACACAAGAGAAATAGTCAGTAGAAAAGCACACACATCACCGCACGATCGCAAAAAGCCAGCACAGCTGTTGTAGAGTCTGCGCCAACACAGCCAAAGCCTGGCTGTGGCCCTTGTTTGCATTCAAACTCCTCCACTAAGGAATTTCTCAGCATGACCGAACGCAAAACCATTGAAAGCTGCCTGAAAAGCTACGACGGCTACGTCGATTTTTGGAGCGACGATGCCAACGATACCGAACAGCTCTACAAACTGCGCGACCACATCCACGACCGTCTGGGTGAGTTGAACCCGGCACAACAGGCCGAACTGCGCAAGATTGACGACAAGCTGCTCAAACTGGTGAACGACAACCGCGACAGCCAAAGCTGGGACGCGGTGATGTTGCGTAAAACCGGCGTGCTGGTCAAAGACGAGCGCTACTAAGCCAGCACTCAAGCGCACGGCAGGGGCTGGGTTTGTAGAATCCAGCCCGCCATGAGCCACCCCTCTCTCCCCCCCTCCCCCGCCCCTTCTTCTACGGCCCACGTCACTTGGGCCGACAGCGCGCGTCAAGCCGCCTGCACCACTTGGTTAAGCAGCGTGGCCAACCAACACCAGTTGCGGCCTGAAACCTTGCGCCCAGCCTCGGCAGATGCCAGTTTTCGGCGTTACCTGCGCTTAGACACCCACAGCGGTGGCAGCTGCATCCTGATGGATGCCCCACCCGATAAAGAAAACTGCCACTCCTTTGTGCAAGTACAAGCGCTGATGCAACAGGCCGGTTTGAACGTGCCGGAAGTGCTGGCTTGGAACGAAGCCGACGGCTTCATGTTGCTGAGCGATTTGGGCCAGCAGACGGTGATCGAGCAGTTGGACCCCGAGCGCCCACAAGACGCTTACGCCTGGTACCAACAAGCCACCGACACCCTGTTGCAATGGCAATTGGCCTCGCGCCCCGACGTACTGCCCCCCTACGACGAAGCGGTATTGCGCCGCGAGCTGGCGCTGTTTCCCGATTGGTACATCGCCCAGCACCGTAGCCTGACACTGGACGACAAACAACAAGCCATTTTGCAGACCGCTTTCGACTGCATTGTGGCCGAGAACCTATCGGCCCCGAGCGTGTTTGTCCACCGCGATTTCATGATGCGTAACCTGATGGCCCCGACCGAACCCGGCGGGCCACTGGGGGTGCTGGATTTCCAGGATGCGCTGTACGGCCCCATCACTTACGACATTGCCAGCCTGCTGCGCGATGCCTTTATCAGTTGGGAAGAAGATTTCATTCTCGACATCACGGTGCGCTACTGGGAGAAAGCGCGCAAGGCCGGCTTGCTCGGGGCCAACAGCCCCAGCGGCTGGGGAGCCGACTTTGGCGATTTTTACCGCAGCGTGGAATGGATGGGTTTGCAGCGCCACTTGAAAGTGGCCGGTATTTTTGCCCGCCTGACCCTGCGTGATGGCAAAGCCAAATACCTGGCCGATACGCCGCGCTTTATCCATTACATCCGCTCCACCAGCCAGCGCTACCGCGAACTGCTGCCCTTTAGCCGCCTGATAGACCAGATAGAAGGCACTCAAGCCCCGGTCGGCTATGCCTTTGGCCGCGTCTAAGGCACAAGGAACCACAGCCATGCCACGCTTTTACTGCCCCGTTCCCTTGCTGCCTGGCAGCGAGCTAGCACTGCCCGCCGGTGCGGCACGCCATGTGCAAGTGCTGCGCCTACAGCCGGGCGATCGCATCACCCTGTTCCACGGTGGCCTAGAAGCTGGTCATACCGGCGGCGAATTTGAAGCCACCGTGCTGCGCATGGGCCGCAGCGACGTGCAAGTCCGGGTAGAGGCACACCACCCGATAGAGCGCGAAGCCCCGCGTGCCATCCACCTGCTGGCGGGCATCACCGCCAATGAACGCATGGACTGGCTGGTGGAAAAAGCCACCGAATTGGGTGTCGCCAGCATCACACCATTGCTGGCCGAGCGCAGCGTGCTGAAACTCAAAGGAGAGCGGGCCGAGAAAAAATTAGCCCATTGGCAAGCGGTGGCCGTGGCGGCCTGCGAACAATGCGGGCGCAACCAAGTACCACGCATCCACACGGCCTACACCTTGGCCGATTGGCTGGGCCAACACCCACACACTGCAACCACACCGGGGCAACGACTGGTGCTCTCGCTGCGCCCCGGCAGCCAGCCCTTACTACCGCTGGCGGCTGGCACCGGGCCGGTGTGGTTTTTGTCTGGCCCCGAAGGGGGGCTGAGCAGCACAGAAGAAAATTTGGCCCTGCAACAAGGCTTTGCTGCCACCAGCTTGGGGCCACGGGTTTTGCGTGCCGAAACCGCCCCTCTGGCCGCCTTGGCTGCACTGGGCTGGTGCTAACAAAGCCAGAACTTAGCGCGACTTGTCAGTATCTTTGGGATCGGCTTCCATCTTGCTTTTGAGCACATAGACAAAAGCCACACTCGCCACCACCATCATGGCAATGCCAATGATGCTCATCAGGCCATAGTCGGTCGTAAAAAGGTCGTTCAGTAGCTTCATTGGTGCCTCTCTCGTTGGAATAAAAAACCATTGTATGGGTCTAGATTCTGCTGACAAGCCAAAAGACCCATGTTGACACAAGTCAAGTGGCGTTGGCCCGGTTTTTTCCATTCAAAAGGGGGTCAGATCACATTTTTTCAGAACCCCCTGGACTGCAGAAAAACCAAGACGCTTTTAAGATGCCCTGATGAGCATCTCCGCCACCACCCCCGAAGCCGCTACGTTGCGCCAAGACGTTCGCACCATCAGCCTGATTGGCTTGGCACATGGCAGTTCGCATTTTTTCCACATGCTGCTGCCACCGTTGTTTCCGTGGCTGATTGCAGAATTTAGCTTCAGCTATACCCAACTGGGTTGGCTGGTCACGGTATTTTTCGTCATTTCGGGCATCGGGCAAGCCTTGTCAGGGTTTTTGGTAGATCGGGTGGGTGCTCGGCCGGTGCTGTTTGCCGCTTTAGGCTGTTTTATTCTGGCTGGTCTGACGGCTGCCAGTGCCCACAGTTATAGCGGGCTGGTGTTCGCTGCGGCATTGGCAGGCTTGGGCAATGCCCCGTTCCATCCGGTCGATTTCACCATTCTGAACAAGCGCGTGTCGGCAGCGCGGTTAGGACATGGTTTTTCGGTACATGGCATTTCGGGCAACTTGGGCTGGGCTGTGTCACCGCTGTTCATGGCTGGGTTGAGCAGTGCCAGCGGCTCATGGCGGTTTGCCTGCTTGTGCGGAGCCGGGCTGGCCCTGTTGGTGCTGTCGATCATGGTGTGGCAGCGCGATGCCTTGGATGACCGCCAAGGCAGTTGGGCGCACCAACGCCCCGGCCAAAACAATGCCCCAGCAACAGAGGAACATCCACTGGCATTCTTACGTCTGCCATCGGTCTGGCTGTGTTTTTCTTTCTTTTTCTGGAGCACTTGCTCGCTCAATGCCATCCAGAGTTTTGCCAGTCCGGCATTACAACAAATGTATGCCCTGCCCCTGAGCCTGACGGCACTGGTCGTGACCGGGTACATGCTGTGTGGAGCCAGCGGCATGGTGGTTGGGGGCTTTTTGGTCGGACGGGTCGCACGGCTAGAAAAGACCATCGCCATCTGCTTGTTGGCCGCAGCGCTGCTGCTGCTGCTGGCAGGCACAGGCTGGCTACCGGGCCATGTCGCCTTGACCTTGGTGGCGTTGGCAGGGCTGGGCACCGGCATTGCAGGCCCTTCACGCGATATGTTGATCAAACGAGCCGCCCCGCCGGGTGCCACAGGCCGGGTGTATGGCACTGTCTATTCGGGGTTGGACTTGGGCTTTTCAGTGGCCGCACCGGTCTTTGGGGCCTTGCTAGATCGTGGCTGGATTGGCGGCATCTTTTACGGCTCGGCCTTGGCATTGGTGCTGGGCGTGTTGTCAGCTGCTTGGGTAGGCCTGGGTCTATGGAGTCGGCCCACATTGGCCGCAACGGCCACCAGCAATGGCTGATACAGATTTTTTTGCTTGCTCGCTGGAAAGGCCTATTTTTCGTTCTATAATTTCGGTCTTACTTCAGTAAGCGCACGGTTTTCAGCAAACCGTCATTTGCGGGATTAGCTCAGTTGGTAGAGCGATACCTTGCCAAGGTATAGGTCGAG
>CAYZGT010000034.1:0-29587 GCA_964478155.1 uncultured Simplicispira sp.
AGCTGTTGGTACCGGGGTTGGTGATGGCGTTGAGGGCACGGGCGTGCTTGATGATACCGCCGATGTAGTACAGGGCAAAATCGCTCAGACCGGCGTAGCCGTCACCAGCAAACAGGTTCTTGCCATCTTTCCAGACGGATTGGTGCACGTGCATACCGGAGCCGTTGTCGCCGTGGTAGGGCTTGGGCATGAAGGTAGCAGTCTTGCCGTAGGCGTTGGCGACGTTGTGGATGACGTACTTTTGCAGCATCGTCCAGTCAGCGCGTTCGACCAAGGTGCTGAAGCGGGTGCCGATTTCGTTTTGACCAGCGCCAGCCACTTCGTGGTGGAACACTTCAACCGGAATGCCCAAAGATTCGAGAATCAAAGACATCTCAGCGCGCATGTCTTGCGTGCTATCGACCGGGGGCACGGGGAAGTAGCCGCCCTTGGTGGTGGGACGGTGACCACGGTTGCCGCCGTCCAACTTGGCGTTGGTGTTCCAAGGGGCTTCGTATTCTTCGATTTCGTAGCTGGTGTTGTGGGGTTCGGTGCTCCAGCGCACGCCATCGAAAATGAAGAATTCGGGTTCGGGGCCGAAGAAGGCGGTATCGCCCAAGCCAGAAGCCTTCAGATAGGCTTCTGCGCGCTTAGCGATGGAGCGGGGATCGCGGTCGTAAGCCTTGCCGTCGCTGGGCTCGATCACGTCGCAGGTCAGCACCAAAGTGGACTCTTCAAAGAAGGGGTCGATCACTGCGGTGTTGGGATCAGGGATCAATTGCATGTCGGAGGCTTCGATGCCCTTCCAACCAGCAATGGAGGAGCCATCGAAAGCATGGCCCGACGAGAACTTGTCTTCATCAAAATGGGACACCGGCACCGTGGTGTGGTGTTGTTTGCCACGGGTATCGGTGAAACGGAAGTCAACAAACTTGACTTCGTTCTCTTTCACCATGTTCATCACGTCCGCAACGGTCTTGGCCATCAGGTTCTCCTGGAAAAACACTCGTTGAAAAAATCAGCTGTTTCGGTCAAAGCAGATTACATGCCAGCCTGAGCATATCGCCTTACAAAGACACAAGACAGACATTGTGCCTGTGGAATGTGGCCTTGGCCTGCACCTGTGCAGTGCAGTGGTGCTGACAAGTGGCTAAATTACAGATGACGCACCAATTCGGGGCCGCAATTGGCACCAAATTGGTGCAGTCCTGCACACAAATCGACCCACGCCGCAGGCACAGCGGTGGCGGGGCCTTTC
Source organism: uncultured Simplicispira sp. (assembly GCA_964478155.1). Classification (GTDB taxonomy): domain Bacteria; phylum Pseudomonadota; class Gammaproteobacteria; order Burkholderiales; family Burkholderiaceae_C; genus Simplicispira. The sequence goes on from CAYZGT010000034.1 coordinate 1,238, forward strand.
ACACCCAATTCAATATGCCGCCCATGTACTGGATGATCGACACTGGGCAGGCTGAAAACGCGCACTTGCGGATGTTGTTGTTCAATCTGCTGCATCAGCGGGGTCAGGGCGGCTTCAATGGCACCATACACCACGACCGAATGTTCAATTTGTGGCGCGCTATGGAATAGGTGGCGGTATTGTTGATCGAGTACCCACTCCACCATCGGCCAGGCCATGACTGGGAAGCCCGGCACAAAGTGCACCGCTGCACCATTGGCGGTGCGGCAGCTAAAGCCCGGAATTTTGTTGTAGGGGTTGGGGATGATGGTGGCCCCGAGTGGAAAGACCCCCATTTGCAGGCGTTGTACATTTTCTGGGCTATCGGGCTCCCAGGGCTGGCCCTGCTCACGCGCTGTATCTTGCATGCGCTCTCGAATCAGGGCGGCGGCTTCGGGGTGCAAGGCCAGCTCGACTCCCAAGGCGCGGGCGGCGCATGGACGGGTGTGGTCATCGGGGGTGGCCCCAATGCCGCCGGTGCTAAACACCACATCGCCCGAGGCAAAAGCACGCTCTAGGGTGGCCGTGATGCGCTCTGGATCATCGCCCACATAGTCGGCATACGACAGTGATAGGCCGCGCGCATTCAGCAGTTCGATGATTTTGACCAAGTGTTTGTCGGTGCGTTTGCCCGAGAGGATTTCATCGCCCACAACGATCAGACCAAATTTTTGCATGGTGGTGGCTCTTTCAAGAAATAGATGGGGGGGCAGGGGGCGCAGTGCTGCCACTGTCGCTGGCCAGCGGTGGCACGGCGACAACGGGCAAGGGTGGATGGCTTGCTGTGCTGGGGCCACTGCTGGCGGTCTGCGCTTCAGCGCGCAATTGTTGCAGCGCGGCCAGGCCAAAGTGGATAAACCAGAGCGAGGAAAAAGCAAACACCAAGGTGTAAATCCAAATGGCCAAAGGCACCAAAACAAAGAAGGCAGCGACAAACAGCAGCCCAGAAGCCCAGACAATGGCCGGGGCTGCGCCCAGATAACCACAAACTACGCCCATCAACAACAGTGCCATGCGGTGGCGGCGCAACAATTCTTCGCGTTCTGCGCGGCTGGCATGGTCGGCCAAGGCATCAAAGGCCATGACACGGTAGGTCAGCCAGCCCCAAATCAGCGGTGGCACAATCAGCAACAAGGGTGGAAACAGCCACAGTGGCATCGACAGCAACAGCAGCAGCAAAGCGATCAGGGTAGAGCCTACAGACCAGAGCACACTTTGCCATAGAGAGCCACCTTGCAAGCGCTCTAGGCTGGCAAAGCGCCGCGCGCCCACCAAGGCCACCAGCGATGGGGTCATCAAGAAGGCCACGGCCAGCAGGGCCACCAAGACGATCAGCGGCGTGACCAAGACCAGCACCAAGGCTGGGGCCAACCAGCCACTGATGTCGGGCATACCTTGTTGTTGTAGCCATTCCCAAGCGGGGGTCAACCAACCGGGGGCAAGTAAGAACGCCTGCATGGCCTGTACGGCCGACTCCCAGTAGAAATAGCCACCCGCCAAGGCCAAAGCCGCTATCAACAGCAGCGGCAGCAAAGACCAAGCCATGACGCGCGGTAGCAGGCAATAGGCCAAAGCCCGAAAAAAAGCATCCATGAGCAAATTCATGGGTGCAAGCATAGCGCGCCTGCTGGCACTCGGCCCCCAGGCCTTTGTAGGCGCTGGGGCTGCCCTGTGCGGTGCTTAGCCGACGTTCATGTCTTCGGCCCATGCCAAAGCTTGCAAGTGGGCCCAATTGACTTGGCGATTGGACAGGTGCAGTGCTTCGGCATTGAGGGCGAAGGCAGCCTCATCGCCGCTTTCGCAGGCTTTGGTCAGGGCCAAGAAAGGGGCAAATGTGCCACGTTGGTGCAACAGGGCTTCGACCACGGGCTCGGGCAGGGCGAGCGACTCTAGGGCCTGCTCCATCGGCAAGCCGAGCATGGTGTCTAACAAAGAGAACACGCCCACCACAAAGGCGTTATCGCATTCTTCGGGTGGCAGCAATTCGGCCGCCAGCAGCTCCATCAGGCGGCCACGCACCACCGCCATAGTGCCGACCGCAGGTGCGGAGCCGCCTGCGCGCGAGGTGGTGAGCAACAAAGCAGCCCAGCGGAACAACTTGCGCAGGCCCAAAATCATGACTGCGTGGCGGAATGAGGTAATCTCGCACGACAAGCCAAAGCCTGAGGAGTTGATAAAACGCAGCAAGTTGAACGAGAGCGTGGGGTCTTTTTTCAGCAGCTCTTCAATCTCGGCGGTGCTGGCCTGTTTGCGTACCAGATTAATCAACTGGATGACGGTGGCTTGCGAAGGCCGAATGGTGTGTGATTTGACCAGTGCTGGCTTGGCAAACCAATAACCTTGGAATAGGCGTACCCCCAAATCGGCCATCATTTGGTGTTGTTCTGCCGATTCGACCTTTTCTGCCACCAGCCGGGCTGAGCTGTGTTCTTGGGCAAAGCGCACCAAGGGCTTGGCTTGCTCGGGCGGGAACATGGTCAGATCGAGCTTGACAAAGGCGGCCAGCGCCAGCCAGCTGAGATAGGCGGGGCATAGCACCTGTTCGCTAAACGCCAGCCGGAAGCCTTGGCGACGCAGTTGCTCTAGCACTGGGCGGCTGGCCTCGATCTCTTCGGGGCTGGCATCTTTGGCCAAGGCGGGCACTTCGAGCACCACCTTGTCGGGGTGAATCAACTCCAAGTGGCCGCCAGAGAGGCTTTCGTGGGTGCAGTTGATGAACACCAGCTTTTGCCCGACCAGAGATTCGGTATCGGCATAGGACAGGGCGTTGAACAACAGTGCCGCATCAGAGGCTGCATTGTGTGCGTCTGATGCGGTGGAGCGGTCAAACAGCTCATAGCCAAAAACAGCCCGGTGCTCATCCACAATCGCTTGGCGGGCAATCACGGCCAGGTTGTCTGCGTTGTCCGCGGGGGTGGCAGGAGTGGCAGAGGTCGATGGTTCAGTGGACATGGCAGTGAGAGGGTTCTTGGAGGTCTGGGGACAATGATGCCATCCTGTAGCGTGACAGTTCAATCACCAAAGTGGTCGGCCCAGGCCAAAGCCTGTAAATGGGCACTGTTGATTTGCTGGCTGCTCAGTTGCAAAGCCGTGGCGGCATGGTCAAAGGCGGTGTCGTCACCGCTTTCGCAGGCTTTGGCCAGTGTGAGGAGATGGCCGAGCACGCCCGCGTTGTGCAGCAACGCGGCTTCGGTGCTGGGGGGCACACTGACCAAACCCAAAGCGGCATCCATCGTCATACCCAACATGGTATCGAGCAGCGAGAAAATGCCCACTACAAAGGCTTGATCGGTTTCATCTTGTGGCAATTTTTTCTCTATCGCCAACAGTTCCATCAGGCGGCCACGCACCACCGCCGTTTGCCCGACCGAGGGCGGTGTGCCACCGTTGCGCGAGGTGGTTAGTAACAATGCGGCCCAGCGGAACAGTTTTTTCAGGCCCATCAGCATCACGGCTTGGCGGAACGAGGTAATCTCGCGCGCCAAGCCAAAGCCCGACGAATTGATCAGCCGCATCAAGTTAAAGGCCAAGCCAGCATCTTTTTTCAGCACCTCTTCGATTTCTTCGGTGCTGGCTTGTTTGCGTACCAGGTTAATCAGTTCCAAAATGCTGCTTTGCGCTGGGGAGACCAACTTGGCGCGTACCAAGGCCGGGCGGGCAAACCAGTAGCCTTGGAACAGTTGTACCCCTTGGCTCGACACCATGTCGTATTGTTGGGCGGTTTCTACCTTTTCGGCAATCAGGCGTGCTGGGCTGTGGCGTTGGGCATATTGGATCAACACGGCCAGCTGATCGGGGGCCAGCAGGGATAAATCCAGCTTGATGTAATCGGCCAAGGCCAGCCACGGCGCATAAGCCGATTGCAATACGGTGTGGTTAAAGGCCAAACGGAAACCGCGCGCGCGCAAGGCTGCCAAAGTGGGCAAGCGGGCAGCCACTTCTTCGGCCGCCGCGTGCCCCAGCGGCGGAATTTCGAGCACCACTTTTTCTGGATCGACCAGCTCTAAATGGCCGCCGACCAAGCTTTCGTGGGTGCAATTGACAAAAATCAGTTTCTTGCCCACCAACTCGTCGCTGCCCGCGTGCGACAAGGCGGTAAACACCAGCGCCACATCGGTGGCGGCGGTGTGTGTGGTTTCGGGGCGAGAGCGGTTGAACAGTTCATAGCCGATCACCACATGCTGGGCATTGACGATGGCCTGACGGGCGATCATGGTGGCGCTGGTTTGATCGGCGGGTGTGCTCGACATGGTGTGTACTTTTTCTTTTCTGGTAGGTGCTGCTGGCTGCAGCTATGCGCCTATTTTAGGAAGTCTGGCCTCAGTCGGTATGAAGCACGGGCTTCGGTGTGGCTTCATCGGTGTACAACAGCCAAGCCAACTCGGTATCGGTAAAGCCTGCTTGGCGGCGCGCAGATTCGTTCAGGGGTGGCTTAGGCCGCGGCGCTTGGTACTGTTGTGCCAGTTGGGCATAGTGGCTTTCTGGCTCTATACCGTCGCGCGCACACAGCCAGCGGTACCAGTGGTTGCCAATGGCGACATGGCCCACCTCTTCGCGCAAGATGGTGTCTAACACCGCCACGGCAGCCAAAGCATCGGGTGTGCCTGCTTGGCGCAGCTTTTGTTGAATCAGGGGGGTGGCATCCAGGCCGCGGGCTTCGAGCGTGCGTGGCACCAAAGCCATGCGGGCAGTAATGTCATGCTGGGTTTTCTCGCACATCGTCCACAGACCTTGGTGCGCCGGAAAATCGCCATACTCGTGGCCCAAGCTGCGCAACAAATCGCGCAGCAGTTGAAAGTGCTGCGCTTCTTCCGCGGCAATCCGCAGCCAGTCACGGTAAAAGCCAGTGGGCATGCCATCAAAGCGCCAGACCGCATCCAGTGCCAAATTGATGGCGTTGAATTCGATATGCGCAATGGCGTGTAGCAACACGGCCCGCCCTGCCGGAGTGGCAGGCGAGCGCCGCTTTACCGCCGTGTGGTGCAACAGCAAGGGGCGTTCTGGCACACCGGGCAAAGGCTGGTCGATGGGGGGTGTGGGTGCGCTGGCTGCAATGCTGCATTCGTCGGCTTGGGCATACAAAGCCAACGTGGCAGCGGCTTTTTCATCGGGTGGGGCGAGGCACAAGACCTGCAAGGCACGGTGGCGAAGTTCCATCTCTACAATTCTAGGCAATCGCATTCAGTAGACGGTAGAAGTAAATGGCAATTTATGCATTGGATGGCATCGCGCCCCAACTGGCGGCATCGGCTTGGGTGGCGGACAGCGCCCAAGTGATCGGTCAAGTCACCTTGGACGAGGAGGCCAGCGTTTGGTTTGGCACGGTGGTGCGCGGAGATACCGACTCCATCCGCATCGGTGCGGGCAGCAATATCCAAGATGCCTGTGTGCTGCATGCCGACGCAGGCCAGCCCTTGGTGGTGGGCCAGCGTGTGACCGTGGGCCACCAGGTGACGTTGCACGGTTGCACGATTGGCGATGAATCGTTGATTGGCATCGGGGCGGTGGTGCTCAATGGCGCGCGCATTGGCAAGCATTGTTTGGTCGGTGCCGGTTCTTTGGTGACTGAGGGCAAAGAGTTTCCCGATGGTTCGATGATTATGGGCAGCCCGGCGAAGGTGGTGCGCCAGCTCAGCCCAGAGCAAATCGACGGCCTGCGCCGCAGTGCCCAGCATTACATGGACAATGCGCGGCGTTTTCGCACGGGCCTCCAAGCCATCGGCTGAATGCTGAAGGCCCTTTTTCTCGATTTCAGGAAATTTATTGCGTGTCTGAACTTCACAAATTTTTATTTGACGGCCAGCCGGTACGTGGTGCGATTGTGCGCCTGACCGATGCCTGGACTGAAATGTTGCAGCGCCGCGCGGCCAACACCGCTACCGGCCCCTACCCCGTGCCTGTGCGTGAGTTGCTGGGCGAGATGGCAGCCGCTGGGGTGCTGATGCAGTCGGGCATTAAATTTAACGGTGCTTTAGTGCTGCAAATTTTTGGCGATGGCCCGGTCAAGGTGGCGGTGGCCGAGGTGCAATCGGACTTGCAATTGCGTGCTACAGCCACCTTGCAAGGAGCCGTGCCCCACGAAACGGGCTTGAGCCACTTGGTCAATCTGCATGGTGGTGGGCGCTGCGCCATTACCTTAGACCCGAAAGACAAATTTCCGGGCCAGCAACCCTACCAAGGGGTCGTACCTCTGGTCAATGCCAACGGTAAGCCCCTAGAGCGCCTCAGTGAGGTGCTGTCGCACTACATGTTGCAATCGGAACAATTGGATGCCACTTTGGTCTTGGCTGCCAATGACAGCGTAGCCGCTGGTTTGTTGGTGCAGCGTATGCCGATCAAGGGTGAAGCCAACCTGGCCCAAGGCCAAGCCGCCCACAGCATCGAAGCCGACCAAATCGGCCTGAATGAGGATTACAACCGCATTGCCCATCTGGCGGCCAGCCTGACGCGCGACGAGCTACTGACCTTGGATGTGGACACCATTTTGCGCCGCCTGTTTTGGGAAGAAAAATTGCTGCGCTTTGAACCCCAGCACGGCGCACAAGGCCCGCGCTTTGCTTGCTCTTGCAGCCGCGAGCGCGTAGCACGCATGCTACAAACTTTGGGTGTTGCCGAGGCCGAAAGCGTGCTGGCCGAACAGGGGCAGATTGAGGTGGGCTGTGAATACTGCGGCCAGCAATACCGCTTCGACCCAGTGGATGCAGCGCAAATCTTTGCTGCCCCGGTGCAACAGCCACCCAGCTCGGACGCAGTGCATTAAATTGGGTGCGGTTTCAAACCGTATCTTTCACCGGAGACAGACCTATGCAAATCGTTGTCGATGTTCCGAGCCATTATCTGGATGCTATGCACCGGGCACCAGAAGACTTTGCCCAAGAGGCCAAATTGGCTATGGCGGCCAAGCTGTTCGAAATGAAGCGTTTGTCTTCGGGCATGGCTGCCCAACTCATCGGCATGGATCGCATGACCTTCTTGGCACAGTTACAGCGTTTTGGTGTGCCAGTGATAGATCTGGAGTCCGATGAATTGGCAGCGGATATGGCCAATGCCTGAGCGTAACCAAGTTTTGGTCAGTAACACCACGCCATTGATTTCATTGGTGGCCGCGACAGGCAGTTTGGAGGTACTGCGTTTCCTCTACCGCCGGGTGGTGATTCCCTACGAGGTGGCAGAAGAAGTGCGGGCTGGCGGTCGCCATGCTTTTGGTGTGGATGCTTTTCAAGGAGCTGATTGGTTGGATATTCAGCCTGCACCCGTGGCACTGCTGCCATTTTTGCAGAACTCTCTGGACAGGGGAGAGGCTTCGGTGATCCAAACAGCGATGAATTTGGGCTTGCCGCTGGTATGTATCGACGAAACCGCCGGACGGCGTATAGCGCGTCTGTGTGATTTGACGCTGACCGGATCGATAGGTGTGTTGCTCAAAGCACAGCGTTTGGGCTATCCCTTATCGATGCCCGAGGCGATTGAACGCATGCGCCGCCAAGGGATTTGGCTGAGCGACAGCGTGGCACGTTTTGCCCTAAGCCAATAAGCAACAGCGCCCAGATCAACGCGGGGTGTATTGCACAAAAATTTCGCCCTGCTTGACCATGCCCAGCTCGCTGCGGGCTTTTTCTTCCACCATGTCCAAGCCTTCTTTCAGGTCTTGGACTTCGGAGCTGAGGCGCTGATTTTCCGCCAAGGCTTTGGCGTTGGCTTCTTTTTGCACCGCAATTTTTTGGCGCATCTCCTGTACATAGGGGATGCTGCCCCGCCCTTGCCACAGCTGGGCATGCAGCATGGCCAGCAAGGTGAGCAAAACCACCGGAACGACAATGCGCGGGCTCATAGCGTTGGCGGCTCAAGGTGTGCGAAGGGCGGGCGCATGGGCGGTTTAGCGCAGGTTGTAGAACGCGCGACGGCCTGGGTAGTACGCCACTTCGCCCAGGTCTTCTTCAATGCGCAGCAGTTGGTTGTACTTGGCCATGCGGTCGGAGCGGCTCAGGCTGCCGGTTTTGATTTGACCAGCGTTGGTGCCCACGGCAATATCGGCAATGGTGCTGTCTTCGGTCTCGCCCGAGCGGTGGCTGATCACGGCGGTGTAACCGGCGCGCTTGGCCATTTCGATGGCAGCGAAAGTCTCGGACAGGGTACCAATTTGGTTGATTTTGATCAGGATCGAGTTGGAGATGCCCTTGTCGATACCTTCTTGCAAAATCTTGGTGTTGGTCACGAACAAATCGTCGCCCACCAATTGCACGTTTTTGCCCAAGCGCTCGGTGATGTGCTTCCAGCCGTCCCAGTCGCCTTCGTGCATCGCGTCTTCAATGCTGATGATGGGGTACTTGTCGCACCAAGTAGCCAGCATATCCGTCCATTGCTGGGCCGTGAGCTTGAGGCCACCTTCACCCGCCAGCACATAGTGGCCGTCGTGGTAGAACTCGCTGGCAGCACAGTCTAAGCCCAAGGCGATTTGTTCACCGGCGGTGTAACCGGCGGCATCAATGGCTTGCAAAATCAACTGGATAGCGGCTTCGTGGTTCTCGACGGAAGGTGCAAAACCACCCTCGTCGCCCACAGCGGTGCTCATACCCTTGTCGTGGATGATTTTCTTCAGGGCGTGGAACACTTCAGCGCCCCAACGCACAGCTTCGCGGAACGAAGGTGCGCCCACCGGAATAATCATGAACTCTTGGATGTCGAGCGAGTTGTTGGCGTGTGCGCCGCCGTTGATCACGTTCATCATGGGCACGGGCATTTGCACTGCACCCATGCCGCCAAAGTAACGGTACAGGGGCAGGCCCGCTTCTTCGGCAGCGGCGCGTGCCACGGCCATCGACACGGCCAAAATAGCGTTGGCACCCAAGCGGCCTTTGTTGTCGGTGCCGTCCAAGTCCAGCAGGGTTTGGTCTAAGAAAGCCTGCTCAGAGGCATCCAAGCCCAACACGGCTTCGGCGATTTCGTTGTTGATGTGCTCTACGGCCTTGAGTACGCCTTTGCCCAAATAACGGCCCTTGTCGCCGTCACGCAGTTCAATCGCTTCGCGCGAGCCGGTGGAAGCGCCCGATGGCACAGCCGCACGGCCCATCACGCCCGATTCCAGCAGCACATCACATTCAACGGTGGGGTTGCCACGGCTGTCCAGCACTTCGCGGCCTACGATATCAACAATTGCACTCATGGTATTTTTCCATTTCTAGCTAATAAACAGGGAAGGGAGGATGCTTCACGCGTTGAAGCGGTCTTCCAGAAAACCGTGCTTTTTGGTCACGGTATCGAGGGCTACCAGCGTCTCTAGCAGCGCCTGCATGTGCTTGAGTGGCACCGCATTGGGGCCATCGCTCAGGGCTTGGCAAGGGTCGGGGTGGGTTTCCATGAACAAGCCAGCCACGCCCACGGCCACGGCAGCACGCGCCAGCACCGGCACCATCTCGCGCTGACCGCCGCTGCTAGTGCCTTGGCCGCCGGGCAGTTGCACGCTGTGCGTGGCATCAAACACCACCGGCGCACCGGTTTCGCGCAAAATGGCCAAGCTGCGCATATCCGACACCAGATTGTTGTAACCAAAGCTGGCACCGCGTTCGCAAGCCATGAAGTTGTCCTCGGGCAGGCCCACTTCGCGCGCAGCAGCGCGGGCCTTGTCGATGACGTTCTTCATGTCGTGTGGGGCCAGAAACTGGCCTTTTTTGATATTCACGGGCCGCCCCGACTGCGCCACGGCGCGGATAAAGTCGGTTTGGCGGCACAAAAAGGCCGGGGTTTGTAGCACATCGACCACCGCAGCCACTTGGGCCACTTCGGCCTCGGTATGCACATCGGTCAGCACCGGCACTTGCAACTCGCGCTTGATTTTGCCCAGAATCTCTAGTCCTTTTTCGAGGCCGGGGCCACGGAAACTGGTGCCTGAGGAGCGATTCGCCTTGTCAAAGCTGCTTTTGAAGATGAACGGAATGCCCAAGCTGGCACAGACTTCTTTCAATTGCCCGGCCACATCTATTTGCAATTGTTCAGATTCAATCACGCAGGGGCCAGCAATCAAGAAAAAGCGCTGTTGCAGGCCAATGTCAAAACCACACAGCTTCATGCGTTGGCCTCTGGGGTGGTGGTGGCAACCGCTGGCGTGGCCTCAGCCCCTTGGCGGGCTTGTTGGTGCGCAATGGCCGCCTTGATAAAGGCATTGAACAGCGGATGACCGGCCCACGGGGTCGATTTGAACTCGGGGTGGAACTGCACGCCCACATACCACGGGTGTACGCTTTGCGGCAGCTCGACGATTTCGGTCAGGTGTTCGCGCTGCGTCAGGGCAGAAATCACCAAACCAGCTTTGCGCAACTTGTCCAGGTAGTTGACGTTGGCTTCGTAGCGGTGCCGGTGGCGCTCAGTCACGACATCGCCATAGATGCTGTGCGCCAAGGTGCCAGGGGCGACATCAGAGCTTTGCGCGCCCAAGCGCATGGTGCCACCCAAGTCGGAGCTGGCCGTGCGCTTTTGGATGCTGCCGTCGGCATCTTTCCATTCGGTAATCAGGGCGATCACCGGGTGCTTGGTTTGCGGGTCAAACTCGGTGCTGTTGGCCCCGGCCAAACCGGCTACATGGCGCGCATATTCGATGGTAGCGACCTGCATGCCTAAGCAAATGCCCAAGTAAGGTACTTTGTGTTCACGCGCGTAGCGGGCGGTGCAAATTTTGCCTTCTACACCGCGTTGACCAAAACCACCGGGCACCAAAATCGCATCGTATTGGCCCAAGCTGGCTACGCCCTCGGGGGTGATGGTTTCGGAGTCGATGTGGTCAATTTGGACACGCACATGGTTTTGCATACCAGCGTGGCGCAGCGCCTCGTTGACCGATTTGTAGCTGTCGGACAAATCGACATACTTGCCGACCATCGCAATGCGCACTTGGCCTTGCGGATGCTCGGTTTCGTGTACCAAGGCATCCCAACGTTGCAGGCTGGTGGGGCGGGTGTGCAGGCGCAGCCGGTCGCAAATCAGGCCATCCAAGCCCTGCTCGTGCAACATGCGCGGCACTTTGTAGATGGTGTCTACATCCCACATGCTGATCACGCCCCACTCGGGCACATTGGTAAACAGCGAGATTTTGGCGCGCTCGTCTGGCGGTACTTTGCGCTCGGCCCGGCACAGCAGTGCATCGGGCTGGATACCGATTTTGCGCAGCTCTTGTACCGTGTGCTGGGTGGGTTTGGTTTTGAGTTCGCCTGCAGCAGCAATCCACGGCAGATAGGTCAGGTGCACAAAGGCCGAGTTGTTCGGCCCCAGCTTCAGGCTGAGTTGGCGTACCGCCTCTAAGAAGGGCAACGATTCAATATCGCCCACGGTGCCACCGATTTCGCAGATAGCCACATCCACCGCATCGGGGGTGCCAATGCCGGCACCACGTTGGATGTACTCTTGGATTTCGTTGGTGACATGTGGAATCACCTGCACCGTCTTGCCGAGGTAATCGCCCCGGCGTTCTTTTTCCAGCACCGACTGGTAAATTTTGCCGGTGGTGAAGTTGTTGGACTTTTTCATGCGCGTTTCGATGAAACGCTCATAGTGGCCCAAGTCGAGGTCGGTTTCGGCGCCGTCGTCGGTGACAAACACCTCGCCATGCTGGAATGGCGACATGGTGCCCGGATCGACGTTGATGTAGGGGTCGAGCTTGATGAGGGTGACTTTGAGGCCCCGCGATTCGAGAATCGCGGCAAGGGAGGCTGAGGCGATTCCCTTGCCCAGGGAAGACACCACACCGCCGGTGACGAAGACAAATTTGGTCATGTCATGAATAGGGGGTGGGAAATCGGGATTATAGGTGTCCTGTTTTGCGCCGTGGTGTCTGTTAAATTGCTGCCCCTATGAAAGAGCTTGCTGGCAAACATATCGTGCTGGGCCTCAGTGGGGGCGTAGCCTGTTACAAATCGGCGGAATTGTGCCGCCTGTTCATCAAAGCGGGGGCCACCGTGCAGGTGGTCATGACCGAGGCGGCCACGCAGTTCATCACCCCGGTGACGATGCAGGCGCTGTCCAATCGGCCCGTGTACGGCTCGCAGTGGGATGCGCGCGAGGCCAACAACATGCCGCATATCAACCTGAGCCGCGAAGCCGATGCGATTTTGATTGCCCCGTGCAGCGCCGACTTTATCGCCCGACTGGTGCAAGGCCGGGCCGATGAGTTGCTCAGTTTGCTCTGTCTGGCACGTCCGGTTGAGCGCGTGCCCCTGCTATTGGCCCCGGCCATGAACCGCGAGATGTGGGCACACCCGGCCACCCAACGCAACTTGGCGCAAGTGGCCCAAGACGGCGCGGTAGTGTTGGGCGTAGGCCACGGTGACCAAGCCTGTGGTGAAACCGGCGATGGTCGCATGCTAGAGCCAGCCGAGCTGCTGGAAGAAGTGATTGCGTTTTTCAGCACCAAATGTTTGGCTGGGCGCAAGGTGCTGATTACCGCTGGCCCCACCTTTGAAGCGATTGACCCGGTGCGTGGCATTACCAACCATTCCAGCGGCAAAATGGGTTTTGCCATTGCCCGCGCTGCCCGAGAGGCTGGGGCCGAAGTGACCTTGGTGGCCGGGCCAGTGCATTTGCCCACACCCAGAGGGGTGCGGCGCATCGATGTGCAATCGGCACAGCAAATGTCACAGGCGGTGCAGGCGCAGGTCGAGCAAGCGGATGTGTTTGTCGCCACGGCAGCGGTGGCCGATTGGCGGCCTGCCCAGTCTGCCGACGAAAAAATCAAAAAAGATGGTTCTGGGGCCGTGCCAACGCTGGCTTTTGTGGAGAATCCGGATATTCTGGCTACGGTGGCGCAGTCGGCGCGTGCGCAGGCTGGTGCTTTGTTTTGCGTGGGTTTTGCGGCCGAAAGCCACGACTTATTGCAACACGCTACCGCCAAACGGGCGCGCAAAGGGGTGCCCCTGTTGGTGGGCAATATCGGCCCAGCGACCTTTGGCCGCGATGACAATGCGCTCTTGCTGGTCGATGCCAACGGCCACCGTGAGCTGCCCCATGCCTCCAAAAGGGTGCTGGCGCAGCAGTTGGTGGCGGAGATAGCCCAACGCCTGCCCGTGCATTCCTAGATGGTTTTCAGCTGTTGTTGGAGGTGATATATGTCGCTCGATCCTTACAAAAACGATTGGGACACACCACCCGATGGGGATTTTGTGCGTTATTTGGAGCGCCTGAACGCCCAGCCGCCCGTGTCCGCCCCGGCAACAACAGCTGCCGCTCCAAGTAGCGCGCGCAAAAAAACGCCTGCTACTTCCAAACACTCTGTCACTCCAACCGCGGTGGCTACCTCGCCCACGGCCTCGGGCGGCCTGTGGCCTTTGCTGCAGCAACTGCGCCAATTGTGGTTGGAGGCTGCAGAGCAACAACGGCAGCAGCAACACAAGCATTGAATTTTTTATAAGGAAAATCCCATGAGCGTTTACGACAAACTGCAAGCCCTGAACATCACCCTGCCCCCTGCCGCTACGCCCGCTGCTGCCTATGTACCGTTTGTACAAAGTGGAAAAATGCTGTTTTTGAGCGGCCATATCGCGCGCAAAGACGGCCAAGTCTGGACAGGCCAGTTGGGGCGTAACTTGGGCACAGAAGAGGGCAAACTGGCCGCCCGTGCGGTGGCTGTGGATTTGCTGGGCACGTTGCATGCCGCCACCGGCGACTTGAACCAGATTGTCCGTATCGTCAAAGTGATGAGCTTGGTCAATTCGACCCCCGACTTTACCGAGCAGCACTTGGTGACCAATGGTTGCTCTGAGTTGTTGGGCGAGGTGTTTGGGGCCAAGGGGGTGCATGCACGCAGCGCCTTTGGCGTGGCGCAAATTCCGCTGGGCGCTTGTGTTGAAATTGAGCTGATCGCCGAACTGGCGTAAATCGACCGCCAGCGCCCAGCCGGTTTAAGCCGACAAACGGGGGGGCTGTCCGCGCTGTGGCCTACCAGTGTGAAACACCGACAAAATCCGCGCCAAATGGTCGGCCTGTTCGCGCAGGCTCTGGGCCGCTGCTGCGCTTTGTTCAACCAAGGCCGCGTTCTGTTGTGTCATTTGGTCGAGGCTGCCCACTGCATGGTTCACTTGACCGATACCGGCATTGGCCTCGGTGGCTGCCGTACTGATTTGGCCAATCATGTCATTCACGCGTTGCACCGCTTGCACAATGTCTTGCATGGTGCTGCCGGTCTCTTGCACCAAACGTGAACCGGCTTCTACCCGGTTTACCGAAGCTTCAATCAAGGCTTTGATTTCTTTGGCGGCTTGGGCACTGCGCCCTGCCAAGCTGCGCACTTCCGAGGCCACCACGGCAAAGCCCCGGCCTTGCTCGCCGGCACGCGCCGCTTCTACCGCTGCATTGAGCGCCAAAATGTTGGTTTGGAAGGCGATGCCATCGATCACGCCGATGATGTCGGAAATTTTGCGGCTGCTGTGGTTGATCTCTTCCATGGTGGAGACCACATGGGCCACCATCTCGCCGCCGCGTTGAGCTACGTCGGAAGCACCTGCCGCCAGACGGCTGGCTTCTTGGGCACTGCTGGCGCTGTGATCGACCGTGCCGGCAAATTGCTCCATCGAGGCGGCGGTTTTTTGCAAATCGCTCGAGGTTTGTTCTGTCCGCATCGACAAATCTTGGTTGCCGGTGGCAATCTCGGCACTGGCCGTGGCAATGTTGCCCACGCTATCGCGCACCTGCTGCACCACTTGGGCCAAGGATTGGCCCATGCTTTGCAGTGAACGCAACAAAGTGCCAAACTCATCCTGACGCGCTACCTGCACCGAGGCGGTTAAGTCGCCCTGGGCAATGCGCTCGGCCAAGGCGACCGCTTGGGCCAGCGATTGCTGCATGTGCTGGATCAATTTCCACGCCCCCAACACCATCGCCGCAACGATGAACAGCAGTGCCACCCCGACCAGTTGGATGGTGTGCAAACGCGCTTGCGATTGTTCGCGCTGCCAGCTTTGCAGGGCATCACGCTGCAATTGAACAAAATCTTTCAGGGTTTGCAGATAGACCACTGTGGCTGGGTTGTAAGACTGGCTAATCAGCGCCACCGCTTGTTCGTGTTGGCCCTCCGCTTTGAGTTGACGTGCCTTGGCGCGCAAGTCCAACATGGCTTTGCGTGCGGCCGCCACTTTGGCCATTTGCTCACGGTCTACCGGGCGCAAAGACATGGCTTCGAGGGATTTTTGCAACTCTGAAATTTGCGCCGAAGTGGCAGCAATGCTTTGCTTGAAGGTTTCCTCCACCACCGGGTCACTGCTGGTGATGATGGCTTGGGTGCGTGCCGCGTTGGTTTCGGTCAGGCCCATCCAGCGGGTGGCAGTGTCCAAGCGGCTGCCCAGCTCGGTGGTCATGGCATCGTCTTGGGCCTGTTGTGCGATGACATGGCGGCCTATCAAGCCCATCGCCAGCAGCATCAAGACGACGATTGCGCCCACCGTGAACCACAATTGGTGTGCAATTTTTGCTGTTTTGCCCATGTTGTCTCCTTATTGAAGGTTGGCAGCGTGAAGGTTGGTGGCAGCGCTTACTGGTGGCGCAACATCGCCACGGGCTTAAAGCCAAAATTGCCTTCTTTGCCTTTGCGCCCGCGTGGGGCTTGGGCGTTGTGCAGGCTGCGCCATTCCAGTAGCTCCTCACGGGGCTTGCCGCCCCGGCCTATGCCCATGATACGCACGCTGCGGCTGTAAGCGGCAGCACCTACCAAGCGGTCTGGGGCTTCTAAGGCCAGCAGCATCAGGCCACGCCCACCGCGTTCCAGGGTTTTGAGCTCGGACAGTTCAAAGGTGAGCAAGCGCCCGTTGGCCGAGATACAGGCCACATGGGTGGCTTCTGCTACCAGTGCCGGTGGGCATACGGTTTCGCCGTCGGCCAAGGTGATAAAGGCTTTACCGCCCTTGTTGCGTGCGACCAAGTTGTCCACTTGGGCTAAAAAGCCATAGCCGCCACTGCTGCTCAACAGCAGTTGGGTGGATGCTGGGCCAGCAAAGTAATGGGCAATCTGGGTTCCGGCTTCCAATTCAATCAGCGTGGTGACCGGCTGTCCATCCCCGCGCCCGCCGGGCAGTTGGGCCACGGGCACCGAATAGATCCGGCCATTGCTACCGAACAGCACCAGCGTATCTACCGTGCGGCACTCAAAGGTAGCCAGCAGGCCATCGCCGGCTTTAAAGGCCAAACTACCCACTTCGTGGCCGTGCCCATTGCGCGTACGTACCCAGCCTTTTTCTGACACCACCACTGTGACGGGTTCGTCGACCACTTTGACCTCGACCACGGCTTTTTTCTCGGCCTGGATCAGGGTGCGGCGCTCGTCGGCAAATTGTTTGGCATCTTGCTCGATCTCGCGCACCATCAGGCGGCGTAAGCTGGCCGGGTTGCCCAAAATATCTTCCAGCTTGCCTTGGCTGTCGCGCAGTTCTTGCAACTCTTGCTCAATTTTCAGGGCTTCTAACCGGGCCAATTGGCGCAGGCGGATTTCCAAAATATCGTCTGCTTGGCGCTCGCTCAGGGCAAAGCGGGCAATCAGGGCGGGCTTGGGTTCGTCAGACTCGCGGATGATGCCAATCACCTCGTCGATGTGCAGCAGCACCACATGCCGCCCTTCCAAAATATGGATGCGGTCTAGTACCTTGTTCAGTCGGTGCCGGCTGCGTCGGTGGATGGTGGTTTGGCGAAAACGTATCCACTCTTCCAACATGCAGCGCAAGGACTTTTGCACCGGCTTGCCATCCAAGCCGATCATCGTCAGGTTGATGGGGGCGGAGGTCTCTAAGCTGGTGTGGGCCAGCAAGGCGGTGATGAGTTCTGCTTGCGGGGTTTTGCTGGTTTTGGGCTCGAACACCAAGCGCACGGCGGCCTCTTTGCTCGATTCATCGCGCACGCCATCCAGCACCGCCAACATGCTGGCTTTGAGCTGGGTTTGCTCTTGGCTCAGGGCCTTTTTCCCCGCCTTGACCTTGGGGTTGGTCAGTTCTTCAATTTCTTCTAGCACCTTTTGCGTGCTCACACCGGGCGGTAGTTCGGTCACCACCAGTTGCCATTGGCCGCGTGCCAAGTCTTCGATTTTCCAGCGCGCACGCACTTTCAGGCTGCCGCGCCCGGTGCGGTAGGCCTCGGCAATCTCGGCAGCGCTGCTGATGATTTGGCCGCCGCCGGGGTAATCGGGGCCGGGAATCAGGGCTTGTAATTCTTCTGCCGAGAGTTGTGGGTTTTTAACCAGCGCCACGCAAGCATCGGCCACTTCGCGCAGGTTGTGGCTCGGAATTTCGGTCGCCAAACCCACGGCAATGCCACTGGCCCCATTGAGCAAGGAGAACGGGAGCCGTGCGGGCAACTCGCTGGGTTCGACGGTAGAGCCATCATAATTGGGGATGAAATCGGTGGTGCCCTCGTCTATTTCATCCAACAGCAAACGGCTAATTTTGGACAAGCGGGCTTCGGTGTAGCGCATTGCGGCTGCGCCATCGCCATCGCGGCTGCCAAAGTTGCCCTGGCCGTCAATCAGCGGATAGCGTTGGGCAAAGTCTTGTGCCATGCGCACCAACGCATCGTAGGCCGACTGGTCGCCATGCGGGTGAAAGCGCCCCAGCACATCGCCCACCACCCGTGCGCTTTTCACCGGCTTGGGTACTACATTGCCGTTGGGGCCAGAGTAGCTCAGGCCCATGCGATCCATGGCGTACAAAATGCGCCGTTGCACCGGCTTGAGGCCATCGCACACATCGGGCAAGGCCCGGCCTTTCACCACCGACAGGGCATATTCCAGATAGGCACGTTGGGCGTAGGCAGCCAAGCTATCGGTATCGGCCACGGGGGTGGTCAGGGGAGAGGTGTCGGAAGGAGTCAGAAAATCAATACTCATGGGCGTTATTGTCGCCCCGACTACTGCGCGATACCACCTTGGCATCCACAGGGGTAACAGCACAATTGCGCGGTCTAGAACGGCGCGCGCAGCGGTGGCGCACGGCAGCCGTGGTAGTTTCGGCCATCCGTTGATTCACTTCTCATTCCTATGACCACCATCCCGACCTCGATTCAATCGCGCGACAATCCGCTGCTCAAAGACCTGCGCCGTTTGGCCCAAGACAGCACGGCCTACCGCAAGCAAGGTCGTGTCTGGTTAGAGGGGGATCATCTGTGCCGCGCGGCCTTAGAGCGCGGCCTACAACCAGCGGTCGCTGTGTTTTCTGAAGCCTTGTGGCCGAACGTGCCTGCCGCATGGGTACAAGGAGCAGGCCGCGTGGTGGTGATTCCACCAGCGCTGTTTGCCGACATCAGTGGCTTAGAGTCGCCCGCGCAGATGGGCTATGTGATGGATTTGCCCACGGCCCCAGCGGTGCTGCCCGATGCGCCTACCGTGGTGCTAGACCGGGTGCAAGATGCAGGCAATGTAGGCTCCATTTTGCGCAGTGCGGCGGCCTTTGGCTTTGTGCAAGTGTTGGCGCTCAAGGGTACAGCGGCGCTCTGGGCTCCCAAGGTGCTGCGCGCCGGTATGGGGGCCCATTTTGCTTTGCGCCTGATAGAAGGGCTGCAGCCTGAAGCCTTGGATGCCTTGCAAATGCCTTTGATCGTCACCAGTTCGCACCAAGGCGCGCTGATTCAGCAGCAAACCTTGCCGTGGCCCTGTGCGTGGGCCTTGGGCCATGAAGGCCAAGGCGTGGGTGAAGCCGTGGCAGCGCGCGCCAGCTTATCGGTGCGGATCGGTCAGCCGGGCGGTGAAGAGTCATTGAACGTGGCTGCTGCGGCTGCGATCTGTTTGCACGCCAGTGCCGTGGCGGCTTTTACCGACGCACCTGCCCTGTGAGTGGTGCGGGTTTTCCCTCAAAGTGTCATTCGGAAATCATGACCATTGGCTATAATGGGTGGCTTTTACGCATCCCTTACGCCTAGCGCAGCTTCATAGCCGACCCCCACAAGAGCTTTTGCACGAGACCCATCCTGTCTCCTGCTCCGCTGGGCGTGCCCGTAACCAAACCGGAGAACCCAGTGCTATTGTCTCTACAGGGAACCTTCCCGCCCGCCATTCTGGCGCTCGCAGACGGCACGGTCTTTATTGGCAATTCGATTGGTGCCACCGGCACCACCGTCGGTGAAGTGGTCTTCAACACCTCTATCACCGGCTACCAAGAAATCCTGACCGACCCCAGCTATTGCCAGCAGATCGTGACCCTCACGTATCCGCACATTGGCAACTACGGTGTCAACGCCGAGGATGTCGAAGCCGACAAAGTCCATGCCGCAGGCCTCATCATCAAAGACCTGCCCTTGCTGGCCAGCAACTTCCGCGCCACCGAAACGCTGTCGCAGTATCTGGTGCGCGAGAACACGGTTGCTATCGCCAACATCGACACCCGCAAGCTTACGCGCTTGTTGCGTAGCCAAGGCGCGCAAAACGGTGCCATCGTCGGTTTGGCCGCAGGCGAAGTGGTCACGCAAGCACGCATTGACGAAGCCATTGCCGCTGCCAAGGCTGCACCGCCCATGAAGGGACTGGATTTGGCCCAAGTCGTCACGACCGCCGCCGCCTACCAGTGGGACCAAACCGAGTGGAAGCTGGGCCAAGGTTACGGCCAGCAAACCGCCCCACGCTTCCATGTGGTGGCCTACGATTTTGGCGTGAAGAAAAACATCCTGCGTATGCTGGCCGAGCGTGGCTGCAAACTCACGGTGGTACCCGCCAAAACCCCGGCAGCCGAGGTACTGGCCCTGAACCCCGATGGCGTGTTCTTGTCCAACGGCCCTGGCGATCCACAGCCGTGCGATTACGCCATTGCCGCAGCCCAAACCATCATCGAGTCGGGCGTGCCCACCTTTGGCATTTGCTTGGGCCACCAAATCATGGCGTTGGCCTCGGGGGCCAAAACTTTCAAGATGGACAACAGCCACCACGGTGCTAACCACCCGGTCAAAGACTTGGACAATGGCCGTGTCAGCATCACCAGCCAAAACCACGGTTTTGCGGTCGAGCTGCAATCGTTGCCTGCCAACCTGCGCGCCACCCACATCAGCTTGTTTGATGGCACCTTGCAGGGCTTGGAGCGCACCGACAAACCCGCGTTCTGCTTCCAAGGCCACCCCGAGGCTTCGCCCGGCCCGCACGACATCGCTTATCTGTTTGACCGCTTCAGCGCGCTCATGCAGGCTGCCAAAGCCACGTCGTAAGGCGCACCCTCCACTGCACCGCGAGTCTGCCCCATGAAACTGTTCAGTTTCCCCACTGCATCGCTGGAGAAAGCCATCTTCAAGCGCATCGCTACCTTGCCTTCGCCGCACAAAGAATGGTTTGTGGAGCGTTGGCAGCAAAAGCCTTACAAAAAGGCTTTCATCGACAACAAGGCCATGCCTTTGGTGACTTTGGTGGCCAAGGGTAAAACTTGGGACGATGCGACCTTTGCCGAAGCGATACAAGATTGGGACGTAGCGTTTTATGAGGCCGAAGCCGAAGTTCTGCGCCCCCTGATCCAAGGCGATGGTCTGTTGCAGTTAATGCAAAAGAACCTACCCCCTGAACGGGCGCAGGCCTTGATAGACAAGTTGAAGCTGCGGCGCGAGGCTGCCCAGCCTTCCTCCAGCCCCCTGGCCGCCGAAACCACGATCGACTGATCGACGCACCATGCCAAAACGTACAGACATAAAAAGCATTCTCATCATCGGCGCTGGCCCGATCATCATCGGCCAGGCTTGTGAGTTCGATTATTCCGGCGTGCAAGCCTGTAAGGCGCTGCGCGAAGAGGGTTACAAGGTCATTCTGATCAACAGCAACCCGGCCACGATCATGACCGATCCGGCCACGGCGGATGTTACCTACATTGAGCCGATCACTTGGCAAACGGTAGAAAAGATCATTGCCAAAGAGCGTCCCGATGCCATTTTGCCGACCATGGGCGGCCAAACCGCGCTCAACTGTGCGCTGGACTTGTGGCACCACGGCGTACTAGAAAAATACAAGGTGGAGCTGATTGGCGCAACCCCCGAGGCCATCGACAAGGCCGAAGACCGCCTGAAGTTCAAAGATGCCATGACCAAAATTGGTCTGGGCTCGGCACGTTCTGGCATTGCGCACAGCATGGAAGAAGCCTGGGCAGTGCAAAAGCATGTTGGTTTCCCCACCGTGATTCGCCCCAGCTTTACGCTCGGTGGCACCGGCGGCGGCATTGCCTACAACCCGGAAGAGTTTGAAACCATCTGCAAGCGCGGCCTAGAAGCTTCGCCCACCAACGAACTGTTGATTGAAGAATCGCTGTTGGGTTGGAAAGAGTACGAGATGGAAGTGGTGCGCGACAAGGCGGACAACTGCATCATCATCTGCTCGATTGAAAACTTGGATCCGATGGGTGTCCACACCGGCGACTCCATCACCGTAGCACCCGCCCAAACCCTGACCGATAAAGAATACCAAATCATGCGCAACGCCAGCTTGGCGGTGCTGCGCGAGATTGGTGTGGATACCGGCGGTTCCAACGTGCAGTTCTCTATCAATCCCAAAGATGGCCGCATGGTGGTGATTGAGATGAACCCGCGCGTCTCGCGCTCTTCGGCACTGGCTTCTAAAGCCACGGGCTTCCCGATTGCCAAGGTCGCGGCCAAGCTGGCCGTGGGCTACACGCTGGACGAGCTGAAAAACGAAATCACTGGCGGTGCCACCCCGGCCTCGTTTGAGCCATCGATTGACTACGTAGTCACCAAAATCCCACGTTTTGCCTTTGAGAAGTTCCCCGCTGCCGACAACCGCTTGACGACGCAAATGAAGTCGGTGGGCGAAGTGATGGCGATGGGTCGTACCTTCCAAGAGTCCTTCCAAAAAGCCCTGCGCGGCCTGGAAGTGGGCGTGGATGGCATGAATGAAAAAACCCAAGACCGCGAAATCTTGGAAAAAGAACTGGGTGAGCCCGGCCCCGAGCGTATCTGGTACGTGGGCGATGCCTTTGCGATGGGCTTGTCGGTGGATGAAGTCCACGACCTGACCAAAATCGACAAATGGTTCTTGGTACAGATTGAAGAAATCGTCAAGATTGAGCTGGAGTTGGATCAACTCACTGCCCAGCATGGCGATGCTGCTTTGGCCCAACTCGATGCCGCGACCCTGCGCGCTTTGAAGCAAAAAGGCTTCTCCGATCGCCGCTTGGCCAAGCTGCTCAAAACCACCGAAAAAGCTGTGCGCGACCAGCGCCGCGCCCTCAAGGTGCGCCCGGTCTATAAGCGCGTGGATACCTGTGCGGCTGAATTTGCCACCAACACCGCCTACCTGTACTCCACTTACGAGGAAGAGTGCGAGGCCGAACCGACCGACAAGAAAAAAATCATGGTGCTGGGCGGTGGCCCCAACCGTATCGGCCAAGGGATTGAGTTTGACTACTGCTGCGTGCATGCTGCTTTGGCTATGCGCGAAGATGGTTACGAAACCATCATGGTCAACTGCAACCCCGAAACCGTCTCGACCGACTACGACACTTCCGACCGCTTGTACTTTGAACCGGTCACGTTGGAAGACGTGTTGGAAATCGTCGATAAAGAGAAGCCTGCTGGCGTGATCGTGCAGTACGGCGGCCAAACCCCGCTCAAGCTGGCGCTGGGTTTAGAGGCCGAAGGTGTGCCGATCATCGGCACTACGCCCGACATGATCGATGCCGCCGAGGACCGTGAACGCTTCCAAAAGCTGTTGCACGATTTGAACCTCAAGCAGCCGCCCAATGCCACCGCGCGCACCGAAGCCGACGCGTTGGAAAAAGCCGCCGCTTTGGGCTACCCGCTGGTGGTGCGCCCGAGCTACGTGCTGGGTGGCCGTGCGATGGAAATCGTGCATGAGCAACGCGACCTAGAGCGCTATATGCGCGAAGCCGTCAAGGTGAGCAACGACAGCCCGGTGCTGCTCGACCGCTTCTTGAGCAACGCCATCGAGTGCGATGTGGACTGCGTGCGCGACAACACCGGCCAAGTATTTATTGGCGGCGTGATGGAGCACATTGAGCAAGCGGGTGTCCATTCCGGCGATTCTGCGTGTTCCTTGCCCCCTTACTACCTGAAGGCCGAAACCGTTGCTGAAATCAAGCGCCAAACTGCTGCGATGGCCCAAGGGCTGAACGTGGTGGGCCTGATGAATGTGCAGTTTGCCATCCAAGAAGCCGACGGCCAAGACATCATCTATGTGCTGGAAGTGAACCCACGTGCCTCGCGCACCGTGCCGTTTGTTTCCAAAGCCACAGGCATCCAATTGGCTAAGGTGGCGGCACGCTGCATGGCCGGTCAGACGCTGGCTGCACAGGGTATCACCAAGGAAGTGACACCGCCCTACTTCAGCGTGAAAGAAGCGGTGTTCCCGTTCGTCAAGTTCCCCGGTGTAGATACCATCCTCGGCCCCGAGATGAAATCGACCGGCGAAGTCATGGGCGTGGGCAAAACCTTTGGCGAAGCCTTCGTCAAGAGCCAACTGGGTGCAGGTACCAAGTTGCCTACCGCAGGCAAGGTCTTCTTGACGGTGCGTAACAGCGACAAGCCCCGTGCCATTGCGATTGCCCGCGAACTGGTGACTATGGGCTTTACCCTGTGCGCCACCAAAGGTACGGCTGCCGCGATTGCCGAAGCCGGTGTGCCGGTGCAAACCGTGAACAAAGTGGCCGAAGGCCGCCCCCACATCGTGGACATGATCAAGAACGACGAAATCGTCATGGTCATCAACACGGTCGAAGAGCGCCGCAATGCGATTGCTGACTCACGTGCCATCCGTACCAGCTCTTTGTTAGCCCGTGTCACCACCTTCACCACCATCTTCGGTGCTGAAGCAGCGGTCGAAGGCATGAAGCACATGAACCAGCTGGATGTGATCTCGGTGCAAGAGATGCACGCCCAATTGCAAGCCGCCTAAGCTGCTATTAGCACGATAAAAAGCCCCACCAACCTACTGGCGGGGCTTTTTTTATGGTGGGGCGGTGACTATAGGTTCAAGCACGAGACAGCTGGACTTGGTTGCGGCCTGCATGTTTGGCTTGGTACAGTGCTTGGTCTACGCGCTCAATCAGTTCGGCCAGCGTCTCGTTTGTTTGCAGTTCGCCGATGCCCATGGATACGGTCACCTGTCCGGCCCGCTCATGCGCAATCTTGGCAATGCCAGTACGGCAGCGCTCGGCCAGTGCCTTCGCCTGCCCGAGTGGGCAGCCGCTGAAAATCAGCAAAAACTCTTCGCCGCCCCAGCGGATAACGCTGTCATTGGCGCGCAGGGTAGCAATCAGGTTGCGCGATAACGCTTTGAGTACCGCATCGCCACAGCTATGGCCCCAAGTGTCGTTCACTTGCTTGAAATGATCGACATCGGCCAAGGCAATCGTCATCGGCACGTTGCTGCTCAAAAACTGCATATAGGCTTTTTGCAGTGCATGCTCGCCCGAGGTGCGTGTCAGCGCTCCGGTCAGGCCATCAAAACGCATCATCTCGCGGAACATTTGTTCCTCTAACACCCGCGTTGTCAGGTCATGAAAAATGCTGACGTAGTGGGTAATTTCTCCGGCCTCGTTGGTCAGCGGGGTGATGGTTTCATCACAGTGGATCAGGCTGTGGTCTTTGGCCCGATTGGTAAAGGTGTGCCGGAAGGTTTTGCCCTGTTTCAGGGTGTGCCACATCTGTTGGTAAAAAGCACTGTCTTGTTCGCCCGAGTTGAGCAAACTGGGCTTGCAGCCGAGCACTTCGGTTAGCCCATAGCCGGTGATTTTTTCAAAGCCTTTGTTGACAAATTCAATCGTGCCGTTGCTGTCGGTAATCACCACGCCATCATCAGTAGCGTTGAGCACGTGGGCAAACAATTGGGTGCTTTTTTGCGCCGCCATCAGGCTGCTGATGTCTTGTTGCACCGAGATAAAGTGCGTAATCTCACCTGCCGGGTTGCGTACGGGAGAAATGTTCCACTCGACCGTGTACGGGCGGCCATCTTTGCGGTAGTTGATGGTCGAGCCATGAAAATACCGCCCCTCGCGCAGGCATTGGCGTAGCCGCTCAATCACATCCGGGTTGGTGGCTGGCCCTTGCAAAAAGCGTGGATTGCGCCCCAGCAGCTCGGTCAGTGTGTAGCCGGTCATGTGGCTAAAGGCTTGGTTGGCGTACACGATGCAGCAGCCGTCTGGGCCGGGCTTGGCATCGGTGAGGACCACTGCGTTGAAAGATTGCTCCAGTGCCAAACTGATGATGGCCGGGTCAATATGGCTGGGTAGAAGGGCGTTCATACGGTTCCAGCAGGCACACAGGGCCTTGAATGAAGAAAAGCCCGCCAACTGGCACTGTAGTTGGCGGGCTTTGTTCTATCTGATGGCGGAGAGGGCGGGATTCGAACCCGCGGTGGGGATTAGCCCACACACGCTTTCCAGGCGTGCGACTTAAACCGCTCATCCACCTCTCCGTGAGCCTGTGATTATAGGCGATAAACAGCCCATTTTGGCGTTCTGGGTCGCAGGGGGCGATAATTTGTGATGGTTCTCAAGACAATGGCCGCTCGACTTGCACCATTTTCATGGCGGAAGCAATCAGGGTGGAGACTTCGCTCATATTGCTGGGCACAATCAGCGTGGTGGTGGCATCTTGGGCCAGCTTGCCATAGGCTTCTACCGCCTTTTCTGCCACTTTCAGCTGTACCGCCTGCTCGCCGCCGGGTTGGCGGATAGCAGCAGCCACCCGCTCAATCGCCTGCGCCGAGGCCGAGGCCAGCGTCATGATGGCGGTGGCCTCGCCTTGGGCCTTGTTGATGGCGGCTTGTTTTTCACCCTCCGAGCGGGCAATGAAGGCTTCGCGCTCGCCGGTGGCAATGTTGATCTGCTCTTGGCGGCGACCTTCTGAGGCGGCAATCAGGGCGCGCTTTTCACGTTCTGCCGTGATTTGCGCCTGCATGGCATGCAAAATTTCCTTCGGGGGTGTCAGGTCTTTGATTTCGTAGCGCAGCACCTTCACGCCCCAGTTGAGGGCCGCTTCGTCAATCGCTTGTACCACCTGGGCGTTGATCATGTCGCGTTCTTCAAAGGTCTTGTCCAGTTCCAGCTTGCCAATCACGCTGCGCAGGCTGGTTTGGGCCAATTGGGTCACGGCCATGATGTAGTTGCTGGAGCCATAGCTGGCACGCATCGGATCCGTCACTTGGAAATACAAAATCCCATCCACCTGCAACTGGGTGTTGTCGCGGGTGATACACACTTGGCTGGGCACATCCAGTGGAATTTCTTTCAGGCTGTGCTTGTAGGCTACCTTGTCGATAAACGGCACTAAAAAGTTCAAGCCCGGACTGAGGGTGCCCGCATACTTGCCCAAGCGCTCTTTCACCCAAGCGTTTTGCTGGGGTACCACTTTGACGGCGCGCGCAATAAAAATCACGGCAATAACAACAAGGATGAGAGCAATTTCCATGATGGGCCTTTCGGGGTTGCGGGAAATAAATGCCAACGCCACTTACATTGGATCGACCAGCAGGCGGCTGCCCACCAGTTCGGCCACGCGGTGCGCGCCCGTGCGCGGGGTGGTGCCGGGGCGGTGGATGGCTGTCCATTGTGCGCCTCGGTAGCGCACTTGGGCCGTGCCATCGGGGTTCCAGCCTTCAATATGCACTACTTCGCCAATATCCAAGTTCACGCTGCGGTCAGCCCGTGGTGAAGGGTCGCCCGGACGGCGCCGCCGCCGCCAGTGGCACAGTGCCACTGCACCACCGCCCACCAAGGCTGCTAGCACCAGTTGTGCGGCCTGCCCTAGGCCTGCGTGGGCGGCCAAGGCACCAGCTGCCGCGCCCAGGGCCAGCATGAGCAAATAAAAAGTGCCGGTCAGCAACTCGGCCACCACAATGGCCCCCGCCAGCAGCCACCACAAGGTGGAATCGTCTATCGTCACAACAGCCTCGCTTTCAGATGTGCTGGTGCCACAGCATACTCTGGGACATTAGCATGCTACGTCAAAGCGCCGACACAGTTATTCCGTACACTTCGCGCCTGTTTTCTTTTTTGGGGCACTGCGCCCTCACCCCTAGCCCCTACATCCAGAGGTAGCCCATGAAATTCCGTTTTCCTATCATCATCATCGACGAAGACTACCGTTCGGAGAATACTTCGGGTTTGGGCATCCGGGCGTTGGCCCAAGCGATTGAGGCCGAGGGCTTTGAAGTGTTGGGCGTGACCAGCTATGGCGATTTGAGCCAGTTTGCCCAACAGCAAAGCCGTGCCAGTGCTTTTATTTTGTCGATTGACGATGAGGAGTTTACGCTGGGCTCGGGCTTAGACCCGATCGTATTGAGCTTGCGCACCTTTATTGAAGAAGTGCGCCGCAAAAACGCCGATGTACCGATTTATGTGCATGGCGAAACCAAAACCAGCCGCCACCTGCCCAACGACATTTTGCGCGAGTTGCACGGCTTTATCCACATGTTTGAGGATACGCCCGAGTTTGTGGCCAAGCACATTATCCGCGAGGCTAAGAGTTACCTTGAAGGCGTGCAGCCGCCGTTCTTTAAAGCGTTGCTGGACTATGCCGAAGATGGCTCTTATTCTTGGCACTGCCCCGGCCACTCGGGTGGTGTAGCCTTCTTAAAAAGCCCGGTGGGCCAGATGTACCACCAGTTTTATGGCGAGAACATGCTGCGCGCCGACGTGTGCAATGCCGTGGAGGAGCTGGGCCAGTTGCTTGACCACAATGGCGCGATTGGCGAATCGGAGCGCAATGCTGCCCGTATTTTCAATGCCGACCATTGCTTTTTTGTCACCAACGGCACGTCTACCTCCAACAAAATCGTTTGGCACCACACCGTAGCCCCCGGCGATGTGGTGGTGGTAGACCGCAACTGCCACAAGTCGGTGCTGCACAGCATCATCATGACGGGTGCGATTCCGGTCTTCCTTAAGCCCACGCGCAACCACTTTGGCATCATTGGCCCGATTCCACAAAGCGAGTTCGAGCCAGAAACCATCCAAGAAAAAATCCGCGCTAATCCACTCTTGCAAGGCGTGGATGCCAGCAAGGTCAAGCCACGGGTGCTGACGCTGACGCAATCGACCTACGATGGCGTGTTGTACAACACCGAAACCATCAAAAAAATGCTGGACGGTTATGTGGACAACCTGCACTTTGACGAAGCGTGGTTGCCCCATGCGGCCTTCCACCCTTTCTATGGCACGTACCACGCGATGGGCAAAAAGCGTGCACGCCCCCAGCATTCGGTGGTTTATGCCACCCAATCCATCCACAAGCTGTTGGCCGGTATCAGCCAAGCCAGCCATGTGCTGGTGCAAGAGTCGCAATCGACCCCATTAGACCGGCATTTGTTCAACGAAGCCTACCTGATGCACACCAGCACCAGCCCGCAGTACAGCATCA
>CAYZGT010000035.1:0-28740 GCA_964478155.1 uncultured Simplicispira sp.
CTTGTCTTTGTTGAATTTCTTGAACGTGGCCATTGCGGACCTCTTGAAAATTAATTTTGTTGAATATCCTGAACGTGTAGCACGACATGCTTGCCATTGCGCGGAGTGGCTAAAAAACCACCAAACTGCCAGAGACTACCTACAGGCAACTGGGCCAATTGTTCGGCCAAGGTACCAAAGGCCACTGCCTTCAGGCTGGCCTTGACTTCGCGCGGTTGTCCGGCTTCTGCTTGGCGTGAGCTGTGCTCTAAACGCAGGGCAATGGCGGGCAATCCGGCGGGCGTGTAACGCAAAGGCTCGGCCTCGGCGATACAGGCAGTCAGGGCAACGCGGTTTTCCACTCCGGTGGCAGGCAAACGCGGGCTTAACGCTCTGCGCGCTCGCTGGCAGCAGCGTATTCGGCTTGGCTGGCCTTGCGGGCTTCTTCGCGCTCAACGGTTTTCATCATGGAAGAGGGGCCAGTTTCGGCCTTCTTCTTCTGCACAGTCAGGTGGCGCAGCACAGCATCGTTGAACTTGAAGGCGTGCTCCAGTTCAGCCATCACAGCCTGATCGGCCTCGATGTTGATGCACAGGTAATGGGCCTTGGCCAGCTTGTTGATGAGGTAAGCCAGTTGGCGACGACCCCAGTCTTCCACACGGTGCACTTGACCACCGCCAGCGGTGATCATGCCCTTGTAGCGCTCGAGCATGGCAGGAACCTGCTCGCTTTGATCCGGGTGGATCAACAAAATGATTTCGTAATGACGCATGCATACTCCTTCTGGATGAGAACCACCTGCTGCGCCTGTAGCAGTGTGGCAAGGCAAAACCCAAGATTATAGCCCTAGGCTGGCGCGCCTGTACACTTGGCAAGCCATCCGGTGCCTTTTGGGACAGGAGGTTTTGGCCTGTCATGCACCGCTGCCCTTGAAACAGGCTGTGGGCACCCCATTTGTGCAGCGCACACTGTCTTAGCAGTTTCTTTTCAGTTTTTTCTACCAAAGTTTCCGTCATGCCTGAAAACCACACTTCTGCTCCTGCCGTAGCCCCCGCTCCCGAAGAGATCGAGGCCGCGCTGGCCGCCAATGCCTCTGACGAGATGGCGCGTTTGCAGTCCGAGCTGGCTGAACTCAAGGCCAAGAGTGCCGATTTGGCCGACCAGTTTTTGCGCGCCAAAGCCGAGGCCGAAAACGCCCGCCGCCGCGCCGAAGAAGACATTGCCAAAGCACGTAAGTTCGGCATTGAGGGCTTTGCCGAAAGCCTGCTGCCAGTTTGCGATAGTTTGGATGCCGCGCTGGCCCTGCCCAATGCCACCGCACAGCAATTGCGCGAAGGCTCGGATGCCACCTTGCGCCAACTGACCGCCGCACTCGAGCGCAACAAGGTGGTCGCCATCAACCCCCCAGCGGGCGAAAAGTTCAACCCCAACTTCCACCAAGCCATCAGTGTGGTGCCCGCCGAACAAGAGCCTAATACGGTGGTGGCGGTGTTGCAAAAGGGCTATGTGATTGCCGACCGCATCCTGCGCCCGGCACTGGTCACGGTCACGGCACCCAAATAAAAAATTGGGCTGGCCCGGCTTGAAGCTCGGCCAACAGGCCACACGTTAGACGCATTCAATAATTTCACCTACATCGCGGAGAGAGAAATCATGGCAAAAATCATCGGTATCGACTTGGGCACCACCAATAGCTGTGTTGCCATCATGGACGGCAACACCACCAAAGTGATCGAAAACAGCGAAGGCGCACGCACCACGCCTTCCATCATTGCTTACCAAGAAGACGGTGAGATTCTGGTCGGCGCTTCGGCCAAGCGCCAAGCCGTCACCAACCCCAAAAACACCATCTACGCTGCCAAGCGCCTGATTGGTCGCAAGTTTGACGAAAAAGAAGTGCAAAAGGACATCGACCTGATGCCCTTCAGCATCACACGCGCTGACAATGGCGACGCTTGGGTGGAAGTGCGCGGCCAAAAGCTGGCCCCGCCGCAAATCAGCGCCGAAGTGCTGCGCAAGATGAAGAAAACCGCCGAGGATTACCTGGGCGAGACCGTGACCGAAGCCGTGATTACCGTACCGGCCTACTTCAACGATGCCCAACGCCAAGCAACCAAAGACGCTGGCCGCATTGCTGGTTTGGATGTCAAGCGCATCATCAACGAGCCAACCGCTGCGGCCTTGGCCTTCGGTTTGGACAAAGCCGGTAAGGGCGACCGCAAAATTGCTGTGTACGACTTGGGCGGCGGCACGTTTGACGTGTCCATCATCGAAATTGCCGATGTGGATGGCGAAAAGCAATTTGAAGTGCTGTCTACCAACGGTGACACCTTCTTGGGCGGTGAAGACTTTGACCAACGCATCATCGACTTCATCATTGCCGAGTTCAAAAAAGAACAAGGCGTGGACTTGACCAAAGACGTGCTGGCCCTGCAACGCTTGAAAGAAGCGGCAGAAAAAGCCAAGATCGAGCTGTCCAACTCGGCCTCCACCGACATCAACCTGCCCTACATCACGGCAGATGCCTCTGGCCCGAAACACCTGAACATCAAGCTGACCCGTGCCAAGCTGGAACAACTGGTGGAAGAGCTGATCGAGCGCACCATTGCCCCTTGCCGCACTGCCATCAAAGATGCGGGCATCAGTGTGTCGGACATTCAAGATGTGATTTTGGTCGGCGGCATGAGCCGTATGCCCAAGGTGCAAGAAAAGGTCAAAGAATTCTTTGGCCGCGAACCACGCAAAGACGTGAACCCCGACGAAGCCGTGGCCGTGGGTGCTGCCATCCAAGGCCAAGTGCTGTCGGGTGACCGCAAGGACGTGCTGCTGCTGGACGTGACCCCGCTGTCTTTGGGCATTGAAACCCTGGGCGGTGTCATGACCAAGATGATCAGCAAGAACACCACCATCCCGACCAAGTTTGCGCAAACCTTCTCGACCGCAGACGACAACCAGCCTGCCGTGACCATCAAGGTGTTCCAAGGCGAACGCGAAATGGCTTCGGGCAACAAACTGCTGGGTGAATTCAATTTGGAAGGTATCCCTCCGGCAGCGCGTGGCGTGCCGCAAATTGAAGTGTCGTTTGACATTGATGCCAATGGTATTTTGCATGTCGGTGCCAAAGACAAAGCTACCGGCAAAGAGAACAAGATCACCATCAAGGCCAACTCGGGCATTTCGGAAGAAGAAATTCAGCAAATGATCAAGGATGCTGAATTGAACGCAGCCGAAGACCACCGCAAGCTCGAACTGGTGCAAGCCCGCAACCAAGGTGAAGCGGCTGTCCACAGCGTGAACAAGAGCCTGACCGAGTTTGGCGACAAGCTCGATGCCAGCGAAAAGAGCGCGATTGAATCGGCCGTCAAAGCCTTGGAAGAAGCCCTGAAAGGCGACGACAAAGCCGCTATCGACGAAAAAACCACCGCCCTGATGGCTGCCAGCCAGAAGCTGGGCGAAAAGATGTACGCCAATGAGCAAGCGGCCCAAGCAGCTGCCGCCGCGGGTGCTGGAGCCACTGGTGCCGCTGCCGGTGGTGCCCAAGGCTCTTCGTCGGCCAAGCCTGCCGATGACGACAATGTGGTCGATGCCGAAGTGAAGGAAGTCAAGAAGGGCTAAGAGGGTAGCGCTTGCGCTGACCATACCGCCGCGCCAGGCCCCTGTGCAACCGGGGAGTCCGGCGCGGCGTTCCTGTTCTAACTGGGTACCTGTCTATGTCGAAAAGAGACTTTTACGAAATCCTCGGGGTGGGCAAAACTGCCTCCGATGAAGAAATCAAAAAGGCATACCGCAAGCTGGCGATGAAATACCACCCAGACCGCAATCAGGGTGATGCCAGCAAAGCTGCAGAAGAGAAGTTCAAAGAAGCCAAAGAGGCTTATGAGATGCTCTCGGATCCGCAAAAACGCGCCGCTTACGACCAATACGGCCATGCCGGGGTCGATCCCAATCGCGGCCACGGTGGCCCCGGAGCCGAAGGCTTTGGTGGCTTTGCGGAGGCGTTTGGCGACATTTTTGGTGATATGTTCAACCAAGGTGGCCGGGGGCGCGGTGCCGGGGGCCGTCAGGTTTATCGTGGCAGCGACCTGAGCTACGCGATGGAGATCACGCTCGAAGAGGCTGCACGCGGTAAGAATGCCGAAATTCGCATCCCAGCGTGGGAAAACTGCGACACTTGCCACGGCAGTGGGGCCAAGCCGGGCACCAGCCCGAAAACTTGCTCTACCTGTAGCGGCTCGGGTGTGGTGCAGATGCGCCAAGGCTTCTTTAGCGTGCAACAGACCTGCCCGCACTGCCGCGGCACCGGCAAGATCATCCCCGACCCTTGCACCGCTTGCCACGGACAAGGCAAGGTGAAAAAGCAGAAAACGCTGGAAGTCAAAATTCCTGCGGGTATCGACGACGGGATGCGCATTCGCAGCACTGGCAATGGCGAGCCCGGTACGAATGGCGGGCCACCGGGCGATTTGTACATCGAAATTCGCCTGAAGAAACACGACATCTTCGAGCGCGATGGCGACGACCTGCACTGCCAAGTACCGGTCAGCTTTATCACGGCTGCTTTGGGTGGCGAAATTGAAGTGCCTACCTTGGCGGGCAAAGCCGCGATTGACATCCCCGAAGGCACACAAGCAGGTAAACAGTTCCGCTTGCGTGGCAAGGGTATTAAGGGCGTGCGCTCGAGCTACCCCGGTGATTTGTACTGCCATATTGCCGTCGAAACGCCGGTCAAACTAACCGAGCACCAGCGCAAGTTGCTGCGCGAGTTGGAAGAATCGCTGCAAAAAGGCGGCTCGCGCCACTCGCCCAGCGGCGAGAGTTGGACAGACAAGCTCAAGCGGTTTTTTAGCTAATCCTTGGGCAGGATGAAAGCAGGTGTTGGCTAACTCTGCCCAGCAGGGATGCCAACACCACGCTCTGGGCTTTTAATGGTGCAAGGATGATCCGGGAGTCTGCATGTGGTGCATGGCACCGTGCAATTCAGCCGAGTTCAGCACCGCGCGCAACTGCGCCAATGCCGGATGGCCCAAGTACGAGCGCAAATGGAAGGTGTCCGAGCCCAAATCGGCATCCAAATCGTAGGCTTTGATCGAACTTAATTGCCCCAAGGCCAATTTTTCGCCCAGGCCTACGCACAAATAGCCCAAAGCCAACAGCGGCGCTTGTGCTGCATCCACGGCACTGGCGGGCGTGACCAGCACCCGGCTGATGGCCGAGACATCTTGCACCAGCGTGGCGGGCAACTCCCACTGGCGCAGCACCAAGCTAGCCACCTCACCGGCCGCCAAGCCGATCACCTCTTGCTCCAATTGCGCGCGGCGCAGACGGTCGAGCATCAGCCACTCTTCTACGCCATTGCTCGGCAACAAAGAAGCCGCCGCCAAATGCCCCACAAACACCAACACCACCTTGGTGGCCAGCACCCCTGGCTCCGGCCAACCCAAGCCTTTGCCTAAATGCAGGCACAACTCACTGGCAATCGCACTGGCACGCCAAATGGCATCAAAAGAGCGCTGGGCCGAGGCCAACTCGGGCCGGAAGGCCTGCGCCAGCATGTATTGCAAGCACACATTGCGTACCGTATCCATGCCCAACAAGGTCACAGCCGGCTCAATGCTGGTGACGGGCTGGGGCAACCCATAGAACGGTGAGTTGACCACCGCCAGCACGCGGGCGGCAATCAGCGGCTCTCCCATGAGCAACTCGCTCAGTTCTATCGGGTCAGCCCGGTTGAAAAAATCGGGCTCCAGCAGTTTTTGCATCGACAAGGGCGGACGCGGAATCCCCCCGACCACCGTCATCAAGGCTTTGTGCCGAGCGCCGGACAGATCACGCTCGCCCATCCAGTGCAAAGCGGCCAACTCTGGCGGGGTATCGGGCGGCAGTGGCACCGCATTGCTGTGCGGGGCTTGGCTGTTGCTCTGGGGCAAGGCATTTTCTAGGCCGGGCACATGCACGGTGGGCCGCTTGGCGGGCAAAATGGTAGGCGGCTGGGGTGGCTGTTGTGGTGCTGGGGCATCATGGTGCAAACGCTCTGGTGTAGAGGAGCGCTGGCGCGTGGCGGAGCGTAACTTCCACCAGACCAAGGCAGCAAGGGCGATCAGAACAGGGATCAAGAGCAGCAGAGCGGGCACGGATTCAACTCCTGGTGGGTAGGACGACAAGTTGCCTATGCTAACCACTCTGGCCGTGCCTAGGCCAACGCAGCGGGCCAGCAACACAAATTTCGGGGGCTCAATACAATCTGCGCTCTTTCATGTCTGCTTTTTGCCTATCTCATTTGTGCGTCGCCTGACCCGTCCCCGTTTGTTGATTCTGCTGGCTGTGCTGCTCTCATTGGGGATTGGTGCCTTGTTTATGCACGCCATCTGGACGATGCGACAAGACCAATGGAATTTTGCCAATCGCACCAACGTGAATTTGGCCCAAACCTTGGCCCAATCGATTCACCATACGTTGGATGGGTTCGATCAGTCCCTCAAAGGGGTAGTCAGTGGGGTAGAAGATGCCCAAGTGATGGCGCTCAAGCCCCCCCTGCGCGAGCGGGCCTTGTTTGACCACTCCTTGACCATGCCCGGCATTGAGGGCGTATTGGTTTTGAGTTTAGAGGGCGAGGTGCTCACCAGCTCTGGCCCCACCCAATTGACACCCAGCAACAGCTTGGCCCTAGAGGCACTGGGCTTGTTGCGCGCCGGACAGACCAGTGGCCTGCATGTCGGCTCGCCCATACGCAGTCCTTTTTCTGGCATGTATGCCCTACCCCTGAGCCGCCCGTATGTGGGAGTGAATGGCAGTGCTGCTGGGGTGGTGGTGGGCTTTATCAGTCTGCAGCATTTCAATGAGCTGTTTGCGTCATCCCATTTGGGTACCAACGGTGGCATCAATTTGTTTTTGCTCAATGGCACGATTGTGGTGCGTTTTCCATACGATGACCGCGACACGGGCAAATCATTGGCAGGGACAGCAAATATGCGCCGTCTGCAAGCAGCCCCACAAGGCTCGTTCTCTAGCCGTGCGGTGCTGGATGGTGTGTTGCGCATGTACGCTTTTCACCATGTGGCAGGCTATCCACTGGTGATTAACGTGGCCCAAGCGGTAGATGAGGTACTGGCCGATTGGCGACGCAGCGCCATTTGGTTGGGGATTTTTGCCTTGGTGCTGATGGCAGCCTGTATTGGGCTGGCGGTGTTGTCGGCACGCGAGCTAGAGCAGCGCCAAGCCATGAGTGCAGAGTTGCAACAAGCCCGGCACGATGTACAGACCATTTTGGACAATTTACCCTCCTTGGTCAGTTATTGGGACACCGATTTGCACAACCGATTCGCCAACCGGGCCACTGAGCTATGGTTTGGCATCACGCCCGAACAATTGCGCGGTATGCCTGCGGCCACCCTACTGGGGCCACGCGATTACGCCAAGGTGCTGCCCTATCTGGAACGTGCTTTACAAGGCGAAACCCAAACCTTTGAGCGCCGCATGACCGACGTTCAC
Organism: uncultured Simplicispira sp.; assembly: GCA_964478155.1. Classification (GTDB taxonomy): domain Bacteria; phylum Pseudomonadota; class Gammaproteobacteria; order Burkholderiales; family Burkholderiaceae_C; genus Simplicispira. The sequence continues at coordinate 7,468 of CAYZGT010000035.1, forward strand.
GGCCAACAACGCCACACCTACATCACCTATACCCCCGACATACAGCAAGGCAAAGTGCGCGGCCTGCTGGTGCAATCGATTGACATCAGCGAACGCAAGCGCATGGAAGATGAGCTGTTTGAAGAAAAAGAACGCATCCGCCTGACGCTCAAATCGATTGGCGACGCGGTGATTTGCACCAATGCCGAAGGAAAAATTACCTACCTGAACCCGGTAGCAGTACGCATGACCGGCTGGAGCAAAGATGTCGCCCTTGGGCAAGACATCGACCGGGTGGTACCCCTGTATTTGAACAATGGCCAACTGCTTCAACCCAGCCCACTGCACCAAGCCTTGGAAAGTGGCCAACCTTGTGGCCCCACACGCGGCGTGGTGCTACAAGGTACACAAGGGCAACGCTACGATGTAGAAGAATCGGCCAGCCCGATTATTGACCGCCACGGTCAGCGCACGGGTGCGGTGATGGTGCTGCACGACATGACCGAAACCTTGGCCATGACCGCACGCATGGCCCGTTTGGCGCAATACGATGCCCTGACCGACCTACCCAACCGGCTACTGTTACAAGACCGCGCCAGCCATGCACTGGCGCAAGCGCGGCGCGATGGCCGATTGCTGGCCGTGATCTATTTGGACTTGGATGGCTTCAAGCAAGTGAACGACTGCATGGGCCACGAAGCGGGCGACCAACTGCTGGTGGAGTTTGCCCAGCGCCTCAAGACCACGGTACGCGAATCCGATACCGTGTGCCGCCAGGGTGGCGATGAGTTTGTCTTGCTGTTGCCAGGTTTAGACAATGTGGCACATATTGAACGGCTGGCTTACAAAATACTGGCCACCTGCGATGCACCATTTTTGGTGCAAGGTGGCTGCGCTGGCAAGGGTGGCTGTATAGGGGTTAGTGGTGGGGTGGCGCTGTTTCCGCAACACGGCCACACCTTTGAATTGTTGGCGCGCCATGCCGACGAAGCCATGTATGCCGCCAAACGCGCCGGTCGCGGGCGCTTTTATCTCTACCAAGGCGAAGGGCTTGTGCCCAGCGCCATTACACCGCGTTCTGCTTGATGTCCGCATTGTTATCGTCTTCGGCCAGTTGGCTGTGGGTGCCCGTCGTACTGGTAGCCGCCTTGGCACAAACGGTACGCAACACGGCACAGCGCTCTTTAACTTCGGAGTTGGGCACCATGCCCGCTACCTTGGTGCGCTTTCTGTACGGGCTACCGTTTGCGCTGGTGTATTTGGCAGCTTTGTATCTATGGTTGCCTGCAGCGCGCGTGTTGCCCCACTTCAGCGCCAGCTATGTGGGCTGGATTGCCTTAGGGGCTTTGTTCCAAATTTTGGCGACAGCGGCCTTGCTGCGTGCGATGGAGGAGCGTAATTTTGCCGTGGCAGTCACCTTGGCTAAAACGGAAGTGCTGCAAGTGGCCTTGTTTGCTGCTGTGTTCTTGCACGAGTTACCCACCCCCTTGGCGCTGGTGGCGATGGCTTTGTCCACGCTGGGCGTGGTAGCACTGTCGCTACCAGGGCGTGGCCAATGGTTGCAGTTATCCGCTTGGCTGAGTCCCTCAGCTTTGTACGGACTGGCAGGCGGAGCCTGCTTTGCGATTGCGACGGTCTGTTTCCGGGGGGGTGCTTTGGCACTGGATGCTGCTTCGCCTTGGGTGTCGGGAGCGTGGGGGGTACTGCTGGCGCAAAGCCTGCAATCGGTCGGCTTGGGTGCTTGGGTGGCGCGGCGCAGCCCGCAGGGCTTGGCCCCGTTGTGGCGGGCTTGGCGCGTTTCTTTACTCACCGGGGCGATGGGAGCCATCGCTTCGATTGCTTGGTTTACCGCCTATGCTTTACAAAACGTAGGGCCGGTACGCACACTGGGCATGATTGAAGTGGTGTTTAGCTACTTTGTCTCGCGCCGTATCTTAAGTGAACATCTGGCATGGCAAGAAAAAGCCGGAATGTTGATGGTGGTGGCCGGACTGGTGTTAATTTGTTGGCCTTAAATCAGGCCACAGCACCACCAAAAAAAATGTAAGCCATCATGGCAGGATGGTGAAATTGATTGTATCTATTCGTAAAATATGCAGCCCCAAAGTAGGGCATTTTGAGGAGGAGACCCCACCATGCGTGTCAATTTGCCCGTGACGGATCAGGAATACGACTATCCTGCCCACAACATGCTGGTCTCTACCACCGATACCACGGGTGTTATCACGCATTGCAACCAAGCCTTTATGGATGCCAGTGGCTACAGCTATGAAGAGCTGATCGGCCAGCCACACAACCTGATTCGCCACCCCGATATGCCGCCCCAAGCCTACAAGGATTTGTGGGCCACTGTAGGCCGTGGGCTGCCGTGGTCGGGCATTGTGAAAAATCGGCGCAAAAACGGAGGTTTTTACTGGGTACGCGCCAACGTGACACCCATCATGGAGGGCGGCAAGCCCTGTGGCTATATGTCGGTGCGTACCAAACCCAGCCGGGCCGAGATTGCCTTGGCTGAAGGTTTGTATGCCCAATTGCGTGATGATTTGGCCGCACAACGCCAAACTTTCCGGCTCTACCGTGGGGCCGTGGTCTACCCGGGTTTGCGTGGTGTGTTACAGCGTATGCGACAAATGGGGGCGGTGCCTACTTTAGCGCTGATGCTGGCGGGCACAGCGGCACTGGCAACCCTACCGCGCTGGCTAGACTGGCAAGGACCGTTGGCGTGGGCCACAGAATTCGGCCTGCTGCTGGCCGGTGGAGCGGTGGTATTGACGTGGTTTCAGCACCGCATTGTCGGTGGGATGCGCAATGCGGGCAACTTTGCGCGTGATATTGCCGCCTGCAACCTGAGCACCCAACTGGATATATCGCAGTTTCCCAACTCTTTACAACCGATGGCGCGCAGCTTGCAACAAATTCAGGTGAATTTGCGCGCCGTCGTCGGGGATGTGCGTACCGAAATTGACGGCTTCATGAAGGCGGCAGACCACATCGCCCAAGGGGGGCACGATTTGTACAACCGCACCGAAGCCCAAGCGCACAGTTTGGAACAAACCACTACGGCGATGGAAACCCTGTCCAGCGCTGTCCACCAAACCGCACAAACGGCCGAACAAGTCTCGGGCGATAGCGTGCAAAGCGCAGAAGTGGCCCGCACAGGCGGCGAGGCGGTGCAACGGGTCGGTCAAGCCATGCAAGCCATTGAGCACTCATCACGCCAAGTGGGTGACATTATTGGTGTGATTGAGGGCATTGCTTTCCAAACCAATTTGCTGGCCCTGAATGCAGCGGTAGAAGCAGCACGGGCCGGTGAACAAGGGCGCGGCTTTGCCGTGGTGGCGGGCGAGGTGCGGGCCTTGGCCCAGCGCAGCGCCCAAGCGGCAAAAGAAATTCGCAACCTGATCAGCACCTCGGCCCAACAGGTGCATGAGGGCACGCAAGAAATGGCCCAAGCCGGGCGCACCATTGACGAAGTGGTGACAGCGGTGTCGCGCGTGAGTGAACTGGTACGGCAAATCAGCCATGCCACGACCGAGCAGTCGGTCGGCATTGACCAAGCCAATGCCGCGATGGTGCAACTGGAGCTAGTCACGCAGCAAAATGCAGCTCTGGTAGAACAGACAGCCGATGCTGCCGATGCACTGAAAAACAGCTCAACGGCGCTATCACGTTCAGTGGAAGTGTTCCGTCTCGATTGACATCGAGCCCTATTCAACCTCAGAGGACTTGCAGCATGCGTACCAACTTACCCGTCACGTCCCAAGAGTTTGATTATCCGGGTGCAGAGTTGCTGATGTCGACCACCGACGAAAAAGGGCGCATCACCCATTGCAATGCCGCTTTCTCGCGTGTCAGTGGTTATGACATTGGCGAGTTGATGGGGCAGCCACACAACATGGTGCGCCACCCCGATATGCCCCCCGAAGCCTTTCAAGATATGTGGAGCACCATTGGTAATGGGCGCACTTGGGTGGGCGTGGTCAAAAACCGGCGCAAAAACGGCGACCATTATTGGGTACGCGCCCACGTGACACCGCTGATGCAAAACGGCAAACCCAAGGGTTATATGTCGGTGCGTGTCAAACCCTCGCGTGAGGAGGTACGCGAGGCTGAGGCACTGTATGCGCGCGTGGCACAAGAGCGGGCCTCGGGGCGACATACGTTTTATTTGCATGCTGGTCGGGTACGGCCCACCGGCTGGCGTGACCGGATAGGGCGTTTGCAGCGCGCTACTTTTACCGAGCGCTTACTGGCCGTGATGGTGCCGCTGTGGTTGGCCGCGTTACTACCGCAACAACTGGGCTGGACCAACAGCCTGGCCGGGCAACTGGGGCAAATGGCGCTGGTGTTTGCCATTTCTGGCATCATCGTTTGGCGCTTTCATCGGCGCATTACCTTGGCGCTGGCCGATGCCAACCAACTGGCAATTGGCATTGCAGGGTGCAGCGTTTCAGGCCACGAAAAGCGCATCCACGAGCGCCACCCCACGGCCTTGCTGATTGAGCGTTTGCAACAAATCCAAGTGAATTTGCGTGCCATTGTGGGCGATGCACGCACCGAAATCAACGGCTTTGGTCAGATTGCCGACACCATTGCCCACGGTGCCCAAACGCTGGCACAACGCACCGATGCCCAAGCCAGCAGCCTAGAGCAAACGGCGGCCTCCATGGAGGAGTTGGCCAGCACGGTACGCCAATCGGCCGATACGGCACAACAGGTGCTGCGCGAGAGCGAACACAGTGCCGAGCTAGCCCGCCAAGGTGGGCAAGCCGTGATGAAGGTTGGCGAGGCGGTACAAGCGATTGAACAGTCCTCACACAAAATGGGCCAAATCATTGGTGCGATTGAAGGCATTGCCTTCCAAACCAATCTGCTGGCCCTGAACGCTGCCGTTGAGGCGGCGCGGGCGGGTGAGCAAGGCCGCGGCTTTGCCGTCGTGGCAGGTGAAGTGCGGGCACTGGCGCAACGCAGTGCCACCGCAGCGCGCGAAATCAAGTCCCTGATCCAAGAGTCGAGCAGCCAAATCGGCCAAGGAGCAAACCAAATGGCAGCTGCGCGCCAAACCATCCAAGAGGTGGTGGAATCGGTAGCCCATGTGAATGCCCTGATGGAACACATGGGCGCAGCCACGCAAGAACAATCGCAGGGCATTGCCCAAGTGAATCAGGCCGTGACCGAACTCGACCGGGTCACGCAAGAAAACGCGGCCCAAGTGCAAGAATCGGCCTCTACCGCTGCGGCCATGAGCAACAACGCAGGCGTGTTAGGACGTACCTTGGCAGTGTTTCAACTGCCCTGAACACTACCCAGCCCGACCTACTTTATTGCCGGGCCGTGCGCGTATTGCGTGGCAACGCTTGGGGGTGGCTGGTGCGAAACGGGTTGATATCTAAACCGCCACGGCGGGTATAGCGGGCATAGACCGTCAGTTTGATCGGTTTGCACTGTTGGCGAATGTCCATAAAGATGCGCTCTACGCATTGCTCGTGGAACTCGTTGTGGTTGCGAAAGCTGACGATGTATTGCAACAGGCTTTCTTGGTCAATCTGGGGGCCGCTATAGGCAATTTGCACCGTACCCCAATCGGGTTGGCCGGTAACCAAACAATTACTTTTGAGCAGATGGCTGACCAGCACCTCACTGACTGGAGGCTCATCAAATTGGGCGCGCAACAAGTCTGGTGCCGGTTGGTAGCGCGTGCATTCAATGTCGAGCCGGTCTAACAGCAAGCCATCGAGTTCATGCACTGGCTCGCGGTCAAACAGCTCAGGCAGCAGCAGTTTGACACCTACCGTAGCGGTGCGGTCGCTGCCGCGCCATACGGCTTCGCTCACATCGGCCCGAATACGCGCTTGGACTTCGGAGGCATCGGCAAAACGGGTGTTATTAAAACTGTTCAGGTAGAGCTTGAACGATTTGCTTTCCACCAAGTTCGGCGTTTCACACGGCACGGTGATATGGGCCAGTGCCACTTGGGGCTTGCCACGCAGATTCAGCCAAGACAACTCAAAGGCTGTCCAGAGGTCTGCGCCAAAAAATGGCGGCTCAGCGGCAATACCGAGTTCACTGCGCTTATCGGCCCGTGGCAAAGGAAAGAGCAAACCAGGATCGTATTGATCGGCATAGGCCGTGGCCTTGCCCAATTGAGAGTATTCGGGGGTATTGTTTGGCATAAAAAACCGATGGCCCGACAAGGGCCATCTTTGGTAATGGTACTGAGCTTAAAAGCTTTCCCAATCACTATCGTTTTGCGGGGCTTTGGCACGCGGTGCCGCCGGGGGTGGCAAAGCAGCTGCAGCGGTGGCCTTGCCCGGTGCAGGCATCGCTGCGGGCCGACGCGCCGCCGGGGCGGCTACCCGTGGTGGTGGCGCAGTGCTGGCACTGCTCGCCGGAGCAGAAGGCGGCGCATAGCGGTGCTGGCCGCCTGCGGCCAACTGAAATACCGAGACGGTTTGCACCAACTCTTGCGCCTGCACCTTCAAGCTGCTGGCCGCAGCAGCCATTTCTTCCACCAAGGCCGCGTTTTGCTGCGTCACTTGGTCCATTTGCATCACCGCTTCACCTACTTGGGCCACGCCCGCGCTTTGTTGTGCGCTGGCGCTGCTGATTTCGCCCATGATGTCGGTCACGCGCTGGATAGCGCTGACCACCTCGGTCATGGTGCTGCCCGCTTGATCTACTTGGCTGGCCCCCAATTCAACCCGCCCCACGCTGGCATCAATCAGGGCCTTGATTTCTTTGGCTGCGTTGGCCGAGCGGCCCGCCAAACTACGCACCTCGGCCGCCACCACCGCAAAGCCGCGCCCTTGCTCGCCCGCCCGCGCCGCCTCGACAGCGGCATTCAACGCCAGGATGTTGGTTTGGAAGGCAATGCCATCGATCACGCTGATGATGTCGGCAATTTTGCGCGAGCTGTCGTTGATTTCTTTCATGGTGGCAATCACCCGGCCCACGGCCTCGCCCCCCTGCACCGCCACATCCGAAGCATGGCGTGCCAACTCGTTGGCTTGGCGCGCATGGTCGGCGTTTTGTGTCACGGCTGAACCCAATTGCGACATGGAAGCCGCCGTTTGTTGCAGGGCACTGGCTTGGCTTTCGGTACGCCCGGACAGGTCTTGGTTGCCTTGGGCAATTTGGCTACTGGCGGTAGCAACCCCTTCGGCCCCAGCGCGTACTTTAGAGACGACACCGGCCAAACCCTGCTGCATCTGCTGCAATTGGGCCATCAGGCTGCTGTGGTCATCAGGTGGCACGGCGATGGATTGGCTCAAATCGCCTTGGGCCACTTGGGCCGCAATCAGGGCTGCCTGTTCAGGCTCGCCCCCAATCGGGCGCAGCACCAAACGCTGCACTGCCCACGCCAAGGCCAACAACCCTAGTACCACGCTGGTACCACCTAGACCAGCGGCCAACCAGCGCTGCTGGTACACCCCGGCCATGACTTCTTTTTGCGGTACCGTGATGGCAAAAGACCAAGGGGTTTTGCTGTTGCCCACATGCAGCGGCACATAAATACGCAACACTTCTTCATCGCCCAGATGACCGCTGGTGCTTTGGGTACGCAACACCTGGCCTGCGGCAATCGCTTGCAGTGCCTGTGCGCGCTCGGGCACGTTGCCCAGCGGCTGCCCCACCCGGCTGCTATCGACATCGCCCAAGAACACACCCGCATGGGACAGGAAGCTGGCGTAACCACGCCCAAACACTTTGACTTGGGCCGTGATTTTTTGCAAGCTCTCAAGCGTTAAATCGACCCCTGCCACCCCGACAAAACGACCGTCGATGTGGATAGGAACCACCAAACTGGTGATGACGATTTCTTTGCCAGCGATGGTGTATTTGTAAGGCTCGATCAGGGTTTCTTGGCCGGTTTTTTGCGGCAGCAGGTAATAGTCTCCAGCACCGGGCTTGGTGTAATCCACCAAAGGCTCGACCACAATTTGACCACTACCCCGATTCCAGTAGGGGATATAGCGGCCCGTGGCATCGTGCCCCGGTTGGTTGGCATATTCGCTGTCTTTGCCATCAAAGGCATTCGGCTCCCAACCCGACCAAACCCCAATCAACGCGGGGTTGCCTGCCAGTACCCCTTTGAGCAGGGCATCGGCGCTGGCACGATCGGCCAAACCAGCGGTTTTGAGCTGGCCGAGGGCATGCGCCAAGGTGCGCGCTGCATCCATGCCGCGCTCCAACTCTGCCGTGGCTTTGTGGCCTTCGCTGATCGCCAGTTGTTCGGTGTAGCGCCACACCGTTTCTTGTTGCAATTGGCCGGTTTGTTGGGTGAGCACCGACAGCGTCAGGGCATAACCAGCCACCACAATGAGGGCGACCAGCAGCAATAATCTCGCGCGCAGACTGAGTTTGTTATGGGATGTAGGCATAGGGTAGCATCCAAACTAAAAAGTATTCAACTGAACTCGCGCTCACGCAGCCATTTGGTAGCAATCCACTTTTCACCTGCTTGCACCGGCGCACCACCATGCAGGGTGCGGGTGTTGGGGTGTGGCAAGGGGTAGCTAAAAAATACGGCATTGCCGCGCTGGGCCACCACTTCTAAGCCCACATCAGGGAAGGTGGTACCTCCGCCGCGCTCGGGGGTGTTCAGGTACAGAACAAAGGTGCCCACACGCTGCCCACCGCGCGCCAAAATGCGCGGTGTGCCGGGCTGGGTCGGATCAAAATAATCGTAATGGGGCTTGTATTCGGCCCCTACACGGTAGTTCAGCACTTGGATGCCTTCGCCGTTTTCGAGCGGCCAGTTGGCCAAACGGGCCAAACGGGCCTCAATGCGTTGGATGAGTTCGCTCTCGCCACGCTGGAAGAACATGCCATCGCTGGTACGGTCGGCATTCACTTCTTCGCCCCCGGTTTGGGTAGCTACCGTCAAGGAGCGCGCCATGCGTGGGCGTGCAGCGTCGATCAGGGCATCGCACTCTTCATCCGACAAGACATTGCCCAACACCACCACACGCGGCAGCGCCAGCGACAACAACACTGGCACCTGCCGATCACCGGCATCCAAGTGGCTGGGCGAGCCTTGTAGCGACAGTTCAGGCACAGCCTGATCGGGGGCCGGAATGCCTTCGTGGCAGCCCACTTCATGCAAGTGCGTCCGCAAAGTTTCTTCCAGCGCCTGCATAGCGACTGCCTCTTGCCAACCGGCGGTGGTCATGGCCTGTATCAGGGCTGGTGCGCTCACATTTGCTTGTGCTTGGCTGATGATCCATTGGCGCAACTCAGGCGTAATAGCTGGGGCAGCAGCGGTGTGGGTTGTATGGGCTACTTGGGTGGATGGTGAGGCAGTGGTCGAAGTAGTATGTGATGCCATGATGGTCTCCCGTACGTAACATTGTCTTACATTAAACGCCGCCGAAACACCAATCGGTCGGCCTCCGACGCTTCTGGCGCAAAAGCATAGCCCTCGGCAGCAAAAAGCAACAACTGTTCCGGCTGCGTGGCGCGTTGCTCAATCGCATGGCGGGCCATCAGGCCGCGCGCCCGTTTGGCATGGAAGCTGACGATTTGGTAGCGCCCACCTTTCCACTCTTCAAACACACACTCCACCATGCGCGCCTGCAAGACGCGGGTATCGACCGCTTTGAAATACTCTTGCGAGGCCAAATTCAGCACCACTGGGGCGGGATCCTCAGCCAATTGCTGTTGCAAATACTGTGCAATTTTTGTGCCCCAGAACTGGTACAGGTTGCTACCGCGCTCCGTCACCAAACGGGTGCCCATTTCTAAGCGGTAGGGCTGCATCCAATCCAAGGGGCGCAGCACACCATACAGGCCACTGAGGATGCGCAGGTGTTGCTGTGCCCAATCGACCTCGGCACGGCTCAGGCTACGGGCATCCAATCCGTCATACACATCGCCGTTGAAAGCCAACAGCGCTTGGCGCGCATTGCTGGCAGTGAACTGAGGCGACCACGCGGCATAGCGGGCCACATTCAGCGCCGCCAAAGCATCGCTGATTTTCATCAAAGCGGCCAAATCTTGCGGGGCCAGGGGGCGCAAAGCATCGATCAGGGCTTGGCTTTCGGGCACAAAGGCAGGCAAGCTGTGCGGCCAGTCGGCGGGCACGGTGGTGTCGTAGTCCAAAGATTTAGCAGGGGAGAGCAGGATCAGCATAAGCGCAATCGGCAGGGGTTAAAACGAGCAAAAAAAAGCGCCAGCCTGTATTGCACAGACCGGCGCTGAAGCCACGGGGACGCTGGCGGCCACACAGACCGCCACCACCAAAGTTTTAGGCTTGCGGCGTTTGCCCTTGCTCAAACGGCAACACCAAGGCACGCAGATCACGGCGGGTCTCTACCAGCACCAGAGGGCCATCATCCAGCACTACTGGGGCCGGGCGTTGGCGCGGCACATGCACCGGGCGGGGTTCAGCGGCAATGGCAGCTTGTACCGCAGCCACCTTTTCAGGGTCGGATTGCACCCATTGCAAGCCTACGCCTTGCACCAAGGCTTGCATTTCAGCCACTGGCAAGACAAAGGTTTGCACCAAGGGCTGTGTGCTGTTGCTTGGGGCAAGCACAGGAGCCTCGGGCGCTTGCGGGGCCGGTGCGGGTGGTACCGGTGAAGCCTCGGGGGCCGACAGCTCTGCCGTGCCGGACGGGGTTGGTTCCTGCGCCGGGGGCGCGACCTGCGCGGCCACAGCTTGCTCAGGCACCACAGCCTCTGCCACCACCGGGCTGGCGCTGGCCGCTGGCGCAAAGTAGCTGCGGCGCACGGGTTGCGGCTGTTCCGCTTCGGCTTGCGTCTGCACAGGTGCTGTTGCAGGGCGTTGCTCGTCGATAGCTGCTACCGCAGGCTGTGCGGCAGGCTCTGGGCGCTCGGTGCGTTCGACCCGTTCACCGCGGTCACCACGCTGGCGATCACGCCCATAACGGTCACGCGAACGACGCTCGCGCCGCTCTTCGGGGGCAGCTGCTACGGGTGCGCTGTCTGCACCTTCGCTGGCGGCTACCTCAGCGGTCATGCCGGGGTTCAACTCGGCCTCGGGGGCTTCGCTGTTGCGCGCGGGACGTTCACGGCCTTCTGGGCGCGCCGGACGCTCATTGCGCTCGCGGCGCACACGCTCAGGACGCTGCTCGTAAGCGGGAGCCTCGGTGCCGGGCACCGACAGGTTTTGTCCGAGCTCGGCGGCCTCGGGGGACTGCTGCTCATTCAACAAGCGGTTATCGACCTCGCGGCGCTCGCGGCCCCGGCTTGGGCCACGCGGCTCGCGGCGTTCACTGTCAAAGCGCTCGGCATCGCGTGGATTGCGTGCTTCATAGCCGTTGTTGCGGCCATCGAGGTTGCGCTCTGGACGCTCCTGACGTTCAGGCCGTTCATTGCGGCGGCTGCCATTGCCATTGCGTTCTGGACGCTCGTAGCGCTCGGCACGCTCGGTACGTTCAGGCCGTTCATTGCGCTCTGGGCGGCGTGGGCGGCCTTCGCCGCTGCGTTCGCCACGGCGTGGCTCGCGCACGTTGGTCGGTGCCGGAGCCGGGGCTGCTACAGGCAGGATGCGGCGGCCAAAGCCAAACAAGCGCTTGAGCCAGGCGAAGAAACCGCGCTCTTGTGGTTCCGCAGGGGCTGCTGGTGCAGGGCCCGGGCGCGCTGAGCCGCGTGCAGGGCGGCTGGCGGCTTCGGGGCGTGGGGCTGCTTGGGGGGCTGGCGCATCGGGCAACACCCCCCGAATCAGCGGTGTTTGCTTGTTGGTTGGCTCTTGCGAGCGGCGCGTGACGGCGGTCGGGTCTTCAAAGTCTTCGGCCAGTTTGTAGCTGGGCTCGGTGACATCCAAACGCGGATCGTCGTGCTTGAGGCGCTCTAGGCGGTAGTTGGGCGTTTCTAGTGTCTTGTTGGGCACCATCAGCACATTCACGCGCTGCTTCAGCTCAATCTTAGAAATCTCGGTACGCTTCTCATTGAGCAAGAAGCTCGCCACCTCGACCGGCACTTGGCAATGCACCGCGGCGGTGTTGTCCTTCATGGACTCTTCTTGGATGATGCGCAAAATTTGCAACGCCGACGATTCGGTGTCGCGGATATGGCCCGAGCCACCACAACGTGGGCACGGAATGGACGAGCCCTCCGACAGCGCCGGTTTGAGGCGCTGACGGCTCATCTCCATCAGACCAAACTTGCTGATAGTGCCAAACTGCACCCGAGCACGGTCTTGGCGCAAGGCATCGCGCAAGCGGTTTTCTACTTCGCGGCGGTTCTTGCTTTCCTCCATGTCGATGAAGTCAATCACCACCAAACCGCCCAAATCGCGCAGACGCATTTGACGTGCCACTTCGTCCGCCGCTTCGAGGTTGGTACGTAGGGCCGTTTCTTCGATATCGCCGCCTTTGATGGCACGGGCCGAGTTCACATCCACCGAGACCAGCGCCTCGGTGTGGTCAATCACAATGGCACCACCGCTGGGCAATTGCACCGTGCGGGCATAGGCCGACTCAATTTGGTGCTCAATTTGGAAACGCGAGAACAGCGCCGCATCGTCGCGGTAGCGTTTGACCCGGCTGGCATGTTCGGGCATGACATGTGCCATGAACTGCTGCGCCTGCTCATAAATGTCATCGGTATCGATCAGGATGTCACCGATGTCGGCATTGAAATAATCGCGAATGGCGCGAATCACCAAGCTCGATTCTTGGTAAATCAGGAAAGCACCCTTGCCCGCTTTGGCCGCGCCGTCAATCGCGTTCCAAAGTTTGAGCAGGTAGTTCAAATCCCATTGCAGTTCGGGGGCCGTGCGGCCAATACCGGCGGTGCGCGCAATGATGCTCATACCGTTGGGGTATTCGAGCTGATCCATCGCCTCTTTGAGCTCGGCCCGGTCTTCGCCCTCAATGCGGCGCGAAACGCCACCGCCGCGTGGATTGTTGGGCATCAACACCACATAACGCCCGGCCAAGCTGATAAAAGTGGTCAGGGCGGCACCCTTGTTGCCGCGCTCTTCTTTTTCGACTTGGATAATCAGCTCTTGGCCTTCGCGAATCACATCATGGATACGCGCTTGGCTCGGGGCCACGCCGGGGGCAAAGTATTGTTTGGAGATTTCTTTGAACGGCAAAAAGCCGTGGCGGTCTTCGCCGTAATCGACAAAGCAGGCCTCTAGGCTGGGCTCCACACGCGTGACCACCGCTTTGTAGATGTTGCCTTTGCGCTGCTCGCGCCCTTCAATCTCAATTTCATAATCCAGCAACTTTTGACCATCGACAATGGCCAAACGGCGTTCTTCGGGCTGGGTGGCGTTAATCAGCATCCGCTTCATGATGCGTTTCCTTTTTTCTGCGGGGGCCGCCAGCACTGCACACCAAGTTGCGAGGCTGCCGACCCATGATTCCAAACAAAAAACAGGCCCATGATGGGCCAACAATGCCTGGACTGACGCTTTGAAACGAAGGGAATAGCCGGGTATGCCAAGGGCTGCTGGGCTGGGTTAGCGCAGCGGCGGCAATGAGGGCGGGTGGATGGGAGCGGGCCTGAAAATCTGTAGCTTTGCCATTACAACAATGGCTGCTGGCGCAGGCAGGATAGGCGCTGGCAGGTTATTGCGCACCCATAGCGGCGGCATAAGCCATCGCTCTAGGGTCTGAAACAATATCACCAGCATCCACATATTCGCTTTGATCCGCTGGCAGTTGCACCCCTGTAGGATGAACTGCCAGATGGGGGTATTCCGTATCTGTATTTCAAGGGTGTCAGTCTGCCGTGTGCCATGCGGGCCAAGGCAGGCGACGGGCCTGCGATTCTTGCGTGCATGACACCCACTGGCATCGACCGGCCTGCGCGGGGCAAAATGGCCGTGTGGACTAAACTCCAGACGAATCAACCACTTACAAAACACTGCACAGGTGACTAAGATTATAGGCGGCAAAACCCCACCAGCCCGGCATAGGGATAGCCCTTGCCCCCCCGTTTCTCACCCAGCTGGCACACCAGCGGCACGCCAGTTGCTGGTCGATGCCGACTCCAGCGGGCAGCGGCTCGACAACTTTCTCATGCGCCACCTCAAGGGCGTACCCAAAACCCATGTGTATCGCATCATTCGCAGTGGCGAAGTGCGCATCAACAAGGGCCGCGCCAGCGCAGATACGCGCGTGCAAGAAGGCGACAGCGTACGCCTACCGCCAGTGCGGGTGTCGGAAAAAATGGCCGACAAAGCCGCACACCCCGCGCCAGCACGCGAGTTTCCGCTGCTGCACGAAGATGAACACCTGCTGGCCATCGATAAGCCCGCTGGCGTGGCCGTGCATGGGGGCAGCGGGGTCAGCTTTGGCGTGATTGAGCAATTGCGCCAAGCGCGGCCCCAAGCCAAGTTTTTAGAACTGGTACACCGCCTCGACCGCGAAACCTCGGGCATCTTGTTGGTGGCCAAAAAGCGCAGTGCCCTCACGCACCTGCAAGACCAATTCCGCGAGCGCGAAACCGGCAAAACCTATTTGGCGTTGGTGCAAGGCACTTGGCCCACCAAGCTCAAGGTGATTGACACCCCCTTGCACAAATACCTGTTGCCCGATGGCGAGCGCCGCGTGCGCGTCACCACTGCAGAAGACCCAGATGGTATGCGCTCCATCACGCTGGTCAAGGTGCGGGCCACGGCAGCCGCCCGGCCTGTGCAGGGCTTGCCTGCGATGAGTCTCTTAGAAGTGACCATCAAGACCGGGCGAACGCACCAAATCCGCGTGCATTTGGCCGCCCAAGGCCACCCGATTGCGGGCGATGACAAATATGGCGATTTCGATTTGAACAAACGCTTACAAAAAGCTGGGCTGAAACGCATGTTTCTGCACGCTTGGCGCTTGCAATTTACCCACCCGGCCAGCGGCGAGCGTTTGCAATTGCTGGCCGAGTTGCCGCCAGAATTGCAAGCCTTTGCGCCGGCACCAGCCTGAAACCTTTACAAATCGAGCGTGCAGCTATCGCCCACCGCATCGCGCCACACGCGCACCCGGCACGGTGGTGGCTGCATGTCGGCCAGCGCCTTGGCAATGAACAGGCACAGGTTCTCCAACGTGGCCGGGCCAAGGTTCGGCACTTCATCCAACAGGTGGTGGTCTAGCTGTTCGCGCAGCGCCACCAAACGTTGGCGCAGATGGCCTAAATCGATCACCATGCCAGTGGTTGGGTTGCGTGGCCCAGCGATAAACACTTCGGCATGGTAGGTGTGGCCGTGGATACGGCGACTGCCTTCAGCCTCAATCTCGCGTTGCAGGGTGTGGGCAGCATCAAAGAAAAAACGTTGGCTAACGGTCAATTGCATGGTGGTGTCTGAAGAAATCTTAACGAATGCCAGTCAGTTTGTGCGTTTGCAGGCTCAAGCGCCAAGCGGGGCGTTTTAGGCAGGTGGCAATGCACAAGGCGATGTGCTCGGCCTGCGCTGCATCGTCCAAGGGTTGCAAAAAGCGATGGACAAATTGGCCGCTGTTTTCTAAGGTATCCAAATCTAAACCGGCTTGCGGCCAAACTACTTTCAGCTCTTGGCCTTGCCGTTGCACCCAATCGGTGCCCGCTTTGGGACTGACGCACAGCCAGTCAATGCCGGGCGGAGCGGGGATCGTGCCATTGGTCTCGACAGCAATGCGAAACTGCTGGGCGTGCAGCGCCTCAATCAAGGCGCTATCCACTTGCAACAGCGGCTCACCGCCGGTCAGCACCACCAAGCGGTGTGCGCTGTCTTGTGCGGGCCACAGGGCCGCAATTTGCGCCGCCAAGGCGCTAGCGCTGTCAAATTTGCCACCCAAAGTGCCATCGGTGCCGACAAAATCGGTGTCGCAAAAGCGACACAGCGCGCTGGCCCGGTCTTGGGGGCGACCTGTCCAAAGATTGCAGCCAGCAAAACGGCAAAAAACAGCCGGTTGGCCTGCTTGGGCACCTTCGCCCTGCAGGGTATAAAAAATTTCCTTAACGGAGTAGCTCATGGATGGGGGCCGGAACGGTTATATCTTTCCGTAGCGCGATGTGGCAACGGCTTGCGAGTCTATGCCATGCTGCCCGCAAAATAATGTCCCCTTGCAATGCCCACACTCGCCAGCCCCTTGCTTGCCCCACCAACATGCCTGCCCACCCCTCTGCCAAGATTGATTTTTCTGACCCGCACGCTGGCCCTGAAGCACCACGCTTGCGTCATGTGTTTGCCCAGCCTCGGCAGGTATTAAGCACCCACAGTGCAGCAGAAGTACCGCAGATTCTTCACACCGTACAAGCACTGGCCGAGCAAGGCGCTTGGTGTCTGGGCTACGTGCGCTACGAAGCGGCAGCCGCCTTTGATACCGCTTTACACACCCACCCAGCCACCGGCCCACTGGCATGGTTTGCCGTGTACGAGCCACCCCAGCTTGGGCTGGACGCAGAGCAGCACCACATGCCCCCCCCAGCCCCACCACTGCAGTGGCAACAAGCCTTAAGCCGCCCACAGTTTGATACGGCCATAGAGCAAATTCAACAAGCGATTGCAGCAGGGGAGTATTACCAAGTCAACTACACCACGCAGTTGCAAGCCCTCTTGGAGCAACAGGCAGGGCCGGACACAGCGCTGGCCCTGTTTGCCGCCTTGCAACGTGCGCAGCCGGGGGGCTATGCCTTGTATTTAGATACTGGGGTCGAACAAATCCTATCGGTATCACCAGAGTTGTTTTTTGATTGGCACCAGCAAGCCGATGGCGGCCAGATATTGGCCCGTCCGATGAAAGGCACCGCCCCACGCGGTAGCACAGCCACACAAGACGCAGCCCAAGCTGCCGCTTTGCGTGCCAGTCCGAAAGAGCGGGCCGAAAACGTCATGATTGTGGATTTGCTGCGCAATGATCTGTCGCGCATTGCCAGTCCCGGTAGCGTACAAGTACCCCGCTTGTTCCATACCGAAGCCTTGCCCAGCGTATGGCAAATGACCTCGGACGTACAAGCACACACCTGTGCCGCTACAACGCTGGCGCAGGTCTTTGCCGCGCTGTTTCCGTGTGGCTCCATCACCGGAGCACCCAAAGTTCGCGCCATGCAAGCGATTAGCCAACTAGAGACTACGCCGCGTGGCATCTATTGTGGTGCGTTGGGACTGGTGCGCCCAGACAGCGCGGGGGGCATCCGTGCTACCTTCAATGTGCCGATTCGCACCGTGGTGCTACAAGGCAAGCATGCCTACTGTGGCATTGGCAGTGGCATCACCGCCAGCGCGCAAGCCGGGGCAGAATGGCAAGAATGGCGTTACAAACGCACTTTTGTGGAGCAAGCCAGCATGGCTTTTGATCTGTTAGAAACCTTGGCCCTAGAGCAGGGCCAATGGCGGCACGGCCACGAGCATTGGGCCCGATTGCACAGTGCAGCACAGTATTTTTCTTACCCTTGGGATGCCGCCCAAGTGCAACAGTGCCTAGACGATCTGGCCCAAGCCCATCCAACAGGCAGTTGGCGTGTGCGGGTGCTGCTCAATGCCCAAGGACAAGCCAGTGCCCAAGCCTTTACCTTAGAGCCCAATCCGGCCCAAGTGCAACTGCAGTTGGCAGCCCGGCCCTTGCCCGAGGCCGATAGCCCCTTTGTGCGTTACAAAACCACCCGCCGAGGGCATTACGAAGCCTTTGCACCCACCGTTGCTGGCATCTATGACACCATCTTGTACAACGAGGCCGACGAAATCACCGAATGCACCCGTGGCAACCTTGCCATGCTGTTGGATGGTGAATGGGTCACGCCTGCACTGCACTGTGGCTTGCTACCCGGCGTAGGCCGCACCGTGGCCTTGCGCGATGGACGCTTGCGCGAGGCGGTGGTGCGCCGCCAAGATATACCGCGCATCCAAGCATGGGCCTTTTTGAACAGTTTGCGCGGCTGGATACCAGCGCAACTGGCATAAAAACCGATAACGCCCAACAAAAAAGCCAACCCTTAGGAGGTTGGCTTTTGAAAGAAAAGCTGGTGCGGCTGGCGGGGATCGAACCCACGACCCTTGGCTTCGGAGGCCAATACTCTATCCACTGAGCTACAGCCGCTGGCTGATTGGCGCAAGGCCAACTCGCGCATTATCGCATGGCTACAGCCGCTGCCAGCGCAGTAGCGCCAGCAATCGTTGTTGCTGCAGCCATAACAGCCAAGATGCACCCATATAATCCGGGGTTATTTTTCAGCCTACCCACTTCCCCCGATCTTTGCGAGGACGTCATGCGCGCCAATCCCCACAAAAAACACCCCAACCGCTCCCGAGGTTCGCTGTCTTCCGTCATGCTGACGCTCGTGCTGCCGATTGCCGTGGTTGTGACGTTCGTGGCCACAACCTACGTCAAGACCAACCCCACTGAACCCGTGGGCCGTCTGGACAACAGCGAGCAAGGCGTGGCCAGCCGCATTCAAAAAGTAGGCACCGTGGCCATCCGTGAGGCCGCCAAAGCACTGCGCAGCGGCGAACAAGTCTATACCGCCCAATGCTCGGCTTGCCATGCTGCTGGCGCTGTGGGCGCACCCAAGTTTGGTGATGCCGGTGCTTGGGGCCCCCGCTTGGGCGCAGGCTTTGATGCCTTGGTGCAATCGGCCCTCAAGGGCAAGGGCGCTATGGGTGCCCAAGGTGGCGGCGAGTTCAACGATTTGGAAATTAGCCGTGCCGTGGCCTATATGGCCAACGCTGGGGGTGGCAAGTTCCCCATGCCTGGCCCCGCTGCTGGTGATGCACCCGCTGCTGCGGCGCAGTAAACGCACCCCCATGAACACAGGCCGGCTTTATGCCGGCTTTTTTCTTTTGCATTGCCCATGACAGCCCCCCAACCCGACCAGCCCACGCCCCAAGCCATTACCGTGCATGAAACCTCACGCAGGTTAGAGGTAGCTTTTTCCGACGGAGCGGTGTTTCACATTCCATTCGAGTTGATGCGCGTAGCCTCGCCCTCTGCCGAGGTACAAGGCCACGGCCCCGGCCAAGAAACGCTGCAAACCGGTAAACGCCATGTCACCCTGTTGGCCTTAGAGCCTGTGGGCCACTACGCCGTGCAACCCACATTTTCCGATGGCCACAGCAGTGGCATCTTTACTTGGGCCTATCTGTACCAATTGGGCCGTGACCAAGAACAACTCTGGAACGATTACTTGCAACGCTTGGCCGCAGCCGGGCTGGATCGGGATGCCCCCATGCCCAGCCGCAACAAGACCCACACACCCAACCCAACCAGTCCAGGCTGTGCAAGCCATTAAAGTGGCACCCTTCGTTCTAACCCCTACACCCCCCGGTGCCATACCCCGAAATCTTGCAGGGTTGTCGCCACAGCAGATAGCATCAGCACCATGAGTACCACCCATTTTGGCTTTGAATCGGTTGACGAGCGCGAAAAGGCCCAGCGCGTGCGCGGCGTGTTCGATTCCGTTGCCCCCAAATACGACCTGATGAACGACCTGATGTCGGCAGGCCTGCACCGCGTTTGGAAGGCTTACACCGTCATGGTGGCCAACCTGCGCGAAGGCAGCCAAGTGCTCGACATTGCCGGTGGCACGGGTGATTTGGCCTTGGCTTTTGCCAAAAAAGTAGGCCAAAGTGGTTGTGTCGTACACACCGACATCAACGAGTCCATGCTGCGCGTAGGACGCGATCGCTTGTTAGACCGTGGGGTAGCACTGCCCACCTTGGTGTGCGATGCCGAACAATTGCCATTTCCGGATGGGCATTTTGATGTGGTCAGTGTCGCCTTTGGCCTGCGCAACATGACGCACAAAGACGAAGCTCTGGCCGAGATGTGCCGCGTGCTCAAGCCCAAGGGCAAGCTGTTGGTGCTGGAATTTTCTAAGGTGGCTGAACCACTGAGCAAAGCCTACGATTGGTACTCGTTCAACATACTGCCCAAACTCGGGCAATGGATTGCGGGCGATGCCGACAGCTACCGCTATTTGGCCGAATCCATCCGCATGCACCCCGGCCAACAAGAACTTAAAAGCATGATGCACGAGGCCGGCTTCGGCCATGTGGATTACCACAACCTGACCGGCGGCGTGGTAGCCCTGCATGTTGGCATCAAATGTTGAGCTGAACCCAAGGAGAACATCGCAATGAAAAAACTCTGGCCTACCTTGTTGCTGGCAATCGCCGTCATCGTGGCCCACCCCGAGGCCGAAGCCAAACGCTTGGGCGGTGGCAAGTCTATGGGCCAACAATCCAGCAACGTAACCCAGCGCGAGGCCACCCCCGGCGCACCCACGCAAAACTTCAACCAAGCTGCCCCACGCCCCGCCAATGCAGCCCCTGCAGCCCCGGCTGCAGCCCCCAAGAAACCTTGGGGCGCTATGTTGGGTGGCCTGGCCGCTGGTTTGGGCTTGGCTTGGCTGGCGCACTCCTTGGGCTTTGGCGAAGGGTTTGCACAGTTTCTGATGTTTGCTCTGCTGGCTGTTGCTGTGTTGGCCGTGGTCGGGCTGGTGCTGCGTAAGCGCCAAAGCGCTAACTCGGCTGGTAGTTCGCCGTTTGCCTTCCAAGGCGCAGGGGCTGGCTCACCCGGCAATGCCCCCGTATTGCGCGACTACAACCCGGACAAAGTGGGCAATGATGCCTCGGCACGCCCGTGGGAGCGCAACAGCATGTCGTTTGAGAACAGCCGCCCAGCCTCTTCTGGAGGCTCCATGATTGGCTCAGCGTTGGCTGGTTCGCAAAACTGGGGCATCCCCGAAGGCTTTGACAGTGCTGGCTTTGTCGAGGCCGCCAAACGCAACTTTATTGCCCTGCAAGCGGCTTGGGATCGTTCTGACGTGTCCACCCTGCGCTCCATGATGACCGACAGCATGTTGGCCGAGATTCGCAGCCAACTGGCCGAACGCGAAACCCACCGGGGCGAGCAACAACCCAACCAAACCGATGTGGTGATGTTAGAAGCTCAATTACTGGGCATTGAAGACTTGGGTGATGCCTATATGGCCAGCGTCGAGTTCTCGGGCCTGATCCGCGAAGAAGCCTCGGCAGGCCCGAATCCCTTCCGCGAAGTCTGGAACATGACCAAGCCCAAAACGGGCCACAGTGGCTGGTTGGTAGCAGGCGTACAAGCGCTGCAATAACAACACCACGCCACAGCAGGCGCGCTTCAGGAATAATCGGGGACTTTGACATCCTCGCCGCCCTCAAGGACGGCGATTCCCTCGACAGGCGTGCGATGCCCCGCACGGGCACTGGATTTGCTCAGGATATTTTTTGCGGCATTCACATCTCGATCATGCTCATAACGACATTCCGAACAAACCCAGTGCCTTACTCCAAGGTCTGCGATACCTCTCGGCCTCGAATCCGGCAGTGCGCCACAATGCGAACAGACTTGGGAAGAAAACGCTTCATTCACTTCTTCATAC
>CAYZGT010000036.1:0-28263 GCA_964478155.1 uncultured Simplicispira sp.
AGCACTCCCTTGGTAAGGGAGAGGTCGCGGGTCCGATTCCCGCCATGGGCACCACACCAATCCTCCTTGGCTCTGCTAGAGCAGCACAATAAAAAAGCACGTCGGAGATGACGTGCTTTTCGCATGGTTGGCAGGAGCATGGCCCCTGCCTGAACGATCAATCAGTAACCGCCTTGGCCACCGTAGCCGCCGCTATCACCACGGCCACCGCGTCCACGTGGGCCGTTACCATAGGGGCTGCGGAAACCGCCTTCACCACGGCCACCACCTTCGCCACCGCGGGCAGCGCCATAACCGCCACCACCGTAGCCGCCGCCTTCACGGCCACCGCCATAACCACCGCCACCTTCGCGACCAGCGCCGCCGTAGCCACCGCCACCATAGCCGCCGCCTTCACGGCCACCGCCGTAGCCACCCTCGCGGCCGCCGCCATAACCACCACCGCTGCGGCCACCGCCACCATAACCACCGCCGCCACCACCGTAACCGCCGGTGCGTGGGGGACGGGGCTCCATTGGGCGGGCTTCGTTCACCACAATGTTACGACCACCCATTGACTGGCCATTCATGCCATTGATGGCGGCTTGGGCTTCGGGATCGCTGCCCATTTCGACAAAACCAAAACCTTTAGAGCGACCGGTGTCACGCTCCATCATGACCTTGGCGCTGGTCACATTACCAAACTCACCAAATGCTTGGGCCAGATCGTCATCACGCACACCATAGGGCAGGTTGCCCACATACAGTTTATTGCCCATCAAGGGACTCCTAAAAAACACATTTGACACCGCGATGGAGCCCCGAAAACTCAGTCTAGCGCCCCTTTCTAGGGGTGCGCTGTGCCCGCCACTACAGGATCACCGCAAAAACAACGCGGGCGCTGCCCGCAGGCACATTATGTCCTGAAGAATCAGAAAAAACGCAAGGTTTTTTTACCGAGAAGATGGTGTTTTTTCACAACGGCATAAAAAAAGAGCCCAAAGGCTCTTTTTTTGCAAGCTGAATGGGCAGACGCAAAGATCAACCCATAGGCATAGGCTTAGTAACCGCCACGGCCACCGCCGTAACCGCCACCACCATAACCACCGCCGCCACCGTTACGGCCACCGCCGTAACCGCCACCATTGCCACCACCGTAGCCACCGCTGCGGGGGGGACGGGGTTCCATCGGACGGGCTTCGTTGACCACCAGATCACGGCCACCAAAATTTTGACCATGCACGCCTTGGATAGCGGATTGGGCTTCGGCATCGCTGCCCATTTCGACAAAGCCAAAACCCTTGGAACGGCCAGTGTCGCGCTCCATCATCACTTTGGCGCTAGAGACGGCACCGTATTGGCCAAAAGTTTGCTCCAAGTCTTGGTCGCGGAAAGAATAGGGCAGGTTGCCCACGTAAAGTTTGTTGCCCATAACGGACTCCCGAAAAAACATAAAACGCGATGGAGCCTGACGCAATCAACAAACCTGTGACGACTTCAAAGACGCGAAACTGACCAATCACCGCTAACTTAACCGCTTTGCTGCCAGAACAGGAAAGCGCACCCATTATGGGCCAAATTGTTCACGCTGGAGATATTTATTTTTTCAGCCGCATCGGGGCTGCAGTAGCAGCATCCAACTGGAACACCGATACCGTCTCGACCAAGCCTTGGGCTTGGCTACGCAAGCTGGCAGCCGCAGCCGCCATTTCTTCAACCAGCGCGGCGTTTTGCTGCGTGACCTCATCCATGTGGGTGATGGCGGTGTTGACTTCAGAAACCCCGGAAGATTGCTCTTGGCTGGCTTGGCTGATCTCGTGCATGATGTCGGCCACGCGGCGCACGCTGACCACAATCTCATCCATCGTGCTACCTGCTTGTTCCACCAAGGTACACCCGGCGCTGACATTGCCAACCGAGGTTTCAATCAGCCCTTTGATTTCTTTGGCCGCAGCCGCCGAACGCCCAGCCAAAGCGCGCACTTCCGAGGCCACCACGGCAAAGCCCCGGCCTTGTTCGCCCGCACGCGCCGCCTCGACCGCCGCGTTCAGGGCCAAAATGTTGGTTTGGAACGCAATACCGTCGATCACGCTGATGATGTCGGCAATTTTGCGCGAGGAGCTGTTGATGGCTTCCATCGTATCCACCACCTGCGCCACCACTTGCCCGCCTTTGGCCGCTACTTGGCTGGCGTTTTCTGCCACTTGGTTGGCTTGGCGCGCACTTTCGGCATTTTGTTGCACCGTGCCATTGAGCTGCTCCATCGAGGCTGCGGTTTTTTCTAACGCCCCAGCTTGGCTTTCGGTGCGGGCCGACAGATCGTTGTTGCCTTGGGCAATTTCAGCACTGGCACTGGCCAAGTTTTCTGCACTTTGGCGCACTTGGGCCACCACCGGACGCAATTTGGCACGCATTTGCTGCAACACGGCAATCAATTGGCCTACTTCGTTGCTGCCATATGCCACATCCGCCCCGCTCAAATCACCCTGCGCCACCGCACGCCCCAAGGCTTGGGCTTGGGCCAAAGGCCGGGTCATGGAGCGTACAAACACCAAGGCTAAGCCTGCCGTGATGCCCAGTGTGAGCAACAGCGCCAGCACAACGCTCAACAGCGTTTTTTGCAGCTCTTGAACCCGGTCTTTGAGTCTGGCATCGAGCGCTTGCATCGCGATGTCATTGACGATGAATAGGGCATCAATGGTGCGTGTGAAATCGTCGAAATAATCTTTCGCCGGCATGGTCAAGCTGGCCGCATGGATCAAATTTTTGTCAGCCATTTGGCGGGTGGCCTCAATACGCGCTTTCAGATCACGGGTGGGGCCTTCGAGTTGCTGGCGCAACGGTGCATGGGCCACCATAGCCCGATCAAAGTTGCGAAAGGTCTCGCCATACAACTCACCCGCGCGCTGCTGCAAGGCCTGTAGGGTGCTTTGGGTGGCGGGCGACAGCACCCCCTGCACCAACGCGCTAGAGCCTTGGGCTCGCATGATGCCAAGTTTTTCACTGAGCATCGGGGCATCGACCAACGTGGCTTGCACCAAGGCATGCGAATCTGCATTCGGATCCATTTGCAGCTTGTAGGCGTAGCGCAGCTCCTCACTCAACAGCATGATGCTGGCAATCAGCTGGGTATGCTGGGCCGTGCTTTGCGGCTGCGTGAGGCTGCGGGCCGCTACTTGAGACTCTAGGGCTTGCCAGGTTTGTTTGGCCTGTGCCCAAGCCGCTACCAAGGTCGAGGGCACCGCAGCAGCCGTAAAACGCTCATCAACTTGGAGCAAGGCTTTGCCCAAAGCGTCACGAATGGCCGGACGGCGCGCCCCCAAACCTTCATCGCCGCTGAGCATACTGGCCGATAAGCCCCGGTGGATTTGCATGAGCTGCACCACTTTGTTCAAGGCCATCAGGGGGGGGGCACCAGCCACTTCGGTACGCGCTTCGTCAATGGTCTCTAAAGCGTGTTCTACGTACAAAAAAGTGGGTAAGGCACTCATCATCAAGCCCATCACGCCCAAAATCATGAATTTTTGGAGCAGGCTCCAGCGGTGCAGCAAAGACATAGGCATCAATCATGTATGGGCGGGCCACCAAGGTTTGGTGGGTCAGAGGAGAGATGGAAAGGTGCAATTAGCTGAGGGCCGATTGCAACAAAGCACGGGTTTTCAGCGCCTCGGTGCGGGCGGCTTGGGCAAAATCGATGCCATTGCTGGCATACAAAATGGCGCGGGAAGAATTGACCACAATCGGACCATCGGTTCGCCAGCCTGCACGTACCGTAGCCAGTGCATCACCGCCTTGGGCCCCTACACCCGGGATCAGCAAGGGCACATGGGGGGCCAAGGCGCGTACGCGCTCAATTTCCGCCGGATAGGTAGCGCCCACCACCAAGCCCAACTGGCCATTGCGGTTCCAAGGGCCTTGGGCCAAACGGGCAATGTGTTCATAGAGCAGCGGTTGGTCGGGCACATCGGCCAAGCGTTGGTTCTGGAAATCATCCCCGCCCGGATTGGAAGTACGGCAGAGCAAAAATGCCCCCTTGCCGGGATAGCGCAAGTACGGCTCGACCGAATCAAAACCCATGAACGGCGACAGCGTGACCGCATCGGCTCCGTAGCGCTCAAAGGCTTCTTTGGCATATTGCTCAGCGGTGGAGCCAATGTCGCCACGCTTGGCATCCAAAATAATCGGTACCTGCGGTGCATGGCTGCGCATGTGCTGCATCAGGCGCTCTAGCTGGTCTTCGGCACCGTGGGCGGCAAAGTAGGCAATCTGTGGTTTGAACGCACAGACCACATCGGCCGTGGCATCGACAATGGCAGCGCAAAAATCATAAATTTTGCGGGCATCGCCTTGCATAGCGGCAGGAAAGCGAGCAGGCTCAGGATCCAAGCCCACACACAGCATAGATTGGTTCTGCGTGCTTGCAGCACGCAGCATGTCAAGAAAGGTCATGGTGCAATTTTAAAATTTAGCCTGCTGCGCGCTCAAAATGAAATACGGCGGTACTGGCGCAGAGATTAGGCCAAAAACGCACGATTTGTCCATTTTGTAAACCAAAAGCATCCAAGGTTCGCAATTGGTTTTTTTGTGCCAACACCGCAAAATCGGCATAAGTGCCTACCCGGATGTTAGGCGTGTCATACCACTGGTAAGGCAGCCGCCGGGTGACGGGCATCCGCCCGAGCAACACCGACAGCCGGTTCGGCCAGTGGGCAAAATTAGGAAAAGCCACGATGCCCGAACGCCCTACACGGGCGGTTTCACGCAGCATGGTTTCGGCATTACGCAAATGTGGCAGGGTGTCGATTTGCAGCACCACGTCAAAGGAATTGTCGGCAAACATCGCCAACCCTTCCTCTAGGTTCAGCTGGATCACGTTCACCCCCCGGCGGGCGCAGGCCAAAACGTTGGCATCGTCAATTTCAATGCCATACCCGCTGCAAGCGCGCTCGCGCTGCAGATAGTCGAGCAAGGTGCCATCGCCACAGCCTAAGTCGAGCACACGCGAACCCACGGGCACCAGGGCGGCAATGGCCTGCATGGTGGCTTTTTCGGTCATGCAAACTCCTTGGCAATGCGTTCAAAATAGGCACGGATCAGGTTCAGATAACGTGGGTCATCAAGCAAGAAGGCATCGTGGCCGTGTGGGGCATCAATCTCGGCATAACTGACATCGCGCCGGTTGTCTAACAAGGCTTTCACGATCTCGCGGCTGCGCTGGGGCGAAAAGCGCCAGTCGGTGCTAAAACTAACCAACAAAAATCGGGCGGTGGCCCGTGCCAAGGCTTGGCTCAAATCACCACCAAAGGCGCGTGCCGGGTCAAAGTAATCCAAAGCGCGGGTGATGAGCAGGTAGGTGTTGGCATCAAAGTATTCGCTGAACTTGTCGCCTTGGTAGCGCAGGTAGCTCTCAATCTGAAATTCGATGTCTTGCGTGCTGTACTTGAGGGTCAAGCCCTCGCGCAACTGGCGACCGAACTTTTCGTTCATCACATCGTCGCTCAGGTACGTGATGTGGCCGATCATGCGGGCAATACGCAAACCGCGCTTGGGCACCACCCCGTGTTGGTAGAAATGACCACCATGAAAGTCGGGGTCGGTGACGATGGCCCGGCGCGCTACCTCGTTAAAGGCGATGTTTTCAGCGTTGAGGTTGGGTGCACTGGCAACGACTACCGCATGGCGCACGCGCTCAGGGTATTGCAGTGTCCAGCTCAAGGCTTGCATACCCCCCAAACTGCCACCCAACACAGCCGCGAGTTGTTGTACCCCCAGACGGTCTAGTAAGCGTGCTTGCGCGTTGACCCAGTCCTCTACCGTCACCACCGGGAAGTCTGCACCATACACCTGCCCAGTGTCAGGGTTGGTGTGCATAGGGCCAGTAGAGCCGAAGCAAGACCCCAGATTGTTGATACCAATGACAAAAAAGCGGTTGGTATCGACCGGTTTGCCCGGCCCAATCATGTTGTTCCACCAACCCTCGCTTTTTTCTTGTCCAGCATAAACGCCTGCGACATGGTGCGAGGCGTTCAAAGCATGGCAAACCAGCACTGCGTTTGAACGGTCAGCGTTCAAGGTGCCGTAGGTTTCGTACACCAGCGTGTAGTCATGGATGGCAGCTCCGCTTTGCAAGGGCAGGGCCTGCGGAAAGTGCAGAAATTCAGGAGTGGCGATGAACGACATAAAGAAACCCGGCAACGCTAAAAACGGGGCCGGGTGGGTAGTGTCGGTCTGTCTTTAGCTGGATTTATAGAGCGCCCGCAAGCTGTAGCAAATCGGCGCATAGCCAGAACTATAGCAAAAGCTTGATCTGTTGACAGAGCTGTACAGCAGAACCATAAGGTCAAAGCGCAGGTTGGGATGGTGGTTTTGTCTGTGAGACCACCAAAAAGTTATCCCAAGCTATTAGTTTCTTTTTTATATATTTAAGATAGTAGTAGTAGTAGAAGGAAGCCACTTTCTGTGGATAACCCCATTTTTTTATTAAAAATCAATTGCTTAGCCAGTGGATAAGCCTGTGCATACCACCCCTGATTTCCTGTGATCGAAAAATGAACAACTTTGGGCAACCGCTCCGTCCTGTGGATAAGTACCAAGTTATTCAAAAAATTTCCACAGACTTATCCACAGGCTGAAAAGTTACGTTTATTTACAAATGGCCTTGCTCAAATAGGGCTTCAGATAGCGACCGGTGTGGCTTGTGGCATGTTGGGCCACCGCCTCTGGTGTGCCTATAGCTACCACGGTGCCGCCTGCTGTGCCAGCTTCTGGCCCGATGTCGATCAGCCAGTCGGCAGTTTTGATCACATCTAAGTTGTGCTCAATCACCACAATGGTGTTGCCCGCATCGCGCAACTGGTGCAGCACTTGGAGGAGCAGGGTGATGTCGGCAAAGTGCAGGCCCGTAGTGGGCTCATCCAAAATGTAGAGTGTGCGGCCGGTGTCGCGCTTGCTTAGTTCTTGGGCCAGCTTGACCCGTTGTGCCTCGCCACCCGACAAGGTGGTGGCACTTTGGCCGAGGCGGATATAGCCCAGGCCCACATCGAGCAAGCTTTGTAGCTTGCGTGCAATGCTGGGCACATCTTTGAAGAAGGCGTAGGCTTCTTCTACCGTCAGTTGCAAAATTTGGGCGATGTTGCGCCCTTTCCATTGCACTTCTAAGGTTTCACGGTTGTAGCGCAGGCCGTGGCAGACCTCGCACGGCACATAGACATCGGGTAAAAAGTGCATTTCTACCTTCATCACACCATCGCCTTGACAAGCTTCGCAGCGCCCACCCGCCACATTGAAGGAGAAGCGCCCAGCATCGTAGCCGCGCTCGCGGGCTGTATGGGTTTGTGCCATCAGTTCCCGAATCGGGGTAAACAAACCGGTGTAGGTGGCAGGGTTGCTGCGTGGGGTGCGGCCGATGGGAGATTGGTCTACGCTGATCACTTTGTCGAAATGCTCGATGCCTTCTAGCGCAGCGTAGGGGGCCGGTTCGTCGTGGGCGCGGTACAGCTGGCGTGCAACGGCTTTGTACAAGGTGTCGTTGACCAAAGTGCTTTTGCCCGAGCCAGAAACCCCGGTCACGCAGGTGAACAGGCCTACCGGAAAATCAACGTTGATGTGGCGCAGGTTGTTGCCGTGGGCCCCGAGTAAGCACAGTACCTGCCCGGTTTTGGTATGGGGACGCTGCGCAGGTACGGGAATCGTTTTTTTGCCCGCCAAATATTGGCCGGTGAGGGATTGCTCTTGGGCGCACACTTGGGCGTAGTTGCCTTGGGCTATGAGCTGCCCGCCGTGTTCGCCTGCACCTGGCCCCAAGTCGATGACGTGGTCGGCAGCGCGCATCATGTCTTGGTCATGTTCTACCACGATGACGCTGTTGCCCAGGTCGCGCAAGCGTTGCAAGGTGGCGATGAGGCGGTCGTTGTCGCGTTGGTGTAGGCCAATGCTGGGTTCGTCCAACACGTACATCACGCCGCTCAATCCTGAGCCAATTTGTGAGGCCAGCCGGATGCGCTGTGCCTCGCCACCGCTGAGGCTAGCAGCATGTCGGTCTAAACTGAGGTAGCCCAGTCCGACATCGTTCAGAAACTGGAGCCGGTTGAGGACTTCGCGCACGATGGGGGCAGCAATGTCGGCTTTGCTGCCCGAGAGCTGTAAGCCAGAGAACCAGCGTTGTGCCTCGGCCAACGTGTGCTGGTTCAGCTCTGGCAGGGTACGGGCCTGTGGCCCTTGCCCTACCTTGACATGCCGGGCTTCGCGGCGCAGGCGTGCTCCGTGGCATTCGGGGCAGGGCTGGCTGCTGCGCCAGCGTGCCAATTCTTCGCGTACCGTGCCTGAGCTGGTATCGCGCCAACGCCGGGCCAAATTGGGCAAAACGCCTTCAAACGGGTGCTGTTTGACGATGGTTTGTGCTTGCCGTGGGTTCAGCACATACTCAAAAGCGATGGCTTCTGTGCCGGAGCCATGCAAAACCACCTGTTGCACGGCTGTGGGCAAGGCGTTAAAGGGGGTGGCCAAATCAAACTGGTAATGCTGTGCCAAGCCCTTGAGCAGCGCAAAATTGACCGCACTGCGCTGGCCCCAACCGGCAATGGCCCCATCGGCCAAACTGCACTCTGGGGCCACCACGATCCGCGCTACATCAAACACTTCCAACTGGCCCAAACCATCACAGCTCGGGCAAGCTCCTGGCTTGGCGTTGAAAGAGAACAAGCGCGGCTCCAGCGCAGGCAGGGCGTAGTCGCAGGCCGGGCAAGAAAATTGGCTGCTGAACAGGTACTCGGTGCCGCTGTCCATGTCTTGTACCAACACACGCCCGCCCGCATCGGGGCCGCCCACGCGCAGTGCGGCTTCAAGGCTCTCGGCCAGCCGCTGTTGTACTTCGGGGCGTACCTTGATGCGGTCTATGACGACATCGATGTCGTGTAGCTCGGATTTTTTCAGTACGGGCAAGTCTTCGTGGGCATACAGCTGCCCATTGATCCGAAAGCGCACATAGCCATGGGCCTGCATTTGTTGAAACAGTTCGTTGAACGCCCCTTTGCGCTGGCGCACCATTGGAGCCAAGACCAGCAAGCGTGTGTCGGCAGGCAGCGCCAGCACGCTATCGACCATTTGGCTGATGGTTTGTGCCGCCAGCGCCTGACCATGCTCTGGGCAATAGGGGGTGCCGACACGGGCGTAGAGCAGGCGCAGGTAGTCGTGGATTTCAGTGACCGTACCGACGGTGGAGCGTGGGTTGTGGCTGGTGGCTTTTTGTTCGATCGCAATGGCGGGGGAGAGGCCCTCGATGCTATCCACTTCTGGTTTATCCAAGCGGCCCAAAAATTGGCGTGCGTAGGTGGATAGGCTTTCGACGTAGCGGCGTTGGCCTTCGGCATACAGGGTGTCAAAAGCCAGACTGGATTTGCCCGAGCCGGACAGCCCGGTAATCACCACCAGTTGTTCGCGTGGGATATCGATGTTGATATTTTTCAGGTTGTGTGTGCGCGCCCCCCGAATGCTGATGCAGTGGGGTCGGGCCAAGACAGCATTCAATAGGCGGCCTTCTTCTGTGGCCGGGGTGGGTGGTAGGGCAGGGCAGTCAGGGGGAGCGGCGGAAGGGGTGTTCATGGCTAGCGCAGCAAGCAAGAAGAATGCAGCCATGATAGGGAGAAGCCGCAGGCCGACCACGCGCTGCGGGCGCTTCGCGCACAATCGTGGCTTTGGTTAGCTCTTGTCTGTGTTACCGGGTGTCTAGCCCGCGTCTGAGAACCCACTGTGTCTTCTGCTTCTTCCTCTTCTTCTGCTGCGGCGGCTTCGGGCAAGCCGCCGCGTGCGCCCATGACGGCACTGGAGCGGCGCTCCAGTACCTCGCTGGCGCTGATCTTTGCCCTGCGCATGCTGGGCCTGTTTTTGGTATTGCCGGTGTTTGCCATTGAGGCACGCCATTACCCCGGCGGTGATGACCCGGCCTTGGTCGGCTTGGCCTTGGGGATGTATGGTCTGACGCAAGCCTGTTTGCAATTGCCTTTGGGGATGGCTTCGGATCGCTTTGGGCGCAAACGCATCATTGTCTTGGGCTTGTTGGTGTTTGCCGCTGGCAGTTTTTTGGCCGCTGGGGCCGATAGCCTGATGGGGCTGTTGTGGGGTCGGGTGTTACAGGGGGCTGGTGCTGTGTCGGCAGCGGTGACGGCCTTGCTGGCCGACCAAACCCGCGATGTGGTGCGTACCAAAGCCATGGCCTTGATTGGTGGCAGCATTGCCTTGATGTTTGCCTTGGCCTTGGTTGCGGCCCCGTTGTTGACACCCGTGATCGGTTTATCGGGCTTGTTTGGCTTGACGGGAGTCTTGGCGCTGGCCGGTGTGGCTGTGGTGCTTTGGTGGGTGCCGCCCGAGTCGGTACAGCACCAAGCGGCCCCTTCCGGCCGTTTGGCCGATGTGTGGCAGCACCCAGACCTGTGGCGGCTGAACTTGGGCGTGTTTGCCTTGCACAGCGTGCAGATGGCGATGTGGGTCGCAGTACCAGCTTTGCTGGTACAGGCTGGACTGTCTAAGGGGGAGCACTGGCAGCTCTATTTGCCCGCGGTGTTGGTGTCTTTTCTGTGCTTGGGGGGCTTGTTTGCGCTAGAACGGCGCGGTCATTTGCGTTTGGCGCTGCTGGGGGCAATTGCTTTGGTGCTGTTGGTGCAATTGGGCCTGCTGGGGCTGGCCGCCAGCGGCCATACGCCATCGTTGTGGGTGCTCGGAGCGTTGCTGCTGTTGTTTTTCTGTGGCTTTAATGTGCTGGAGGCCAGCCAGCCCAGTTTGGTCTCACGCTTGGCTCCGGCCACGACACGCGGTGCAGCACTGGGGGCTTACAACACCTTGCAATCGTTGGGACTGTTTGCCGGGGGGGCTTTAGGCGGAGCGCTGCTCAAAGGCGGTGGCATGGTGTGGTTGTTTGCCACCACGGCCGTGTTGGCGGGCTTGTGGTTGCTGTGGAGCTGGCCGGTGCGTATGGCCCCGCGCACTTAGCCGCCAAACTTTGTAACCTGCTGGGGTGCCGCAGCCAAGGGGCCTGCTTATACTGCACGATCCATCATTGGGCGCACCGCGCACCCCTTCTTTCAAGGTCAAGCAGCATGGCATCTATCAATAAAGTGATCATCGTCGGTAATCTGGGCCGTGACCCAGAAATGCGTACTTTTCCCAACGGCGACCAAGTCGCCAATGTCACCATTGCCACCACCGACAAGTGGAAAGATAAACAAACCGGCGAGCCGAAAGAGCATACCGAATGGCATCGCGTGGTGTTCAGTGGGCGTTTGGCCGAGATCGTGGGCCAGTACCTGCGCAAAGGCTCCCAGGTGTATGTCGAGGGTTCTTTGCGCACCCGCAAATGGACAGACCAAACAGGTGTAGAAAAATACAGCACCGAAATCCGTGCCGACCAAATGCAAATGTTGGGTAGCCGCCAAGGCATGAGTGGCCCGTCTGTTGACGATGGCTATGGCATGGAGGCCGGTGGCTACGAGGCTCCGCGCCGTGCTGCGCCCCCCGCTGCCCCGCGCATGGCAGCCCCTGCCGCACGCCCAGCACCGGCACCGACGATGGCACCTCCAGCGCGCCAGAACTCCGATTTCAACAACTTTAGCGACGACGATATTCCGTTTTGACCTGCGGTGTGCGCGCGCGGTGGGCTGTTGGAGCCTGTGCCCACGACGGCCCTGAGACCTGAGTACCCAGGGGCTGGGCCTGACACTGAAAGCGGTGCCCAAGGTTGCGCGTTCGGGCGCGCAGATATGTCTGGGTTGATTCGATTGGACTATGAAACTCCACGCCTTTCTTTATGTCGCTATCGGGGCGCTGTGCTCGGCACAGGCCGTGATGGCGCAAAACGATGCCAATCTGGCACTACAGCAAACCACAGGTGAACTGGTTTACAACACCGTGTGTATGGCTTGCCATCAGACGGGTGTGGCCCATGCGCCCAAATTTGGGGATCGCACTGCTTGGGAGCCTTTGATTGCCGAAGGCCAGTCGGTGCTGACTGGGCATGCCTGGGTTGGGGTGCGGGCCATGCCTGCGCGTGGGGGTAGCACAGACATCAGTTTGCAGGATTTTGCTCGCGCTGTGGCTTATATGGCCCGCAATGCAGGGGCTGATTGGCAAGACCCGAATCCGGTCATGATGAAACGCATCATCCGAGAGGCCGATCAGCGGCTGATTCAAAGCATTAAAGAACAACAAGCCATGCAGCGCGAGTTGCACAGGCTGGCCAAGTGAGCGTTATGTCCCATATTTTTTGTGTTGCCAACCAAAAAGGTGGGGTCGGTAAAACCACCACTACGGTCAATTTGGCCGCCGGTTTAGCCCGGCTGGGCCAGCGGGTGTTGTTGGTCGACTTAGACCCGCAAGGCAATGCCACCATGGGCTCGGGGGTGGATAAGCGCGAGTTGTCTGTGTCGGTCTATGACGTATTGCTGGGCGAGGCCAGCGTGCAGCAAGCCGCGGTATTGGCACCGGGCTGTGGTTACCACGTCTTGGGAGCCAACCGCGAACTGGCCGGGGCCGAGGTGGAGTTGGTCGCACTGCCGCAACGCGATCAGCGCCTAAAGGGTGCTTTGGGGCAAGTGGCAGCCGAGTACGACTTTGTGTTGGTGGATTGCCCGCCCTCGCTCTCCATCTTGACGCTCAATGGCCTGTGCGCGGCCCACGGCGTGGTGGTGCCGATGCAATGTGAATACTTTGCCCTGGAGGGCGTGACAGATCTGTTGCACACCATTACCCAAGTGCGCGCTAATCTGAACCCAGAGCTGCAAATCATTGGCTTGCTGCGTGTGATGTTTGACCCACGCACCACCTTGCAGCAGCAAGTGAGCGAGCAATTGCAGACCCATTTTGGTGACAAGGTGTTCCAAAGCGTGATTCCGCGCAATGTGCGGCTGGCCGAAGCCCCGAGCCACGGCCTGCCCGGTGTGGTGTTTGATCCAGCGGCCAAAGGCAGCCAAGCTTTTGTCGACTTTGCGCGCGAGATGTTGGAGCGGGTGGGGGTAGCTATTCCAGCGCAACGGCGCAAGGCCACGGCGAAAAAGACCCGGACGGCCCCGCCCGCCTAGACTAAAAAAGTAGCTGCTGACAGCCCGGAGACACCGCATGAAAAACAAAACCCAGACCATCCGCAAGATGGTGGGCTATCTGAACAACCCAGAAGAAGACGGTGGTTTTTGGCTGCCGAATATCCAGCGCCCATTTGTCTGGAACGAAGAGCAAATCTGTCGCCTGTTTGATACGATCTTGCGCGAATACCCCATCAGTACCTTGTTGGTTTGGAAAACCACCAGCAGCATTCGGCGGCGCAAGTTCATCGACAACTGGCACCCAGCGCTCAAACTGAGCGATTTTTATGTGCCCGAAGACGAACGCAAGAAGTGCTTGGTGCTGGATGGTCAGCAGCGCTTGCAAAGCCTGTTCATTGGCCTGTGCGGCAGTTTTTCTGGGCGTGAACTGCACTTTGATGTCTTGAGCGGCACCGCTGCTTTGCCCGATGACATCAAGTACCGCTTTGCCTTTCTACCGGCTGCGACGGCTTCTTTCCCGTGGGTGAAGTTCAAAGAGCTCGTGTTTAGCCAACGGCGCAAACGGGACGGGGTACAAACGCTGGAACAACAGGCTGCCCGCGCCTTGGGCTATACGGAAAAAGACCAAATCGAAAACAACCTTGACTTGCTCTTTTCTTTGCTCAATGCCACTTGGGATGTGGCAGACAACCGCATGGAGGAGCTGCTTGACAAGCTCAACCGCCACGGCTTTGCCTTTGACCGTGACTTTGTGCTCAAAACCTGTTTGGTGTTGCTCAACCAAGGGGCACAGTACGAGGTAGCGAAGTTTCGCAAACCCGGCGTGCGCGAAGCGATTGAGGCCGAATGGGATACCTTGAGTGCCTCTATTCAAGCGGTAGCCGATTTTGTACGCGGGAAGACCTACATCCAGTGCGATAAGGCCC
Source organism: uncultured Simplicispira sp. (assembly GCA_964478155.1). Classification (GTDB taxonomy): domain Bacteria; phylum Pseudomonadota; class Gammaproteobacteria; order Burkholderiales; family Burkholderiaceae_C; genus Simplicispira. Next base: position 13,934 of record CAYZGT010000036.1, read on the forward strand.
TGCCCTCGTATTTGGCACTGATCCCGCTGATTTATGTTTGTCATCACTTTCCAGCAGCATGGAAATCGGCAAAAAATGTAGATACCTTTCTGGTACGTACCCTGCTGGCGGGTGCCTTTGGTGGCATACCAGACCGGCTCATTGATACGCTGGTCAAGCGCTTCAAAGAGCTGCAAGGCTTTGATGAGCCAGAGGGTTATGCGGTGATTCGTTCACAGGGGCGCAGCTTAGAGATGACCCCGGAGCGCTTTTTTGGCATGGGATACGGTTCGAAGACCATTCATCTGATTTTCAATCTCTGGTATCCCACCTTCAGCCATGTGCCTGCCTACGATAACAACTTGCCACAGATAGACCACATCTTTGCCCAGAGCCAACTCAAGGCCGTGAAAGTGAAAAGCCCAGAGACTGGGCGGCCCATCATGAAATACCGCGACGAAGCGCGCAACCAATTGGCCAACTGCATGTTGCTCACCCGCACCGAGAACGGCTCTGGTGGCAAGAGTGACATGCCCCCCGTGGATTGGTTTGACGGCAAAGACGATGCTTACCTTGATCTGCACCTGATTCCTAAAGACCGAGCCCTGTGGACGGTAGATCGCTACGAAGACTTTATGGCCGAGCGCCAACGCCTGATTGCACAACGGTTTGCTTGGCTTCTGACCTCTCCTGCCCCGTGACCTCTTCTCCCCACATCCTCACCCTGCCCGGTTGGCAAAACTCCGGCCCCGAGCACTGGCAAAGCCACTGGGAGCGCCAGCATGGCTACCAACGCCTTGAGCAGCACGACTGGCAGCGCCCCCTGCGCGGCGACTGGAGTGCCCGCCTGCAAGAAACCGTGCTGGACAGCCCCAGCCCGGTGGTGTTGGTGGCGCACAGCTTGGCCTGTATTTTGGTGGCGTGGTGGGCCGCCCATTCCCCCGACGCGCGCAACAAGGTGCAAGCGGCACTGTTGGTAGCGCCACCGGAGGTAGAGCGCCCTGACTTGCGCCAGCAACTGCCCGGTTGGGCCCCGATTGCCCGCCACCCCTTGCCCTTTCCGGCGCTGGTGCTGGCGAGCAACAACGATTTTTATGGCAACAGCACCCATGCCCAAGCACTGGCCCAAGCTTGGGGGGCTGGTTTTGTCGATATGGGCGCATGCGGCCACTTGAATGCAGACTCTGGCTTGGGCCACTGGCCCGAAGGACTGGCGTTGTTGCACACCCTGATGGCCCAGAGCGCCCCGGCGCAGAAAGAGGAACCTTCCCACCATGGCGGTTAAAAAACCCAAAGGCTTAGGCCGAGGCTTAGAAGCCCTGCTCGGCCCGACCGTGCTGCAGCCCACGCCCGACCGTTTGCCGCAGCAGGCTCCGGCTAGCTTGCCCTTGGAGGTGCTGGTGCCCGGCCAATACCAACCGCGCACGCGCATGGATGAAGGTGCGCTGTACGAGCTGGCCGAAAGCATCCGCGCCCAGGGCATCATGCAGCCAATTTTGGTGCGCCGTTTGCACAGCGGTGCCCATGCTGGGCACTATGAAATCATTGCGGGTGAGCGCCGCTTCCGGGCGGCCAAACTGGCGGGCTTGGGCCAGGTGCCGGTGTCGGTGCGCGAAGTGCCCGACGATGCTGCTGCCGCGATGGCGCTGATCGAAAACATCCAACGCGAAGACCTGAACCCGCTCGAAGAAGCCCAAGGGCTGCAACGCTTGGTACAAGAGTTTGGCCTGACGCACGAACAAGCCGCGCAGGCCGTGGGCCGTTCGCGCAGCACGGCCAGCAATTTACTGCGTCTGCTGCAACTGGCCGCACCGGTGCAAACCATGCTGATGGCGGGTGATTTGGACATGGGCCATGCCCGTGCCTTGTTGGCGCTGGACAAAGCCACACAAATCACGGCCGCGCAGCAAATTGCCGCCAAAAAACTCTCGGTGCGCGAAGCCGAAGCCTTGGGTAAAAAACTGGCCCAGCAGCGTACCGACAGCAGCAATGCCAAGAAAGCCACACCTGCCAAAGCGCGCGACCTGTTGCGCTTAGAAGAAGAATTGTCCGACCTGTTGATGGCCGAAGTTGAAGTGCGCGTCAAAAAGCGCGTGCGTCGCGCGGGTGCATTGGACGACGTGGGTGAATTGGTGCTGCATTTTGGCTCTACCGAAGCGCTCAATGGCCTGATTGAGCGCCTGCGCGCCATCTAACCCTGCGTTCCACGTGAAACACCACCACACGGGGTCTTGCCGATGATGCGCTTGCCTTGGCCGCTGCCTGCAGTGCTGGCCTGGTCTTCAGGCTGGCTGTCGCTGTTGTTGTTGCAACGCTGGTTGCCGCCGCTCTGGGCGGTGGTGTTGGCGACGGTGTGGTGTACCTTGGTCAGTTTGCTCGGGGACAGCTTTTGGCGCCGCGTGTTGATTGTGCTGGGCTTTCCGTTGTCGCTGGTGCTGACGGGCATGGCGAGCGTGCCGCAATGGGTTTGGTTATTGCCGCTGGGCTTGTTGTTGGCGCTGTACCCGCTGCACACTTGGCGCGATGCGCCGTTGTTTCCTACCCCCACCGATGCCCTGAACAGTTTGCCAGACCATGCTTGGTTAGAGCCTGGGGCCGAGGTGCTCGATGCCGGTTGTGGCTTGGGCGATGGCCTACTGGCACTGCGCCAAGCCTACCCTTTAGCCCATTGGCATGGCCTAGAGTGGAGCCGCCCGCTGCGCTGGCTGTGTGCGCGCCGCTGCCCGTGGGCACAGGTGCGTCAGGGGGATATTTGGCAAGAGCCGTGGGGGCGTTATGGGCTGGTGTATTTGTTTCAGCGCCCCGAAAGCATGGCCCGCGCTTGGGCCAAGGCCAATGCCGATATGGCCCCCGGTGCTTGGCTGGTCAGTTTAGAGTTTGCCGTGCCCGATGTGCCGCCCTACGCTCACTACCAATTAGACGGCGAGCGCCCCGTCTGGGTGTACCGTGTTGGCGATACTAAAGCCCCGCCTGTGGCTGGGCGCACTCTGCGGAACAAGGCGGGTAAAGCCGTTGCGAAGCGCGCGCTACGCTAGAGACAGGCTTGCTCCTTTGGCTGCTGCACGCACTGCCCAGCGCGACACGCGCTAAAGATCGATTTTTTTGACACCCTTATTCACCCAACCCCAAGATAAGACGAACAGAAATGATGGAGAAGAGGATTACGGTACGGTCGATGCACGAAGATGATTTGCCGACAGTGCTCGCTATTCAGTCCTGCTGCTACGATCCAACAAAGCTAGAGTCCTACCAGTCGTTCAAAGTCAAGCTCAAGGCTGCGCCAGCTACCTGTTTCATCGCCTTGGTCGCAGGGATGCACGCAGGTTACTTGGTGGCGGTTCCGTCCGTGGCCGGAAGTCCGCCACCCTTGAACAGCCCAGACTTTGCGATGCCATCCCGCGCAGACGCTCTGTACTTGCACGATCTCGCAGTGGCCCCCGCTGCACGGGGTACAGGCGTTGCCGTAGCGCTCATTGAAGCGTATTTCCAAGCCGCCAAGCAATCAAAGGTGCAGAGGGCCTGCCTCACGGCGGTCAACGGCTCCGGTGCATTTTGGCAGCGCTATGGATTTGAGCCCATGGCCCATGTGGGCTCTCATGCGGAGTCGATGGCCACATACGGCAACGGCGCTCAGTACATGGGAATGCTGGTGAGCGCTGGTGAAGTCAGGTGTTGATGGACAGTCATGGGCAGGAGCGCTTCCTGTCAGGTAATCGGGGGATCTTTCTTCAAAGTCTCTGCCGTTGCTGCCGGACGCAGCACACGGCGAAAGGCGGGTAAACCAGCCAGCAGGCGCTGACCATAGCGCGTTTGCGTTAAGCGCCGGTCGTAACAATAGACATGGGCGTGGTCTTCTTCGCTCCGAATGGCCCGCCCGACCCATTGGGCCAGTCGCATCGCCGTGGCGGGCACCACCAGTTCATTGAACGGCTCACGTCCCACGGCGCGCAACCATTCGGCGCGTGCTTCGCCCACCGGGTCATCGGGCGGGGCAAAGGGTAGTTTGGTGATAAATACCGATTCGCACAAACGCCCCGGCAAATCCAACCCTTCGCCAAACGATTGCATGCCAAAGATGATCGAGGGCTGTCCGTCGGCCACACGCTCGCGGTGGCGTTGCAGCAACTGGGGCCGGGGTAGGGTGTTTTGCACCAGCACCAACGGCAACAAGGTGCTGGGCAGGGCCTCCACGGCTTGGCGCATTTGTTCGCGCGAGGTAAACAGCACCAAGGCCCCAGCACGCACTTGGGCCAAATCGCCCAACAAAGCCGTCACCATTTCGGGGGTAAAGCGGCTCGCATCTTTCGGATCGGCATGGGTGGCAGCGGCCACCAGTGTGCCTTGGCGTGCATAGTCAAATGGGCTGGGCACTTCCAAGGTGGTGGTGGCTTCATCTGCGTCCAAGCCGGTTTCACGCAGAAAAAAATCAAACTGGCCGCCGCTGCTCAGGGTGGCGGAGGTCAATACGGCGGCCCGCACCTGTTGCCACAATTGTTGGCGCAAGGTGGCACCGGGTAGCAAAGGGCTGGCATGGGCTTGCAGGGCAATGTATTCGCCATCCATCGTCAGGGTAAACCATTTGGCGTGCGGTACGGTGCTAGATGGCGGTGTGGCTTCCCCAGTGCTGTGGGGGGCTGGTTGTTGCAGCAGCCATTGGGTGGTGTGGTGTACCGCTTCTAAGCGCGGGGCCAACATCCCGACTTGGGCGTACAGGGTCGAGAGCCGTTTGGCCTCCTCGGGCTGTTCGCGGATTTTGCTGCGCAGCGCCTTGGCAATGGCGCTCAGGCTGTTCAAAAAGCCCAAGGATTGCAGCCCGAGTTGCTCTAGCGGTTGCAACAGGGCTTCGGGCAGCATGCCGCCGGGCACGCGCACCCGTGTCGGCATACGCGCCTCTGGGTTGTGCCCCCGGCTGCTGCTGTCGGCCGCCGGGCGCAAGGCCGGGCCGTACAGCTCCATGACAAGCCCCGCCAGTTCTTGCAAGCGTTGGCGCAACTGGGTCGCTTGGCCCGGAATGTCGGCCATCTCTGGCACGTCGATGTCACTGCTCACGCGCGTGGCTTGGTGCGCTAGGCGATCAATCCAACGCAGGCGGCTTAAATCCATACTGCAGGTAAATTGCTCCAAAGCCGTGGCGGGCAGGTGGTGCGCTTCGTCGAGCACCAGCAGGCAGTTGTCTAAATCGGGCAGCACCCGTCCACCCAAGGTCGAGAGCAATAAATCGTGGTTCACCACAATCACCTGTGCGGCCACCAAGGCTTTGCGCTGCTCAAAGTAACTGCACTGCTGAAAGGCCGCGCAGTATTTGCCGGTACAAGAGCCGGCCTCGGCGGCTACTGGGTTCCACAGGTCGGCCGCTGGGGGCTGGTCTAGGCTATCGCGGTCCCCGTTCCAAGCGTGGTGTGCCAGGGCCTGCCCTAGTGTGCGGTAGTAGTGCAAGCGGGCCTCGGTTTCGTGTGCTGGTCGGGCAGCGCGGGCCGCATCTTCTTCCGCAAACAAATCCTCGGTGTCCAGCGCCAGTGCTCCGTTGCCCGATAGCTGCTCCAGCTTGAGTTTGCAGACATAGCGCCCGCGCCCCTTGGCTAAGGCAAACTGGAACGGCTGCGGCATTTGCGCCAACAGCGTGGGCAAATCTTTGTGGATCAGTTGCTCTTGCAAGGCCACGGTGGCGGTAGAAATCAGCACCCGCGTGCCACGCGCCAGCGCCACCGCAATGGCTGGCGCGCAATAGGCCAGCGATTTACCCACCCCGGTACCGGCCTGAATCACAGCAATGGCCCGCACGGGCGTGGCTCCCTGTGGCTCGGGCGTGCCCAAGGTGGCCGCACTCAAGGTGTGCGCCACCTGTTGTGCCATGCGCCGCTGGCCGGGTCGACTGCGCAGACCCGCACCGGATTGCACTACCTGATCGAAAGCTTGCAGCCCTGCGTCTGCCCATTCTGTAGAAGACATCGGGCAAGTGTGGCACAGACGGCCAGACCGCGATCCGAGCGATGTTGTAAAAAAATGCTGCACCGCAACATTTTTTGCTTGCAATTTGGCAAAACGCCTTTACCATAACAGTCATGTTGCGCCGCAACATTTTTTTCCAAGCCGGGCTTGGGTGGCGCACGAAACCTACAGGAGTTTTCACATGCAAACCATCAACGCCCAAACCTTCGCTGACGCTGGCAAAACCGCTGCCGCTGATTTCTCTGCTGCCGCCACCACCGCCTTTGCTGGTTTTGAAAAGCTGGCCGAGCTGAACTTGGCCACTGCCAAGTCGGTGCTCAACGGTACCCTGAACTCGCTGCAAGCCGTGGCCGCTGCCAAGACCCCGGAAGAAGTGCTGGCCGCGCAAACCAATCTGGTCAAGCCCTTGGCCGAGAAAGCCACCGCCTATGGCCGCAGCGTCTATGAAATCGCTTCGGAAACCAGCACCGAACTGACCAAGTCGTCCAAAGAGAAGATGGCTGAAGTGCAAAAGAACTTCAACAGCTCGATTGAATCGCTGACCAAGAACGCCCCCGCTGGTAGCGAAGCTTTTGTTGCTGCCTTCAAAAACGCCGCTGCTACCGGCCAACAAGTGCTGGATTCGGCCCAAGCTGCTGCCAAGCAAGCCATGAGCCAAGCCGAAGCCCATGTCACTGACGTGGTGGCCAAGACTGTGAAGAGCACTGCCAAGGCCTAATACGTCTGCGGGCTGTTGGCCCGAAACAGATGGCCATCCGCTACCTGCTATGCAGGTGCCGGATGGCATTTTTTATGGTGGCGCTGCCACCACCCGCACCACCGCGCGCGCCAAGGTATGGCACACGCGAATTTTGCGCGCCAGCGGCCACCAGTCGTACAAAAAAATCTGCAACGGTCGCCACAGCGCTACCCAGCCCAAAATGGTCAAGCCTTCACGGGCCACGGCAAAGGGTGTGCCCAAAATCAGCTCTTTGCTGGCATCGGCGGCCAACAGACAGGCAGTTAAAAAGCCAATGCCAATGAACAGGCTGGCACGCCCTTCGCGCAACAGGCGATGCAACTCAGCACGCACCAATCCGGCTTTGTAGCTAAAGTAGTTGTGGATGGCCTCGGTAATCAAGCCAGCTGCATCGCCTGCGTTGGGTGGATACTGCAAATGCACGGTGATATGCAAATGGCTATCGGCAGGCAAGCCTTGGGCCCACGTCTCGATAAAGGCTTCGGCCTCGTGGTCTAGGTCTTTGTTCAGAAAGGGCGATGGGTCCAACGAGTTGAACAACTGCCCCAACTCGCGCACACGCAATTGCAGATGGTGGACGGGGTGTTTTTTCATGGTGCAAGATAGCACCTGCCCCTGCGCCCGACAAGAGGGGCGCTACCGGCACCGGCGGGTTGGTCTGGTGCCACCAGATACAGCCAGTCCCGTTAAAATCGCCCGCGCCCAAGGAGCGTTGCAACGGCCAGCCACTCGGCCCCGTCAGGCTTGGGCATGCTGCTACTTCCTGCCCATCCTCTCCGGCAACCACGCTCGCCTGTTCCGGGTTCCATTGCACAGGTGCGACGTATGTCCGAAACCATTATCCCCCCCATGAAATTGTCTGGCCTGGAGCCTGTCTCTATTGGTCAAGGCACGCTGTTTGTCAACGTTGGTGAACGCACCAACGTCACGGGCTCCAAAGCCTTTGCCCGCTTGATCTTGAACGGCCAGTTTGAACAAGCCTTGGCGGTGGCGCGCCAGCAGGTAGAAAACGGCGCACAAATCATCGATGTGAACATGGACGAGGCCATGCTCGACAGCAAGGCCGCGATGGTGCGCTTTCTGAACCTGATGGCTTCTGAACCCGACATTGCCCGCTTGCCGGTGATGGTCGATAGCTCCAAGTGGGAGGTGATCGAGGCGGGCCTGCGCTGTCTGCAAGGCAAGGGCATTGTCAACTCCATCAGCATGAAAGAAGGGGTGGAGGAGTTCAAGCGCCAAGCCAAGCTGGTGCGCCGCTATGGTGCGGCCGCCGTGGTGATGGCGTTCGACGAAAAAGGCCAAGCCGACACCTTTGCGCGCAAGATTGAAATTTGCGAACGCGCTTACCGTATCTTGGTGGATGAAGTGGGCTTTCCGCCCGAAGACATCATCTTCGACCCCAACATCTTTGCCATTGCCACCGGCATTGAAGAGCACAACAACTACGCGGTAGACTTTATCAACGCCACACGCTGGATCAAGCAGCACCTGCCGGGCGCTAAAGTGTCGGGTGGTGTGAGCAATGTGAGTTTCAGCTTCCGGGGCAATGACCCAGTGCGCGAAGCCATCCACACCGTGTTTTTGTACCACGCCATCCAAGCGGGCATGGACATGGGCATCGTCAATGCGGGCATGATTGGGGTCTATGACGACCTCGACCCTGAGTTGCGCCAGCGCGTCGAAGACGTGGTGCTGAACCGCCGCCCTGATGCGGGCGAGCGTTTGGTCGAGATTGCTGAAAATGCCAAGGGAGCCGCGCGCGACGACAGCAAAAAGCTAGAGTGGCGTGGTACGCCCGAAGCCCCGAAAACCGTGGCCGAGCGCTTGAGCTATGCGCTGGTGCATGGCATTACCGACTTCATCACCCAAGACACCGAAGAAGCCTACCGCGAGATTGTGGCCAAGGGTGGGCGGCCCTTGCACGTGATTGAAGGCCCATTGATGGATGGCATGAGCGTGGTGGGTGACCTGTTCGGCCAAGGCAAGATGTTTTTACCGCAGGTGGTCAAGTCGGCGCGCGTCATGAAGCAGGCCGTGGCGCACCTGATTCCCTACATCGAAGAAGAAAAACGCCAAGACGAACTGGCCGGGCGCGATGTGCGTACCAAGGGCAAGATCATCATGGCGACCGTGAAAGGCGATGTGCACGATATTGGCAAAAACATCGTCACCGTGGTCTTGCAGTGCAACAACTTTGAAGTGGTGAACATGGGCGTGATGGTGCCTTGCCACGAGATTTTGGCCCGTGCCAAGGCCGAAGGGGCCGACATCATTGGCCTGTCGGGCTTGATTACCCCCAGCCTCGAAGAGATGCAATACGTGGCCGCTGAGATGCAAAAGGACGAGCATTTCCGCGTGAAAAAAATTCCGCTGCTGATTGGCGGTGCTACCACCAGCCGCGTGCATACCGCCGTCAAAATTGCCCCGCACTACGAAGGCCCAGTGGTCTATGTGCCCGATGCTTCGCGCAGCGTGGGCGTAGCGCAGAACCTGTTGGGTGATGGCGTGACGCAATTTGTGCAAGAGCTGCACACCGACTACGACAAGGTGCGCCAGCAGCACGCCAACAAAAAGCAAACCCCACTCTGGCCCTTGGCCAAAGCGCGTGCTAACGCCACGCCTGTCGATTGGAGCCACTACCAACCCAGCGTGCCACGGGCCTTGGGCCGCCGTGTGTTCAAAAACTTTGATGTGGCCGAGTTGCTGCCCTTCATCGACTGGACACCATTCTTTCAAACTTGGGATTTGGCTGGCCCCTACCCGGCCATCTTGCAAGATGAAGTGGTGGGCGAGCAAGCGCGCAAAGTGTTTGCCGATGCCCAAGCCATGCTGAAAAAAATCGTCGAAGGCCGCTGGTTGCAAGCCAATGCTGTGCTGGCACTGCTACCGGCCAACAGCGTGGGCGAGGACATCGAGTTTTATACCGACGACACGCGCAGCCAAGTGGCCCTGACGTGGTACGGCCTGCGCCAACAGGCAGAAAAGCACACCGTCGATGGCGTGACGCGCCCTAGCCGTTGCTTGGCCGATTTTGTCGCACCCAAGGGCAGCGGCATTGCTGATTACGCCGGGCTGTTTGCCGTGACCGCCGGTTTGGGTATCGAGAAGAAAGAGCAAGAGTTCTTGGCGGCCCACGACGACTATTCGGCCATCCTGCTCAAGAGCTTGGCCGACCGCTTGGCCGAAGCCTTGGCCGAATGCCTGCACCAGCGTGTACGCCAAGACCTGTGGGGCTATGCCCAAGGCGAGCAACTGAGCAACGAAGCCTTGATTGCCGAACAATACCAAGGGATCCGCCCCGCCCCTGGCTACCCGGCCTGCCCCGACCACAGCGCCAAAACCGAGATGTTCCGTGTGCTTCAGGCCCACGACATTGACATGACCCTGACCGAGAGCTTGGCTATGAACCCCGCCGCCAGCGTGAGCGGCTTCTATATCGGCCACCCCGACAGCGTATATTTCAGTGTGGGCAAAATTGGCGAAGACCAGTTGCACGATATGGCCCAGCGCCGGGGCATGGACATCGAGGTGCTGCGGCGTTTATTGGCACCTAATTTGAGCTGATAGCAAACCCTTGCCCTGCACCTCCCCATTTAATGATCGTCGGGCTGACGCGCCAGTGTATGCAGCATTTGCAAATCGCGGGTCACTTCATGGGAGTGCAGGGCAAACTGCACACTCAAGATTTTCTCGGCTTCTTCCATTTTGCCCGCTTGGGCCAATGCCACCACATTGGATGCCGCGTAATGGAACATTTTGTGGTGCCCGATCAGGGCGGTAAAACCGGGAAAGGTTCCGAGCTTGGCGCGGCCTGTGCTGTACATCCACTTGCCTAGATCACAACGATCATCAAAACAAATCTCTTCGGCCACGAAGGTTTCTGTCGAGCGCCCCTCTAAAAAAGACTGCAAGCGTAACTTCCAGTTTTCATGGGCGGCAATGGCTGTCTCAAAATCCAAGTCACTGGCTGAATGGGCTACCTTTTGTGCCAGCGCTTTCCGGTCTTGGACATCCACACCAAAAAAATTTCTCAGAATATTTTCCATGAACATAGCAACTCAACCCGTGGTGGTAAGTAAGCCTGTGCAACGGATGGCGATGGTACGCATCCGGTCTCCCTTTTTATAGCAATCTACAACGGTGACGCTAGACGACTTGGTGATGTAGGCTGATCTATTTAACCATATTCAACCCATATTGCCCCCACCGATTACTACGCAGCGCCGGGATTTTGAATGAAAAAGTACCATGCTGGGCCTGCGGCATTGATGCGAAAGCGCTGGTTTTTCAGATTAAATCATGGTTCTGCCAAGGTAAATACCCGGTTTTATCGACCAAGTTTTGCAAAAAACAAGAGGTGTAATAATTGGTGTCTTTCGCCTGTGCTGCAAACAAAAATTCATTGAGGTGAATTCGGATTTTGCAGCTATTTAGGGTCAGATTAAGATATTGCCCATGCTTTGCCCTCTCTTCCCATGCGCCGCTTTCGCCATTTAACCGGCCAGCACCGCACTGATATCAGCAACCGCCGTCTGGGGCTGTTGTTGGCCTTTAATGCCGGGGCTATCAATGCGGGTGGCTTCTTGGTATTGCGGCTCTATACCTCGCACATGACGGGTTTTGTCTCGATGTTGGCCGACAACTTGGTGCTGGGCAATATGTTGCTGGTGCTGAGTGCGCTGGGGGCGCTGCTGTCGTTTGTCGGCGGTGCGGCTTTGACGGCCATTTTGGTCAATTGGTCACTGCGCCACCGCTTGCACAGCGCCTATGCCCTGCCGCTGCTGATAGAGGCACTGCTGATGTTGGTGTTTGGTTTGGTGGGAGCCGTGACTTTGGATTGGCAGACCCCGTTTGCCGTACCCGTGACGGTGCTGCTGCTGTCTTTCATCATGGGGGTGCAAAATGCCACCGTGACCAAGATGTCGTCTTCGCAGATTCGCACCACCCACATGACGGGCATCATCACCGATTTGGGCATTGAGTTGGGCAAAATGCTGTACTGGAACCGCAGCCCGCGTCGGCCCGAGCAGCAGGTGCGGGCCAACCTCCAGCGTTTGCGTTTGTTTGCCGGGTTGTTGGGCATGTTTTTGCTGGGCGGCATTGTCGGGGCACTCGGTTTTAAGCATCTGGGCTTTGTCTCAGTGCTGCCGTTGGCGCTGATTTTGCTCGCCTTGGCACTGCCCCCGTTGTGGATTGACCGGGCGTATCTTTGGCAACCGGCCCGCCGTTTGGTGGCAGAACCTCCGCCTCCGCCTCCGCCCCCGCCTTCGGCCTGATGGCCTTGCATACCCTTATTTCTACCCGAGACTAGCCTAAGGCTGGCATCATTCGATCCTTTGATTTCATCGATTTTTTTCATGACCGATTCCGCGCCCGCCACTTCTTCTTCATCCGCCCCTGTGGCTCCTGCGCCTGCTGCTGAGGTGGCAGCAGCCGCTGCTGTTGCGCCCGCTGCGGGTGCAACACTTGGTGCGGATTCCGTCACAGCCCCGCGCCGCGCCCGCCATCGCCGGGGCCAACGCTCTGGCGGCAAGGGCGGTAAACCCGCCGTTGCGGGCAGCACCACAGACGCTGCCGTGCCAGCCGCACCGGGTGCGACCGAGGCCACCCGCCGTGCCCCACGTCCGGTATCGCCCACGTTAGAAAAATTGGCCGAACTTTATCCCCAGCTGTTTGGGGCGGTGTTTCGTCCGCTCAAGCGCGGCATCTTCCAAGATTTGCTGGCAGCCCACCCTGATCTGTTTGAGCGTGAAGCCCTGAAACACGCATTGGGACAACATACCCGTTCTACGCGCTACTTGCAAAGCGTGGCCGCAGGCCAGCAGCGTTACAACTTGCAAGGCCAGCCGGTCGAAGCGATGGCACCAGAGCACATCCACCATGCCCTGTTGGAGGTGTACCGCCGCCGCCAAGGTCACAAACAGCCAGAGCTGACGGCCAAGCTGCATGCCCGTATCGTGGCCAATATCGAAGCCAGCGGTTTATCGCGCGAAGCCTATGCCGAGCGCGTACATTCGCGCGACGCGGCGGCCAATGCCTTGCTCGACCAAGCTCTGGCCGAGTTGGCTGCCAAAGTAGCGCGTGAAGAAGCGCTGCTGCGTACCTTTGAAGCCAGCGGCCAAAAGAGTGTGTCGGCCTTTGCCGAGATGTACGGCATGGATTTGCAAACCGTGGTGCGCGCCTTGCACAGTGCGCGCAGTCGGGCGGCCAAAACCAGCAGCGCAGCACCGACTGCGGTGGAAGGCGGCCCGGAGGCGGCCTAAGACGGGGGCAGCGCAGCCGGGATCAGTGGGCCGCCAAGCGCAGCCAAACCAAGCAGCGCTCGGCTTCTAGCCCCGGCACGGTCAATGGTTCCACGTGAAACACTTGCACCTCGGGGGGCAGGGCCGCGATTTCATCGTGCGGGTGTTTGCCCTTCATGGCCAGCCAGATGCTGTGCGGCCCCAAGGCCGCACGCGACCAAGTGGTGAAGTCGGGCAACGAAGCAAAAGCCCGGCAGCTGACCACATCAAATGGCCCAGACAACGACTCCACACGCGCATGCAGGCCATGCAGATGGGGCAGTTTCAGGGCCACGGCAGCTTGTTGGATAAAGGCAGCTTTCTTGGCTACGGTGTCGACACAGCTGATATCCAAGGCCGGGCAACAGATGGCAAAGACCACCCCCGGTAAACCCCCGCCCGAACCCACATCCAACAGGCGTGGGGCGGTGGTGCCCGCTGCAGCCAAGTTGGCCAAATGCCGCTGCAAGGGCGGCACGGCAGCCAGACTATCGAGCAGGTGGTGCGTGAGCATCTCTGCCGGGTTGCGTACCGCAGTCAGGTTGTAAACCTTGTTCCACTTTTGCAGCAGTGCCATAAAGTCGAGCAGTTGTTGCACTTGGGCATCGCACAACTGCAGGCCTAGCGCTTGTAGACCTTGGCGCAGCGTGTTTTCTGGATTAGCGCTCATGTGGCCTCCGAGGCGCTGGTGCTGGCAAAGCCCTTAAAGCCGCCTTTTTTCAGATGCACCAGCAGCAGTGAAACGGTGGCCGGGGTAATGCCCGAAATGCGCGAGGCCTGGCCCAAGGTTTCAGGGCGGTGCTTTTGCAGTTTCTGCCGTGCCTCGATGCTCAGGGCCGAGACTTGCATATAGTCCAACTCGGAGGGTAAGCGCAGGCTTTCGTAGTGCGCTGCGCGCTGTACTTCGTCTTTTTGCCGGTCGATATAGCCCGCGTACTTGGCGGCAATTTCTACCTGCTCTAACACCGCATCGGTTAAATCACCCAATGTTTCACGTGAAACATCGCTGCTGGCGTATTTGCTGCCATCCATGTCCATCAAGGCGGCATAAGCAACGTTCGGGCGGCGCAGCAGTTCAAACAGGTTGTATTCATGCTCGATGGCTTTGCCCAGCACGCGCTCCGATTCTGCGGCGGGCAGGATGCGCGGATTGACCCAAGTGGATTTGAGGCGCTCTGTTTCACGTGAAACAGCATCGCGCTTGCGGCTGAAGGCCTCCCAACGCGCATCGTCCACCAAGCCCATGTGGCGGCCTTGCTCGGTCAGGCGCATGTCGGCGTTGTCTTCGCGCAGTTGCAGGCGGAACTCGGCCCGGCTGGTGAACATGCGATAGGGCTCGGTCACGCCTTTGGTGATCAGATCGTCCACCAGCACGCCCAAAT
>CAYZGT010000037.1:0-26543 GCA_964478155.1 uncultured Simplicispira sp.
TACACCAAGCCCACCCCTCTAGCCTACTAAGGTTAGAGGGGTTTCGCTTTTGGGGAAAGAATCGCTTGAAGCGTAGTAGGTTCGGCTGTCAATCCAACCCTTGCATTCCCACAGGGCACGAACCCGGGCTGGGTCGGCTTGGGCCAGCGCCTCCACGGCCCGACAGCGTTCCGCCATCACCATGCTCGGAAATTTGAGAATCAGGGTAATGAGCCAATAAGGGTAAAAGTCGCGGTGCAGTTTGACCCCGACCAACACCTCGATTTTGCGTGCCAAGGCAACGGCCAATTTTTCTTCTTGGAGTTGCCAATTGTGCTTGGTGGAAGGGAGCGCAACCTCAGCGGGCCTGACCGAGCGCAAAGGTACTGAGCGGTTTTCTGCACGCATGACGGCCCCTCCCGTGGTTGCACAAGACGCAACCACCCAATGACAAAATCAAGGTTGAATGTCAGAGCGGGAATAGAACCGCCCCAACCATCAGCAACACAGCGTTTGCTGTGTTTCATGATGGCAGGGTTCTATTAACTGAATATTTCACTCAGCTATTTTTTGAGCCATCGACGCTTTAGCGCATGGCCTGCTGAGTTGAGGCATGCCCACAGAGCGAATTAGCCCAGTGCCCGTTGGATGATAATTTTTTGCACGTCGCTGGTGCCTTCGTAGATTTGGCAGACGCGCACATCACGGTAGATGCGTTCGACCGGAAAATCATTCACCACACCATAGCCGCCAAGGGTTTGGATGGCGGCACTGCATACCCGTTCGGCCATCTCGCTGGCAAACAGTTTGGCCATCGCGGCCTCTTTCAGGCAAGGACGACCGGCATCGCGCAAGCTGGCAGCGTGCCAAATGAGTTGGCGTGCGGCTTCTAGTTGGGTGGCGCAATCGGCCAGGCGGAAACCAACAGCTTGGTGGTTAAAAATGGCCGTACCAAAGCTCTCACGCTGCTTGGCATACTGGACAGCCAACTCAAAGGCGCTGCGGGCCATGCCTACGCTTTGTGCGGCAATACCGATGCGCCCACCTTCTAAAGCAGACAGCGCAATTTTGTAACCTTCGCCTTCTGCCCCAATCAGGTTGTCTGCTGGAATGCGGCACTGGTCAAAGTTGATTTGTGCGGTGTCGCTGCTGTGCTGGCCGAGTTTGTCTTCTAGGCGCGCCACCACATAGCCGGGGGTGTTGGTGGGCACGATGAAGGCACTCATGCCTTTTTTACCTGCCCCTTTGTCGGTCACAGCAATCACAATAGCCACTTGGCCGTTTTGACCGCTGGTAATGAATTGCTTGACACCGTTGATGACGTATTCGTCCCCCTCGCGGGTGGCGGTGGTGCGCAAGGCCGAAGCATCAGAGCCCACATGGGGCTCGGTCAGGCAGAAGGCCCCCAGCATCTCGCCACGGGCCAAGGGGGTGAGCCACTGGCGTTGCTGTTGGGTATTGCCATAACGCATCAAGATGGCATTGACGGGGCAGTTGGTGACACTGATGGCGGTGCTGGTGCCTCCATCGCCCGCAGCAATTTCTTCCAGCACTAGCGCCAGCGTGACATAGTCGAGATTGGCCCCACCGAGTTCTTCGGGCACGCAAATGCCATAAGCTCCCAGTGCTGCCAGCCCTTGGTGCGCTTCTTTAGGAAAATGGTGCTCTTTGTCCCAACGGGCAGCATGGGGCCAGAGCTCGCGCTGGGAAAAATCGCGCACGGCATCGCGGATCATTTCCTGATCTTGGGTCAGCAGCATGGGGGTCTCCTGAGCCTAAAAGTTACAGCAACTCAATGGCAACCGCCGTGGCTTCGCCGCCACCAATGCACAGAGTGGCTACACCTTTTTTCAGGCCACGGGCTTGCAGTGCATAGATCAAGGTGACCATGATGCGTGCACCGCTGGCCCCAATCGGGTGGCCCAAAGCACAAGCACCGCCGTTGACGTTGACTTTATCGTGCGGCAGGTTCAGGTCGTGCATGAGCGCCATCGGCACGACGGCGAAAGCTTCGTTGATTTCCCACAAGTCCACGTCTTGCACGGCCCAACCGGCTTTAGCCAACACTTTTTGTGTAGCCCCAAGCGGTGCAGTGGCAAACCATTCTGGCTCTTGGGCGTGGGTGGCATGGGCGACGATGCGTGCCAGTGGCTTGGCCCCCAATTGCTGTGCGGTCGAGGCGCGTGCCAAGACCAATGCAGCCGCGCCATCGTTGATGCTAGAGCTGGAGGCGGCGGTGATGGTGCCATCTTTTTTGAAGGCAGGTTTCAGTTGGGGAATTTTGTCGAGCTTGATTTTGCCAGGGCCTTCGTCTTTGGCGATGACCACTTCTCCGGCGCGTGTTTGCAAGGTGACGGGGGCAATCTCGGCAGCAAAAGCGCCCGAGGCAATAGCTGCTTGGGCGCGTTGCACGCTGGCAGTGGCAAAAGCATCTTGCTGCGCTTTGCTAAAGCTGTATTTGGCGGCACAGTCTTCGCCAAACGTGCCCATGGAGCGACCCGGCTGGTAGGCATCTTCGAGGCCATCGAGCATCATGTGGTCAAAAATGCGGTCGTGGCCGATGCGATAACCGCCCCGGCCTTTTTGCAGCAGGTAGGGAGCATTGGTCATGCTTTCCATGCCACCGGCCACCATGACATCGTGTGTGCCAGCCAACAGCATATCGTGGGCAAACATGGCGGCCTTCATGCCAGAGCCACACATTTTGGACAGCGTGACAGCACCAGCCTCCTTGGGCAGTCCACCCTTGAAGGCGGCTTGGCGTGCCGGGGCTTGGCCTTGGCCTGCCATCAGGCAGTTGCCAAACAGCACTTCGCCCACGGCAGCAGGTGCAATGCCAGCCCGCGCTACCGCAGCGGCGATAGCAACGCCACCCAAGTCATGCGCGGCAATGCTGGAAAAATCACCCTGAAAAGAGCCCATCGGGGTACGGGCTGCGCCCAAGATAACGATAGAGTCGGTGGTTGGGGATGTCATGGTATTGTCTCCGGTGTTGTTTTATGGTTTTTTGTGGGGGGCCGGTTTTCTTAACAGCGGCCTTCGGCTACGCCCGCAATCGCAGCGCGGTAGAGGCTCTCGAACCCTTCGTTGCTGCTGACGGACATGTGCAGGTTGTTGATCAGGCCGTCTTTCAGGCCATAGCACCAGCCATGCAATGTGACTTGCTGTCCACGCGCCCACGCGTCTTGTAGTACGGTGGTTTGGGCGATGTTGACCACCTGTTCAATGGCGTTGAGTTCGCACAGGGCATCGTGGCGGGACTCGGGGGCCATGCGGGCCAGCAAGTCGCGGTGGCGGTCGCGCACATCTTTGACGTGGCGAATCCAGTTGTCGGCCAAGCCGACGCGGATATCTTCTAGCGCTGCCAGTACGCCGCCGCAGCCGTAGTGGCCTACCACCATCAAATGCTCTACTTTGAGTTGATCGACCGCGTATTGCACGGTAGACAGGCAATTGAGGTCGGTAGGCACGACCACGTTGGCGACGTTGCGATGCACAAACACTTCACCCGGCTCTAGCCCGGTGATTTGGTTGGCCGGTACGCGGCTATCCGAACAACCCACCCACATGTAGCGCGGTTTTTGTTGCGCCATGAGGTTGGTGAAGAAGCCGGGGCGGTCTCGCTCCATCTGCGCTGCCCAGGCACGGTTGTTGTCGAACAGTTGGCTAATGGAGGGATTGTGCATTGCGGGGGATCCTATCTCAAGATAAAGGGGTTAACAGGTTTCGGCAAACAGCTCCCGGCCAATCAACATCCGACGGATTTCGCTCGTACCTGCGCCAATCTCATAGAGTTTGGCATCGCGCCACAGGCGGCCCAGAGGATATTCGTTGATGTAGCCGTTGCCACCAAAAATTTGGATGCCATCGCCCGCCATTTTCGTGGCTTGTTCAGCACACCACAAAATCACGCTGGCACAGTCCTTACGCACTTGGCGGACATGGTCGGTGCCCAGCATATCGAGGTTTTTGGCCACGGTATAAGCAAACGAGCGCCCGGCTTGCAGCACGGTGTACATATCGGCCACCTTGCCTTGGATGAGTTGGAACTCACCAATGCTTTGACCAAACTGTTTGCGGTCGTGGATATAGGGCACGACGTTGTCCATCACGGCTTGCATGATGCCCAAGGGGCCGCCGGTGAGGACGGCGCGTTCGTAGTCGAGGCCGCTCATCAGCACCTTGGCTCCGCCATTGACGTTGCCCAGAATGTTCTCGGCGGGCACTTCGACGTTCTCGAACACCAGCTCGCCAGTGTGGCTGCCGCGCATACCCAGCTTGTCGAGTTTTTGCGCGATCGAGAAGCCTTTCATGCCTTTTTCAATCAAAAAGGCTGTAACACCACGCGCACCCAATTCGGGTTCGGTTTTGGCATAGACCACCAAGGTGTCGGCATCGGGGCCGTTGGTGATCCACATTTTGTTGCCGTTGAGCAGGTAGTAGCCGCCTTTGTCTTCGGCTTTGAGCTTCATGCTGATGACATCCGAGCCCGCACCCGGCTCACTCATGGCCAGTGCCCCGACATGCTCACCGCTGATGAGCTTGGGCAGGTATTTTTGCCGTTGTGCGGCATTGCCGTTGCGGTTGATTTGGTTCACGCACAGGTTGGAGTGTGCGCCATAGCTCAGGCCCACCGAGGCACTGGCACGGGAGATTTCTTCCATCGCCACCATGTGGGCCAAGTAGCCCATGTCCGCACCGCCGTATTCTTCGCCTACGGTAATGCCGAGCACGCCCAAGTCGCCCATTTTGCGCCACAAGTCCATCGGGAATTGGTCGCTGTGGTCGATTTCGGCAGCACGCGGGGCAATTTCGGCTTGGGCAAAGTCGCGCACCGCATCGCGCAGGGCATCGATGTCTTCGCCCAATTGGAAATTGAGGCCGGGCAGGTTCATGGGAAGGCTCATGGAAATGTCTCCTAGTGTGTTGTAAAAAAAGCTGAAAAGAGGAAGCGGTTTACGGGCGTATGTCGGGGCGGCCGGTGACGGCCATCAAGGTGCAGTGCATGGTGGCTATCAGTTTTTCTTGGTCGTCGGCCAAGGCATAGGCCCGACCTTCGGCCACCGTGATGGTGCGCCCCGGTTTGAGAACCCGACCTTCCATGCGAAAGCGTTTGCCCAGTGCGGGGGCCAACAGATTGATTTTGAATTCGATGGTGAGTACTTCGGCTTCGGCGGCCATCAGGGTGAAGGCGGCGTAGCCACAGGCTGAATCTAAAGCGGTGGAGACCATGCCAGCGTGCAAAAAGCCGTGCTGTTGCGTCAGGGCGGCAGCCCAATCGAGGCCAATATCGACGGCACCGGGAGCCACGTGCTCTAGTTGTGCCCCCAAGGTGTGCATGGCTTGTTGGCGCGCAAAACTGTCCTGCACCCGTTGCAGGTATTGGGGATTACGTGGTTCAAAAACAGCTTCTGCCATACCCGCTCCTGAATGACGTTTACGTAAACGTCAATTATGGCTGATTTTTATCCACCTTGGCCAGCAGGGTGCGGGCTTCTTTTTCGTGTTCTTTGATTTCGTCGAGGTTGGCCTGCAGGTCGGCCATTTGCTCTTCCAGTTGGCGGCGGTGCTGGGCCAGCACGCTCAGAAATTTGCGCAACTGCACCCCAGTATCGCGGGGGCTGTCGTAGAGGTCGATAATTTCTTTGGCATCGGACAAGGACAAGCCGAGGCGCTTGGCACGCAAGGTCAGTTTGAGTCGGGCCCGGTCGCGGGCGCTGTAGATACGGTTGCGCCCGCCGGGGCCCGTGCGTTCGGGCTGCAGCAGGCCCATGTCCTCATAAAACCGCATGGCGCGGGTGGTGAGGTCAAACTCTTTGGCAAGGTCGCTGATGGTGTAGGTGATGGGCGGCATGTTGTTTGTAAACTTGAGACCCAGCCATCATGAATGGCCTTTACGTTTACGTCAATTGTGCCTGCCCCTGATGGCCGATGCTGCCCTGTGGCTTAAGCGGTGTGTGACAGGGCCAATCGGGATGGCAAGGCGGGTGCTGCGGGCAGCCAAGTGGGGTTGTCGTCGTTCATGTGCTCTGGCAGCACAAAGCGGCTGATGAGTTGGGCCAGTTCTTGTGCTTGGTGCTCCAAACTCTCGGAGGCGGCGGCTGATTCTTCTACCAAGGCCGAGTTTTGCTGCGTCATTTGGTCGATATGGGCCATGGCCGTGTTGATTTGGCTAATGCCTTCATTTTGTGCCAGTGTCGCCGCGCTGATTTCACTCATGGCTTGGGCCGCCTCGTGGATGGAGCTGACGGTGCGGTGCATGGTGGCATTGGCATCGCTGACCAAGCTGGCCCCGGTATGGACTTGGGCGACGGACGATTCAATCAGGGTTTTGATTTGTTGCGCAGCCTCGGCAGAACGGGTGGCTAGGATGCGTACTTCGCTGGCGACAACGGCAAAGCCCCGGCCTTGCTCGCCCGCCCGTGCAGCCTCCACCGCCGCATTCAGGGCCAGAATGTTGGTTTGGAAGGCGATGCCATCGATCACGCTGATGATGTCGACAATTTTGTGCGAAGAGCGTTGGATGTCTTCCATCGTGCCTTGGACTTGGCTCATGGCGTTGCCACCTTCTGTGGCAATGGCAGCTGCGGTTTGGGTCAGGGTTTCGGCGCGCCGGGCAGCGGCCGCCGATTGGGCCACCCGCTGGGTGATTTGTTCCAGCGAGGCTGCGGTTTCTTGCAGGCCCGAGGCAGTTTTTTCTGTCCGTGCTGACAGGTCGGCATTGCCGGTGGCAATCTCTGCCGTGGCCATGCGAATGTTTTGTGCCGAGGCCCGTACTTGCGCTACCAAGACGCGCAAGGCCTCTTGCATCACCGATAGGGAGGTGAGCAGTCGGCCGGTTTCGTCGCGGGCGTGGCCTTGGATTTCTTGGCGCAAATCGAGGTTAGCCACCCGGTCGGCGGTGGCACTGGCCGTGGCAATCGGCTGGGTGATGCTGCGCACCAGCCACCAAGTCAGGATAGCACCCAATACCAAGGCCAAAGCGGTAAAGCCTGTCAGGGCCAGTTGGGCACGGTCGCTCCATTGGGCAATTTCGCGTTCACGGTGGTCGATGGTTTGGCGTTGCAACTGCGTCAGGGCAGCCAGTGCGCCTTGGAGCGCGGTGCTGGTGGGTAGGAAGCGCTGTTCATAGACCTGATGGATACGTGCCGTCAGGCCCGAGTCGCGCGCGGCTACCAGTTCGGTGCGTGCCTGTGTGAATTGTTGGGCTGCTGCCTGAATTTGCGCCAGCAATTGGCGTTCGGTGGGTAAATGCAGTTGCTGGTCTAGTTGGCCGATGAGGGCTTCGTAGCGGGCTTGGGTTTGGGCGATATCGGCCCCCAGGATTTCACCCACTTCGGGTTCGGAACTCAGGGCTACGGCTTTATAGCGTTCGGCGTTCATCGCTTGGGCCCGGTAGGCATCGGCCACCAGCCGCTCGGTCGCCATACTGTGGCGCACCATGTCGGTGGTGGCATCGTTGATGCGATTGAGCGACCACAGGCCGGTCAACGCACCCAACAGGCCCAGTAACAAAACCAGCAAAAATGCGGACAGCAGACGGGAAGCCAAACTGCTGCTGCGGGGCTGGGCGGTGGCGCGTGAAAAGAAGGACATAGCAGGGGTGCTTTACAAAACAGGCTGCACGAAAGCGGCGTTGTGGTGCAATATGCCCCGAGGGTGTGACGATTTGTTGTCAAGCCCGTTGAAACCCTAGGGGATGTAGGGCGACCTTGTTTTCGTCCTGCGCTTTAGTAACTGCGCCCTGCCTTAAACAAAGCATGTTGTCGCCGCTGCAAGGGGCTGGCGGCTTCTAATTTGGCCATTGCGCTACCCGCATGGGCATGGGTAATGGCAATGCCCAAGGCATCGGCGGCATCGGGGCCGGGCAGGCCGGGTAATTGCAACAGGCGTTGCACCATCGCTTGCACTTGCGATTTGGCTGCGCGGCCATGCCCGACGATGGCCTTTTTCATTTGCAGCGCCGTGTACTCGGCCACGGGCAAATCATGTGCCACCAAGGCGGTTAGGCACGCGCCACGCGCTTGGCCCAACAGCAGCGTGGATTGCGGGTTCATGTTGACAAAGACGATTTCTACTGCCGCGCTGTCGGGCTGGTAGCGCGCTACCACTTGGCTGATACCGTCAAACAGCACTTTGAGCCGCCCCGGCAAATCACCCAAGGCCAACCCTGTGGTGCGGATGGTGCCACTGGCGACATAGCTGCAATGCTGGCCTTGCACATCGATCAGGCCAAAGCCAGTGGTTTGCAAGCCGGGGTCGATGCCCAAAATACGCATCGGCAGGCTTAGGCCGGTGCTGTAAGCAGGGCGCGCAACTCGGCCAGCACCGGAGCGCTGGGCGGGCGCACGCCGCGCCAAATGGCAAAGGCCTCGGCGGCTTGTTCGACCAACATGCCCAAACCATCGCGGCCTTGGGCTCCGTGGGTGCTGGCCCAGTCCAGAAAACCTTGGGCGGCGGTACCGTACATCATGTCGTAAGCCAAAGCACCGGGGCGCAATACGCTGGCGGCCACCGGCACCTCTGCACCGGCCAAGCTGCTGGCGCTGGCGTTAATCAGCAAATCAAAATCGTTGACCAGGGCCTGCGGCGTGCTGGCCTGTAGTTGGCAGCCGTGCTGCGCGGCCAAAGCGGCGTGGGCGGCCACCAAGGCTTGCGCTTTGGCCAAGGTACGGTTAGCCACCACCACTTGCCGGGGGCCACAGGCCAGCAAAGGCCCCAAGGCCCCAGCGCCAGCACCGCCCGCCCCGAGCAATAAAACATCGCGGCCAGCGATCTCGAAGCCTGCATTGCGCGTGATATCGGCCACCAAACCCAAACCATCGGTGTTGTCGGCCACGATGGCCCCGCTGCTAAAGCTCAGGGTATTGGCAGCGCCAGCCAACAGCACACGCTCGCTGCGGTGGCTGGCCAAGGCGGCCGCTTCTAGTTTGAACGGCACGGTCACATTGCAGCCGCGCCCACCGGTAGCGGCAAAATCATGCACCGCTTGGGCAAAGCCATCTAAGGCCACGAGGCGGCGCTCGTAGCGCAGTTTCTCGCCGGTGAGTTCGGCAAAACGGGCGTGGATCCACGGCGAGCGGCTGTGCTCTACCGGATGGCCCATGACACAGTAAAAATCGCTGCTATCGCTCATTGCACATGGGTTTCTAAAGTTTGGTCGCGCGTGAACTTGAAGCGGGACACCACGGCGATTTGGTCGGCTTGTTGGCGCATGGCAGCGCCAAATGGCTCAAACGGCCCGGCGGCGCGGGCAATCGCTTCGGCGCGTCGATCCAGCAGGCCATTGCCCGAGCTTTGCACCACTTCGGTTTCTAACACCCGGCCATCGTGGTTGACGGTGACGATCATGGTCAACTCGCCATAGATTTTTTGACCATTTTTTTCCGGAAAATTGCTGGTGCCCTTGTCTTCTACCTTGCGCCGCATGGTGTCGTAGTAAATGGCGTACACCTCATCGCGCGTGGCCGGGCTGATGTAGCGTTTTTTCGGGCGCGCGTTTTCGTCGTTGATGCGCTTTTCAATTTCGGCCAGTAGCTTGAGCAACTGGCGGCGCTTTTCTTCTTGTTCTGGCGCTGCCTTTTGCGTGGGGCTGTGTTGTTGCGGGTCTGAGGGCGGCAGGTTGGCCAGTTGTTGGCGCAATTGGGCCAACAGCTGCATTTGTTGTTTTTGCAGGGCATCAAGCTGGCGCTGGGCCTCTTCGTAATCGTCCCCAACTTTGGTCAGGGCCGAATAAGGCAGCGGGCTGGTAGCCCGGCCTTGGGCCGCTTCACCACCACCGGCCAGCGCATGTTGGGCGATGGCCTGGGCTTGCTCTGGGCGGTCGTCAGAGCGTGCATTGACCAAAATCACCTCGAGGGGCGTGTCTTGAAAAACCTTGTGGAAGGCTTCTGGATGGACAAAACGCACCGTCAACAAGGCTGCATGGAGGGCGATAGAGACCGCCAAAGTCCATTGCAGCGTGTTGAACGAAGAAAAAAAGGAAGTGGTGGCTGCTGGTTTCACGGGGCCAGATTATCCGACGCTGGGTGTGCTGGGAGTGTTGTTTTCTGTATCCACTTCGTTCACATCCACGGCAATGGCAATCGGGCCAGCAGCGATGTCTTCTTCGTCTTCGGCCTCGGTGTCGGTGGCCTCGGCGTTGTCTAGGCGTTCGAGCAGCGTGCCGTGTACATCCAAGGCCATTTCATCGACCGCCCCCAACTTGACGCGCAAACGCGCTCCGCGTGGCAAGTTTTGCGCCCCGAGTACCGAGAACACCAAGGGCAGCTTGTCGGCCCGCACCAAGCAATCGCCTCCCGGCATTTCTTTCAGTACCGTGGCCTCTAACTCGGTGATGGCATTTTGTTGCAAGTATTTCAGCGTCCAGAAGCGCTCCATACTGGCTTGGTAGCCGTTGTAGGCGCTGTAGGTGGCCTCAAAGCTGCTGATGATGGAGAACAGCTCGGCATCTTTGGGCTTGAACGGCGCGGCCAAGGCTGCGGTATTGCCGTGGCGCACACAGGCAATGATTTGCCACTGGTTGACCAAATCGACATAACGGCGCAGCGGCGAGGTGGCCCAAGCGTAGCTTTTGACCCCAATACCCGCGTGGGGCAGGGCTTTGGTGCCCATACGCACCTTCACGCCGGGAGCCATGCTGGCTTGGCTGCGGTAAATGCCGGGCACCCCCAATTCGGCCAACCAACTGCCCCAAGTGCTGTTGGCGACGATGGCGGCCTCGGCCACGATCAAGTCCAGCGGTGCGCCGCGCTGGCGCACCGTAATTTGCACAGTTTCGCTGCCTTGCGGTGGGCTGCCGTCGTGGTCTTGCAGGCGGAAGTTGTAATCGGGCCGGGTAAAGTTTTCGGGTTTGCCGCGCACCACTTCGCGTTGGGCTTTCAGGTGCTGTGCCAGCCGGTACAAAAACGCCAGTTGTGGGCGCAACTCGCTGACCACGGCCGGGGTGTCGGGTACGCTGGTGCTGGGGTCTTGCAGCCAGCTTTCGGTCACGATGTGGTCGAGTTTGTCGTGGCGCAGGTTGACGGCCACAGGTACGCGCTCGACCTTGGTTTCAGTGCCGGTGATTTCCAGTGTTTCTTCGTTGAGGGTGACGTAGAGCGATACCGCTGGGTTGGCGCGGCCTTCGTCCAAGGTATAGATTTGCACCACGGTATCGGGCAGCATGGTGATTTTGTAGCCCGGCATGTACACGGTGGACAGGCGGTTGCGTCCCACTTGGTCGAGTGGCGTGCCGGGCACCATCGCTAAGCCGGGGGCAGCAATGTGAATGCCCAATACCACGGTGCCGCTGCCCAAGCCTTGTAAAGACAGCGCGTCGTCGATCTCGGTGGTGTGCGAGTCGTCGATGGAGTAGGCTTGTACTGCGGCCACGGGCAGATCAGCGGGTGGCTGTGGCGCTTCCACATTCGGAAAGCCCGTGCCCTTGGGGAAGTTGTCGAACAAAAAGCGCTGCCAATGGAATTGGTAGGCCGAATCAATGGCCCCCGCCTTTTGCAGCAGTGCCAAGGGCGCGGTGTGGGTGGCCCGGCTGGCCTCGACCACGGCCTTGTATTCGGGCGCGTTTTTGTCGGGCTTGAACAAAATTTTGTACAACTGCTCGCGAATCGGGGCCGGGCATTGGCCTTGGCCCAGGGCTTGCGCCCAATCGCTCACCTGTTGTTGGATCGCCTTTTTCTTCTCGATGGCGGCCAGCGCTTGTTGCAACACTTCGGCCGAGGCTTTTTTGAAGCGCCCTTTGCCTGCGCGGCGAAAGTAGTGCGGCGATTCATGCATGCAGAACAAAGCACCAGCTTGCTGCGCCAGTGTCGCCTGCTCGGAGAAATAATCTTTGGCTAAATCGACGAAGCTGAATTCTTCGTCCGGGGCAAACTCCCAGGCCAAATCCAATTCAATCTCGCTGGCAATGCCTTGCGCTTGCGCCAACAAGTCGGACGGGCTGGGTTTGTCAAACCTGAGCAGCATGTGGGTGGCCTTGACCTTGACCCGCTTACCAGACTCCAATTCAACCTGTGCCGAGGCCTCGGCTTCTGAGAGGATACGCCCGGCCAGGAATTTGCCGGAATCTTCAAACAATACATGCATGGCGTTATTGTCCCATGCACGGCCAAAGCGCGGCCATCAGAACTGTGGCAAGCTTGCGCCTTCTTTATTGTTTGGCGGCACGCGTTGCCTGCCGTTGGCGTTCTGATCGATGCTTCAATACCTTACTGTCCCTGTCACACCCTTTGAACAAAATTGCTCTATTGTCTGGTGCGATGCCACCCACGAGGCCGCTCTGATCGATCCCGGTGGTGACATTGAGCGCCTGTTGGCCCAAGTGCAACGCTTGGGTCTGAAGTTGACCCAGCTGTGGTTGACCCATGCCCATATCGACCATGCGGGTGGTACGGGTGAATTGGCTGAACGTTTGCAATTGCCCATCATCGGGCCGCACCTCGGCGATCAGTTTTGGATTGATGGCTTGCCGATGCAAAGCCAGCGTTTTGGCTTTCCGCCCGCGCAGCACTTTACGCCCACGCGCTGGTTGGCCGATGGCGACAGCATCACGCTCGGCAATGAGACCGTACAGGTGCGCCACTGCCCCGGCCATACGCCGGGCCATGTGGTGTTCCATGCGCCACAAATTGAACGTGCCTTTGTGGGCGATGTTTTGTTTGCGGGCAGCATCGGGCGCACGGATTTTCCGCAAGGCAACCACGAGCAGCTGATTGACAGCATCACCCAGCGCCTGTGGCCGATGGGGGATGCAACGGTGTTTATCCCCGGCCACGGCCCCGAAAGCACCTTTGGCCGCGAGCGCCGCAGCAATCCTTACGTGGGTGGTACCTGAGCGGCATCCGCTATGAATGGGCAGTCGTCACATTGGTGGGCGATGTACGACCACTACGGCTACGCTTTGTTGGCCGTATTGGGTACTGGGGCCGCCGTGTTGCTGGTGCAACGTTGCTTACAACACCCGCGCTTGGGGCCTTGGCTGGCCAGCTGGAGCGGGGTTGCGCCGCCGTTTATCAACGTTATCAGCGTGCTGTTTGGCCTGACGCTGGCTTTTTTGGCCAACGACACTTGGAGCGCCCGCGACCGGGCGGTGAACGCGGTGTTCAAAGAGGCCGATGCGCTGCGCAGTTTGGCCGCTTTGTCGGGCGGCTTGCCGCCACCATTGCGCCAACAGGTGCAAGCAGCCACGGTAGCCTATGCCCAAGCCAGCGCTGCTGAGTGGCTCCTGCTGGCGCAGCGGCGCAGCAGCCCCCATGTGACGCAACAAGCCGATGCCTTGTTGCTGCTATTGGCCAGTCCGGCACTGGCGCAAAGCGCTGGGCCGGTGGTGCAAAAGCTGATGCTCGACCAAGCGATGGTGACGCGCGACCAGCGCGATATCCGCGCCGGGCTGAGCCAAACCCATATCAACCTGCTCAAATGGCTGGCGATGGGTTTTTTGGGCTTGGTCACGCTGCTGTCGGTGGCCATGGTGCATGTGACGCAGCCGCGCGCGGCGCTGGTGGCGGTGCTGTTGTTTGCTTTGGCCGCCGCCCCGACAGCGGCGATTGTGCTGGTGCAAGGCAATCCGTTCCAACCGCCCACGGCGGTATCGCCCGCTCCGCTGCTGGCAGCCGTGGCCAATTTGGCCCAATAAGCTACGCCCTGATCGCTGGCTATGTCTGCTGCTGCCCCTTCGCCTTGGTTTGATTTGTCCACCATCTTGCGCCATGCGGGTACGGTGTTGGTGGGCCAATTGGCGGTGATGGCTTTTGGCATCACTGACACGATTGTGGCGGGCCGCCATGCCGAGGCTTCTTTGGCGGCGCTGTCGGTGGCCTCGGCGGTGTTTATCACGGTCTCGGTCGGGTTGGTGGGCGTGTTGCAGGCTTTGCTGCCCGTTTGGTCGGAACTGCGCGGGGCCAACCAGCCCCAGCGCATGGGGGAGTCGTTTCGACAATCCTTGTATTTGGGGCTGTTGGCTTCGGCGCTGGGGGCGCTGCTGTTGCAACACCCTGGCCTGATATTGGTAGCGGCTGAAGTACCGGCGCATTTGCACGTGCTCATCAGCGATTATTTGCGTGTGCTGGCCTTGGCTTTGCCCGCTACTTTTTTGTTTCGGCTGTTTAGCATCTTGAACCAATCGATGGGGCACCCGCGCTTGGTGACGTGGATACAGGTGCTGGCGCTGCCGCTCAAGGTGTTGCTGTCGGTGTGGTGGACGTTTGGGGGCTGGGGCGTACCCGCCTTGGGCGCGGTGGGTTGCGCTTGGGCCACTTTGGCGGTCTATGTCAGCATGTTGGGCTTGGCCATTTGGTTGTCGCGCACGCAAGATATTTACCAGCCTTTGCGATTGTGGCAGCCGTTAGAGCGCCCCGATTGGTCGCAATTGGCGCAGTTTTTGCGCTTGGGCGTGCCGGCGGGCTTGACCGTGCTGGTGGAGGTGACCTCGTTTACCTTGATGGCCTTGTTCATTGCCCGCCAAGGTACTACGGCGGCCGGGGCGCACCAAATTGCCTCTAACTTGGCAGCCGTGCTGTACATGGTGCCTTTGTCATTGGCGATTGCTTCCAGTGCGCGCGTGAGTTTTTGGCGCGGCGCGGGCAACGAGGCCCATGCGCGCCAAGCGGCTTGGTTGGGTTTTGCCTTGGTGGCCCTGATGGCGGCCTTGTTGGCTGCCGCCCTGTGGGGGTTTAGCGTGCCGATTGCTGGCTTGTACTCTGAGCAGCCAGCAGTGGTGGCGTTGGGGTCGGGCTTGTTGGTCTGGGTGGCCTGGTACCACTTGGTCGATGGTCTGCAATGCTTTTGTCTGTTTGTATTGCGTTGCTATGGCGTAACCGTGGCTCCCTTGGTGGTGTACAGCCTGTTGCTGTGGGGGGCCGGTTTGGGTGGTGGCTATGCCCTGAGCTACCACGGTTTAGGGCCTTGGCCAGCGCAAACCACCCCCGCCACTTTTTGGATGAGCAGTGCAGCTGCGTTGGCGCTGTGTACCTTGGCTTTTGCCCTGATGTTGTGGCGTTGTTTGGCCCGTTGGGCTCATGCCAGCCCTCAAGCCACGGCCATGCGCTGAAACAAGCCCCCGGGTAGGCGGGCCACTTGGCCGTCCAGTTCCAGTTCGAGCAATTGCACCAACAGGTGGGCGGTGTCCATCCCAGTGCGGGCTACCAAGGCATCGAGGCCCACCGGATCAAAGCCCAAGGCGTGTAGCAGGGCCGATTCTGGTGCAGCCGGGCTACTGGTTGCGGCGGGTGTAGGTTCTTCGGGCATGGGAGGGGAGGTGGTTGCTGCCGGTGGTGGCAAATGCAGTTCTTCTAGCACATCTTGGGCCGACTCTACCAACGTGGCCCCTTGTCGGATCAGGGCATGGCAGCCGCGCGATTGCGGTGCGTGGATGGAGCCCGGAATGGCAAAGACCTCGCGCCCTTGGTCAGCCGCCAAGCGGGCGGTAATCAGTGAGCCAGAGCCGGGGGTGGCCTCTACCACCAGTAAGCCTTGGCACAGCCCAGCAATCAGGCGGTTGCGCCGAGGAAAGTGAGCTGCCAGCGGGGCCGTGCCCAAAGGGTATTCACTCAGCAGCCAACCTTGGGTGGCGATGCGGTGGGCCAAATCACGGTGCTGGGCGGGGTACACCCGGTCTAGCCCGGTGCCGACCACGGCAATCGTGGCTGGGGTGTTGTCTTCGGACGGTGTGGCTTGCAAAGCACCCTGATGCGCGGCGGCATCAATGCCCAAGGCCAAACCCGACACAATGCACAGACCACTGGCGCGCAAAGCGTGGGCAAAGGCCAAGGCATTGGCTTGGCCCTGGGCGGTAGGGCTACGGCTGCCCACGATAGCAATGCAGTGGCGTGTTGTCAGGGCGGGGGCTTGGGGTGGCAGCAAATGCGCCGGCCCCATCAGGTAGAGCAGCGGTGGTGGGTCATCGCTGTCGAGCAGTGCGGCTGGGTACAGTGGGTGTCCCCAAGGCAGCACCAGATGGCACTGTGCGGGCGTAGAGGCTTGCAGCCATTGCCAAGTGCGCTCCAGTTGTGCCGCCAAGGCCGGAGGTTCAGTCTGTAAGGCTTGGGCTTGACGCGCCGTGGCATAGCTTTGCAGGGCCGACAGCGGCTGGGCGAAGATGTCTGCTGGTGAGCCAAACTGCTGCAACAGTTTGCGTGCCGTGACATGGCCCACCCCTGGGGTCAGGCTCAGGCGCAGCCACGCGGCCAGTTCGGCATGTTCCAGCACCATGCTGTGTGGTCAGGGTGTTTATTGTGGATTGACCAAACGATCGCCCACGCGCACCGTGGTTTGTACGTTCAAAATCAGGGCGTAGGAGACGCGCTCGAAGGTGCGGAACACCATCGCCATGCCATTGTTCTCGCTCGGGAGTTTGATGGTCGGGCGTGCCGGATCGGTTTTATCTTCGATGCGTGCGCCTTGTGTCAGAAGTTTGAGGATGTGGCCGGTGCGCAGGCCGTCGTGCTCGCCCGCACTCAAGGTGATGACCTGGTTTTGTGCCGCATTGGCCAAGGCAGAACTGTTGTAAATCGATACCACGCGCGCATCTATTTCTTGCTCCGGGGCATGCGGGGTGTAACTGACGAAGCCACGCTCGGGCATGGGCAGCAAGCGGTCACCGGCGCGGATTTCTTCGCGGATGGCCGTGATGCCCAAGGTGGCCGGAATGTATTCTTCAACATGTTCGCCCTTGGCATTGAGGCTGCCCTCTTCGCCTTCACTGCGCAACAGTTCGGCCTTGCCCAAGTATTGCGCTTCGTAGCCTAGTACCTCGCCACTGAGCGGGTGTTTCAGTGGGCGGGCATTGCGGAACACCCGGTATTGGCGTGATTCGCCGTTGTCGGTACGCAGCGGCAGGGCAGCATCGCCGCGTGCATACACGCGGTCGCCCGTGCTCATCAACACCCGGTCTTCGGTGGTAGCCACAATCCGTGCCGCGTGCAGTAGCTCGTCTTCTTCTACCACCAGTGGCTCGACCAAGAAGGGTTCAATCAGGTGTGGCTGCAAGGTGGGCAGGGCCGAGTCGGACAGGCTCTCACTGCGTGTGCGTGGCGAGATACGCACCGTTTCGAGCTCGCCGCGGTTGCGGGCGCTGCCGGTGCGCAAACGGGCAAAGTTGCCATCAATGTCTAAGTGCAGCGTTTGCCCCGGAAAAATCAGGTGCGGGTTGGCAATTTCTTGCCGGTTCATGCCCCACAGCAGGGGCCATTTCCAAGGTTTTTGCAAGTACAGGCCCGCAATCGCCCACAGGGTATCACCGCGCTGCACCACATAGCTGGCCGGGGCGTTTGGGGCCAACTCAGATACCGCCACGCCGCGTGCGGCCACTGCATGGCTGGTGGCGTTGTTGGGGGACATCTCGGCTGGAGTTTGTGCTTGTGCTGGCAGCCCGGCAAGGGCCGCACCCAGCACCCACGCCATATGCCAAGGGGGTGCCAAACGGGTGCGTGGGGTATGGAGAGGAGAGGCGGAATCTGGTTTCTGGTAAGGCATGGGCGATAGGCTCCGTCGCAAAAACCACCCTGCGCCCAGAGCCAGGCCAGCGGTGGAGGGGTAAGACAATTTTGCACGGCATTGTCTGTCCAAGCCCCGCATTGGACAACGATTATTGGCCACTGCGCCCTGCTGTGGTATCGAAAGTAGCGAAAATAGGCCACTATTTCCTTCTGACACAATGGCTATCCTCCCGATTCTTTGTTATCCAGACCCCCGACTGCACACTGTGGCCCAGCCCGTGGCGGTGGTCGATGAGCGTATCCGCCAGCTGGTGGCCGACATGCTGGACACCATGTACGATGCCCGTGGCATTGGGCTGGCGGCTACGCAAATCAATGTGCATGAGCGCGTGGTGGTCATCGATACTTCTGAAGAGCGCGACCAACCCCAAGTGCTGATCAATCCAGAAATCATTTGGGCCAGCCCCGAGACCGTGGTGGGCGATGAGGGCTGCCTGTCGGTGCCCGGCATCTACGATGGCGTGCCGCGCTCGGTGGCGGTGCGGGTACAAGCGCTGGATGCCAACGGTGTGTCGCGCATCCTAGAGGCCGAGGGGCTGCTAGCGGTTTGCATTCAACATGAGCTAGACCACCTGCGTGGCAAGGTGTTTGTGGAGTATTTGTCGCCGCTCAAGCGCAACCGCATCAAATCCAAAATGATCAAACGCCAGCGCGAGGAGCGCGCATGAGGGTCGTTTTTGCTGGTACGCCCGAGTTTGCCCGCGTCGCGTTAGAGCAGTTGCTGCAAGCGGGCTACAGCGTGCCCTTGGTACTGACGCAACCCGACCGCCCAGCGGGCCGGGGCATGAAGTTGCAAGCCTCGCCGGTCAAACAATGCGCCGTGGCGCATGGCATTGCCGTGGCCCAGCCGCACAGCCTGCGTTTGGATGGCAAGTTCCCTGAAGAGGCCGCCGCGGCCCGCGCAGCGTTAGAGGCAGCCCAAGCCGATGTGATGGTGGTGGCGGCCTATGGCTTGATTTTGCCGCAGTGGACGCTGGATTTGCCCCGTCTGGGTTGCTTGAACATCCATGCCAGCTTGCTGCCGCGCTGGCGCGGTGCTGCCCCGATCCATCGCGCCATTGAAGCGGGCGATGCCGAGACGGGCGTGACCATCATGCAGATGGATGCGGGCCTCGATACCGGCGACATGCTCTTGCGAGAGCGCCTACCGATTGCTGCCACCGATACCACGGCGAGTTTGCACGACAAACTGGCGGCGCTGGGTGGGCGCTTGCTGCTGCAGGCGCTAGCACAAGCCGCCGAGCCGGGTTTACAGCGCACGCCCCAGCCTGCCGAGGGCATCACTTACGCGCACAAAATCGAGAAAGCCGAGAGCAACATCGACTGGCAACTGCCAGCGCGCAGCATTGACCAACGCATCCGCGCCTTCGATCCCTTCCCCGGTGCCAGCAGCGTAGTGCAGGGCGAAACCATCAAGCTGTGGGGCTGCGCGTTGGCCGATGAGGCTGCGCCTGCTGGAGCCACACCGGGGCAAATCTTGCACATCGATGCGCAAGGCGTGCTGGTGGCCTGTGGCAGCGGGGCTTTGCGCCTGACCGTGTTGCAACGTGCGGGTGGTAAACGCCTGCCGGTGGCTGACTTTTTGCGCGGTTTTGCTTTGCAGCCGGGCATGGTGTTGGGGGCAGAAGCCACTCATGGCGCTGCTTGAAACGCTGCGCCATCCGGCCTACCGCCAAGGCGTGCGCGATTTGCTCAGTGCCGGGGTCGGCATGGGGGCTTGGGGGCTGGTGACTGGGGTGGCTATGGTCAAGGGCGGGCTATCGGTGCCGCTGGCCCTGACGGTGTCGTTTCTGGTCTATGCCGGTAGCGCCCAACTGGCGGTGTTGCCTCTGCTGGCTGTCGGGGCACCTTTGTGGGTGATTTGGCTGACAGCCGCTTGCGTGAATTTGCGATTTGTTATTTTTAGTAACCTGTGGCGCAATTACTTCATTCATTTGCCTTTGCGCCAGCGTTTGACCATCGGTTACTTCAGCGGTGATGTGATTTTTGTCGCCTTCATGAAGCGTTACCCGGAGCAAAAGCCGCAACCCGAACAGTTGCCCTATTTTTGGGGTTCGGCCACCACCAACTGGCTGGCGTGGCAGGTGCCCTCGGTAACCGGTATTTTGTTGGCCAATGAAGTGCCCCTGTCGTGGGGCTTGGGCTTTGCCGGGGTGCTGGCACTGCTGGGGGTGCTGTTTTCGATGCTGAACGACCGGGCCACTTGGCTGGCCACCGGGGTGGCGGCCACCGCCGCTGTGGCTGCATTTGCCTTGCCGCTCAAGCTCAACATCTTGGTAGCTATTGCCGCTGCCGTGGCGGCCGGGCTGCTGGCCGAGGCGATGCAGCGCGCTGCGCCGGAGGCCACTTAATGGGCTGGACGTGGCTGGATTGGGCCGTGGCGATTGCCGGGCTGGCGCTGATTACGATGGTGTCGCGCTCATTTTTTATGATTCCGCAGCAAGAAATGCCCTTGCCGCACTGGTTGCGCCGTGGCCTGAAATACGCCCCGTTGGCGGCCCTGAGTGCCGTGGTTGCGCCAGAAATCATCATGAGCCAAGGCCAGCTGATCAGCACTTGGCAAGATGCCCGCTTGCCCGCAGTGCTGTGTGCCAGTGGCTATTTTTTTTGGCGGCGTGGAATTTTGGGCACCATCAGCGTCGGCATGGCAGTGTACTTACCGTTGCATATTCTGCTGGGCTGGTAGCGCCAGAATCGGCGAGGCCACGCCTACAATGTGCCCCGCTTACCAACGATTCTTCTCGCTCATCGCTCCGCTATGAATATCCTTCGCTTTTCTGACCTGTGCGCCCAAGGCAAAGTCCGTGGCCAACGTGTGTTTATCCGTGCTGACCTGAACGTGCCGCAAGACGATACAGGCCGTATCACCGAAGACACCCGTATCCGCGCTTCTGTGCCCTGTATCCAGCAAGCGCTGGAGGCTGGTGCAGCAGTGATGGTGACCAGCCACTTAGGCCGCCCCACCGAAGGTGCTTTCAAGCCCGAAGATTCGCTGGCTCCCGTGGCCGCACGCCTGTCTGAACTGCTGGGCCGCGAAGTGCCGCTGGTGTCCAATTGGGTCGATGGCGTGCAGGTGCAGCCCGGCCAAGTGGTGCTGCTAGAAAACTGCCGCCTCAATGTGGGCGAAAAGAAAAACAAAGAAGAGCTGGCGCGCAAAATGGCCGCCCTGTGCGACATCTTTGTGAATGATGCCTTTGGCACCGCTCACCGCGCCGAAGGCACCACCTACGGTATTGCCCAGTTTGCCCCGATTGCCTGTGCTGGCCCGCTGCTGTCGGCAGAAATTGATGCCCTGACCAAAGCTTTGGCACAACCACAACGCCCGCTGGCGGCGATTGTGGCGGGCTCTAAAGTGAGTACCAAGCTCACCATCTTGCAAAGCTTGGCCGATAAGGTCGATCAGCTGATTGTGGGTGGCGGCATTGCCAACACCTTTATGCTGGCGGCGGGTTTGCCCATTGGCAAGAGCTTGGCCGAACCCGATTTGGTCGAGCAAGCACGCGCTGTGATGGAGGCCATGAAGGCCCGTGGTGCCGAGGTGCCGGTGCCCACCGATGTGGTGGTGGCCAAAACCTTTGCTGCCGATGCACCCGCCACCGTCAAAGCCGCCACCGACGTAGCTGAAGACGACCTGATTTTGGACATTGGCCCCGAAACAGCGGCCAAGCTGGCTGCACAACTCAAAGCGGCAGGCACCATCGTTTGGAACGGCCCGGTGGGCGTGTTTGAGTTTGATGCTTTTGAAAACGGTACCAAAACCATCGCCCAAGCCATCGCCGAATCGGCCGCCTTCAGCATTGCGGGTGGTGGCGACACCTTGGCCGCTATTGCCAAATACGGCATCGAGCAGCAGGTGGGCTACATCTCCACTGGTGGTGGTGCCTTCTTAGAGGTGCTAGAGGGCAAACTGCTGCCCGCGTTTGACATCTTGCAGCAGCGCGCCGCACAGGGTTAAGGGTGCCACTGGGCCGGGGTAAAAACAACATTCTTCTTGTTTTTACCCGCCTTCACGCCCAAAATCGTTTTTTTATCAGGGAGGTGCCGGGTGTTCTCAGTTCCGTTGCCGCCTATCCGCAGGAGAGAATGATGGTATTTGCAAGAGCGTTCGGTGCTGCCTTGGTGGCGGGGGCCGTGGCTGCTTTAGTGGGGTGTGCTGCCAAAGCGCCCATCCCTCTGGCAGAAAACTTTGAACTCACGGTGCAACCCAAGGTGCGTTCTGCCGGGCATTGGGATTTGCTGTCGCGCGATGTGGTTGCCCAGACCTTGGGCTCATTAGAGCGCTTGGGGATGCCCCCAGCCACGCCGTTGTACGTTTCGGCCCCGGCCAACGCTAGCGCCTTTGATCTTGCCTTCCGCGACTTTTTGATTACCGAATTGGTGCAAAGCGGTGCTGCCGTGATGCAAGCCCCTGGTGATGCCTTAGAGGTCAGTTACCACACCCAAGTGGTGCGCCACAACAGCGACCGCCCCCACTTTATTCCGGGTCAATTCACCATGCTGGCTGGTGGGTTGATGGCCGCCTACGGTTTGCGCCACGAGCATATTGATGCCCAATTGCTGGCGACGCTGGGCCTGACCTCTGCCGCCGACTACGCCGCCAGCATCAACTCGGGTGGCCCGACCCACACCGAGATGATTCTGACCACCACCGTCACCCGTGGCGGCCAATTCTTGGTGCGTAAAACCGATGTGTATTACCTCGAAAACGCCGACACCCCGCTGTTTATGCGTCCGTCGTACCGCAACGTCAACATGAAGGTGGTGGCCCAATGAAGTTGACTCGCCTTTCCTCTGTGTTGGCGCTGGCTGGCGCTGCGGTGCTGCTAACGGGTTGTATCAATGGCACCGTGCCAGTGCGGGCAGGCCCCACCTACGACGAGGCTGCGGCCAGTCGATTCTTAGACAGCAACCGCGAGGCCATCGCTAAGCTGACGGCCGGTTTTGACCTCACCAGCATTGGCCAAGGCCCCGTTTTGGTGGCCACGGTGGTCAATGTGAACGATGTGAGCCGCTCGGCCCCCTTGGGGCGCACCCTGTCGGAGCAATATGCTTCGCACATGGCGGCCATTGGCTTTAACGTGAAAGAAATCAAACTGCGTGGTGATGTGTTTGTGCGCGAAGGCACCGGCGAATTGCTGCTGTCGCGCGAGATCAAAGACATTGCACGCAGCCACAATGCCTCGATGGTGTTGGTGGGGACTTACTCGGCGGCAGCCAACTTTACTTATGTGAGTTTGAAGCTGGTACGTACCGAAGACAGCCGCATCATCCGTGGCCACGATTACGCCCTGCCCAATGACCGTGATGTGCAGCGCCTGCTGCAAGTGCCGCGCTAAACGGCGGCCATGCCGCTCCCGGCCTTGACGGCGGGCGGTCTCTTTTTGGCAGGCCGTCTGAGAAGACGGCCTTTTTTATGCCCTTTCACCAGAGTGTTTTTACCATGTTGCGCCGTGCCACCAAAATCGTAGCCACCCTAGGCCCTGCCTCCAGCGATATTGCCATGCTGGAAGAAATGATTACCGCTGGCGTGAATGTCGTGCGGCTCAATTTCAGCCACGGCAAAGCCCAAGACCATATTGACCGTGCCACCGCCGTGCGCGAAGCCGCCCGCCGTGCTGGGCGCGAGGTCGCCATCATGGCCGACCTGCAAGGCCCAAAAATCCGCGTGGGCAAGTTTGCCGAGGGCAAGGTAGAGTTGGTGCCCGGAGCCAGCTTTGTACTGGATGCCTCGCGCACCGAGCCGGGTGACATCGGTGGTGTTGGGCTGGATTACAAAGAGCTACCGC
Organism: uncultured Simplicispira sp.; assembly: GCA_964478155.1. Lineage (GTDB taxonomy): Bacteria > Pseudomonadota > Gammaproteobacteria > Burkholderiales > Burkholderiaceae_C > Simplicispira. The sequence continues at coordinate 23,258 of CAYZGT010000037.1, forward strand.
GTGATGTCAAACCCGGCGACCTGTTGTTGCTCAATGATGGCCTGATTGTGCTGACCGTCGATGCCGTGCGCGGCGAGCAGGTACATACCACCGTGCGTTTGGGCGGTGAGCTGTCCAACAACAAAGGCATCAACAAAAAAGGTGGCGGGTTGACGGCCCCGGCCCTGACCGCCAAAGACATGGACGACATCAAAACGGCGATGTCGTTCCAAGCCGATTATGTGGCCGTGAGTTTCCCGAAAAATGCCACCGATATGGAAATGGCGCGCCAGCTGTGCCATGTGGCTGCTGCAGGTCTGAACCACCGCCCCAGCCTGATTGCCAAAATTGAACGGGCCGAAGCCATCCCGCGCCTAGAAGAGATTTTGCGCGCCAGCGACGGCATCATGGTGGCACGGGGCGATTTGGCCGTGGAAGTGGGCAATGCTGTGGTGCCCGCACTGCAAAAAAAGATGATCCGTATGGCACGCGATATGGACAAGGTGGTCATCACCGCCACGCAAATGATGGAGAGCATGATCACCAACCCCGTGCCGACACGGGCCGAGGTCAGTGATGTCGCCAATGCCGTGTTGGACGGCACCGATGCGGTGATGCTGAGTGCCGAAACGGCGGCTGGGCGCTTTCCGCTGCAAACGGTACAAGAGATGGCCACCATTTGCACCGCCGCCGAGGCTGCCGAAGATGTGCAACTGGATGCCGATTTCTCTGGGCGTACCTTTGCCAGCATTGACCAGTCGATAGCGATGGGCGCTTTATTTACTGCACACCACTTGGGTGCCAAAGCCATCGTCGCCATGACCGACAGTGGTGCTACAGCCTTGTGGATGAGCCGCCACCGTATCCATATCCCGATCTATGCCCTCACGCCCAAGGTGGCAACGCAGCGACGCATGGCGCTATTTCGCAATGTGCGCCCACTGCTGATGGACACCAGCGCCGACCGCGACACCGCCTTGATTCAAGCCGAACGCCACTTGAAAGAACGCGGTATTGTGCAAAGCGGCGATGTCTATGCCATTACCTGTGGCGAGCCTATGGGTGCGCCAGGGGGCACCAATATGCTCAAAATTTGTCGCGTGGCTTGAGAGTCACCGGGGCCAGCGCTGTGCGATGGCATCGCACAGCCAAGCAACACACCAACACAGCCAGCCTGTCCAAAGGGTGTGGCTCATAAAGTGGGCCCCGCGTGCTTGTTGCGCAAACCCCAGCACCAGCCCGGCCACCAAGCTGGTTGCCAGCCAGTAGCGCGCGGCCTGGGGCTGGTGCTGGCGCAGGGCAAAAAAGCCCCCCAAAAAAGCAAACCCAGCACTGGCATGGCCCGCTGGAAAGCAATGACCAACACCGCCATCGGCGGTGCCCCACGCCCAGTGAGAGACATAGCGGGCCACACCGCCAAACTCTTGCAGATCCCACGGACAGCTGGTGCTGCTGGTGTACTTGAACAGGTTAATCAGCAACAAAGAGCACAAAACACTCAGTACCAGTTGTACCCGTTGCTGGCTGTGTAAGCGGCGCAAGACACCAAACGGCCACCAGACACCCACTGTGAACACCAGCAGCAGCAACCATGCGAAGCGGCGTGCGCCCTCGTGCATGATGTGAACCAAAAACCAATGTTCGCGCAGGGCAAACCCATGCTGGCTGCCAAACGCATGGGCCAGCCAACGGTCTTGGCCGCAGGCATCCCACAGCACCAAGCCGAGCAGGGTGCCCAAAGTCAGTAGGAGCAATAAACGGCTATCAGAGCGCGGCGGCGCGTAGGCCAAGGCAGAAGTGTGCATGGCCTTGCACGATAAATGCCTCCACTTAACCCGGTCTTAACCGGCCACTGGTTTGGGAACCTGCAACCACCTTAGACCAGAATATCGAAATGCCGTTGCACCATGTCAGTCATCAGCTTGCGTGTAGCCGGTTCGTCTAGCCCTTGCAGTTGTTGGTGCAGTTGCGGTGCCAATTGGGCAAAGGTGTCGAGCACTGTTGGGTCAAAATGGCTGCCCCGGCCTTGCTGCAAGATGGTCATCACCTGTTCAAACGGCAAAGGCTCTTTGTACGGGCGGCGTGAACTGAGCGCGTCAAACACATCGGCCACCGCAAAAATGCGTGCTGACAGCGGAATGTTCGGCCCAGACAGCCCGCGCGGATAGCCCGAGCCGTCCCATTTTTCGTGGTGGCTGCCCACCACATCGCGTGCGCCATCGAGCCAGCCGGCCCCGGTCACGATGTCTTCCCCCAAGGCCACATGGGTACGCATGGTGGCCATCTCCGCCTCATCTAAACGCCCAGGTTTGAGCAAGATGGCATCTGGGATGCCAATTTTGCCTGCATCGTGTAAAAAGCTACCGGCAATCAATGCTTGCATGGCCGCACCCTGCAAGCCCAGCGCCTCAGCGGTGCGGGCCGCCAACCAAGCCACACGGTAGTTGTGTGCCCCGGTGTCTGAGTCGCGCTTGGCAATGGCCCGGCCCAGCGCTTCCATCATGGCAATGTGCGACTCCAGCACCTGTTGTGCTTTGTCTTCGTTCTCTTTGGCCAGATGCACCACCACGGGGTAAATGACGGCACCACACACCATCGAAGCCAAGCACACCATCAAACTGACGATAAAGGCATCGGACAAAATTTGCTGGCGCTGCCATTCTGGGATCGTGCGTACCCCTTCAAAATAGCCGGTGATGGGGCCAGTATCGGTCTCGCGCAGCGGCACAAAAACCCGCATGGCCCATTGGCTGTCTGGCAGGAGGAGGCTTTCGTAAGAGGGCTTGGTGTAGCGTGGTGTGCCGTGGCGTGGCAGTTGAGACTCGACTAAACGCCCAGCGGCCGTGACGGATTCAGCCAATTTGCGGCCATTGGGGTCATAAATTTCGGCAATTTCAAACAGTCCACCCGTCAGTAGTTGGGCTGCTTGTTGCGCTTGCGCGGCAGCTTCTGGCCCATCCAGCCGTACGCTGCGGTGTGCGCTCAAGACGCGGCGTGATTCTTCTTGCGCGAAGGCAACCACCTCCTCTTCGGCATTTTCGCGCGAGACCAACCACGCCAGCGGACTGGCACAGGCGGCCATCAAGAGCGTGACAGCGGCAATGCGCCTAGCGGTTTTGCGTTGGAAAGTTTGCATGGTTTCACCTTGGCAGAAGGGTGTCACTATGCACTTCTGCGCTGAAGCCTGCCTGAATGCGATAATCCCAACCGTGAAGCACGCCAGACCGCCGCTGGTGCAATTTGGGAAACCAAGCACTGGAGGAACGTCCGGACTGCACAGGACAGCGTAGCAGCTAACGGCTGCCCA
>CAYZGT010000038.1:0-24144 GCA_964478155.1 uncultured Simplicispira sp.
TGAGGCGATGGCGGCTGTGTTTGGTGGCACGCAAAGCCTGCACACCAACGCGCTGGACGAGGCGATTGCCTTGCCCACCGAGTTCTCGGCCCGTATTGCCCGCAATACCCAGCTCATCATCCAAGAAGAAACCCACATCACCAACGTGATTGATCCTTGGGCCGGCAGCTACATGATGGAAAAGCTGACCCAAGACATGATGGACGCAGCTTGGAAAATCATCGAAGAAGTCGAAGCGATGGGCGGCATGACCCAAGCCGTCGATTCGGGCTGGGCCAAGCTGAAAATTGAAGCGGCGGCAGCTGAAAAGCAAGCGCGTATTGATTCCGGCAAAGACGTGATCGTCGGCGTGAACAAATACAAGCTGGCGAAAGAAGACCCGGTCGATATCCTGCAAATTGACAACGTCAAGGTGCGCGAAGGCCAAGTGCAGCGCCTGAACCAGATCAAGGCCAGCCGCGACAATGCTGCCGTGCAAGCCGCTTTGGATGCCCTGACCGCTGCCGCCGAATCCGGCCAAGGCAATTTGCTCGATTTGAGCATCAAGGCCATCCGCCTGCGCGCTACGGTGGGTGAAGTATCCGATGCGTTGGAAAAAGTTTATGGCCGCCATCGTGCCGATACGCAAAAGGTGACCGGTGTGTACGCTGCTGCTTACGATTCTGCCGAGGGTTGGGACAAGCTGAAAGAAGAAATCAACGCGTTTGCTGAAGCCCAAGGCCGCCGTCCGCGCGTCATGATTGCCAAGTTGGGCCAAGACGGTCACGACCGGGGCGCTAAAGTGGTGGCTACCGCCTTTGCCGATTTGGGCTTTGACGTGGACATGGGGCCGCTGTTCCAAACCCCCGAAGAATGCGCGCGCCAAGCAATTGAAAACGACGTGCATGCCGTGGGTGTCAGTACCTTGGCCGCTGGGCACAAAACGCTGGTGCCTGCCATCATCCAAGCCCTGAAAGACCAAGGCGCAGACGACATCATCGTGTTTGTGGGTGGCGTGATTCCGGTACAAGACTACGAGCACCTGTACGAAGCCGGTGTGAAGGGCATTTACGGCCCCGGTACCCCGATTCCGGCCAGTGCCAAAGACGTGCTGGAACAAATCCGCAAGGCCCAAGCGGCGTGAGCATGGCCGTGCTGGCGCTGCAAGAAGCCTTGTTGCACGGCAATGCAGTGCAACAGCGTCGGGCGATGGCCAAGGCCATCACCCTGCTGGAGTCCACCCGTGCTGACCACCGCGCACAAGGCGATGAGCTGCTGACGGCCCTGTTGCCGCACACCGGCAAAGCCTTGCGCTTGGGCATCAGCGGTGTGCCGGGGGTGGGCAAATCCACTTTTATTGAAACGCTGGGCCTGTACCTGATTGCCCAAGGGCATCGGGTGGCCGTGCTGGCGATTGACCCGTCCAGCAGCGTCTCGGGTGGTTCCATTCTGGGTGACAAAACCCGCATGGAGCAGCTTTCGGTGCAAGAGTGGGCCTATATCCGCCCCAGCCCCAGCAGTGGCACGCTGGGCGGCGTGGCCGAAAAAACCCGCGAGGCCATGTTGGTGTGCGAAGCGGCTGGCTACGACATCGTGATTGTCGAAACCGTGGGCGTGGGCCAATCCGAAACCGCAGTCGCCAACATGACCGATATGTTTGTGCTGCTGCAATTGCCCAATGCCGGTGATGATTTACAAGCCATCAAAAAAGGCGTGATGGAATTGGCTGATTTGGTCGTCATCAACAAGGCCGACATTGACAAAAATGCCGCCACGCGCGCCGAAGCACAAATCACCTCCAGCCTACGTCTGCTAGGCCAACATGGCAACCCAGAACATGCCCACCACAATGAGGCGCTCTGGCATCCCAAGGTGGTGCAAATCAGCGCCCTGCTGGGCCAAGGCGTAGATAGCTTTTGGGCTGCGGTGTCGGAGTTCCGGCAACTGCAAACCACCAATGGCCGTTTGGCCGTCCGGCGCGAAAAACAAGCCTTGAGCTGGATGTGGGAACGCATCGATGCCGGGCTGAAGTTGGCGTTCCGCCAACACCCACAAGTGCAGGCACTGCTACCGCACACGCTGGCGGATGTGGCTGCGGGCCGTTTGGCTCCCTCCACCGCTGCAAGAAATCTGCTTCTGGCCCATAGCCGCTAAACACCAGAAGCGCCCTTACCTCTCCCCCTACACAACCAAAGGAACGACATGCACGAAATCCTAGAAAAACTGGAGCACAAGCGCGAACTCGCCCGCTTGGGCGGCGGTCAGCGCCGTATTGACGCACAACACGCCAAAGGCAAACTCACCGCCCGCGAGCGCATCGAGTTGCTGCTGGACGAAGGCACGTTTGAAGAATGGGATATGTTTGTCGAGCACCGCTGTGCTGACTTTGGCATGGCCGAGAACAAAATCCCCGGCGATGGTGTGGTGACTGGCTACGGCATGATCAATGGCCGTTTGGTGTTTGTGTTCAGCCAAGACTTCACGGTGTTTGGTGGTGCGCTGTCCGAAGCCCATGCAGAAAAAATCTGCAAGGTGATGGACCAAGCCATGAAGGTGGGCGCTCCGGTGATCGGTCTGAACGATTCGGGCGGTGCGCGTATTCAAGAAGGCGTAGCCAGCTTGGGCGGTTACGCCGATGTGTTCCAGCGCAACGTGCTGGCCTCGGGCGTGATTCCACAAATCAGCATGATCATGGGCCCCTGCGCTGGTGGCGCGGTGTATTCGCCCGCCATGACCGACTTTATCTGCATGGTCAAAGACAGCAGCTATATGTTCGTGACTGGCCCCGAAGTGGTCAAGACCGTGACGCATGAAGACGTGACGGCGGAAGAACTCGGTGGTGCCATTGCCCACAGCACCAAGAGCGGTGTAGCCGATTTGGCCTTTGAGAACGATGTTGAAGCGCTGCTGATGCTGCGCCGCCTGTACAACTACCTGCCGCTGAACAACCGCGAAAAGCCCCCGGTGCGCCCCAGCAACGACCCGGCAGACCGCGCCGATATGTCCTTGGATACGCTGGTACCAGACAATCCAAACAAGCCCTACGACATGAAGGAGCTGATTGTCAAAACTGTGGACGATGGCGATTTCTTTGAGTTGCAGCCCGACTACGCCAAAAACATCGTGATTGGTTTTGGCCGTATGGAAGGCCAAACCGTCGGTATCGTGGCTAACCAGCCGTTGGTGCTGGCCGGTTGCTTGGACATCAAGAGCAGCATCAAGGCCGCCCGTTTTGTGCGCTTCTGCGATGCCTTCAACATCCCCGTGATTACCTTTGTCGATGTGCCCGGCTTTATGCCCGGTACGGCACAAGAATACGGCGGCATCATCAAGCACGGCGCTAAGCTGCTGTACGCCTATGCCGAATGCACGGTGCCCAAGATCACCATCATCACGCGCAAAGCCTACGGCGGCGCTTATGACGTGATGAGCTCCAAGCACCTGCGCGGCGATGTGAACCTGTCGTGGCCCAATGCCGAAATTGCCGTGATGGGCGCTAAGGGTGCGGTGGAAATCATCTTCCGCGAAGACAAAAACGACCCGGTCAAGCTCGCTGCCCGCGAAGCCGAATACAAAGAACGCTTTGCCAACCCCTTTGTGGCTGGTGCGCGTGGCTTTATCGACGATGTGATTTTGCCGCACGAAACCCGCAAGCGTATCTGCCGCAGTTTGGTCATGCTGCGCGACAAGAAGCTCGACAACCCCTGGCGCAAGCACGGGAACATTCCGCTGTAAGTCTGCGCCATCCAGGAGAACGAGAACATGTTTACCAAGATTCTGATTGCCAACCGTGGCGAGATTGCCTGCCGCGTTATCGCCACCGCCCGCAAAATGGGCATTAAAACTGTGGCCGTGTATTCCGATGCCGACCGCGAAGCGCGCCACGTCAAGCTGGCCGACGAAGCCGTCAACATTGGTGCTGCCCCCAGCCGCGAAAGCTACTTGCTGGCCGACAAAATCATTGCTGCAGCCAAGCAAACCGGCGCACAGGCCATCCACCCTGGCTATGGCTTCTTGAGCGAGAACGAAGCCTTTGCCCAGCGTTGCGAAGACGAAGGCATTGCCTTTATCGGCCCCAAGGCACATTCGATTGCCGCGATGGGTGACAAAATCGCTTCCAAGAAGCTGGCGAATGCCGCCAAAGTCAATACCATTCCCGGCTACAACGATGCTATCTCTGGCCCCGAACAGGCGGTAGAAATTGCCAAGGGCATTGGCTACCCTGTCATGATCAAGGCATCGGCCGGTGGTGGTGGCAAGGGTTTGCGCGTCGCTTTTAACGATAAAGAAGCCTTTGAAGGCTTTGCCAGCTGCCAAAACGAAGCCCGTAATAGCTTTGGCGATGACCGCATCTTTATCGAAAAATTCGTGCAAGAGCCGCGCCACATCGAAATCCAGATCTTGGGCGATAGCCACGGCAACGTCATTTACCTGAATGAGCGTGAATGCTCGATTCAGCGCCGCCACCAAAAGGTGATTGAAGAGGCTCCTAGCCCCTTCATCTCGGATGCCACGCGCAAAGCGATGGGCGAGCAGGCGGTGCAATTGGCCAAGGCCGTGAAGTACCAATCAGCCGGTACGGTCGAATTTGTGGTGGGCAAAGACCAAGACTTCTACTTCTTGGAAATGAACACCCGCTTGCAGGTAGAGCACCCCGTGACGGAGTGCATCACCGGCTTGGATTTGGTCGAGCTGATGATTCGCGTCGCCGCCGGAGAATCCTTGCCCCTGACGCAAGAAGAAGTCAAGCGCGACGGCTGGGCGATTGAGTGCCGTATCAACGCCGAAGACCCGTTCCGTAACTTCTTGCCCTCCACTGGTCGTTTGGTGCGTTTCCAGCCGCCCGAAGAGAGCATGTTCCAATCGGACACCAGCAAGAAATACGGTGTGCGTGTGGATACCGGCGTGTATGAGGGTGGCGAAATCCCGATGTACTACGACTCGATGATTGCCAAACTCATCGTGCACGGTACGGATCGCAACGACGCCATCGCCAAAATGCGCGCCGCGCTCAATGGCTTTGTCATCCGGGGCATCAGCAGCAACATTCCGTTCCAAGCGGCGCTGCTGGCCCATCCCAAGTTTGTCACCGGCCAATTTAACACTGGTTTTATTGCCGAGCATTACAGCCAAGGCTTCCATGCCGCCGATGTGCCGCACGAAGACCCGTTGTTCTTGGTCGCTTTGGCCGCTTACATGAACCGCCGCTATCGCGCCCGCGCCTCGGGCATCAGCGGTCAGTTGGCTGGGCACGAAGTCAAAGTGGGCGAGAAATTCACCGTGGCGGTGCTGGGTGTCAGCGGCCACAACGAATACCACCAAGTCTCGGTGAGCGATTTTGAAGTGGCAGGCCACGCCCGCTCCAGCGCCGTGCTGGTAGATGGCAAAACCTACCAAATCAGCAGCACTGCCACTTTGGGCCAAATTCGCGTGCAGGGCCAATGCAATGGCATGGGCTTTACTGCCCAAGTCGAGCGCGGCACGGCCAAGAACCCGCTGGCGCTGCGTATCAGCCACAACGGTACGCAAATCGAAGCCATGGTGTTGTCGCCCCGTGGGGCCGAGCTGCACGCGCTCATGCCCTACAAGGCACCGCCAGATTTGTCCAAGTTCTTGCTTTCGCCCATGCCCGGCCTGCTGGTGGATGTGGCGGTGCAGCCCGGCCAAACCGTGCAAGCCGGTGAAAAGTTGGCCGTGATCGAGGCCATGAAGATGGAAAACGTGCTGTTCGCGGCCCAAGATGGCGTGGTCGGCAAGATTGTGGCTACCAAGGGCGAATCGCTCAGCGTAGACCAAGTGATTATTGAATTCGCCTAAAACGCGGTTTCAAAGCACTCCAAGGGGCCTTGCGCCCCTTTTTTATCGCAAAATCGGAGACATTCTTATGAGCACCACTCCCCGTCCGTTCAAAGTGCTGGGCATCCAGCAAGTCGCCATTGGTGGCACCGACAAACAGCGCATGAAAACCCTGTGGGTCGATATGCTGGGCCTAGAGCAAACCGGCACTTTCCAAAGCGAGCGCGAAAACGTGGATGAAGATATCCTCGCGATGGGCCAAGGCGCATTCAAGGTCGAAGTGGACATCATGCAGCCGCTGGACATCGAGAAAAAACCCGCCGTCCATACCACGCCGCTCAACCACATTGGCCTGTGGATTGACAACCTGCCTGTGGCTGTAGAGTGGCTCACCGCCCAAGGGGTGCGCTTTGCTCCCGGTGGCATTCGCAAAGGCGCTGCGGGTTACGACATCACCTTTTTGCACCCCAAGAGCAACGAGCAGTTCCCTATTGCCGGTGAAGGCGTGCTGATTGAGTTGGTGCAAGCCCCCCCCGAAGTGATTGCGGCCTTGGGTTGATGCTGCCACTGCGCCACTTGCTGATTTACAAAGCCGCTGGCTGGAGTGGCTTTTTTGTCATGGGCGTGGAGCTGTTGGGTGGTCGCCTGCTGGCCCCGTTCTTTGGCAACAGTATCTTTGTCTGGGGTGGCGTGATTGCCGTGTTCATGGCCTGCCTATCGGTGGGTTATTTGCTGGGCGGGCGCTTATCGTTACAACAACCCTCTTTGACCAAACTCGGGCTGTTGTTACTGGGTGAGGCGGTGTTGGCCTTGCCCATTATTGTGCTGGGCGATACCGTGCTAGAAGCTTTGTCCGAAGCCATACCCGACCCACGCTATGGCTCTTTATTTGGCTCATTGCTGCTGTTTGGCGCGCCCACGGTGTTCTCGGGCATGATTTCGCCTTATGCGGTGCGCTTGCTGATTGTGGCACTGGACAGCTCTGGCTTGTCAGCCGGGCGTTTGTATTTTGTCTCGACCTTGGGCTCTGCGGCGGGTACGCTTATCACCTCGTTTTACTTGGTGCTCTACCTAGAAATCGACACCATCTTGCTGTGCTTGATGGCTGTCTCAGCCAGCATCGGGCTGGCCTTGATGGTGTTAGACCGTTTGCCGCTCGCGAAACTGCCGCGATGATGTTGCTGCGCCATCACCCGCTCGTCATCATTCCTGTACTGGCATCTGTCTGGTGGGCTACAGCAGCTTGTGCTATGCCAGAAGAAAAGTTTCAGCTGCCACGCACCATTTACCAAGAAAAATCCCTATATCGCAACATCTTGGTGGTGGAAAGCGAAGATGGCCGCTACCGCTGCATGAAGTTTGGCCGCCTGCATGCGCGGCAAACTTGTATCCATCTTCAGCAGCCGCAACGCTTGGTACTGAACTACACCAAGGGGTTGTTGGCCGCGCTGTACATGGCCCCCGCCCCACGCAGGGTGCTGATTATCGGGCTGGGAGGCGGTGTATTGCCGATGGCGCTGCGCGCCCTAGAGGCCGAGCTAGAAATTGACACCGTGGAGTTAGACCCGGCGGTGGTTAAAGTGGCGCGTTCGCATTTTCGTTACCAAGAAGATGCCCGTGTGCGTACCCATGTGCAAGATGCGCGGGTGTTTGTGCGCCAGCAGCAGCGGCGTGGCGCAGCCTACGATCTGGTGTTGGTCGATGCGTTTGACCGGGATTACATCCCAGAACACCTGCTGACACGCGAATTTTTGCAGCAATTGCATAGCCTCCTCACGCCGCATGGGGTCTTGGCCGCGAATACTTTTACCGCTGGCGCTTTGTCTCGCCACGAGGCTGCCACTTACCAAGCCGTGTTTGGTCAGTTGTACCAAGTAGAGTTAGCAGGAGGCAACCGCATTTTGCTGGCGCGCCGTGGGGGGGTACCCTCTTGGCCAGAAATTCAAGACCATGCCCAAGCGTGGGAGCCGCGCTTGGCTGCTTGGGGTGTTTCTGCGGCCCAGTTGCTCCCGCGTTTTACCGTCCAAGCACGCGCTACCGGGGTGCGGGTGTTGACGGATCAGTATTCGCCCTCTAATCTGTTGCTGCCATGACCTCAGAAACCTCTTCCCCCCACTCTTTATTAAGTCCAGCAGAGTTGGAAGAACTGATGCAGCGCAAAGCTGCATTACAAGCCCAATTGCAGGCTGGCGCTGGTGCCTGTAGCAGCAGCGGTGGTGCTGGTGCTTGCCCCTCGTGCCAGTGTGGTAGCCGTGCCGCAGACGACAATGCCCTGCCAACACAACAAAGCCGCCTGTTCAAAATTGTGCTGGCGGCTTTGGTGATGCTGGCGCTGGTGGGCTTAGTGTTGCAGCTTTAGTGCAGACTTAGCGCTTGTCCAGCGGGCAGGTGTTCATGCCCAACAGGGTATAAGCGGGGCAGAAACGGAACACACCGGTCAACAATGGCACCACGCCAATGTAGCCCCACCAGCTAACAGTGCCTGTAGCGGCCAAGCCAATCAGCACCAACCCGACCACGATACGCAAAATACGATCTATACCACCGATATTGGCTTTCATATGGTTTCCTTAGAGAGTTAATCAAACGAGGGTTGTTCTGGCTTGGCAACCGGCTTGCCCGCAGCCAGCCATGCGTCAAAGCCACCCGCAATGGACTGCACATTCAGGTAGCCCATCTCTTGCATGGCACGAGCAGCCAAAGCCGCACGGCCACTGGTTTTGCAGTACAGCACAACCTTCAAATCGCGTGGCTCCAGCGCTGGCGTGCTGCTGAGGCGAAACTCCAACACCCCACGCGGCACCAAAATAGCACCGGGCAGATGGCCGCTGGCAAACTCATCGGCTTCGCGCACATCTATTAATACATCGGCTTCGCGAATGGCCTGTTCGGCCTCGTCGAGCGTCACTTCGCAAATGCTGCTTTTGGCTTGCAGGACTAAATCGTGGGCGGTTTTCATGCGGTGTGTTTCCTTGACAGTGAAATTTTTACAAACGCTGTAGGGCGCGACCCAATTGCAAGGCTACCGCACTGACTCCGCCGCCATTCACGGCTTGGGTGTAGCCCATTTGTTGCAACCACTGCACCGCCACGCCCGAGCGCGCCCCAGACAAGCAATACACCAGCAGCGGCTGGTGCAGATCTGGCAACGCGCGGGCAACGTTATCGGCCAGTTGGTCGAGTGGCAAGTTGATAGCCCCGGCCACATGGCCGGCCGCGAACTCACCGGGCGAACGCACATCGACTAGCAAACCATTTTTTTCTTCGATCAGACTTTGCACAAGGCTTTCCTTTCTGCTTTCAGCAGCCGGGTTGAACACCCAGTTTACGCAACAAGGTTTCCATCAAGCACCAACGTGTGAGCGCACTTTGCAACAAATTGGCCCCGACAAAGGCCGTGAAGGCCAGCCACCATTGGCTGACAAAGACTGGGCTGCCCGGAACACCCAAGGCCAAGGACAACAGGATGAACGTACCCGCGACCAGACGGACAATTTGCCAAGAAGTCATAGCCTTGCTCCTTCATATCAAAAACCGAATAACTTAATGATTATTTAACTAATCATCTAATTAGTCAAATGGGGTAAGATTGTTCTGTCCAGCGTTGTGGTTGAAATGTTGCCCCTGTCGCTCTTTGCCATGAAAAACCTGCCCCCAGAAGCCTTACAACAAGTGGCCAGCTACTTTCATGTGCTGGCAGAGCCAACGCGCCTGCGTATCCTGAATTTTTTGCGTCAGGGTGAACACAACGTGGGTGAATTGGCCCAGCTGTGCGGCTACACCGCAGCCAATGTGTCGCGACACTTGTCGTTGATGATGCAACAGGGCTTGGTAGCCCGTGAGAGCCGGGGCACCAGTGTCTATTACCGCATTGCCGACCCCTCGGTGTATGCCTTATGCGATTTGGTCTGTGACAGCATTGCACGCCAATTTGAGCAAGCGAGCAAAAATCGCCAAGCGCTGTTGGGCCGGGCGGGTTAAACGTCATCCTCCTTGGGCAACAACTGTGCTGCCGGATTGAGCATACTGGTTTGCGCCCGAAAATAGCCCAACACGGTAGCTACGCTCTGGTGGCCGGTCATCGCCATGGTATCGGCCAAAGGCACATTTTGGCGACCTGCTTCGGTCACAAAACCGGAGCGCAAAGAGTGGGCAGAAAAATCCCCCTCCACCCCAGCCAGGGTGCAACGCGCCTGCACAATGTCGCGTACGGCAGCCGCCGACAATGGGCCGCCCAGATGTCCTCCTTTCAACACGCGCCGAAAAATAGGCCCGGTCGTGATGCCACTGGCTTCTAGCCACGCTTGCAATGCTTGCCCGGCCAAACCCAAAACTGGCTTGTGGTTTTCTGGCCGGTCTTGACCACTTTGGTTGCTTTTGGAACGCTGCAGGGTATAGACAAACTCGGACGGCCCTAGGCGTTGTAGGTAGTGCATTTCGGCCTCGACCACCTCCGAGCGCCGCCGCCCACCACTGGCCCAAGCAAACAACAACAAAGCGCGGTCGCGCTTGCCACGCAAAGAGTCATCACAGGTGGCTAACAGCGCTTGGAGTGGGTCTTTGGTCAGGGCCGATTTTTTTTGTGCCAACGCTCCGCGCCGGGCATAAGCCTTGCGCGTACGCGAGAGCAAATCCCGCACCTGTACATCCATGCACGGATTGGCCAAGCCGCGCAATTGGTGTGCCTTGGACATGACGGCGATCCGGTGCGCCAGCGTCGCATAGGCCATTGGGCCACTTTTACCTTTGTAGCCCTGTTGTTGCAATTGCTCAGCAATGGCCGCAGGCAATTCTGCGGCCAAGCCCTTGGCTGTCATGCGTTGCGCATGGTCGACGATGAATTGAAACACGCAAGCGACGGGCAACGGCAATTCAATGCGACGGCCATAGCGCAAGGCATACCACGCCGCCCAATAGCGCATGGCTGCACGGTAGCTGGCCACAGTGTTGGCCGATTCACCCTCTTGCATCAGGGCATCGATGGCGCTTTGCGTGCCATCGCTCAGGGCGCTGGGCTGTAAACATCCACCACTATCGAGCAAAGAGAGGCTGTTTTCTGTGTGTGGCATATAAATTGTTATAAAAAATATGTTAGATGTATGATATATTACAAATTAAAGAAATAGATCACGATAAGCATTCCTTATCGTGACCTATTTTGCCGCGAATCCCCAACATCCTATGAATCTCCCTTTATCTAGCCCGCGTGGCATCCAATATGAAGATGTGGCCCAAGCAGCCGATGCGTTGTTGCACGATGGTTTGCGCCCCACCATTGAGCGCATCCGCCAGCGTTTAGGCCGTGGTTCGCCCAATACCGTCAGTCCGATGTTGGAGCGCTGGTTTGCTGGTTTAGGCCCGCGCTTGCAAGGCCATGCGGGGGAGCCCGAGGCGGCTACAGGTTTGCCGCCCGTGCTGTGGCAAGCCGCGCAAGCCTGGTGGCAACAAGCGCAGCAAGAGGCGGAGCAGCAAGCGGCCACCGCTTACCAAGCCCGGCACGACGTGTTGGCCCGAGAAAGTGAACAACTGGCGCAAGAGCGGGCGCAATTGGCGGCACGCGAAACGGCCCTGAATGAGCGCCTGCGGGCCTTAGAGGAATCTTTGCAGTTGTGTACGCAACAACTGAATGAGAGCAACGAGCGTTGGAAAGCCAGCCAGCGCAGTTTGGTGCAACGTGAAACCGAAATGATGGCGCAGCAAGGGTTGTTGGAGCGTCTGACAGCACAACACGCCGCCTTGCAGCAGCGTTTAGAGCAGGTGCAAACCCAAGCGCAACAAGAGCGCCAGCAACTGCAGGAGCGCTACCAAGAAAATGAGCACCGCTGGATGACCGAGGTCGATCGCGCCCGGCAACAAAACAAACAGCTGAACCAACAGTTCACACAGCAATTGCAAGAGCAGGAGCGCCACAGCGCCCAAGCGCAAGCGCAGTTGGCACAACGTTTGGCGATCGAACAGGCGCAAGTTCAGCAACAACAAGCCGAGTTGGCCCAGTTGCAACAACAACTGGTGTTGGCACAAGGGCAAGCCAGCCAAGCCACCCTGTTGCTGACACAATGGCAAGGCCAGCAGGCAACAGGCACCCCGTTGCGACTCTCAGGGGCAGAAGAGCGTAAGCGCTCCACCTTGCGCCCGGCCGTCGCGCGGCGTGTGGTGGGCTTGGGCAAGCAACGTTTATAGCGGCTAACACAACACCCCCTCCACGAGCCAAGAGCAGATGAAAGACCATGAATTACTACAACTTCTTCGCACTTCTGGTGCCAGTCGCAATGTCTTTGTCAGCTTGTGGAGGTGGCAGTGACACACCTCCAGAGTCAGTTCTGAACTTCCCTGTTGGGTCGGTTTTTCGAACATTGGTCACATCTGACCGAGTTTTCAATGGAACGTACACACCCCCAGGCGGCATCAGCAAGACCCTTCAGGTCACTTACACAGCCAAATTGGCCGACCAATTCCAGCGCAAACAAACAGTCACGTCTGATGGAACGCCCGAGGTAAACGACCAGGGCGTTATCAGCTACACCTCCACAGGCAACCAAATTATGGTGACCAGCTGGGACAATGATTTGGGTACGTTTTCCGCACCGATTGCAGGTGCTTGGGAGGCCTTGCCTGCAATAGCTTCGGTTGGCACGAGTGGCACATTGGCCATCACCAGAAAGAACGACTCAATCGGCCTTTTCCAGTCAAGGAGTCTGACTTGGAAGCTCTCGGCAGTGAATGAAAGCACAGCAGACTTTTGCTTGGGCTATGACTACGCATTAGATTGGGGAGGTGGTACACGGACTGACTGCTTTCTCATCGACGCATGGGGCTCGATAGTCGGGTACCGGGGTATTCTGAGTTTCAACATTGCGCATGTTTCTGCCAACGAGGTTTACCAATAACGGTCATCGCAGACAGTACGGAGCGTATGGATAGGTCGTGTTAGTGCTATTCTGCTAAGAGCGGCTAACACAACTTGTCTTGAGAGGTCGCCAAGCGTTATGCTTGAACCATCATGGCCCGATGTCCCCTCAGCCCAGAACTGTGGCAACAGCTACAGCCCTTGATTCCAGCTTTTGTTCCATCTGCCAAAGGTGGCCCCAGAACACGCCGCATCAGCGATGAGGCTGCCCTCAACGGGATACGGTTTGTACTGCAAACAGGCATCCCTTGGGAGAACCTGCCCCAGTCATTGGGCTTTGGCAGTGGTATGACCTGCTGGCGTCGGTTACGCGATTGGCAGGCCGCTGGGGTATGGCAGAAACTGCACCACGCTATGCTGGTTCGTCTGCGCGAACATGACCAGATTGATTGGGAACGTGCGAGCATTGATGGTGCAATGGTAGCAAGCCCCCGGGGGGGAAAGCGACAGGCCCCAACCCCACAGACAGGGGCAAACTAGGCTCTAAAAGGCACATTGTTGTAGATGCTCGTGGTGTTCCTCTGGTCGTGCTGGTCAGTGGTGCCAATCGACATGATTCGATGCTGTTTGAGCAGTGCTTGGATGCCATCCCGGCAGTGCCAGGGTTGAGGGGTCGAGCGCGTCGCAAACCTAGGAAGTTACATGCTGACAAAGGGTATGACGCGCGCCGTTGTCGCGATTATTTGAAGGCTCGGGGGATTATGAGCCGCATAGCGCGCAAAGGAATAGAGAGCGGCGAACGATTGGGCAGACAGCGCTGGGTGGTGGAGCGCACGCACGCGTGGTTTGCGGGCTTTGGCAAGCTGCGCATCAGATTCGAGCGACGGCTGGATATTCACCAAGCGCTGCTGAACTTGGCCGCTGCCATCATCTGCTCTCGGTTCGTCGATAAGTTGTGTTAGCCACTCTAAGTAATCACTTGAAACTGACGTGGAATTTGCTGCCATAGCTGTCCAGCAGCTCCCTCACCTCTGTCAAGAGTTTGTCCTTGGCCCAAGTCTTGAATGAGCGCCAGTGGTACTTGAGCTGCTTCCAGACGATTTCAATAGGGTTGAGCTCAGGGCTATAGGGCGGCAAGTACAGCGGCATAAACTTGTGCTGCACCAGCCATTCTTCGCGCATCTGGCTGTCTAGGTTGTGGTGAGTGCTGGCGTTGTCCATCACCGCAAATGTCCACTTCTCTTGGTCACTGCTGCGCGCTAACTCGTCCAGAAACTGCGTGTAGTGCGTGCGGCAGGTGCTGCCTTCGTGCAGGCGGTAGTTGAGCTTTTTCTTACCCCAGTCCAGCGCTCCCAGTACGTTGACGCGTCGGTTGCTGCTGCTAGCATCCATGCAATGGGGCTGGCCCAGCGGCGACCAGTTACGCTGCACATTGGGCTGGCAGCTCATGCACGTCTCATCAATGTACAACAGCTCCACTCGCCCCTGCATTGCCGCTTGCCTGATGTTTTGCAGGCATTTACCTACGCTTTCAAATTCACTGGCATCACGTTTTTTTTAGCGACTTACGCCCCCTTTTGTAACTCAAGCCTCGTCTTTTGAGCCACACCGACAGGCGCTCCAAACTGAAGCTGAGTGCCTCAGGATGGCGTTGGCGCAGCTGCTGGGCAATCTGCCCCAGCGAGAGGGCTTGCTCGCGTGCTATTTGCACTGCTTCATCTTGTACAGCGGTTGGTCGCTCACTTGCAGCATGTCACAAATGTGCGCCACCTTGTGGCCCCGGTTCAAAGCCAGCAAGCCTAGGGCACGGCGGCGAAAGTCTGGATAGTGGTGGTGCGCGGCCATCGCTTGCAACGTGACAATCTCGTGTTCATCCAAGGGTTTGCCCAGTAGTTTGGATGGGTGGGCAGTGCAGGTCGCAGGCGGCGCATCAACGATGTCCGAGGATGAGCGAGCTGGGGTGGGGGCAGTGTCGGTCATGGCACAAAATTATCGCGTCAATCAGAAATTCCACATCAGTTGCACGGACTTACTTAATACTGGCGGCAGTTTGTGATGAGGCAGCACCTGCTTCGCTTTGATAAGGTCTTGGTACAGTAGGCCCACATAGCTCATCATGCAGACTGCCTCCACTGGCGTTTTCCAATACGATTCAGATCACTACTAGAGCCGCTTCTATAGTTCTGTGAAATGTTATATATTTGTCTGTCTGTGGAATTACAAAAATAGATCCGGTAAGATTGTTTAGAGTTGATTTTGGAGAGGCCGAAACACGATAGTGAACTTCAATTCTATTGTGATACTCTTGTAAATCTGTGATATAGCTAATTATTTCATTATTATTTGGATTTATTGGTTTGTAGAAATTCGTTGGGGCTTTAACACTGATGATCATTTCTTTCGACCAATCTATCATGGTAAAAGTAGAGAATTTTACTCCTGGGAATTGGCTATCTACTATTTCTGCTTCGGCAGCAGACCGAACAACAATCTCCGCACATCCAGGAAGTTCCGTATCATTTGGGGACGCATCACATTGCACACTGGTGGGAACAATCCGAAAATCAAAGATGTTTGAATAATTATCATCGCCGCCACCGCAGGCTTGCAAAATGATGAAGGAGCTTAAAATAATAAGCCTTGTTCTCATAGATTCTTTCATGGTCGAGGATAGCCAATTGCTTTGAATGCTTCATTATTAATGCAGTCGACAAAATGCTCGGCTTGGTAGGCATTAATGTAGACCGTATAGGAGAAATTCTGATTGATCCATGTGGTTACTTGATCCACAGTATAAGTCGGCGAACCTGATTTCACAACTGCATACAATCCAGATACATGAGGTGTGGCCATTGAAGTTCCGCTAATTGATTCAATGGCTCTATTGGTAGAGTAATCAACCACGGAGAAATCTATTGAAACGCCAAGAGCAAAGAAGAAAGTTTGATTAGGGAAATTTGATTTACTTGTACGATTCGTGGCGTAATTGTAGCGATTATTGATGTTGTCGTTAATAATGGTGGCGCTTAATCCATTGTTGTGCAGTACACCAACCTCAATAATATTATTGACTGCAGCTGGTATATTTATCCCCCAGTTTTGGCTTCCATTTCCCATTGCAGCAACTACTGGAATCCCTTTGTTTTTCAAGTCTAAGACTGCCAAATAAGTAGATAGGGCTCCATAATTCCATTGCTGGGTTGACCAGGAAAAGCGGTAGCCAATCCGCTACGCGAGTAATAGGTCGTTCAGACGCACCAGCAAATGCTTCCTCAGTTTGCTGCTCTGCAAGGTTTAGATCATGCTGGGCAAAGGTAAAGGCCCGAAGGTTTAGACCGCAGCCTGCAAAGGCTGGAGCCGATTATTCACATTCCCGAGGGTAGACACGCCGCAAGGCGTGCGTCACAAGGCTCGTAGAGGTGGAAGTTAAGAACGGCGGTGGGTCAGCCCGCGTTATGCTTCAGGCATCATGGCTAGACGACCCCTCAGTACAGAACTGTGGCAGCAGCTACAGCCCCTGATTCCAGCTTTTGTTCCATCTGCCAAAGGTGGCCCTAGGACGCGCACTGTCAGCGATGAGGCCGCTCTCAACGGAATACTGTTCGTGCTGCAAACAAGTATTGCTTGGGAGAACTTGCCTCCATCATTGGGCTTTGGCAGCGGTATGACCTGTTGGTGTCGGCTGCGTGATTGGCATGCTGCTGGCGTATGGCAGAAACTACACCATGCCATGCTGACTCGACTACGCGAACACGACCAAATCGATTGGGAGCGTGCCAGTATATCGATAGCGCAACCGTTGCTAGCCCCCGGGGGGCCAAGCGACAGGCCCGAATCCGACCGACACAGGCAAACGTGGCTCGAAAAGACACATCGTTGTAGATGCGCGTGGCGTTCCTCGGGTGGTTCTGATCAGTGGTGCCAATACGCATGATTCGATGCTGTTTGAGCAGCGCATCGATGCCATCCTGGCAGTTCGGGGCTTCAAGGGTCGAGCACGCCGAAAGCCCCGGAAGTTGCATGCTGACAAAGGGTATGACGCGCGCCGTTGTCGTGATTATTTGAAGGCGCGGGGCATTACCAGCCGCATAGCGCGCAAAGCAATAGAGAGCAACGAACGGTTGGGCAGACACCGCTGGGTGGTCGAGCGTACGCACGCATGGTTTGCGGGCTTTGGCAAGTTACGCATCAGATTCGAGCGGCGGCTCGATATTCACCAAGCGCTGTTGAATTTGGCCGCTGCCATCATCTGCTCTCGGTTCGTCGATAGGTTGTGTTAGCCACTCTTAGTACGTGGTGGCCGCCGCTAAGGCCCCCATGTCTAGCAGCGGTGCCACGCTGTGGTCTGGTAGCAGCAATAAAGCCACAATGACCCGCTGAGGCCCTGCTGGCTGCGCTGGTGCTGGTTTGAGAGATGCTGCACGCAGCTTGAGCATGTCCATCACGGCATCGGCCCCCACCGCCAAAGGCTGCTGGCGATCACTACCAATGATGGCAATGCGCCGCTGCAGGTTGTGCGCTAAGGTTGCGGTGGAATCAAACAATTCCAGCAAATTTTGCAGGATGGTGTTTCTGCTGTCTTCCAAGGCCGCCAAAGCCACATCTTGCTGGCCTGATTCTGCACAAGCCAGCAAACGGTCGGCCAGCTGGTGAATTTGGGCGTGTGGTTGCTCAAACTGCGACAAAAAAACCGATAGCTCGGCATTGTCGGTGTGGTAAGCGTAAAACCATTGACCAAAAGCGCAATCGCGTGGGCTGCGCGCTTTAGAAAAGGGGGTGGCGCTGCGGATGGAATACTCCAAGGCCCCCATCCAATCTAAATGGTCTTGGCGGCGCTTGGGCAGCATGGCCTCGATCTGGGCATATTCTGCATATGCCGACTCCAGCGAGAAATGATTCCACAAAGACACATAAGGCAAGGGCTGGTCGGCAAAGACGAAGTGGCTTGCGACCGCTGGCCCTTGGGCCGCAAAATCGGGCGGTAAGGCCGCGACATGCTGTACCTGTTCTAAGGGCAGAGCAAAACTGCGCGTGCCTACACGCAACAACAAGACATCCAAAGTGTCGGACATAGCATCATTTCTTAGCGAGGTGGAGGTCACTCTAACCCAATCGTTTGACAAAAGCTGGAGGTGGGCCGCTTCCGCTTGTCAGAAATCCAACACCAGCGCGGCATGGAAGCTGCGCCCCGGTTGGGTGTAGGCATCGTTGACCGTGCTGGCAGCCGCTAAGCCATACACGTCGGGCCAGAGCCAGTATTTTCGGTTGGTCAGGTTGTGGATAGCAAAGTTCAGCCGCAGGTCTTTACGCACACGCCATTGGGCTGAGAGGTCTAAAGTGCTGGCTTGGCCAAGCGTGAATTGGGTATTTGGCGCTTTTACGGCAGCAGCGCTGTCAATGTCGCTGGCCTTTTTGGCACCATAGTGCCGCAGGTCGGCGCGCATACCCCAGGCAGCAGTATCGTATTGCAAGCCGACATGGATTTGCTGCGGGTCAATCGAGTTCAAGGGAGCACCTGTGGTGCGGTTGACTCCCTTGGCACGGCCCCAGCTAAACGGGGTGCTGACGCGCCCACCCGCTAACACGCCCCAATCGTATACCCCTTTTAACTCCACCCCAGTGATGCGCGCCCGCTCGGTGTTCAGGGTTTGGAACACGCGCGGGTCAGTTACTGTGCCAGTGCCACGGATCAGCACCGTGTCCATGATCAGATTCGAGTAATGGTTGGCAAAAACGGCTGCATCCAACTTTAAACGTGCCAAACGGCCACGCACGCCCAGCTCAATCCCCTTGCTTTTTTCTGGCTTGAGCTGCGGATTGGGAATGATGGTGACGTGCTCGGCCGCGTTTTCAAAATAACCATTGATTTGTGCTGCATCGGGGGCACGAAAACCGGCTGCATATTGACCAAACAAACTCCACTCTGCATTGGCACGGTACAGCACGCCCAGCTTGGGTGAGAGCGCGGAGCCAGAAAGCGACTGGCCCGGCTGCGCCGCAGGCGGGAAGAATCCGGCTTGGCTACTGACATCCAACGCAAAATAGTCCCAGCGCAGGCCAGGCGTGATACTCCATTGGTTGGTCACGGATTCAGCTTGCAGATAGAGCGCATGGGTGGTTTCGCGCGTATCAGGAAAACGCTTCAGCGGAAACACCTCGGGCGGCAGCGGGGCCAAGCCGGTGTACAGGTTACTGATGTCGCTGCGCGTGTGGTCAAAGCCATAGCTCAGCTTGTGTGCCCAGTCGCCCGAGGTACGTACCAACTTATCGGCCTTCAGGCCAGCCTGCCAAGTGCGCTCGCTATAACTGTTATCGCGTACCCGCAGCGGTAGGGTATTGCGTACGCTGGTACCCAGTTGGCGTGACTTGGCATGTTGCACGGCCAGCACAGTTTGTACTTGGTCAGCCCAGTCTACGCCCAAGGTATACCGGCCCTCCCAAGTCAGGCGGCTGCGCTCCATCGTCCGACTAGAGCCTTCGTCCATCACTGCCCCAGCAATCGCGTTGGCGCTGCCTGTCAAGGGCAGTGGAGCCCGGCTAGAGAGCAGATTGACATCGGCCTGCTTTTCGACATGCTCCAATGTGACGACATGGCGTTGTATGCCCGAGGGGCGCAGTACGGCCTTGGCAAGGATGGCGTTGTCTTGGTTCTGTTGTGGGTTCGGTGTGGTGCGGTTGGTGTCTGGGCTGTCGCGCGTGCCCATGTTGTCTAGCGCATGCGAGCGCCGCGCATTGGCACTGAGCAACCATTGGGTGCTCTCATTGGCTACCCCGGCCACTGTCGCAGCTAAGGCGCGGCCCCGGTCGTCGCCACTCCAGCTGGTGGCGATGCGGCCACCGAATGCTTTGGGTGCAGCCTCTGGGCTGTTGCTGGTCAGAAAATCGGCAGGCTCGTGGGTAATAAAGTTGACCAAACCGGCCATGCCATCCGAGCCATACAAGGCGGAGGCCGGGCCGCGCACTACTTCGATGCGCTTGAGCAATTCCATCGACAGGTATTCACGGTCAAAGGTGGTGGTGCGAAAAGCATAGCTGCGCGGCACGCGAATGCCATCGACCAGCATCAACACCCGGTTACCACCCAAGCCCCGGATGTTCAAACCCACATTGCCATCGCGCCCCGTACCCACCGAGGTGGCACCGCCCACGGTGGTGCGTGGCAACGGGTGCTTGATCGAGGTATTGGGCAGATCGCGCAGCGCCTCGCGCACATCGCGGCTTTGTTGGTCGCTCAGGGTGCGTGCATTGACCACATCCAGCGATAACGGCAGCTCATCGCTCAGTTGTTCGCTGCGCGAACCGCTCACGACCACCTCCCCCAGCACGGGCACAGCAGCCGGTTGTGCTTGCACAGTGGTATCAGGCAGGCAGGCCAGCAGTGCCAGTAACGACAGCGCGCGCAGTGGCACCCAAGGCTGTTCTAAATGCGAAACGCAAGGAGGGCAAAAAGGAATCGATGGCATACATTTGTCTCCGCTCGCTGTGGTGGGAATCGTGATGGAATTATTGGCAGATTTGGTAGATACTGGGTTCGGATTTGTCTGAAATAACGATGCAACAAGAGGAGACATCATGACCATCCACAAGCTGACGCGCATTGCAACCTTGGTACTGTCCAGTCTGGCCATGGCAGCCACCGCCCAACACAAAGAGGGCGCGATGTCGCCAGAAGTACATTACCAAGCGGGTGCTTCTCCGCTGGCGGATACGCCGATGTACCAAAGCATCAATCCCAACGCCCCCAAAATGACGCAGGCCGAGTTTGACAAGGCACGCCAAACCTATTTTGAGCGCTGTGCTGGCTGCCACGGTGTCTTGCGCAAAGGGGCTACCGGCAAGCCCCTGACACCCGATTTAACCCTGAGCAAAGGCACCGATTACCTGAAAGTGTTCATTGCCTATGGCTCGCCAGCCGGTATGCCCAACTGGCAAACCTCGGGCGAGATGACCGAGGCCGAAGTGGACATGATGGCGCGCTACATCCAGCAAGACCCGCCCCAGCCGCCCGAATGGGGCATGGAAGACATGAAGAAAACTTGGAAGGTCACGGTTGCCCCCAAAGACCGCCCGACCAAGAAGATGAACCACTACAACATCGCCAATATTTTCTCTACCACCTTGCGTGACACGGGCGAGGTGGCGTTGATTGATGGCGATACCAAAGAAATTATCAACATCGTCAAAACCGGTTATGCGGTGCATATTTCGCGCACTTCTGCTTCTGGACGCTACCTGTTTGTGATTGGCCGTGATGGCCGCGTCAACATGATTGACCTGTGGATGCCCAAGCCCGACAACGTGGCCGAAATTCGCATTGGCCTTGAGGCGCGTTCGGTCGAAACCTCTAAATACAAGGGCAAAGAAGGCGACTTTACCGACAAGTTAGCCATTGCTGGCGCTTATTGGCCGCCGCAGTTTGTGATTATGGATGGCGATACGCTAGAGCCGAAAAAAATCGTCTCGACCCGTGGCATGACAGTGGACACACAAGAGTACCACCCCGAGCCGCGTGTGGCCTCTATCGTGGCCTCACACTTCAAGCCCGAGTTCATCGTCAATGTGAAAGAAACCGGCAAAACGTTGATGGTGGATTATTCCAACCTCGAGTCGCTCAAAATCACCGAGTTGGGCTCGGCGCGCTACCTGCACGATGGCGGCTGGGACTCCAGCAAGCGCTACTTTATGGTAGCGGCCAACAACAGCAACAAAATCGGCGTGATTGATGCCAAGAAAGGCAAAATCGGCGCAGTGGTTGAGGTAGGCAAAACCCCGCACCCAGGGCGCGGAGCCAACTTTGTGCATCCGCAATATGGCCCCGTCTGGGCGACGGGCCACTTGGGCGATGAAACCATTTCGCTGATTGGTACTGATCCGAAAAAGCACCAGCAATATGCTTTTAAAGAAGTCGCCAAGCTGAAAGGCCCCGGTGGTGGTGCTTTGTTCATCAAGAGCCACCCCAAGTCCCAGCATTTGTACTCTGACGCACCACTGAACCCCGATCCGAAAATTTCCCAATCGGTGGTGGTGTACGACATCCAGAATCTGGCCAAAGGTTATACCGTGCTACCGATTGCCGAATGGGCTGGTTTAGCCAACGATGGTGGTGCCAAGCGTGTGGTGCAGCCCGAGTTCAACCAAGCGGGGGACGAAGTGTGGTTCTCCGTCTGGTCGGCCAAAGACAAGCAATCAGCCTTGGTGGTGGTGGATGATAAAACCCTCAAACTCAAAGCCGTGATTAAAGACCCACGCATCATCACGCCGACGGGCCACTTTAACGTTTACAACACCCAACACGACGTTTATTGAGACTGCTGGCTGGCTACCAAGAGCCAGTAGCAAAAGCACAAAGCCCCCGTGTACCCGCTGGAGCGCGGATGCTACGGGGGCCTTGCTATGCGGCTACGCGGTTAACGCGTTTGCTTGCTGTGGGCATCCTTCTTCAGCGACAGCACCACCGAGGTACCAATGATGGCAGCTACCACACCCAAGGACACGGCTACCGGGATTTTGTACACGTCCAGCAGCAGCATTTTGATACCAATAAACATCAGCACCATCGCCAGACCGTACTTGAGCAGTGAGAACCGGTCTGCCATATCGGCCATCAAGAAGTACATAGCACGCAGGCCCAAGATAGCAAACACGTTCGAGGTCAACACGATGAACGGATCGGTGGTGATGGCAAAGATGGCTGGGATCGAATCCACCGCAAAAATCACATCGCTCAGTTCTACCAACACCAGTACCAAGAACAAGGGGGTCACGTAGCGCACCCATTGCACATCACCATGTGGGCCGCAAACTTGCTTCTGGATAAAGAAGCGCTCGCCGTGCAGCTCGTTCGTCACTTTCATGTGTTTGCGAATCCAACGGATCACCGGGTTGGTGGCCAAATCCGGCTCTTGGTCGGCAAACCACCACATTTTGATGCCGGTGATGAGCAAGAAAGCGCCAAACACGTACAGCAACCAATGGAACTGGGCAATCAGCCACACGCCCGCAAAAATCATCACGGTACGCATGATGATGGCACCGAGTACGCCGAAGACCAACACGCGCTTTTGCAGCTCTAGCGGAATGGCAAAAAAGTTGAACAGCATCAACCAAACAAACACGTTGTCCACCGCCAACGATTTTTCAATCAGATAGCCGGTGATAAATTGCAAGGCTTTCTCGTTCGCGACTTCGCGCCCGGCAGCACCATCCAAATACCACCATAGTGCGCCCGCAAACAGCATCGAGACACTGACCCAGATGCCTGACCAAGTGAGTGCCTCTTTGAACGAGACGCGATGCTGCTTGCCGCCACCGACGACAAACAAGTCGATGGCCAACATGATGAGAACGATGGCGAAAAACCCCGCCCACATCCACCAAGTGCCGATGGTTTCCATTGTGTGGTTCCTTGTAAAAATTTGAATCTGGCCGATTATTCTGGCACTATTATTTCTAATAAAGAAGCTAGAAATTTAGTTTTAGTTCTAAAAAACCGAAGTTTGACCGATGCTTAACTACCGCCACCTGTACTATTTCTGGATGGTGGCCAAAGAAGGTGGCTTGGCCCGTGCGGCAGAGCGGCTGGACATGGCCATCCAAACCATCAGCGTGCAGGTGCGCGCGCTCGAAAAATCCTTAGGTCGCCAGCTGCTCAAACCTGCCGGGCGCACCTTGGTGCTGACCGAAGCGGGTCAACAGGTATTTGCGCGGGCCGAAGCTATTTTTCAGCTTGGGCAACGCTTGGAAGAAGAAATCAGCCAGCCAGAGACAGCAGCCGGAGCCAGCGTTCGTTTGGCGGTGGGCTTGTCGGATGGTATTTCTAAGCTGGCAGCCCATTCTCTGTTGCGGCCACTCTTGGCCACGGCAGGCTTGCGCCTGTTGTGCCACGAAGGTGAGTTTGAACAATTGCAAAGCGAGTTGGCCCAGCACCATTTGGATGTTGTGCTGGCCGGGCAGGCCGCACCCTCCAACCCCAATTTGCGCTTGAGTAGTGAGCGCTTGGTGTCCTCCCCCATCGATTGGTATGGCCCGACCCACTTGGTGCAGGCCTGTGCCCAAGTGGCATTTCCGGCGGTGTTGCAACAACTCCCCGTTTTGTTGCCCACCGCCCATTCGGTATTGCGGGCCAGTTTAGACCGTTGGCTGGAGGAGCAAGGACTACGCCCTCAAGTGGTGGGGGAGTTTGAAGACAGTGCCTTGATGTCGGTGTTTGCCGCTGGGGGGTTGGGGGTGTTTCCAGTCAGCCGCTTGGGGGCCGATGATCTTGGGTTGATGCCCGGTTTGGTGTTGCTAGGCCGCTGCCAAGATTTGCACGAAGAAATCCACGCCACTTATGGCCGTCGGGGACAACACCACCCGTTGGTGCAAAAGCTGCTGGGGCGGAGGGGCCAGATGGAGACTGGCCCCCACTCTAGGCTGGACTGAACACGCTATTGCTTGTGTTCAGTCCAGCCTTTGACTTTTAGGCGATTTTCAAACCACGGGCCTTGGCCAAGGTCAGGGCGGTGTCTTCGATCATGTCTTCT
>CAYZGT010000039.1:0-22839 GCA_964478155.1 uncultured Simplicispira sp.
GCTCAGCACCACGTTGTTGCGCTTGCGGTCGAGCTTGATGACCTTGAACTCCATCGTTTTGTTTTCGTAGGGAGTCAGGTCTTTGATCGGACGGGTGTCGATCAGGGAGCCGGGCAGGAAGGCGCGGATGCCATTGACCAACACGGTCAGGCCACCCTTGACCTTGCCGCTGGTGGTGCCAGTGACAAACTCGCCGGATTCGAGTGCTTTTTCCAGCGCCAACCAAGAGGCCAGACGCTTGGCGGTGTCGCGCGACAGGATGGTGTCGCCGTAACCGTTTTCAATCGAGCCGATGGCCACAGAGACGAAATCGCCTACTTGGACTTCGACTTCGCCCTTGTCGTTCTTGAACTCTTCCAGCGGAACGTAGGATTCGGACTTCAGACCGGCATCCACCACAACAAAGTTGTGTTCTACACGCAACACTTCGGCGGGGATAACCTCACCGGAACGCATTTCGGTACGCTGCAAAGATTCTTCAAAAAGGGCGGCAAAAGATTCAGACATGTATTTCCTTGCCACTGACAGGTTGACCGCAGCCCAATTGCCGCAGTTTCAAAGGCCGTCCGTGGTGGTGTGCAATGCGGCTAAAAGCCACGGGTTAAATAGATAAAAAACCACACTGCTTGCATGCTACAAAGCGACACAAGGGCGTGTGGGCCGGAGTGGTGGAACACCACCAATTGTCAGCCTGCTGCGCGGGGCACAAAAGGCTGGCGTTGCTGCCACCAAGTCAACACTTGTTGCACGGCCTGATCGGCGGTGCAATGGGTGCTGTCGAGCAGCAGCGCATCTGGTGCTGGTTGCAGAGGTGCCACACTGCGGGACATATCCCGCGCATCACGCGCTTGCAAATCAGCCACAAGGCTGGACATATTAGCCGAATCGCCTTTGGCAAGCAACTGCTGATAACGCCTATCGGCGCGTGCTTCGGCACTGGCGGTCAGAAAAACTTTGAGCGGGGCTTGTGGAAAAATCACGGTGCCCATATCACGCCCATCGGCCACCAAACCGGGTAAGCGCTGGAAGCTGTGTTGTAAGGCCACCAAGGCAGTGCGTACCGCTGGCAAGCTGGAAACGTAAGAGGCATGCATGCCAGCTGCTTCGGTGCGAATGGCAGCAGTGATGTCTTCCCCTGCCAGCCAGACTTGGCCTGCCTCAAAGCGAATATCCAGTTGCTGGGCCAAAGCGGCGATTTCGCTCTCGGCGCTGGCATCGAGGGGCAAACCGGCGCGGTATGCTGCCAAGGCGGTAATGCGGTACAGTGCCCCAGAGTCTAAAAAGGCATAGCCCAGTTGTTGGGCCACGGCTGCAGCTACCGTCCCTTTGCCGGAGGCGGTCGGGCCGTCCAAGCAAATCACCGGAATAGCCGCCGAGTCGGTGTGTACCACCGAAAACAAGGCCTCAAAATAGTCCGGAAAAGTTTTGGCCACGCACTTCGGGTCTTCAATCCGCACAGGTAGGCCCGCTGGGTTGAAGGCTGCCAACGAAAAGCACATGGCAACGCGGTGGTCATCGTAGGTATGGATGCTGGCAGCGCGCCAATCAGTTGCCGCAGCTGGAGGCGTGACGCGGATAAAGTCTGCACCTTCTTCTACTGTGGCGCCGAGTTTGCGTAACTCCGTGGCCATAGCGGCGATGCGGTCGGTTTCTTTGACGCGCCAACTGGCAATGTTGCGCAGTGTGGTCGTGCCATTGGCGTACAGCGCCATGACGGCGAGTGTCATGGCGGCATCGGGGATGTGGTTGCAATCCAAATCAATCGCTTGCAGGGGCCATTGGCCGCGCTGAATCTGCAACCAGTTCGGGCCGCCGCTGATCTGGGCTCCCATTTGCCGGGCGGCCTCGACAAAACGGATGTCGCCTTGGATCGAGTCTAAGCCTACGCCCAGCACCTTCACGCCTTCTGCGCTGCCTGCGATGGCTCCGGCGGCAATGAAATAGCTGGCCGACGAGGCATCGGCCTCGACATGGATGGTGCCTGGTGATTGGTAGCGGCTGCCTGCCGGAATGACAAAGCGTTGCCATTGTTCATGGCGCACCGCAATGCCAAAACGGGCCAACAGTTCGAGTGTGATGTGGATATAGGGTTTGGAGATCAACTCGCCCACTACCTCAATCACCACCTCTTGCGTGGTTGCCACCAAGGGCAAGGCCATGAGCAGTGCGGTCAGGAATTGGCTAGACACATCGCCACGCACCCGAATGGCTTGGCTCAGTGCCAAGTCGGGCACGCCAGCTGCTTGGGCAATACGCAAGGGCGGATAACCGTCTTGGCCCAAATAATCGATTTGGCAACCCAATTGGCGCAGCGCATCGACCAAATCCCCAATCGGACGCTCGTGCATGCGGGCGATGCCGCTAAGTTCGTATTCGCCACCCAGCAATGCCAGGGCGGCTGTGAGCGGGCGCATGGCAGTGCCCGCATTGCCCAAGAACAGTTGGGCCGGGGAGGTGGCTTTGCGTCCGCCCAAGCCAGTGATGCGCGCTTGCGTACCGGTTTCTTGTACACCGCAACCCAATTGGCGCAGCGCATCGAGCATGACGCGGGTGTCGTCAGACGCGAGCAGGTCTTCAACCACCGTGGTGCCTTCGCTCAAGGCGGCCAACAGCAAAACGCGATTAGAGATACTCTTAGAACCGGGCAAGCGCACACTGCCGCCTGCGTTGGATAAGGGAGGAAGATCGAGAAAGGGGATGGCAAACATGCTATTGGTGACCCTTGTTGCGCTGTGCGCCCATGCGCCAATGGCTGCGCGTGGCGCTGGCCAAGGTGATTAAATCTTCTAGGCCTTGGGGGTTGCCACTGCGGATCAACTGCTCGAATTGTGTCAGTGCTTGGCGGAACAGTTCGGACTGGGTCAGCACTTCTTGGCGGTTGGCTAACAAAATGTCGCGCCAAATTTTGGAGTCGCTGGCGGCAATGCGGCTGAAATCGCGAAAGCCCGGCCCGGCCAAAGAGAAAAAGTTTTCAGCCTGGGGTTGACCCGCCAAACCATTGATAAAGGCAAAAGCCAGTAAATGGGGCAGGTGGCTAACGGCGGCAAAGGCTTCGTCGTGGGCCTCGGGCGACATACTGGTGACGCGGCAACCGAGTGCCTTCCAGACCTCTTCGGCTTGCTTGAGCTGCACCGTTAGGGTGCGCTCAATCGGGGTCAGAATGACCTGGCGACCCACGTACAAGTCCACATCTGAATGTTCCACCCCAGCCACTTCGCGCCCGGTAATGGGGTGTGCGGGCACAAAGGGGCCTACCTTCTCGCCCAAGGCGCTGCGTGCGGCTTGCACCACATCCGCCTTGGTCGAACCCACATCCATAATTAACATATTGGGCGTGACCAAATGCCGAATGGCTTTGAGAGAGGCTTCGGTGGCCGATACTGGCACGGCCAACAGCACAATGTCGGCCCCTGCCACTGCCAGCAGGGCCGAGGGGGCTTCGACATCAATCACGCCCATTTGGCGTGCCCGGTCGGTGGTAGAGGGTGATTTGCTGTACCCCACCACCCGCTTGACCAGCCCAGCACGCTTGAGTGCCAAGGCAAACGATCCACCCATCAGGCCGCAGCCGATCAGGCCCAGTTGTTCAAACATGCCGTTTCCTTAGGAGGCCACAGGATAGGTACCCAGTACCTTGTAAAAAGCGCACAGGCTACGCAATGCAGCCAAAGCTGCTGCCACATGTGGCTGGCTGGGGTGGCCATCAATGTCGATGTAAAAATAGTATTCCCATTGACCAGTGCGGGCCGGGCGCGATTCAAAGCGCGTCATGGAAACGCCATGCTGCTTGAGAGGCACCAGCAAGTCATGCACAGCCCCCGGTTGGTTGGGTACCGACACAATCAAGCTGGTGCAATCTTTGCCCGAGGGGGGCGGTGTTTGCAGGGTGTGCGGCAAGCAAATGATGGCAAACCGGGTGCGGTTGTAGGCATCATCTTGGATGGCATGGGCCACGATGTGCAGGCCAAATTGCTGCGCTGCCCGTTCGCTGGACAAGGCGGCCCAAGCCGGGTTAGTGGCGGCCAAACGCGCGCCTTCGGCATTGCTGGATACCGGACGGCGCTCGGCGTGCGGCAGGTGTTTAGACAGCCACGCTTGGCACTGGGCCAAGGCTTGTGGGTGTGCCAGCACGGCCTCGATACTGTCCAAGCTGTTGGTTTGGCGCAGCAGGTTGTGCCGAATGAGCAAGCTGACTTCACCTACCACATGACAAGGCGTGTGCAAAAACATATCCAAGGAGCGTGTGACCACGCCCTCGGTGGAGTTTTCTACCCCGACCACGCCGTACTGCGCACTGCCAGCTGCGGTGGCGTGGAACACTTCATCAAAGTTAGCGCAATACATCAAATCGGCGGCACCGCCGAAGTATTCGATCGCTGCTTGTTCGCAGAACGTCCCCTCCGGCCCCAGTACCGCCACGCGCTGTGGCGACTCTAACGCCAAGCAGGCTGACATGATTTCGCGCCAAATGGCCGCCACGTGGGCACTTTTGAGCGGGCCGGGGTTGGCAGTGGTGATTTTGTCAATCACCTGTGCCACCCGGTCGGGGCGGAAGAACGGGGTGCCTTCGCGTTTTTTCACTTCGCCCACCTGCTCGGCTACCAAAGCACGTTGGTTGAGCAGGGTGAGCAATTGCTGGTCGATGCTATCGATTTGCACACGCAGGCTGGCCAAATCGGGCGAAGCCTGCACAGTAGGGGTGGTCAAAGGGGTGGTCATGCGGATTGGCGTTCAAATTCTTGCAGATAGGCCACCAGCGCTTGCACGCCCTCCAGCGGCATCGCGTTGTACAGGCTGGCGCGCATCCCACCCACCGACTTGTGGCCTTTGAGTTGCAACAGGCCACGCGCTTTGGCTCCAGCCAAAAAGGCATCGTTGCGCGACTCATCGCGCAAAAAGAACGGCACGTTCATGCGCGAGCGGCAATGCGGAGCCACTTTGTTGATGTAAAGCTGCGATTGGTCGATGGCGTTGTAGAGCAGTTCGGCTTTGGCGATATTGCGCTGCTCGATTGCGGCAATGCCGGTCAAATCGCCCTCGCGCTGGCGTTTGAGCCATTGGAAGGTCAGACCGGCGATATAAATGCCCCAAGTGGGGGGGGTGTTGTACATCGATTGGTGGTCGGCCACCACTTGGTAATTAAAAGCACTAGGGCAGATGGTTTGCGCTTGGCCGAGCAGGTCTTCGCGCACCACGACCACAGTCAAGCCCGCTGGCCCCAGATTTTTTTGCGCCCCGGCAAAAGCCAAGCCAACCCGCGACCAGTCCACCGGACGCGAGGCGACATGCGAAGAAAAGTCCACCACCAGCGGTGCATCGCTGCCCAAGGCTTTTAGATCGGGTAATTCTTGAAATTCGACCCCGTGGATGGTTTCGTTGCTGCACAGGTGCAGGTAGCTGGCCCCACGGCTCAGTTGCCAGCTGCTGGGATCGGGAATGGTGGTGAATTCGCTTTCTTTGCCCGAGGCGGCCAAATTGACTTCAGCCGCATATTTTTCGGCTTCGTGGTGCGATTTGTGGCTCCATGCGCCCGTCACAACAAAATCTACCGTGCCACCGTGCGATAAATTCATCGGTACGATGGCATTTTGTGCCAAGCCCCCCCCCTGCATAAACAGGATCTCAAAGTCCATCGGGATCGCCAGCAACTCGCGGAAATCTTCTTCCGCCTGTTCGTAGATCGAAATGAACTCTTTGCCCCGGTGGCTCATTTCCATCACGCCCATGCCGCTGCCTTGCCAATCGAGCATTTCGGCGGCGGCTTGTTCCAGCACTTCTACCGGAATGGTGGCGGGGCCTGCAGAGAAGTTATAAGGGCGTTGCTTCATAGTCAAAAATCCAAAAAAGGGGCGAAAGGGCCAAAGTCTTTACTGCCAAGCTGACAACCAGCCTTCAATCGATGGCCGCAGCAGCGGTTGTGCTGGCGCAGCTAGGGTCTTCCCCTAGGTCATCGGCTCCGGTGGCGTTGGCATCGTTTTCGACAATGCGTTGCAAGCCACTGAGTTTGGCCCCTTCGTCCAAGGCGATCAGCGTCACGCCTTGGGTGGCGCGGCCTAGTTCGCGAATCTCTCCGACACGGGTACGTACCAACACGCCGGTATCGGTGATGAGCATGATTTCATCGTCTGGGCGCACCAAGGTAGCAGCCACCACCTTGCCATTGCGCTCGGATTGCTGGATGGCAATCATGCCTTTGGTACCACGTCCGTGGCGGGTGTGCTCGGCAATGCTGGTGCGCTTGCCGTAGCCATTTTCGGTAGCAGTGAGCACCGATTGGCTTTCGTCTTCGGCCACCAACATGGCGATCACGCTTTGGCCGTCTTCTAAATTCATGCCCTTCACGCCACGGGTGTCGCGGCCCAAGGGGCGTACGTCATTTTCGTCAAAGCGCACTGCCTTGCCACCATCCGAGAACAGCATCACATCGTGTTGACCATCGGTGACGGCCGCGCCAATCAATTGGTCGCCTTCGTCTAGTTTGATGGCAATAATGCCGGTTTTGCGCGGGTTGCTGAACTCTTGCAGCGCCGTTTTCTTGACGGTGCCCGCAGCGGTTGCCATAAAGACATAGTGGTCGGCCGGGAAGCGGCGCATCTCGCCCGTGAGGGCCAACACCACGTTGATCTTTTCACCCTCTTGCAGCGGGAACATGTTGACGATGGGCCGTCCACGCGAGCCGCGCGAACCGGCGGGCACTTCCCACACTTTCAGCCAGTACAAGCGCCCCCGATTCGAGAAGCACAAAATGTAGTCGTGCGTGTTCGCGATGAACAGCTGGTCAATCCAGTCGTCTTCTTTGGTAGCCGTCGCCAGTTTGCCGCGCCCACCACGCCGTTGTGCCCGGTATTCGGACAGGGGCTGGCTTTTGATATAGCCCGAGTGGCTGAGCGTGACCACCATGTCGGTCGGGGTAATCAGGTCTTCGGTGGAAAGGTCTTGGGCACTGTGTTCAATCGTGCTGCGGCGCGCTCCCAATTTGCTTTGACCAAATTCGGCTTGGATGCTTTTGAGCTCATCGCCAATGATGGTTGAGACGCGCGCGGGTGTGGCCAAAATGTGCAGCAAGTCGTCAATGTGCGCCATGACCTCTTTGTATTCGGCCACAATTTTGTCTTGCTCCAGCCCGGTCAGGCGTTGCAGGCGCATTTGCAAAATTTCTTGCGTTTGCGTCTCGGACAGACGGTACAGTCCATCGGTTTGCACACCAAATTCGGCCTCTAGTGCTTCGGGGCGGTAGTCTTCTGCCTTGACCACCGCACCATCGGCACGGGTGCGCGACAACATACCACGCACCAACGCGCTGTCCCAAGTGCGCGCCATCAACGCGGCCTTGGCTACCGGTGGTGTTGGGGCATTGCGGATGATGGCGATGAATTCATCCACGTTCGCCAAGGCCACCGCTAGACCTTCCAGCACATGGCCGCGTTCGCGCGCTTTGCGCAGTTCAAACACGGTGCGCCGCGTCACGACTTCGCGCCGATGTTGCAAGAACACGCTGATCAGGTCTTTGAGGTTGCACAGGCGTGGCTGACCATCAATCAGCGCTACCATGTTCATGCCAAAGGTGTCTTGCAGTTGCGTTTGCTTGTATAGGTTGTTCAGCACCACCTCGGGCACTTCGCCACGCTTGAGCTCAATCACCAAGCGCATGCCCGATTTATCGGATTCGTCTTGGATGTGGCTGATGCCCTCGATTTTTTTCTCGTGCACCAGCTCGGCCATGCGCTCTTGCAGCGTCTTTTTGTTCACCTGGTAGGGTAGCTCGTCCACCACGATGGCCTGGCGTTGGCCACGGTCAATGTCCTCAAAATGG
Source organism: uncultured Simplicispira sp. (assembly GCA_964478155.1). Taxonomy (GTDB): domain Bacteria; phylum Pseudomonadota; class Gammaproteobacteria; order Burkholderiales; family Burkholderiaceae_C; genus Simplicispira. Next base: position 7,814 of record CAYZGT010000039.1, read on the forward strand.
CATTTGGCGCGCATGACGACGCGGCCCCGTCCGGTGCGGTAGCCATCTTTCACCCCTTGGATGCCATAGATGATGCCCGCAGTGGGGAAGTCGGGCGCAGGAATGATCTCCATCAGCTCATCCACCGTGGCTTCTGGGGTGGCCAGCAAGTGCAAACAGCCGTTGACCACCTCATTCAGGTTGTGCGGTGGAATGTTGGTGGCCATACCTACGGCGATGCCCGAAGAGCCATTGACCAGCAGATTGGGCAACTTGCTGGGCAGCACCAGCGGCTCTTGCTCGCTGCCGTCGTAGTTGGGGCCAAAATCGACGGTTTGTTTGTCGATATCACCCAACATTTCGTGGGCGATTTTGGACAGCCGGATCTCGGTATAGCGCATGGCAGCGGCGCTGTCGCCATCGACCGAACCGAAGTTACCTTGTCCATCGACCAGCATGTGGCGCAAAGAGAAATCTTGCGCCATCCGCACGATGGTGTCGTACACCGCACTGTCCCCGTGCGGATGGTATTTACCAATCACATCCCCGACAATACGCGCGGATTTTTTGTAAGGACGGTTCCAGTCGTTGTTGAGCTCGTGCATGGCATAGAGCACGCGCCGGTGTACGGGCTTGAGGCCATCGCGCGCATCTGGCAAAGCCCGCCCGACAATCACGCTCATGGCGTAATCGAGATAACTGCGCCGCATTTCTTCTTCTAGGCTGATGGGCAGGGTTTCTTTGGCAAACTGGGTCATGACAGGGGCAAGGACAGCAATGGACACCCATTTTAGAGCCAAGCGGTTGTAGCAACTGCACAACACATGCATTCAAATGCGTGCCCAGACGGCGCTCGCTGGCCTGCTAGGGCCATTCTGTCCGGTTGCGTATGGCACAATCAAAATAACGTTTTTGGTGGTGGTCACCGACGACGTCATTGATACGCAGCGCGGCTGCGGCTTTTTCCCCAAGAGGAGAACCCATGAAAAAATTGAACAAAGTGGCGATGTTGTTTGCCTCCGCAGTGCTTGCAACCGCCGCTGGCGCACAAACTGTTGACAATTGGAAGAACGGTTCCGGCGATTTGGTCTGGAAAAACGGCACCAATGAACTGTGCTGGCGCGATGCCAACTGGACACCTGCCACTGCCGCCGCTAAATGCGATGGCGCTTTGGCTCCTGCAGCTGCTCCCGCGCCCGCTCCGATTGCTGCCCCTGCAGCCGCTCCTGCAGCTGCTCCTGCAGCACAGCCTGCACCTGCCGTCGCTAGCAAGGTCACTTACAACGCCGATGCCTTCTTCGATTTTGACAAGGCTGTGCTCAAGCCCGCTGGCAAGGCCGAGCTGGACAAGCTGGTTGGCAAGCTCAACGGCGTGAACTTGGAAGTCATCGTGGCCGTGGGTCACACTGATTCCGTGGGCTCTGACGCTTACAACCAAAAACTGTCGATCCGCCGCTCCGAAGCTGTCAAGGCTTATTTGGTGTCTAAGGGCATCGAGAAGAACCGCATCTACACCGAAGGCAAGGGCGAGAAGCAACCCGTGGCCAGCAACAAGACCAAAGATGGCCGCGCCAAGAACCGTCGCGTAGAAATCGAAGTGGTCGGTACCCGTGCCGCCCAGTAATCTTTATTGATTGCTGTCAAAAAGCCCCGCTTGCGGGGCTTTTTTTATGTGTGGTTGCCGCTGGTAGCTGCGCTTTGCTAGAGAATTAAGCCATGCACCATACCGACAATGTTGATCTGGCCGAGCTGGCCAAATTTTCTGATCTAGCCCACCGTTGGTGGGATCCAGAAAGTGAGTTCCGTCCACTGCACCAAATCAATCCCTTGCGTCTGGACTGGATTAATAACTTAGTGCCACTGCGCGATAAGCGTGTCTTGGACGTGGGTTGTGGCGGGGGCATTTTGGCCGAGGCGATGGCCCACCAAGGGGCCGACGTATTGGGCATTGATTTGGCTACCAAGTCACTGCGGGTGGCCCAATTGCATGCATTAGAGACCAATGCCCACGGCGTGGGTTACCGTGAAATCAGTGCCGAAGCCTTGGCCCAAGAAGAGCCGGGCGGTTTTGATGTGGTGACCTGTATGGAAATGATGGAGCACGTACCGGATCCGGACTCCATCGTGCGCGCCTGCGCCCAACTGGTCAAACCGGGGGGCTGGGTATTTTTCTCCACCATCAACCGCAATGCCAAGTCTTTTCTGTTTGCCATTCTGGGCGCAGAGTATGTGCTGAACATGCTGCCCAAGGGCACGCATGAGTACGCCAAATTTATTCGCCCCAGTGAGTTGGCTGCCAGTTGCCGTGCGGCCCAATTAGAGGTCTTGCACAGCCGTGGGTTGCAGTACAACCCACTCACACGCCGCTACTGGCTGAACCAAGACACCAGCGTGAATTATTTGTTTGCTACCCGCCGGGCCGGCTGAAGCGCTGGAGGGATTCATGTTCCAGCATATTCGTGCAGTTTTGTTTGATTTGGATGGTACGCTGGTGGACAGTGCCCCGGATTTGGGAGCGGCCGCTGACAAAATGCGTACCGATCGGGGCTTGCCTTCGTTGCCCGCAGAACGCTACCGACCTATGGCGGGCGCGGGTGCGCGTGGCCTGTTGGCCGAAGCCTTTGGCATCACGCCCGACCACGCAGACTTTCCGGCCTTGCGCGAGGAGTTTTTTCAGAACTATGCTGCCCGTCTGACACACTGCACGACAGTGTTTGCGGGGATTCCAGAGTTGATTGCCCAATTGCAAGCCTGCCCACTGCCTTGGGGGGTGGTGACGAACAAAATGGCGCGCTTTACCGAACCACTGGTGCAAGCCCTGCCTTTGTTTGTCAATGCGGCTACCGTGGTCAGTGGTGACACTACCGCCCATGCAAAGCCGCATCCTGCGCCCTTGCTGTATGCCGCCGCGCAACTGCAAGTGCCCGCCAGCCAGTGTTTGTATGTGGGGGACGATGAGCGCGACATTGTGGCTGGTTTGGCCGCTGGCATGACCACCGTGGCTGCTACCTATGGTTACTTGGGCGCACACACCGACGTACAACAGTGGGGAGCCCATGCGGTGATTAATTCACCCCAAGCCCTATTGCAATACCTGAATCTGGCCTAAAATAGGAGGTTAGGGGCTGCCCTGGTTTCGACGTGGGTTCGGAATTGGTGTGGTGCATGTCGAGCTTGAATGACGCTCGTAAATCTCCGTTCACTAAAGTAACTGCAAACGACGAACGTTTCGCACTCGCCGCTTAAATCCGGTGAGCCTTGCAACAGCACGCTGATGGGCTGGGCAAGGGGGTCGCAAGACTTCCAGGCTGCAAGGTAATTCACATCAGCTGGTTCTGCATCGGGTACCTTGGTGCAGGATGAGATTTCAGGGTACTAGCATTCTTGGCAGCGTGCAGCTGCGCGGCCTTGGGTGTAAATCTAAAAACAGACTGCTAAACATGTAGATCTGCCCAAAGAAGGCTCGCGGACGCGGGTTCAATTCCCGCCAGCTCCACCACACAAAATGCCGCCACACACTGACAAAGCCAGTATGTGGCGGTTTTTTTTTGCTCTATAGGTGTGCGGTATAACGGGTGGCAAAAATGGACGTGGTAGGTAACGCCACCAAAGCAAAGGGCGCTGTGCGTTCTGCGCTTCACCTCCTTGGCGTTGGGGCCAAGGTTTCACGCGCAAATCAATGATTTTTGGCTTTAGCGAAGCGCAAATTGCCGATTTTTTCCTCACCTATGGCGTGGGGGCCTTTATTTTGTTCATGTTTTTCATTATTGGACATTTGGCATGGCAGTCTAAGGCAGGCAAGTTTGGCACTATGATCATGTTTATTGGCTTGGGGCTGGGCATTTTGGGCTTTATCGCCAAAATGGTGCTGCAGGCGGTCTTAGAGCGCTGAGCTGCGTTGCGGCGCTGAAGGCGGGTCTAGCACGCCCAAACCAGCTGCTGTGCCGCTGCGTACCGCCCCTTCTAGGGTGGCGGGGTAGGGGCCATGGATATAGTCGCCACAGGCCCATAACCCATTGGCAATTTGGCGCTCGGGGCGCTGCAAACCTGGGGTGCAAGCAAAGGTAGCGCGTTTTTCAATCACGGTTTGTACTACCAGCAAGTCTGCCAAGCCCAATTCGCGCTTGGCTTGGGTCAACACTTGGGTTTCAATGCTGTGGCGATCGCCTTGGCTGGCGCTGGCCACAAAGGCCAACAAGCCCGGTGGGCCGCCCAATTGGCCCCGATCAAACACAAATTGTGCTGGCCCGTGCAGGTGGCTGCGCAAGGCCAACATCGGTGCCGATAGCGTGGGGCCGGGTGGACGCTCTTGCATCGGCACTTGGGCATATACCGTGGCAATGGCCTGAAATTGCAGGCTTTGGGCGCTGGCCGCCCAATCACACAGTGGCACCACCATCGCACGCGGAGCAGTTTGTACGCAATGTGAGACCAAGCGGGCGGCTTCGGTGTTGGAGCAGGCCAGCACCACGCCATCAAAGGGGGTGCCGTTGATCAGCCAGCGCCCACTGTGTGGCATGACGTTGAGCGTGCGGGCGCGCACACCGGTGCGCACAATCGAGCCTTGGCCGCGTAGCCAACGCGCTGCTGCTTCTGGAAAGACTTCGCCCAAATTAACGCGCGGCAACAACAAATTGGAGCCACCTGGCCCGCTGAACAGGCTGTCGTGCAGTACGCGCAAAAACACTTGGCCGCTGGCTTGCGCTGCGGGGGTATTGAGCGCTGCTACACACAAGGGGTCGATAAATTCGTCGATCAGGCGTTGTGGCAAGTTAGCGCATAAATCAGCTACGGTCACGGGTGTGTCGCAGCGAAAGCGCTTGAGCTGCCACTTCAGTGCGGTGCGCAGCAGCGCCAGCCGCTCTTGGCGTGTCCAGCCTGTGGCGCGGGCAATAGCGACCAAGGCATCCCAAGGTGGCGGTAGTTGGGGCCATTGCAGGCCGGTGCCATCGGCAAAGCGCAACGCCAGTGGCAGGCGCAGCAGTGCGGCCTCGATGTCCACCCCCACATGGCGCATCAGGCGCAGGGATTCGGTGTAAGCGCCAATCAAAATATGCTGACCATTGTCGAGTACCAAGGGTGTCTGTGTGGTGTGACCGTGGGCCAGAATAGCCCGCGCCCGTCCGCCAATGACACGCGCGGCCTCAAACACGGTGGCCCGGTGGCCGCCTTGCACTATAGCTACGGCAGCGGCCATGCCCGCCCAACCGGCACCAATGATGGCAATTTTTTTCACATACGCCCCAAGGCTTGTACTTTCCAAGCCAGCCAAAATTTACGCAGTGGTGTCAAGCTGATACGCTGGTGTAGCACTTGAAAGTTTTCGTCTTCAATTTCGCGCAGCAGGGTGCGGTAAATGCTGGCCATCATCAAACCTGGTTTTTGTGCGCGCCGGTCTGCAGCGGGTAACAGGGCCAAGGCTTCGTCGTACAGGCGGTGCGCGCGCTCAGCCTGAAACCGCATCAGCGCGGTAAAGCGATCTGAGTATTCGCGTTTGATGATTTCATGGGCTTTCACATCAAATTGCTGCAAATCATTCACCGGCAAGTAGATGCGCCCGCGCAAAGCATCCTCGCCCACATCGCGCAAAATATTGGTCAATTGCAGCGCTTGACCCAAACGGTGGGCGTATTGGGTCGTGGCTGGGTCGGTTTGGCCAAAAATTTGCGCTGCCACTTCACCCACAATACCCGCCACCAGATGGCAATAGCGCTGCAAACCCGCATAGTCTAAATAACGGGTTTGGTCTAAGTCCATCAGGCAGCCGTCAATCACGGCCTGTAAATGGCGTTGTTCGATTTGGTAGCTCTGGCTCAGTGGCATCAGCGCCTGCATGACGGGGTGGCTGGGCTGGCCCTGAAAGGCCCGTTGCACTTCTGCCTGCCACCATACCAGTTTGTTGCGGGCTACAGCCGGGTCAGAGACCTCATCGACTACATCATCTACCTCGCGACAAAAGGCATAAAACGCAGTAATGGCTGCCCGCCGTGCTGGGGGCAGGAACAGAAAGGCGTAATAGAAGCTACTGCCTGAAGCGGCTGCTTTTTGCTGGACGTACTGTTCCGGATTCATAGGGCGGGATTGTCCCATGATGTGCGTTGGCTGGCATACCGTCTATCGGGCGCTATCATCGCTGCTGCTAGAGCTTGTTCGCACCGCTTCGTTCCGTTTTACCCTTCTTGGCTTTCCATGTTCAATAACCTGCGTATTACCCAACGCTTCATCGTCATTTTGTTTGCTTACTGGATTTCATTCACGGCGGTGGTGGGAGTCAGTTTTTTGGGTTTGTTATCAGCGCGGGATAGCCTGCGCTTGGTGCATGACCAATCGATGCAACGGGCCTTGATGGCCGAAGAGTCGATGAGTGCCACGGTGCAAAACCGTTTGCAGGTGTTGTTGGCTTTCCAACATGCACCCGAAAACCCCTTGGCTAGCGTACACAACCACCCGACCAATATCCATTTGGATGCCATTGCAGATACGCGCGTCAAGGCCAATGCCGTCAACAAAGCGATGGAAGACAGCATTACCGATCCTGAAGAGCGCAAACTGTACGAATCGACCAAGCCGATCCGTGCCGCTTGGCGGGCTAAATTAGACGAGGCTACAAACGCCATTCGTAGCGGCAACTTTGGTGCCGATGTGTTAGAGCGATTTTTAGCCGCCAGCCGTACTGAGGGCGAAGCGGTCATGCAGTCCCTAGCCGCCTTTCGTGATTACCAAGTCCAACGCGGTAAGCAGGCCTACGAAGAAGCGCAACAGCACTACGAACGCGCTTTGTGGGTGTTTGGCTTGACCACGCTGTTGGGTGGTATTCCAGCCACGGTGTTGGCACTGACTTTATTGAGCCGTTTGCGTTCGGGCTTTAACATGGCGATTGAAACGGCACACGAAATTGCAGGTAACGATTTGTCGCGTCCCGTGCCCCATGCGGGCCACGATGAAATTGGTACGCTGTTGGGGCAGATGGAGATCATGCGCAGCAACCTGCACCATATCGTGAGCCAAGTGCGCCGGGGAGCTGATGCGATTGCTGGCGCGGCCTCTGAAGTAGCGACAGGCACGCACGACTTGTCCGAGCGCACCGAATCACAAGCCAGCTCGCTACAGCAAACGGCTTCTGCTACCGAACAGCTTTCGGGTACGGTACAGCACAACGCTGACAATGCCAACCAAGCCAATCAATTGGCCTCTGCAGCTACTGGAGTGGCCCAACGTGGTGGCAGTGTGGTGGCACAGGTGGTCGATACCATGGAAGCCATCAACAGCTCGTCGCGCAAGATTGTTGACATCATTGGTGTGATTGATGGCATTGCCTTTCAGACCAATATTTTGGCCTTGAATGCAGCGGTAGAAGCGGCGCGTGCTGGTGAGCAAGGGCGTGGTTTTGCGGTGGTGGCGGCTGAGGTGCGTAATTTGGCTGGCCGCAGCGCCCAAGCGGCCAAAGAGGTACGCGCCTTGATTACCGATTCGGTGGATAAGGTGGGGGTAGGTAGCTCCCAAGTGTCGCAAGCTGGGGCTACCATGCAAGAAATTGTCTCGGGCATTCAACGTGTCTCGGACATTGTGGGCGAAATTGCCTCGGCCAGCGTGCAACAATCTTCTGGTTTGGCACAAATTAACCAAGCCGTGGCGCAATTGGATGGTGTTACCCAGCAAAATGCCGCCTTGGTCGAACAAACTTCCGCTGCCTCTAGTGCGTTGCAAGAGCAGGCGCGCCAGTTAGCTGCTTTGGCTGCATCGTTTACGTTGGAGGCGGGCGCTCAGTCGGCGAGTTACCAAGCAAGGCCAGCCGCCAAGGTGCCTGCTGTGGCCCCACGGGCTCCAGCAGCCTTGTTGGGGCGTTGATCGACTACCAGAAAATGAGGAGGGCAGTCCCTTCGTGCTGGTATGCCGTCGTACGGAGCATGTCGGGGCTGTGGTAGGTAGCAAAGGTTCATAGTAGCCGCTCTCTTGTGGGCAGGTGCTGATTCAGTGGGGAAATCCATGTCTGTTGTTGAAATTCCGGGTATTTCGTTTGAGGAAGCCGATAACCAAATTTTGCTGGTGGCCTTGCCTATGTCAGAGCGCGAGCCAGTCGACGGCAACGCCTTGTACCATTTACTGCAGCAGGCAGGTTATGGTGACTGCTCGATCAAGCAAGAGGCCCTGACCAGTGCAGCCGAGATGTGCAATGTGCAAAAGGAGCCTTTCGGTATTGAAGTAGCCCGCCGCTACGATGCTGAGTACCAAGTGCATATTTCTTCTGATGGCATGAATGCCACGCTGAACATCATTCCTCCAATTGGAGGCAAGGCGGCCAACCCCGAGGATGCCTTGAAGGCACTCAGCAAAGCGGGTGTCACTTTTGGCATTGACCACACAGCGGTACAAGATGCCTGCCAGCGCGGCAGCTGTAGCAATGTGATCGTAGCCCGTGGTCGCGATGCGATGGATGGTAACGATGCCCTGTTTGAAGACCTGATTCCGCACACCGTCAACCGCGAGCCCAAGGTAGATGAAAACGGTCTGATCGATTATCGCGAGCGCGGTGAGATTGTGGCGGTGCAGGCGGGTGATGCTTTGATGCGACGCACCCCGGCCACCAACGGCACCGATGGCCAGAATGTCAAAGGCGTGGTGGTGAAAGCCAAGCCGGGCCGTGACAAGCCTTTTGCCACCGGCCTCAAAGGGGCAGAAATCTCTGCCGAAGATGCTTCCGTGTTGGTGGCGACCGTGGGCGGCTTGCCGGTGCGTGTCGATGCCGGGGTGAATGTAGAGCCAGTATTACGCTACAAAGAGGTGAATATGGCTACCGGCAATATCCACTTTGATGGCAGCGTGCATGTGACTGGCGAAGTGGTGCAAGGCATGAGTATCCACGCTAGCGGCGACATCATTGTCGATGGCATGGTCGATTCGGGCAATTTGCATGCGGGGGGCGATATTCGCATTACGGGCGGCATCATTGGGCGCTCCAAAATCGAAGCCCAAGGTTCGGTTACGGCGCGTTTTGCTGAAGGGGTGGAGATTCGTGCGGGCACGGTGATTGCCTTGAAAGACATGGCGCTAGAGTGCGAGTTGCACGCCAGCAACCAAATTACCGTGGGTACCGGCTCGCGTAAAACCGGGCGTTTGGTCGGTGGGAGTGCTTCGGCCATGATGTCGATTCGCGTTGCTACGCTGGGCTCCGATAAGGGCGGTACGACCAAGGTGACCTTGGGGGTCAATCCAGCCCTGGATGCTGAATACGCTGCCTTGCTCAAACGCATTGAAGAGGAAAAAGCCCAAGAGACCCGCTTAGAGCAGTTGGTCAAGCAGCTCAAAACGGCGGACCCCAAAGGACTGCTAGAGCGTGCGCGGGCTTCTTGGCAGCAGGCGGTGCAAGCGTGGGGCAAGTCGCTCAAAGAGCGCGAGGCGCTAGAAAAAGAGCTGGAAAAAGCCCGTTTGGCCCGTTTAGACGTGGCGGTGGGTACCGAAGGTACGGTAGAAATTGCACTGTGCAAATTGGTAGCACGTCTACGCCAAGATTTCAGTACCGGGGCTTTTCATTTGGATGAGGGCGGCAATCTGGTCTTTACCGGCCGCGATGGCAAGCCGGTTATTTTGGCGCTCGGTTAAGAGGTCTTTTTTCCTTTTACATTTTCAATGCCCGCGCCAGCATCCACGGCCCATCCCAAGGCCGGATGCGTGGTCGGCGCTGTAAGCTGGCCCCGCGCAGGGCCTCTACCTTGTCCAAAATACGCAAGCCACCTTGCACCACCAGCCGCAATTCCCAGCCAATGCGCCCCGGTAGCTGGTGTACCAACGGCGCACCGCGCAGCATTTCGCTGCGGGCCCAGTGCGCGCAGTCCAATACCAAGGCCGCGCTGGCGGGGGTTAGCTTCAGCGCGCGCAACTCAGCTGCTGGCACACCGTGGCGTGTGCAGTCGGCCTCGGGCAGGTAAAAGCGCTGGCGTGGAATATCCACACTCAAATCTTGCCAAAAGTTAATCAACTGCAGTGCAGTGCAGATGGCATCGCTTTGGCGTAACGCGGTGGCATCTTGCACGCCATACAGGTGCAACAACAGTCGGCCCACCGGATTGGCCGAGCGGCGGCAGTAGTCCAGCAACTCGGCACGGTTGGCATAGCCTGCGCTGGCGGCGGTTTTTTGTACATCTTGGATAAAAGCACTGAGCAAATCGTCTAGCAAGGCAACCGGCAGACGGTGGCTTTGCAAGATGGCGGCCAACGGCACAAACACTTGTGCCCAACGTGCGCCAGGGGGGGCCGCAGTGGCAATGCGGTGCAGTTCCATGCGGTAGGCCGTCAAGTCGGCCAGCCGCTCTGGGGCACTGGCATCTCCTTCATCGGCAATGTCATCTGCGGTGCGCGCAAAAGCGTAAATGGCAGCAATCGGGGGGCGCAGTGCCGGGGGGCAGAGCAGCGAGGCCACCGGAAAATTTTCGTAATGGGTAATGGCTTGCGGTTTAGTCACAGGGCTGATTGTCGCTTGACAAGGCATGCCGCTATCGCCTAAATTACTAACCAGTCGGTCAGTAAATGTACGTTCGTTTGGATTTTTCATGCCATCCTCGATTGCACCACCGTCCCGCCGGGGGCTTTTTTGGTTTTGTGCTGCCACCTTGAGTTTGGCAGCCTGTTCGCGGCCTGCCCCAGCCCCAGAGCCGGTACGGGCGGTCAAATTGCTCACGGTAGGGGTCAGTGCTTTACAAGCCCAGCAAGAATATGCGGGCGAGGTGCGTGCCCGCGTGGAGTCGCGCCTAGGCTTTCGCGTGGCGGGCAAGGTGGTGCAGCGCCCGGTGGAGTTGGGCCAACGGGTACACGCCGGTCAGGTGCTGGCGCAATTAGACCCTCAAGATTACCAACTGGCGGCCCAAGCAGCACAAGCCCAAGTGACGGCCGCGCAGACCCAGCAAGCGCTGGCCGCTGCCGACTACCAACGCTATGCCCGGTTGCAGGCACAAAACTTCATTAGTGGGGCTGAATTGGAGCGGCGCGAGGCAACGCTCAAAGCCGCTCAAGCCACACTGGCACAAGCGCAAGCGCAAGCCTCGGTACAGGGCAACCAAACCCGCTATACCCGTTTGTTGGCTGATGTGGCAGGGGTTATCACGGGCATCGAGGCTGAACCCGGCCAGGTGGTGGCTGCAGGTACCCCGGTGGTGCGTGTGGCCCACGACGGCCCGCGCGATGTACTGTTTGCTGTGCCCGAAGACCAACTGGCGCTGCTGCGCACCGGCCAAACCGTGCAGGTGCGCCCTTGGGCGCAGACCACGGCCCCCCTGTCAGGCCAGATTCGTGAAATTGCGGCCAGCGCCGACCCCAGCACCCGCACCTACAGCGTCAAGGTGGCTTTAGATGCGCCTGCAGGCACGGCTGTGCCTCCACTCGGGGCGACCGTGTACGTGCAACCCCAATCTTTGGGGCGTGCCGGGGTGACGGCTATCACCGTGCCCACCACGGCCTTGCAGCAGCAGGGCCAGGGTAGCGCTGTTTGGGTGTACGAGCCTAGCAGCAGCACTGTGCGCTTGCAGAGCGTGCAAGTTTCCACGGCAGATGGCAACGCCGCTGTGATTGCCGCAGGCTTGACCCCCGGTATGCAAGTCGTTGCTACCGGTGTGCATGTGTTGTCGCCAGGACAAAAAGTGGTGATCTACCAGCCCAAAACAGCCAACTCCCCATCGACCAGCCCTGCTGCGGCTGTTTCTTCCCAGCAAGCCAGCCGCCTATGACCGCCCCGACCAAGCCAGAAGGCTTTAACCTGTCCCAATGGGCACTTGACCATCCCGCCCTGACGCGCTACCTGATGGTGGTGCTGATGTTGCTCGGCTTTGCCGCTTATTTTCAGTTGGGGCAAGACGAAGACCCCCCGTTTACTTTCCGTGTCATGGTGGTGCGTACCCTGTGGCCCGGAGCCACAGCGCAGCAGGTGGCCGAGCAGGTGAGCGACAAGTTAGAGCGCACCTTGCAAGAGGTGCCTTATGCCGACAAGATCCGTAGCTACTCTAAGCCCGGTGAGTCGCAAATCATCTTCCAAATCAAAGACTCTTCGCCGGCTAGCGAGGTAGCGCATGTTTGGTACACGGTACGCAAAAAAATTGCCGATATGCGCTACACCCTGCCCCAAGGGGTACAAGGGCCATTTTTCAATGATGACTTTGGCGATGTCTATGGCGTGATTTACGCGCTAGAGGCGGAGGGTTTTAGCCCGGCTGAAGTCAAGGTGTTTGCCGATGAGGTGCGCCAGCAACTGTTGCGTGTCCCCGACGTGGCCAAGGTAGAACTGTTTGGCGTGCAAGAAGAAAAGTTGTTTGTCGAGCTTTCGCACAAACGTCTGTCCCAAATGGGGCTGGATATGAACGCCGTGCTGGCCCAATTGGGCCAGCAAAACGCGATAGAAAGTGCCGGGGCGGTGCAAACCCCGCAGGAGCAGGTGCAAGTGCGCGTCGCCGGGCCGTTTCAGGCGATCGAAGACTTGCAAGCCATGCCGATTCGCGGGCCTTCAGGTCGACAATTGCGCTTGGGTGATATTGCCCAAGTGCGGCGTGCTTATGTCGATCCGCCCCACATCAAAGTGCGCCACGAAGGCCAAGAGGTGGTTGCCCTCGGGGTCTCGATGGCCAAAGGGGGCGACATCATCGCTTTGGGCAAGGCTTTGCGCCACAGCGTCGAGACGATTGGCAAGCAACTACCGGCTGGAGTGCGCTTGGTCAACGTGCAAGACCAACCCCAAGCCGTGGCCGATTCGGTGAATGAATTTGTCAAGGTGCTGATGGAGGCGGTGGTGATTGTGCTGCTGGTCAGCTTTATCAGCTTGGGCCTGCACCGCCGTTCCCATCCCCAGCGCTGGTGGCAGCGCTGGACGCTCGACCCGCGCCCTGGCCTGGTGGTGGGTATCACCATTCCGCTGGTGCTGGCCATCACCTTTTTGGCCATGTGGTACTGGAACATTGGGCTGCACAAAATCTCTTTGGGCTCGCTCATCATCGCACTGGGCTTGCTGGTGGACGATGCCATCATCGCGGTAGAAATGATGGTGCTCAAGCTGGAAGAGGGCTACGACAAGGTGCGCGCCGCCACCTTCGCCTATGAGGCCACTGCCATGCCCATGCTCACCGGCACCTTGATCACCGCTGCCGGTTTTTTGCCGATTGGCATTGCTAAATCGGTCACGGGTGAATACACCTTTGCCATTTTCGCTGTCACCGTGATTGCCTTGGTGTTGTCTTGGGTGGTGTCGGTGTATTTTGTGCCCTATTTGGGCACCCTGTTGCTCAAGCCCCCGCCACATATTGCATTGCTACCGGCGGCACCGGGTGCTCCCCAAGGCATGCAGGCTGACCCGCATGAAGTCTTTGACACACCGTTTTACACTGCCTTTCGGCGCTTGGTTTACTGGTGTGTAGAACACCGCTGGCTCACCATTGCGGCCACTGGGTTGGTGTTTGCTTTGGGCGTGCTCGGCATGGGGCGGGTGCAGCAGCAGTTTTTCCCAGATTCCAATCGTCCCGAAATTTTGGTCGATGCTTGGTTTCCTGAAGGCACTTCGTTTGCGGGCAATGAAGAAGTGACACGCCGTATCGAAGCCCGCTTGCGTGCCGAACCCGGCATCATCAGTGTGACCACATGGATCGGCTCGGGTGTGCCGCGTTTCTATCTGCCGCTAGACCAAGTATTGCCGCAAACCAATGTATCGCAATTCATCGTCATGTCGAAAGATTTGGCCACCCGTGCGGTGTTGTTAGACCAACTTCCTGCCGTGTTGGCCAGTGAGTTCCCCGAAGTGCGTGGCCGGGTCAAATTGCTGCCCAATGGCCCGCCGGTGCCGTACCCGGTGCAATTCCGTGTCGTGGGGCCTGATCCGGTGTTGCTGCGTGCGCGGGCCGACGAAGTGAAGGAAGTGTTGCGCGCAGCACCACAAATGCACGGGGTCAATGATAACTGGAACGAGTCGGTCAAGGTGGTGCGCCTAGACATTGACCAAGACAAGGCCAGAGCGCTCGGTGTCAGTAGCCAAAGCATTGCCCAAGCTTCGCACGTCATGCACGCTGGCATGAACATCGGCCAGTACCGCGAGGGCGACAAGCTGATCGACATTGTGCTGCGCCCACCAGAATCGGAGCGTCGCTTTATTACCGATATTGCCAACATCTACCTGCCCACGGCCTCGGGTCAGTCTATTCCCTTGACGCAAATTGCCAAGCCTGTTTTTACCTGGGAGCCGGGCGTACTGTGGCGTGAAAACCGTGACTACGCCATTACTGTGCAAGGCGATGTGACGGCTGGCGTGCAGGGTGCTACCGTGACCGAAGCCCTGTTGCCCGCTTTGCGCCAAATAGAGGCCCGCTGGCATGCTGCTGGCGAGACGGCCTACCGTCTGGAAGTCGCTGGTGCGGTAGAAGAAAGTGCCAAGGGCTCGGCCTCGATTGCTGCCGGGGTGCCGATCATGCTGTTCATCACTTTCACCCTGTTGATGTTGCAATTGCACAGTTTTAGCCGGGCCTTGCTGGTGTTCCTGACCGGGCCGTTGGGCATCGCTGGCGTAGCAGCAGCGCTGCTGGCGCTGGATCGTCCGTTTGGTTTTGTCGCTTTGCTAGGGGTGATTGCTTTGATGGGCATGATCCAGCGCAATTCGGTGATTTTGATTGACCAAATCGAAAAAGACCGTGCCCGCGGTATCCCTGCTTGGGATGCGATCGTGGAGTCGGCGGTGCGCCGTTTACGCCCGATTGTGTTGACCGCCGCCGCTGCTGTCTTAGCCATGATTCCCTTGTCGCGCAGTGTGTTCTGGGGGCCGATGGCCGTGGCTATCATGGGTGGCCTGATCGTAGCCACGGTGCTCACTTTATTGGGTCTGCCCGCGTTGTATGCCGCTTGTTTTCGGGTGCGCAAGCCCGAACCTTTATTGCAAGATCACCAAAACGCTTTGCCAACAGGTTAAAATAATGGACTCACCAATTTCACGCAGGCGGCAGACTTTGCGTTGCTGCCCTGTTTGTTAGAAGAGTGCGCGGGTGGCGAAATTGGTAGACGCACCAGGTTTAGGTCCTGACGCCAGCAAT
>CAYZGT010000040.1:0-22074 GCA_964478155.1 uncultured Simplicispira sp.
AAAAAGCCGAAGAGGCCCTGATGGCCAAGCCCACCGCCCGTGGCTACCTGCCGATTGACGGCTTGGCCGCTTACGACAATGGTGTCAAGGCGCTGGTGTTTGGTGCCGATTCCGAGCCCGTCAAGAATGGCCGCGTGGCTACGGTACAAGCCATTGGTGGCACGGGCGGCCTGAAGATCGGTGCCGACTTTCTGAAGAAGATCAGCCCCGAAGCCAAGGTACTGATTTCAGACCCGAGCTGGGAAAACCACCGCGCTCTGTTCACCAACGCCGGTTTTGTCGTTGATACCTACGCCTACTACGACGCTGCCAAACGTGGCGTGAACTTTGAAGGCATGTTGGCCAGCCTGAACGCTGCCGCCCCCGGCACCATCATTGTGCTGCACGCCTGCTGCCACAACCCCACCGGCTACGATCTGACTGCCGAACAGTGGGATCAAGTGGTGGCCGTGGTCAAGGCCAAGGGCCTGACCGCCTTCTTGGACATGGCCTACCAAGGCTTTGGCCACGGTATTGCCGAAGACGGTGCCGTGATTCAAAAGTTTGTCGCTGCCGGTTTGAGCTTCTTTGTCTCTACCAGCTTCTCTAAGAGCTTCAGCCTGTACGGCGAGCGCGTGGGCGGCCTGAGCGTGCTGTGCGAAAGCAAAGAAGAAGCCGACCGCGTGCTGTCGCAACTGAAAATCGTCATCCGCACCAACTACTCCAACCCCCCCACCCACGGTGGTGCCGTGGTGGCTGCTGTGTTGGGCAATGCCGAACTGCGCGCGCTGTGGGAAAAAGAGCTAGGCGAGATGCGCGTGCGTATCAAGGCCATGCGCCAAAAGCTGGTCGATGGCCTGAAAGCCGCTGGCGTGCAGCAAGATATGTCGTTCATGACACAACAGATCGGTATGTTCAGCTACTCCGGCCTGAACAAAGACCAGATGGTGCGTTTGCGTAGCGAGTTTGGTGTCTATGGCACCGACACCGGCCGTATCTGCGTGGCTGCACTCAATAGCAAGAACATTGATTATGTTTGCCAAGCCATCGCCAAGGTGATTGCTGCTTAAACGTTCCGTACGTTTTTTGTTAGCGACAAGGGCTTGCACTCTGTTCACAGATGCAAGCCCTTTGTGTTCCTTCCTCACACACCTAGAACAGCACCGCTCTAGCCTCTTGCCCAAGGCTGTGAAACGTCAACGCCCCACAAACACCGGCTTGCGCCGCTCAGCAAAGGCACGGCGGCCTTCGGCAAAGTCGCTGCTCTCGGTGGTTAAAGCTTCGCGTTCACGCATGGCCGGCCAATTGGGCTGACCTGTGGCAATCTCATTGATCGATTGCTTGGTAGCACGCACCGCCAACGGAGCCAATGCCGATACATCTTGCACCAAGGCAGCCACCGTCGTTTCCATGCTGGCAGCATCAGGCACCACTGCTTCTAAACACCCTGTATTCCAGAGCATTTGCGCGCTAAAAGGCCGGGCCGTTAAAAAAGCCCGTTTAGCCGCTGACACCCCAAGCCGAGCTACATAACGCTGTAACCCGCTGGGGTAATAGTGCAAACCCAGCGCCGTCGCCGGCATACGAAACTCAATCCCATCCAAGGCGACGCGCAAATCACAAGCCAACACCAAATCGGTAGCCCCGCCATAGACGCTGCCATTCAGGGCACAGATAGTGACCGGGTGCAGCACTGCCAAGGCATCGGCCACGCGCTCAAACAAAGCGGAGCCACTTTCATCTTCCGTGCCGAAGCCGCCAATATGGTAACCAGCACAAAACACTGGCTTGGGCTGGTCTGTGGTGTTGGCCGTTAGCACCACTACGCGGATGCTCGGGTCGGCATCAATCTGGGCAAACAAATGCAGCAGTGCTTTCAGGTCGGCATTTTCCAGTCGGTTGCGGTGCGCTGGGCGGTTGAGCGTGATCGTCGCCACACCCCCCTCAGCGATGGTGAAAACGGGGGTGGAAGGGGCAGAAACGAGAGATTCAGACATAGATAATCACAGTGGCTTGTGAGCAAAAAGAGTAAGAATACCTGCGTCTGTACGGACTAGAGCGGCACCACCCCCCGTCAAAGGCCATTCCTGCTACGCTTGTGCCCCCATGAGCACTTCTGATTCGATTCCATCCCAGCTGCAAGCCCTGTTGCAGGATACCCCCGTCACCCATCTGCTGGGCCAACAAATCCAAGCCCTGGACTTGCAAGCAGGCACCATCACCGTGCAATACCACGCCAGTGAGCAATTCCTCAACCCGGCCCGTCAGGTGCAAGGCGGCATGGTCAGTGCCATGCTGGACGATGTGACCGCCGTGCTGGTCACAGCCACCCTAGAGCCGGGCGCTTTCTGCGCTACCTTGAGCTTGAATACCTCATTTTTGGCGGCGGCCAAGGCCGGGCCGATCACCGGGACATCTTGGTTCGAGAGCCGCGGTAAAAACATCTGCAATGTGCGCGGTGAACTTTGGCAAAACGGCCAACGGGTCGCGACGGCCACCGCGGTGTGCATGGTGCGCCGTCCGACCTAAACTACCGCGCTACTGGGCAGCCTGCCACACTTGCAGCGCTTGGGCGGTTTCGCGCACATCGTGTACACGCACCATATGTGCGCCACGCTCGACCGCCAACAAAGCCGCGGCCACACTGGGCACCATGCGCTGGCCTACCTCCAAGCCTGTCACGGCTCCAATCGACGATTTGCGCGACCAGCCCACCAGCAAAGAATAGCCTAGCGCCAACACTGCCGCCTGCTGCGCCAGCAAGGCAAAGTTTTGTGCCACCGTTTTGCCAAAGCCTATGCCGTAGTCCAACACGATGCGCTCGGCTTGCACGCCTTGGGCTCGTAGGGCTTGGGCACTCTGGGCCAAAAAGTTGGTCACTTCCGTGACCACATCCCCTTCCATCGGTGCAGCTTGCATGGTTTGCGGGTCACGGTGCATGTGCATCAGACACACCCCGCACTGCGGATGCTGTGCCACCACCTGTGCCGCACCCGGCTGGCGCAAGGCCCAAATGTCGTTGATGATATCTGCGCCCAAATCCAACACCGCCTGCATCACTTCGGGCTTGTAGGTATCCACCGATACAGGCACGCCCAAGCGTACGGCTTCACGCACCACCGGCAGCACGCGCTCTAGCTCTTGTGCCAAGGGAACGGCTGGGCTACCGGGCCGGGTAGATTCGCCACCAATATCCAAAACATGCGCACCATCGCGCAGCAGCTGTTCAGCATGGCGCAGCGCTGCAGCGGTGTTGGCGTGCTGACCCCCATCTGAGAAGGAATCCGGTGTGACGTTCACAATCCCCATGATTTGGGGGCGACTCAGATCAATGGTAAAGCGGGTGGTTTGCCAAAGCATATTTCAAAAAAGCATAAAAAAACGGGGCGCTCAGCACCCCGTTTGTACCAGCGATAGGCGCGCGGCCTGATTTACCCCACCGTTGAGGCTGTTGGTGCCGTGGGGGCAGCCACCACCGCATCGGCCGTGACGGTGGGTAAGCCACCATTGCCACTGTCACCCCCCGAAGAAGAAGGGGTACGCGGTGTCCAATCTTTGGGCGGACGGGGCGGCTTACCAGCCATGATGTCATCCAACTGCTCGGTGTCGATGGTTTCCCATTCCAGCAAAGCTTTGGCCATGGCGTGCATTTTGTCGCTGTGCTCTTCAATCAGACGACGCGCCAGCGAATACTGCTCGTCGATGATACGGCGCACCTCGGCATCCACCTTTTGCATGGTGTCTTCGCTGATGTTGGTAGTTTTGGTGACCGAACGGCCCAGAAACACTTCGCCTTCATTCTCGGCATAGACCATCGGCCCCAAGGCTTCGGTCATGCCATAGCGCATTACCATGTCGCGGGCGATATGCGTAGCACGCTCAAAGTCGTTGCTGGCTCCAGTGGTCATTTGGTGCATGAACACTTCTTCGGCAATACGACCACCAAACAACATGCTGATTTGGTTGAGCATGTAATCTTTGTCGTAGCTGTAGCGGTCTTGTGCTGGCAGGCTCATGGTCACGCCCAAGGCACGGCCACGCGGAATGATGGTCACTTTATGTACCGGATCGCACTTGGGCAGCAGCTTGCCAATCAGGGCATGGCCGGCTTCGTGGTAGGCGGTATTGCGGCGCTCCTCTTCGGGCATGACCATGCTCTTGCGCTCTGGCCCCATCAAGATTTTGTCTTTGGCTTTTTCAAAATCCTGCATTTCGACCGTGCGAGCATTGCGACGCGCCGCCATCAGGGCTGCCTCGTTGCACAGGTTGGCTAAATCAGCGCCCGACATACCAGGCGTGCCACGGGCAATCACACCGGGGTTCACATCTTGGCCGACTGGGATTTTGCGCATGTGTACGTTCAGGATCTGTTCACGGCCCCGAATATCGGGCAGCGTGACATACACCTGACGGTCAAAACGGCCCGGACGCAGCAAAGCCGCATCCAAAATGTCGGGGCGGTTGGTCGCAGCGACCACAATCACGCCCAGATTGGTTTCAAAACCGTCCATCTCAACCAGCATCTGGTTGAGGGTTTGTTCGCGCTCATCGTTGCCACCGCCCAAACCAGCACCACGCTGGCGGCCCACGGCATCGATTTCATCGATGAAGATGATGCAGGGGGCGTTCTTTTTCGCATTCTCGAACATGTCGCGCACGCGGGCTGCACCCACGCCGACAAACATCTCCACAAAATCAGAACCCGAAATACTGAAAAACGGTACTTTGGCTTCACCCGCAATCGATTTGGCCAACAGGGTTTTACCAGTGCCCGGAGGGCCAACCAGCAACAAACCACGCGGAATACGTCCGCCCAGTTTCTGGAATTTTTGCGGGTCTTTCAGGAAGTCCACCACTTCCTTCACTTCTTCTTTGGCTTCATCGCAACCAGCCACGTCGGCAAAAGTCACGCTGTTGTTGTTCTCATCCAACATGCGGGCTTTGCTTTTGCCAAAGCTGAACGCACCGCCCTTGCCACCCCCTTGCATTTGGCGCATGAAATACACCCACACGCCAATCAAGAGCAGCATCGGCCCCCAACTGACCAGCAGGGTCATGAGCAAGGAGCCTTCTTCACGCGGCTTGACATCAAACTTGACATTGTTGGCGATCAAATCGCCCACCAGACCCCGGTCTAAATAGGTCGCATTGGTACGGATGCGGCGGTCATCGTTGGTGAGGGCCACAATCTCGGTGCCACCAGGGCCTTCTTGGATGGTGGCACTCTTGATGCGGCTGTTGCGTACTTCGTCTAGAAATTCTGAGTACCCAATGTAGCCCGCAGCCACACCCACGCGCGTATCAAACTGTTTGAATACGGTGAACAGCACCATGGCAATGACCAGCCAAACGGCGACTTTTGAAAACCACTGATTATTCAAGCGGGACTCCAGAGAGAGTGCGAAAAACAATAAACAAGATGAACGGCGCGAAGGGCGATTTTAGACTTTCTGGGCAACGCCAACACAGCAATAGCCCCAGACAGCCCCGATAAAGGCGTGGATTTGCCCGCCACAGAACCAACCCAGCCCGTTATTTCAGACCAATACCGACCAAAAAGGTTTCGGCCGATTTGTCGCGCGAGGCTTTGGGCTTGACCGGCTTGACGACGCGAAAGTTGTCCTTGAACAAGGCCAGTAAGGGTGCATAAGCGCCGCCGTGGAACAATTTAGCCACCAGTGCGCCTTCAGGGCGCAGATGCTGGCGGGCAAAATCTACCGCCAATTCGACCAGATGTTCTATCCGTGCGGCATCGGTGGCGGCAATGCCGGACAAATTGGGGGCCATGTCAGACACCACCACATCCACTGGGCGGCCCTGCACAGCAGCTTCCAGTTGTGCCAACACTTCCGGCTCGCGAAAATCGCCGTTGATGTAATGGATGCCTTCAATCGGCTCCATGGGCAGAATGTCCAAAGCGATGATGGTGCCATCCAAGTGACCGGTAGCGGCACCGGCGGGCGATAAACGTCGGCGCACATACTGGCTCCAAGCGCCGGGGGTGCTGCCCAAGTCCACCACCACTTGGCCGGGCCGAATCAGGCCAAACAGCTCATCAATTTCTTTCAGTTTGTAGGCGGCGCGTGCGCGATAGCCCTCTTTTTGTGCCAATTTGACGTAGGTGTCGTTGACGTGGTCATTGAGCCAAGCCTTATTCACCTTCTTACTTTGTGTTTTGATCTTCATGGTTTTCCTGTCCTGCCTCGATAATACGGCCCATGCCCCAAATTGAACTTACCCCGGCCGAGCGCCGTGAACAACGCGCCGCCGCCCACCACCTCAATCCTGTCGTGCTGATCGGCAGCGATGGCCTGACCCCCGGCGTACGCAAAGAGGTCGATGCGGCCCTGAATGCCCACGGCCTGATCAAAATTCGCGTCTTTAACGATGACCGCGCAGCACGCGAGCTGATGTACCAAGAGCTGGCTGCCGAACTGAACGCTGCCCCGATTCAACACATTGGCAAACTGCTGGTGCTGTGGCGGCCTATGCCGGAAAAAGAACGCAGCATCGACGAAGACCGCATGCCCGGCCCAAAAGATGTGCGCGTCCTGAAATACAGCAAACGCGGCGGCCAGCGCCCCGAAATCAAAACCCTGCGCGTGCTGGGCAACCAGCGCCTGACCTCGGGCGGACAAATCAAACGCGCTAAAAAGCGCAAGCCCACTTCGGTCAAGAAGCGCCAAGCCGGTTAAAGCGATGGCTGCCAGCGCACCCCAACGCCACATTGTGTGCATGAAGTGGGGCACCAAGTACGGGCCAGAATACGTCAACCGCCTGTACGCCATGGTGCGCCGCCATTTGCGTGGCGATTTCAATTTTGTCTGCCTGACCGACAACGCGAGCGGCATTCGCCCCGAGGTGCAGTGCCTGCCCATTCCCGCCTTGGATTTGCCTGCAGGCATTCCAGAACGTGGCTGGACCAAGCTGGCGACCTTCAGCGCCGATTTGCATGGCCTGCGCGGCACGGCCTTGTTTTTGGATGTGGATGTGGTGATTACCGGCAGCTTGGATGATTTTTTCAGCCAGCCGGGCGAGTTTCTTATCATCCACGACTACAAACGGCCTTGGCGCATTACCGGTAACTCGTCGGTCTATCGCTTTGAGCTGGGCGCACACCCCGATGTGCTGGAATACTTTCGTGGCCATTTTGAGCAGATTCGGCGCAAGTTTCGCAACGAGCAAGCTTATCTGTCCGACTTTTTGCACCGCCAAGGCAAATTGGCCTATTGGCCGAAAGATTGGTGCCCGAGCTTTAAGTACCACGGCATTCCGCGCTGGCCCACCAACTACTGGAAACCACCGTTTGTACCGGCTGGGGCACGTATCGTGATTTTTCATGGTGAATGCAACCCACCCGATGCACTGGCGGGGCGGCGCAATCGGCGTTTCCGCTTCATTCAGCCTGCCACCTGGGTGGCGGAACATTGGCGCGAATAACCCAGATTAGCGCTTGGCGCTAACCCGCCACAGCACCAAGGCCGCGCACAGCCACTGCACTACATACAACCCAGTGCCAATGCTGTGCCACAAGCGCAAATCTTGGCGCGCCACAATGCGTGGCGCGACACCAAACTGCACTAACAGCGCCAGCAACATACCGCCCAAAATGAAGGCCAAGGTGCTGGCAGCCCACGGTGCCAAGGTGGTGCTGCCACGCGGCCGCGATAGCAACAACAGGCCCAAACCACAAGCCACTGAGAGCCAGGTTTGCGCGGCAAACAAACGCGCCGCCATCTGGCCGGCCTGTGCCGGGGTAGGCAGGTAAGCAAACAACAGGGGCACGGCCATAAAGCCAATCGCCCCCAAACTACCCCACCACAGGGCCGCAATCAGTACTGGAAAGCGTTGCTGCATACGCGGTTGGCACACTCACTGCAATGCACCCCCCTTAGAGATAGCGCACACCCACCACTTCGTAGCGCCGAATACCACCGGGGGCCTGCACTTCGGCGGTGTCGCCTTCTTCTTTGCCAATCAGGGCACGGGCAATCGGGCTGCTGATGTTGATCAGGCCCAATTTCAGATCCGCTTCGTCTTCACCCACGATTTGGTAGGTGACGGCCTCGCCGCTGTCTTCATCTTCCAAATCGACCGTCGCACCAAACACCACACGGCCGCCAGCATCCAAGGCCGACGGATCGATCACTTGCGCCACCGACAGCTTGCCTTCGACCTCTTGGATGCGCCCCTCAATGAAACCTTGGCGGTCTTTGGCGGCCTCGTATTCGGCGTTTTCACTCAGATCGCCCTGCGCACGTGCCTCGGCAATCGCGGCAATCACAGCGGGACGATCCACGGTTTTGAGGCGGTGCAACTCGGCCTTGAGCTGCTCGGCCCCGCGCTTGGTGATAGGAAGGGTAGCCATGGTATGTTCTCTGTTCTCCAAAAACAAACCGCCGATCGTTACCGGTCGGCGGTGTGTGCATAAGCTGCGAATTATGCCTGAAGCGTCCCGCCCATCCAAGGGGGGATGCAGCGGTGCTAGACCTCTTCTAGCAGCGTATAAGGCAACGGCTGCACAGCCAAGGCTACCCCCCCACCTTCGTGGCCTACTTGCAAACCGCCTTGGGTGGCTGCGGCAATTTGCAACGACACGATGGCCTCCCAGCCCCCCGCCGGTGCCGGGGCGGCCTGCACTACGATGCCGCAGGGCTGCTCCAAATCGTCTGGGGTAAACACCTCGGCCCCCACGGCAATCTCCGCTGCAGCATGGGCCACATAAGCCCGGCGTTTGAGCGTGCCCCGAAACTGGCTACGCGCCACCACTTCTTGGCCGGGGTAACAGCCTTTTTTGAAGTTCACGCCGCCCACCGACTCATAGTTGAGCATTTGCGGCACCAGCTTATCTACCAAGGGAGCACTCAAGGTAGCAACGCCACTGCGCACTTCGCTCCAAGCCCACAGGGCAGCATCTAAAGCCGGGACGGCTGGCGCTGGGGCACTGGCGGGGCTGATGAGCAACGCACGCGGCAAGCCATCAGCCGGGTAGAGATGCACCAGCGTGCTATCGGATAGATCGGTTTTGCTCCAAGGCGCTTGCACGCTGCCTGCCAAGGCGGCTACGCTGTCGCCCGCGATGCCATACAGGGCAAATTCGTCCGAAGCATCGCTGAGTTTGGCTTTGGCACGCAAGACAAACATGCTCAAGCGCTTCAGGGTAGCGGCCAGCACATCGCGGCTACACAGCAGTAGCACTTCGGTTGCGCTGCGTTTAAAGCCGATAAAGCTGGCCTGCATGCGGCCTTGGGCGGATAAAAAGGCCGCCAAGCGCGCTTGCTCCATGCCCAGCAGGGCAAAATCATTCGTCAGTTGGCCGTGCAAAAACTTGACAGCATCATCACCTTGGGCGCGGATAACGCCCAGATGGCTCAGGGGGGTGATTCCATTCAGATCAGGGGTCATGGTGCTGAATTATGATCGCGGCTTGTTTTTTTCACAGGGTAGGCAGTGGTGGCTCGTTTGCTGAAATGGTTGTTGCTGCTGGCGCTGGCCTGCTGTGGTGCTGCTGCGTGGTGGTTGTACCAGCCGCTGGAGTTGCGCCAAAGCCCCCTAGAACTCGAAATTGAGCATGGCACCACGCCGCGCGGCGTGGCCCAAGAGATCGTATCCGCTGGCGTGCGCACTGATGCCCAGTTGCTGTATTGGTGGTTTCGCTTGTCTGGGCAAGACCGGCAAATCAAAGCGGGCAATTACGAGCTAGAACATGGCCTGACACCTTACAGCCTATTACAAAAATTGGCGCGTGGCGAAGAGTCGTTGCAAGTTCTCACATTGGTAGAAGGCTGGAATTGGCGGCAAGTACGCACCGCACTGGCCCGAGAGCAGGGCTTGCGCCAAGACAGCGCCCCCTTGAGCGACGCTGCCCTGATGGAGCGTCTGGGCCGCCCCGGTGTTGCGCCAGAGGGGCGTTTCTTCCCCGATACCTACACCTATGCCAAAGGCAGCAGCGACTTGGCCCTGTTGCGCCGCGCCTTGCACGCGATGGACCGTCACTTAGAAGCCAGTTGGGCACAGCGGGCCAGCGATACCCCTTTGCAATCGGCTGAACAAGCCCTGATTTTGGCCAGCATTGTGGAAAAAGAAACCGGCCGCGCCAGCGACCGGGCGCAGATTGCGGGCGTGTTTAGCAACCGCCTGCGCATAGGCATGTTGCTGCAAACCGACCCGACCGTCATTTATGGTTTGGGCGAGAAGTTTGATGGCAATCTGCGCAAAAAAGACCTGCAAACCGATACCCCGTGGAACACCTACACCCGCCCCGGTTTACCACCCACCCCGATTGCCATGCCGGGCAAAGCAGCCCTGATGGCGGCTGTGCAGCCCGAAAAAACTAAAGCCCTGTATTTTGTTGCCAAGGGCGATGGCAGCAGCCATTTCAGTGCCTCGCTGGAGGAGCATAACCGGGCCGTCAATCGCTACCAACGGGGCCGATAAGCTGCTGCTTTTCAAAGGATTCTTACTACATGGCTGCTGGTTTTTTTATCACTTTTGAAGGTATCGATGGTGCTGGCAAGTCCTCACACATCGCCCCCTTGGCCGAGGCTTTGCGTGCCCAAGGGCACACCGTCACCGTGACGCGCGAGCCGGGCGGTACCGCACTGGCCGAAAAATTACGCACCCTGTTGTTGCACGACGACATGGATGCCTTGACCGAAGCCCTGTTGGTCTTTGCTGCCCGCCGTGACCATCTGCGTTGTGTGATCGAACCGGCCTTGGCCCGCGGCGAGGTGGTCTTGTGTGACCGTTTTACCGACGCTACTTTTGCCTACCAAGGGGCCGGGCGCGGCTTTCACCCGCAGATTTTGGCGCAGCTAGAGCAGTGGGTACAAACATCTGACACCCTGCCCGAGGGCCAAATACGCCAGCCCGACATCACGCTCTGGTTTGATTTGCCACCACAGGTAGCCGCTGCCCGCTTGGCCGATGCCCGACAACCCGACCGCTTTGAAGCCTTGCAGCAAGATTTTTTTGCCCGCGTGGCCCAAGGCTATGCAGAACGTGCTGCACAAGCACCCGAGCGTTTTGTCCGTCTGGATGCCGCCCAACTCCCGGAAGTGGTTTGGCAACAACTCACCACCGCACTGGCCTGCCGTGGCTGGCTGGCCGCGGTACCACAACCATGAGCCAACCGCAGGCAGGCCCAGCAACAGGCGCTTCCTTGGCCCCGTGGCTAGCCGCCCAGCGCGATGCCCTGCTGGCCCAACGCGGCCACGCTTGGTTGTTGCAAGGGCCATCCGGACTAGGCCAATTCCGGCTGGGGCTAGAACTGGTACGCGCTTGGTTGTGTGATACACCCAGCGCCCACGGCGCTTGCGGCCACTGTGCCAGTTGCCACGCCATTGAGGTGCATACCCATGCCGACCTGTGCGTGCTCATGCCCGAAACCGAACTGCTGGCGCAGGGATGGCCATTGCCAGAAAAAGCCCAATCCGAGATTGACGAGAAAAAACGCAAACCCAGCCGCGAAATCCGCGTGGAGGCCATGCGTGAGGCCGTGGAATTTTGCCAACGCACCAGTGCGCGCAACCGGGGCAAGGCGGTATTGGTCTATCCAGCCGAGCAAATGAACACCATCACCGCCAACGCACTGCTCAAAACACTGGAGGAGCCGCCCGGCGACGTGCGCTTTGTGCTGGTCAGCGAAGCAGCACACCAACTGCTACCCACCATTCGCAGTCGCTGCTTAGGCCACACCATGACATGGCCTGCCACCGCACACATGCAACACTGGCTGACACAACAAGGCGTGCCAGCGGACACTGCCTCGGCCCTGCTACGCATGGCCGGAGATCGTCCAGATGACGCGCTGGCCTTGTTCCATGCCGAACACAATCCACAAACTTGGGCGCAATTGCCACAGGCACTGTTGCGCGGCCAAGCCAATGCCCTGGGCAGCTACCCCCCCGCACAGGCGATTGCGGCGCTGCAAAAACTCTGTCACGACTTACTGGCCTTGCGTGTGGGGGCCGCACCACGTTACTTTGCTGCCACCGATTTGCCTGCACCGCCGCCCTTGCCCGCCCTCACCCAATGGGGCAAAGTGCTGATGCAAGCGGCGCGCACGGCAGAACATCCTTTCAATGCCGGGCTGATGCTCGAAGCCCTGACCGCACAAGCACGAAACGTTCTAAACTCACGTCCATCCACTGTTTGAAGCCCTTTTTCTACCATGCTGACCAGTAGCCCCTCTACCGCGCCCCGCCCCAGCGTCATGCAATTGGCCATCAAAGAAAAGGCGGCCCTGCATGCGGCGTATATCCCCTTTTTTGCTGAAGGGGGTATTTTTGTGCCCACCCCGCGTGAATACCGCTTGGGTGATGATGTGTATGTACTGCTCACCCTGCCTGAAGACACCCAGCGCTACCCCGTAGCAGGGCGGGTGGCTTGGGTCACACCGGCCCGTGCCGGAGGCAATCGGGTACAAGGGGTGGGGGTGCAATTTCCTAAAGACGAAAAGGCACGCCAGCTCAAGGCCAAGATTGAATCGATCTTAGGCACCGCCTTGGGCTCGGACAAGCCCACGCAAACGATTTAGCAACGTGTTTACCGATTCCCACTGCCATCTTAATTTTCCCGAACTCAGCAGCCAATTGCCCACTATTCGGGCTGCGATGCAGCAAGCCCAAGTGGGCCGTGCTTTGTGCATTTGCACCACCATGGAAGAGTTCCCCGCCGTCCATGCGTTAGCCACCGAATACGACAATTTTTGGGCTACCGTGGGCGTACACCCGGATAACGAAGGGGTGCAAGAGCCCTCTGAGCAAGACCTATTGGCCCATGCTGCCTTGCCGCGCGTGGTGGCGATTGGCGAGACCGGCCTCGACTATTACGGCATGGAAGACCGCAAGGGCGGGCGCAGCATTGCCGACTTAGAGTGGCAGCGCCAGCGCTTTCGTACCCATATCCACGCCGCCCGTGCGTGTGGCAAGCCACTCATCATCCATACGCGCAGCGCCGCCGACGATACTCTGGCCATTCTGCGCCAAGAGGGCGAAGACGGCAGTAGCAACCGTGCAGGTGGTGTCTTCCATTGCTTTACCGAATCCGCCGAGGTAGCGCGGGCGGTGCTGGATTTGGGCTACTACCTCTCGTTCTCGGGCATCATCACCTTCAAAAGTGCCCAAGCCCTGCGCGACGTGGTGGCTTTGGTGCCGCTCGACCGTTTGCTGATTGAAACCGACAGTCCCTATCTCGCCCCAGTACCACATCGGGGTAAAGTGAACACACCGGCCTATGTACCGTTGGTGGCACAGCAAATCGCCCAGACCCAAGGGATCACCCTAGAGGCCGTGGCCGAGGCCACGAATCGCAACTTTGATACCCTGTTTGCCGGAGTGCGGCCATGAAGCAGAGGCTACGTCGTGGCTTTTTAGCTGCTACTGGCGCTGCGGGTGTCCTGTGGGCTTGGGGCGCACACGCCGGCGCACACGAAGATTTTTTCATCGCTATCCACCGCGATGATGCCGAGACCTTGCAAGCCCTGTTGCGCCGGGGCATGGACCCCCACACACGCAATGACAAAGGCCAAACCGGCCTCACCTTGGCCTTGCAATTGGGTTCTCTACAGGCTTTTGCTGCCCTGTTGACCGCGCCACAACTGAATGTGGAAGTGCGCAACGCCCACGGCGAAAGCCCACTGATGCTGGCGGCCCTGAAAGGCCACTTACAAGCCGCACGCACCCTGATAGAACGCGGAGCCGATGTGAACAAAACCGGCTGGACACCCCTGCACTACGCCGCTTCCAGCAACCAACCGGGGCAAGAAGAGATAATTGCCTTACTGCTAGAGCACCACGCCTACATTGATGCCGCCTCGCCCAATGGCACCACGCCCTTGATGATGTCGGCACAGTACGGCAGTATTGCGTGCACCCAGCGGCTGTTGGATGAAGGCGCAGACCCCATGCTGAAAAACCAGCTGGGTTTGCGGGCCATCGATTTTGCCGCCCGTGCCCAACGCCCCGACACCATCACCCTGTTGCAACTGGCCATGCGCCAACGCCAGCCCCAACGTGGGCAATGGTAGAGCTGGGTTGCTTAGCAAACCCAGTCGGTATCATCGTCCGGCAGATAGGGCTGTAAGGCCAAGGGGCGCTGAAAATGCAGGCTCAAATCCGCCATGCGTTGCTTGACCAAAATGGGGGCCACCTCAAAGCGCTGGGCCACATCTTCTAACTGCGCCATCGGCGAATTTTGCAACAGCTGCGCCAAAGCCTGGGTCGGCAGCAGCAAGGCCAACGCAAACTGGTTGGCCTCCAGTTCTTGGCGGTTATTGGCATCCACACCAAAATTGTCCGCTACGTCAATCAAGCGTTGGTGTCCGGGGCGCAAATGGTGCAATGCCACATGGCCGATGGCATGGGCCACGCCATAGCGCTGGCGCAGCACCGTTTGCTGCTTGCCAATGGTGATACGAATTTTGTTTTGCGCGCTGATGTCTAACAACGCACAGGCTTGTAGGGTGTCACTGAGGCGGATGGCAATGTCCATGCGCCGGGCAATGCGCGCCAAATTGACGGGTACCGATTGGTCCCAATGAAGTTTTAGAACGCCTTCCGCAAACATCGCCATAGGACGGGATTATCCCAGCCCTATGGCCCACTGGGTTTAAGACGGAATCGACAGCTTTACTTGGTAGCTGGGGTCGTTTTTGGGATGGTTTTGGTTGGTAAACACCGTGCGGTCGTTTTTGAGCACGATGATTTCAAAGAAGGGGCGGAAGCGCTCTTCTGAGATACCAAAGGCTTGCATGAACTTGCCAAACAGAGCTTGCTCTTCAGGCTCGGGCTGGCCATCAGCCAAAGAGGAGTCAATCAGATTGACCAACATGCACATTTTCTGCGCATCGCTGAGCAGCGGTGCTGCCTCTTGCAAGAAAGTATCAATCGAGTTTTTGCGGCGGTATTTGACGGCGCTATCGAGCAGTGCTTGGTTTTGTGCGCCCACACCCACCGTGCCATTGCCTTGGTCCGAACCACCCAAAACCGACAACAGGTGGCCGATTTCTTCGTGGTCAATCTCGCCGTCGGCCGACATCATGTAAATCAGGCTGGTGGCAAAAGCCAAGTGGGGTGTCATTTTGTCACCCGAATCGCTCTTGAACATGTCAAACAGACCCATTGCATTTACTCCTTGAAAAACCAAGTGAACCAAAAAACCGTACCGTAAACCACGGTGCCGGGGTGCATGGCAGTGTACCGAAGCAGGCCACAGATCGTGTTGGAAGCCCTGCAATTTGCAGGAGATTTGCCAGTAATGGCATTTGCTCAAGAGGCCTCTGGTCTTCGGTACACTTTGCACTGCTAGAAAATCGCGCAGACTGGAGGCGGCTCGGTGACTGGCCTGGGCCATAGAACAAGGAATATTCATGCAAAACACAAGCACACCACATCGCTCCAGTCCGCTGTTGCCGGTCGGCCTGCTCCGCCGACTGGGGTGGGGGGTGTTGGCTGTTTCCGGCTGGCTGGCTGCTGGCACTGTGGTTGCAGAGGATGTCCAAATACCCACAGCGAGTAACTTTCGCGTTATCAAAGCGCAACGCCAGCATGTGCAACAGTTGCGCCAGGGTGGTTTAGTGGTTTACATGCGCCACGGTGCGACCAATGCCCGCATCCCAGACCAAATTCCAGTCAAGTTAGACGATTGCGCCAGCCAACGTCCGCTCACTGATACAGGCCGGGCACAGCTGGACAAAATAGCCAGCTTTGTACGCCAATTGCGTATTCCATACCATCAGGTGGTGAGCAGCCCGTTTTGCCGCGCCCAAGAGAGTGCGCGTCGTGTTTTTAATGGCCCCCTACAAATAGACCCCGATTTGCGCTACACCGCAGCCATGCCAGAAGCCGAGAAAAAACCTGCGGTGGCCCGCACCCGCTACTGGTTGTCCGAAAAAATAACCGCCCCTCGCAGCAACCGCATCGTGGTAGCCCACGGCCCCAATATGGCCGAACTGATAGATTATTTGCCCCCCGAAGCCGGTTTGGTGCTGTTTCGTCCCTTGGGCAATGGCAACGAACCCGGCTTTGAATACCTTGCCAGCATAGAACCGAGCCACTGGCCCGATTTGCTCTCCGCTTTAGGTACGGCACCATGATGAACACCAGCCGTCGGCTACAGCTTTTTCTCTTGGGCCCTATGGTGCTGTTGGTGTGCGTGGCTCTGCTGGTGCTTTATGCTTCTTTGCTCAGTGTGCGCC
This sequence comes from uncultured Simplicispira sp., assembly GCA_964478155.1. Classification (GTDB taxonomy): domain Bacteria; phylum Pseudomonadota; class Gammaproteobacteria; order Burkholderiales; family Burkholderiaceae_C; genus Simplicispira. Next base: position 16,178 of record CAYZGT010000040.1, read on the forward strand.
AACAGTTTGAAGTGGCCAGTAAGGCACAGCAACAAGACTTGCAAGTCATGCAAGATGCTGCCAGCTTCTCGCGTGACATTGGCCTGATTCAAAAACGCGTAGCCACGGCCCTGCAAGGCGCGCTCAATGGCTCACTGAATGAGTTGCAGCTGTACCGCATGCACAGTGCCATCGTCAACGACCTCGATGTCTTGCGCCAGCAAGTACAACAACTCAGCAGCTCAGCCTTGGTGTTAGATGCCAACCACGGCAGTGCCAAAGGCTTGCAACAAGAACTGGAGTCTTATCGGCGTTTTGTTGTGATGTCTACCGACTCCTTGGCGGTAGACCCGGCCGTAGCACGCGACATCCTGAATGAAGGCCGACAGCACTTTCGCGATTTTTCTATTTTTGCCAGCCGTATCGGTGTCTTGTTGGCCGAACGGGCACAGCAACGCAACGCAGCGCAAGTGCAAACCCTTGTGCAACTGGTCGAGCGGGTACTGTGGCTGGGCATCGCTACCTTGCTACTGCTGTTGGGGGTGGCCTATTGGCTAGCCCGTCGTGCCAGCAACTCCATGCTCGACATTGCCGATGCCTTGCATGCTTTGGCCGACAGCCCCGACAAAGAACTGCCCTTGCCACGCTTACAAGCCCTGCAGACACAAGCGTCGGGCGAGCTGGGGCGTTTGGCAAGTGCCGTACTGGCCTTTCGCAACGCCCTGCAACGCCAGCGCCAAGCCGAAGAAGAAGCGCACCAACTGGCGTTTTACGACACCCTGACCCAATTACCCAACCGCCGTATGCTGCTAGAGCGGTTGAAACTGGCGCTCGATGGCTGCGCGCGCACCGACCAGCGTGGGGCGGTGGTGTTGTTGGATCTGGATGGATTCAAACGCATCAACGATGCCCGCGGCCACAGCATTGGCGATCAGCTGTTGCAACAAGTCGGCCAACGGTTGGCGCAAACCGTGCGCGCCAACGATACCGTGGCCCGGCTGGATGGGGACAAATTTGGCTTTGTCTTGGCCGCCCTGAGCCAGCACCCGCAACAGGCGGCAAATGAGGCAGAACAGGTGGTGCTGGAGTGCACCCAGGCCTTAGCCCAACCGATGCAGTTAGAAGGGCAAACCTACTTCGTCACGGCCAGCGTCGGCATCACCTTGTTTGATACCGAACGCCAGACCTTGGATGATTTGCTCAAGCAGGCCGAAGCCGCCATGTACCGCGCCAAAAACGAAGGGCGCAACACTTACCGCTTTTACGACCCGCAAATTCAGGCCCATTTTGAAGCCAAAGTCAGTTTAGAGGCCGATTTGCGTTTGGCGGTAGAACAACAACAGCTGTGTCTGTTCTACCAACTGCAAGTCGATGAGCAAGACCAGGTGCAGGGGCTAGAAGCCTTGGTACGCTGGATTCACCCAGACAAAGGCATGGTGTCACCGGCACAGTTCATCCCGCTGGCCGAGGAATCCGACCTGATCTTGCCGATTGGTCATTGGGTGCTAGAGACCGCCTGCCGCCAGCTCAGCGCATGGGCCGATCAGCCCGAGCGCGCGCACCTGAGCATTGCCGTGAACGTGAGTGCGCGCCAATTCCGCCAGCATCGTTTTGTCGAGCAGGTGCAGGCAGTGTTGGCCGCCACCGGGGCACCGCCCCAAACCCTCAAACTCGAACTGACCGAGAGTTTGGTGCTAGAAAATGTAGAAGCCACCATTGCCAAAATGTCGGCCCTGCGCGCCTTGGGCGTACGCTTCTCGATGGACGACTTTGGCACGGGCTACTCGTCGTTGCAATACCTCAAACGCCTGCCGCTAGACCAGCTCAAAATCGAGCAATCGTTTGTACGCGACATCACCACCGACCCCGACGATGCGGTGATTGTGCAAACCATCATCGCCATGGGCCGCGCCTTGCGCCTCGAAGTAATTGCCGAAGGGGTAGAAACCCGCGAGCAGCAAGCCTTCTTACGCGCCCAAGGCTGTTTAGCCTACCAAGGTTATCTGTTTAGCAAACCCATGCCGATGGGGCAATTGGAACCGTACCTGCCCCCGCCCCCACACCCCCTGCGGGAACGGTGTCATCAGGCATGGGGTGACGGGGGTGGTGGCAGACGTGGTGCGTTGTTCCACGCGGTAAAAATGTCCCAAGTTGCCATAAACAGTGCGGCAATCACCGGGCCAATGACAAAGCCATTCAGGCCCAGTAACGACATACCACCCAAGGTAGAAATCAGCACTACATAATCGGGCATTTTGGTGTCTTTGCCCACCAAAATCGGGCGCAGTAAATTGTCCACCAAGCCAATCACGCCCACACCAAACGCGGTCAGGATGACCGCCTGCCCTATGGCACCCGTGGCAAAGAAATAAATCGCCACCGGCCCCCAAATCAGCCCCGCGCCCACGGCAGGCAGCAAAGACAAAAACGCCATCAGCACCCCCCAGAGCAAAGCCCCTTGGATACCCAACACGGCAAAAATAAAGCCACCCAACAACCCTTGGGTCGCGGCTACCAGCACATTGCCCTTCACGGTAGCCCGAATCACCGTGGTGAACTTGGCCCCCAAATGCTGTTTGTGTGCTTCATCCAAAGGCACCGCAGCACGCAAACGGGCCAGCAATAGCGTGCCATCACGCAGCAAGAAGAACAGCAAATACAGCATGATGCCCAGACTGACCAAAAACTGAAAAGTGTTCTGGCCAATATTCAGCGCGCGGGTTGCCACAAACTGGCTAGCCTGCACCGCCACTGAAGACAACTTATGCTGCACGGCCTCCATGCTGGTCAGCTCCAACCGGGCCAGCAACTCCAACGCCCAAGCGGGTAATGCGGCCATGATTTGCTGAAAATAAAGCCCCAAGTTGAGCTGGCCAGAACGCAACCGTTCATAGATATGCGTGGCCTCCTGCACCAACGACAGCCCCAGCACGGTCATGGGCACAATCACCACCACCAAGCACATCGCCACCATGATGAGGGCCGCCATATTCGGGCGTTGGGGCAGGCGCAACAACAGCTGCCGGTGCAGTGGCGCAAACAAAATAGCCAGCACCACGCCCCAAAAAACGGCATCGTAAAAAGGCCACAGAATGGCGGCAAAAGCCAACGAGACACCGCTCAATAGCAGCAAAAAGGCTTTGTTAGGTGGTGCAGGGGCATTCATGGGGTGCAACAAGGGCGAAAGCAAGCATGCCAATGTACGCGACAAGGGAAACTCCTAGCACGCACAGTTGGATTTTCAGTGGCACAATTCGGGGTGAACAGGCCCTTCCCAGCCACAGTCGCATCCGCCAATCGGTTCAGCCGTGTCGCGGAAGGTTTCTTAAACCAGCTAATGCTTTCTCTAGGAAAGCTGAGGTCAGCGGAAAATATGAGCGATAAGACATCCGTCTACCAAGCCTACCAAGGCAACACCTACCTCTTCGGCGGCAATGCGCCCTATGTCGAAGAGATGTACGAAAACTATCTGGCCAATCCTGGTAGCGTGCCCGATACTTGGCGCGAATACTTTGATGCCTTGCAGCATGTACCCGCTGTAGATGGTTCCAACGCCAAAGACGTACCGCACCTGCCCGTCATCAACGCCTTTGCCGAGCGCGCCAAACAAGGCGGCACCAAGGTGGTATTGGCCAGCGCCGATGCCGAAATGGGCCGCAAGCGCACCGGCGTGCAACAGCTCATCGCCGCTTACCGCAATGTGGGCCAACGCTGGGCCGATCTCGATCCGCTCAAGCGCACCGAGCGCCCCAGCATCCCTGAGTTAGAGCCATCTTTCTATGGCTTTACCGATGCCGACCAAGAAACGGTGTTCGATACCGGCAACACCTTCTTCGGCAAAGACCGCATGAGCCTGCGCGAGCTGATCAACGCGCTGCGCGAAACCTATTGCGGCACCATTGGTGTCGAGTTCATGCACACCACCAACCAAGCGCAAAAACGCTGGTGGCAGCAAAAGCTCGAAGGCATTCGCAGCAAAGCCCAATTCAATGCCGAAAAGAAAAAGCACATTCTGGATCGCCTGACCGCGGCCGAAGGCTTAGAGCGCTACCTGCACACCAAGTACGTCGGTCAAAAGCGCTTCTCGCTCGAAGGTGGCGAGAGCTTCATCGCCGCGATGGACGAGCTGATCCAACAAGCCGGTGCCAAGGGCGTGCAAGAAATCGTTATCGGCATGGCCCACCGTGGTCGTCTGAACGTACTGGTCAACACCTTGGGCAAAATGCCCAAAGACCTGTTTGCCGAATTTGACCACACTGCCCCCGAAGACCTGCCCGCTGGTGACGTGAAATACCACCAAGGTTTCAGCTCGGATGTTTCTACCGCTGGCGGCCCAGTGCATTTGTCGCTGGCTTTCAACCCTTCGCACTTGGAAATCGTCAACCCCGTGGTGGAAGGCTCGGTGCGCGCCCGTATGGACCGCCGTGCTGATCCGCTGGGCCAACAAGTGCTGCCCGTGCTGGTGCATGGTGATGCCGCTTTTGCCGGTCAAGGCGTAAACCAAGAAACCTTGGCCCTGTCCGAAACCCGTGGTTACTCCACTGGCGGTACCGTCCATCTGATTATCAACAACCAGATTGGCTTTACCACCTCGGATCCACGCGATCTGCGCTCGACGCTGTACTGCACCGACATCGTGAAGATGATCGAGTCCCCCGTACTGCACGTCAACGGTGATGATCCTGAAGCCGTAGTGCTGGCAACCCAGCTGGCCCTCGAATTCCGCATGGAATTCCGCAAAGACATCGTGGTGGATATCATCTGCTTCCGCAAGCTGGGCCACAACGAGCAAGACACCCCCAGCCTGACCCAGCCGCTGATGTACAAGAAGATTGCACAGCACCCCGGTACGCGCAAGCTGTACGCCGACAAGCTGGCTGCGCAAGGTTTGGGCGAGTCGCTGGGCGACGACATGGTCAAGGCCTACCGCGCTGCCATGGATGCGGGCAAACACACTGTCGATCCCGTTTTGACCAACCACAAAGGCAAATATGCCGTGGATTGGAGCCCATTCGTCGGCAAAAAGTGGACTGATGCGGGTGACACCGCCATTCCACTGACCGAGTGGAAGCGCCTGTCGGAAAAAATCACCACCCTGCCTGCCACCATCACGCCACACACCTTGGTGCGTAAGGTCTATGAAGACCGTGCAGCCATGGGCCGGGGCGAGATCAATGTCGATTGGGGCATGGGCGAGCATATGGCCTTTGCCTCATTGGTGGCCAGCGGCTACCCCGTGCGTCTGTCGGGTGAAGACTGCGGTCGCGGTACCTTCACGCACCGCCACGCCGTCATCCACGACCAAAACCGCGAAAAGTGGGACACCGGTACCTATGTGCCGCTGCAAAACGTGGCCGAAAACCAAGCCCCGTTTGTCGTCATCGACTCCATCCTGTCGGAAGAGGCTGTGTTGGGCTTTGAATACGGCTACGCCGGCTCTGACCCGAACACCTTGGTGATTTGGGAAGCCCAGTTTGGTGACTTCGCCAACGGCGCGCAAGTGGTGATTGATCAGTTCATCGCCTCGGGTGAAGTCAAGTGGGGCCGTGCCAACGGCCTGACCCTGATGCTGCCGCACGGCTACGAAGGCCAAGGCCCCGAGCATAGCTCGGCCCGCGTTGAGCGCTTTATGCAGTTGGCGGCTGACACCAACATGCAAATTGTGCAGCCCACAACAGCCAGCCAAATCTTCCATGTGCTGCGCCGCCAAATGGTGCGTGATCTGCGTAAACCGCTGGTCATCTTTACGCCCAAGTCGCTGCTGCGCAACAAGGATGCTACGTCGCCGCTGTCCGAGTTCACTTCGGGCTGCTTCCAAACCGTGATCGGCGAGCAAGACGAAGCCGTCAGCAAGAAGGCCGACAAGGTCAAGCGCGTGATTGCCTGCTCGGGCAAGGTGTACTACGACTTGGTGAAGA
>CAYZGT010000041.1:0-20573 GCA_964478155.1 uncultured Simplicispira sp.
TCTGGACGGCGTGGAAAACAAGATCCATCCGGGCGAAGCTGCCACCAAAGACTTGTACCACCTGCCACCCGAAGAAGACAAGCTGGTGCCCACCGTGTGCCACAGCTTGGACCAAGCGCTGGAGCACCTAGACAAAGACCGCGCCTTCCTGACCAAGGGTGGTGTGTTCTCTGATGCCATGATCGATGCCTACATTGAGCTGAAGATGTCTGAAGTGACCCGCTTCCGCATGGCTGTGCATCCGGTCGAATACGACATGTACTACTCGCTGTAAGCGACCAGGTGGGCCATCATGGCCCACTGCTGCTAAAGCACAGAGAACAAGGCGGTGTAGCTCACACCGCCTTTTTTTATGCGGGTGTGCGAACTTGGTAGGCACGATGGAACCTGGGCCGTGCCGTGCTATCGGACAAACTGCGGGGTACTGGTGGCGTTTGTTGTTTGGACACGAAAGGTGTTTCGCGGATACTCTGGCGCAACCTCCCCGGCATGTTCCAGGCGAAAAAATTCATGAAAAAGACCTCCTTCTCCCTGCTTTGTAGTCTGCTGTGTGCCACCTTGGGCAGTTCGGTAGGCTGGGCACAAGACCGCATTTACCGCTGTGGCAACGAGTACACCAACAACGCCAACCAAGCCCGAGAGCGTGGTTGCAAACCTGTTGATGGCGGCAACGTGACCGTGTTGCAATCCAACAGTGGTGGCCCGCGTGGCAATGCCGGAGCGGCCACCACCGGCAGCAGCAAGCCCCCAGCGGCCGCCAGCGCACCAGCTGGAGCACCCAAGGTCGACAACAGCGCGCAGCGCAGCCGCGATGCCGATGCCCGCGCTATTTTGGAAGCCGAACTGCGCAAAGCCCAGACCCGCTTGGCCGATTTACAAAAAGAGTACAACAACGGCACCCCCGAAAAAACCGCCCTAGAAATGCGCAACGTACAGCGCTACATGGAACGCACCGAAGAACTCAAAGCCAACATTGCCCGCACCGAAAGCGACATTGCAGGCATCCAACGCGAAATAGGACGCTTGAAATGAAAGCCACCGCTTTGGCCGGGCGTTTTCAGTCTTTGGATTTGTTGTCGGTGCTGGTGGCGGTGCTGCGCGCTGATGGCACGGTGCAATTTGCCAACGCAGCGCTGGAAGACACGGTGGGCCTGTCGCGCCGCACCCTTGAAGGCATGGACTTTGCCCAATTCTTCACCCTGCCATCGTTGCTGCAAAATGCCTTGGCTGGCAACCACACCGAGGACTTTACCGCCGTACGCTTTGACGGCTGCCTCAAGCGCTTGCACCAAGAGCCGGTGCTGGTGCATGTCAGTGTGGTGCCTGCCGAACAGCCCGGCGAGGTATTGATTGAGCTGTGGCCGCTAGAACAGCAAGCACGCCAAGACCGCGAAGAGCGCCTGCGCGACCAAGCCCAAGCGCACAAAGAGCTGATTCGTAATCTGGCCCACGAAATCAAAAACCCGCTCGGGGGCATTCGTGGTGCAGCGCAATTGCTCGAGATGGAACTCGACAGCCCCGAGATGACGGAATACACCCAAGTCATCATCCATGAGGCCGACCGGCTGCAAAGCTTGGTCGACCGGCTGCTGGCCCCGCATCGGCACCCGCATTTGGTGGGCGATGTGAATATCCACGAAGTCTGTGAACGCGTGCGCTCTTTGGTGCTGGTGGAGTACCCGCAAGGCTTAACCATTGAGCAAGACTATGACATCTCTATCCCTGAGTTCCGTGGCGACCGCGAGCAATTGATTCAGGCCGTGCTCAACGTGGTGCAAAACGCGGCCCAAGTATTGGTGCCACAAATGGCGCAAGGCAATGCACACATCATGTTACGCACCCGCGTGGCCCGGCAAGTCACCCTGGGGCGCGAACGTTACAAGCTGGCATTGGAATTGCATGTCATCGACAACGGGCCAGGCGTGCCCGACACCATTCGGGAGCGCATTTTTTATCCCTTGGTGTCCGGGCGCGATGGCGGATCAGGTTTGGGCCTGACGCTGGCACAAACCTTTGTGCAGCGCCACCACGGCATGATTGAGTGCGATAGCGTGCCCGGTCGTACCGACTTTCGTATCCTGATCCCGCTGCCTTAAAGATCAACCAGCAACCACCAGCGAGAGACAACACCCATGAAGCCGATCTGGATAGTAGATGACGACCCCTCGATCCGCTTTGTGCTGGAAAAAGCACTGGCACGTGATAACTTGCCCACGCGCAGTTTTACCAACCCGCGCGAAGTGCTAGAAGCCTTGGCCGATGTTGGCTCGGGTGATGCCTCGCAGCCGGGGCCGCAGGTGTTGGTCAGTGATATTCGGATGCCCGGTGGCTCAGGCTTGCAGTTGCTGGAAAAAGTCCACGCCATGCAGCCCGCGTTGCCCGTCATCATCATGACGGCTTATTCCGATTTGGACAGTGCGGTGTCGGCCTTTCAGCGTGGCGCATTTGAATACCTGCCCAAGCCGTTTGATTTGCCCAAAGCGGTCGAATTGATTCGCCGGGCCGTGCAAGAGAGCCAGCGCGAAAGCGTGGCCCAAGACAGCCCCGCTGCCGCCGCCGAGATGCTGGGTCAAGCCCCGGCCATGCAAGACGTATTCCGCGCCATTGGCCGCCTGAGCCAAAGCATGGTCACGGTGCTCATCACCGGCGAGTCTGGCTCAGGCAAAGAACTGGTAGCGCGTGCTTTACACAAACACTCACCGTGCGCCAACGGGCCGTTTGTCGCCATCAATACCGCCGCCATCCCAAAAGACTTGTTGGAATCCGAACTGTTCGGCCATGAGCGTGGCGCTTTTACTGGCGCACAAACGCAGCGGCGGGGCCGTTTTGAGCAAGCTGAGGGCGGCACACTGTTTTTGGATGAAATCGGCGATATGCCGTTTGATTTGCAAACCCGCTTGTTGCGCGTGCTGTCGGATGGGCAGTTTTACCGCGTGGGTGGGCACAGTGCCGTCAAAGCCCATGTGCGTGTGATTGCCGCCACGCACCAAAATTTAGAGCAACGGGTCAAAGATGGTGCTTTCCGCGAGGATTTGTTCCACCGCCTGAATGTGATTCGGCTGCGCCTACCAGCCCTGCGCGAGCGCCCAGAAGACGTGCCCATGCTCACGCGCCATTTTTTGCAGCAAAGTGCGCGCCAATTGGGGGTCGAACCCAAACGCATTGCCGATGCCGCATTGGCCCGGTTGGCACAGTTTGCTTTTCCAGGCAATGTGCGCCAATTAGAAAACATCTGCCACTGGCTCACGGTGATGGCCCCAGCGCAGGTGATTTCGGTACAAGATTTACCGCCCGAGGTGTTAGAAACAGCCCCGGCCCAAGCCCCTGTACCCCCCTTGGGTCAATCCCCCATCCAAATCCCCACCAGCCCACCGCCTGCGGCCCTGCCCGCTGTGGCTTTGGGCACTGCGGCTGCTTTCTCAGCCCCCGATGCAGACAGCGATTGGGAGACGCTGTTAGAAGCCGAAGCCCAAGCCTTGCTCGCCAGCGGCCAAGCCGAGGTGTGGGATGTACTGGCCCGGCGTTTTGAGTCGCGCCTGATTAGTGCCGCCTTGGCAGCCACGCATGGGCGGCGCATGGAGGCAGCGCAACGCTTAGGCATTGGGCGCAATACCATCACACGCAAAATCCAAGAGTTGGGTCTGAAAGCCCACGACGACTGATACAGTCGCCAGCGCGCTGTTCAGGCCAAGGTCAACACCACCGGCGCGTGGTCGCTGGGTTGTGGATTTTTGCGCGGTGTGCGGTCAATGCTGCAAGCGACCACGCTCGAACGCAAAGCTGCGCTGAGCAAAATATGGTCAATGCGCAAACCCCGGTTTTTCTGGAAGCCCAGCATACGGTAATCCCACCACGAAAAACTCTTGTCCGGCTGCTCGAACAACCGGAACGCATCGTGCAAGCCCAAATCGAGCAGGGCTTGAAAGTGCGCCCGTTCTTCCGGCGTGTGGTGGATGCTGCCGCGCAAGCCTTCCGGATCGAAAGAATCGCGGTCTTCTGGGGCGATATTGAAGTCCCCCAACAATACCAAACGCGGGTGTTGGGCCAACTCTGCTCTGACCCAAGCGTGCAGGGCCTCCAGCCAGCGCATTTTGTAGGCAAACTTGTCCGTGCCGGGGGCTTGTCCGTTGACAAAATAACCATTGATAAGACGCAGTGGCCCTTGGGGGGTATCGAGCGTGGCGGCAATCGTGCGCGCCTGCTCATCGGCAAAACCGGGGATATTGCGCACTACAGCCTGCACCGGCTGGCGTGTCAGCCAAGCCACACCGTTGTAGGTTTTTTGCCCGTGAACTACCGCGTGGTAGCCTGCTGCTTGGAGTTCGACCAAGGGGAATTTGTCTTCCGTCTGTTTGAGCTCTTGCAACCCCAAGGCATCGACGGGGTTGGCAGCCAGCCAATCGAGTACCTGTGGCAGCCGTACCGAAAGGGAATTGACGTTCCAAGTGGCAATTTTCATGGAGTTTTCAGGTGGGTAGGCTACGCAAAATGGCACGCACGGGTGCGGCTTCGGCCTGCATCCAGCGCAGTGGCAGGGCAATCAGTTCATAGTCGCCCTCGGGCACGGCATCGAGCAGTAGATTTTCTAGCACGCGCAGGCCACGCCGCTGCAATACTTGGTGGCTGGGCAGGGTGGTGCTGTTGGCCGGGTCGATGCTGGCGCTGTCGGTACCCACCAGCACCACACCGGCATCGGCCAAACGCTCTAGGGTCTCGGGGGCGACAGCCGTCAGGTGTTCATCCCAGTGGCTGGGGGCTTGCTGGTAGGTGCGCAACAGCACCCGCGGTGGCAAATCGACCAGCGCATGGGCCAGATGTTGCCATTGCACCAGCGGGCCACAGCCCATCACATGGATGACGCGACACGGGCCGATAAAGGGCTCCAGCGCCAGCGCACCCACAGCCGCGCCGGTGCTGGCATAGTGCAACGGGGCATCGGCATGGCTGCCTACATGCGGAGATAAATGCACCACACTCAAATTAACCGGGCAGGTGGCCGACAAGGTGGCGCACCATTGCTGCTCATAGGGGGCATCACCCGGATAGACCGGACTGCCAGGATGCACTGGAGCGGAAATATCCCAAAGCGGTGCTTGGCCTTGACCCACCATAACAACGCTTAAAACACTACGCCTTGCAGCACTGGCAAGCCGTGGCGCTGACGCGCTTGCTGACAGGCATCGCTGCCTGCTGCAAACTCGCGGCAGGGCGAAGGCCGCCACTCGTAGATACCGCAAGCCACTTTGTCACCAATCTTGCCTGTCAGGGCCGCACAGCGCACCCGCAGGTGATCCGTGCCACGCATGCGGCACAGGCTATCGGTGATGGTATCGGCCAAGCCATCGGGCACCTTGCCGCCACGCTCTTGCAACTCGTACACCGAAAAATCGACGCGAAAGCTAGCGCAACAAGCACCGCAGCTCAGGCAAGGGTGGCTCATGCGTCTTGTCGCCCGAGCAGCAGGTACTCCATCAGCGCCTTTTGTACGTGCATGCGGTTTTCGGCTTCGTCCCAGACCACCGATTGCGGGCCGTCAATCACCTCAGCGGTGACTTCTTCGCCCCGGTGGGCGGGCAGGCAGTGCATGAACAATGCATCGGGTTGGGCCACCGCCATCATGTCGGCATTGACGCACCAATCGGCAAAAGCGGTTTTGCGTGCTTCGTTTTCGGCCTCGTAGCCCATGCTGGTCCACACGTCGGTCGTGACCAAATCAGCGCCCCGGCAAGCATCCACCGGGTTGCTAAAGAATTGGTAACTGCTGGGGCTGATACCGTTGCCACCCATCGCCAATTTCTCATCCACTTCATAGCCGCTGGGCGTGCTGACATGCACTTTGAAGCCCAACAACTGCGCCGCCTGCAGCCAAGTATTGGCCATGTTGTTGCCATCGCCCACCCAAGCCACGGTTTTCCCGGCAATGCTGCCCCGGTGCTCAATGAAGGTGAATATGTCGGCCAAAATTTGGCAGGGGTGAAACTCATTGGTGAGGCCATTGATGACCGGCACACGCGAACAAGAGGCAAAACGCTCGATTTTGGTTTGCTCAAAGGTGCGAATCATCACCAGATCGGTCATGCGGCTGATGACGCGCGCCGAATCTTCAATCGGCTCGGCGCGGCCCAATTGGCTGTCGCCCGTGGTCAAGTGCACCACACTGCCGCCCAGTTGGTACATGCCCGCCTCGAAACTGACGCGGGTGCGCGTGCTGGCCTTTTCAAAAATCATAGCCAAGGTGCGATCCACCAGCGGACGGTGTTTCTCGTAGGCTTTGAACTTGCGTTTGATCAGGGCCGCACGCTCGAACAGGTAAGCGTACTCGTCGGCGCTAAAGTCGTTGAATTGCAGGTAGTGTTTCATCAGAATATCGCGCTCTTTAAGCGGCCAAAAAGGCTTTGACCAAGGGGGTCAGCAAGGCAATGATGAGATCGGCCTCACCCACGGTCAGAATCAGCGGTGGCACGATACGGATCACGCTGTCAGCCGTCACACTAATCAGCAGGCCCGAATCGGCTGCCACCCCGACCAAAGCACCGCAGGGCTTGCTCAGTTCTACGCCAATCATCAGGCCCAAACCGCGCACTTCTTTCACGCCATCGACGCGCTCCAGCGCGCGTTGCAAACCTTCTTTCAGGTAGGCACCCACCTTGGCCGCGTTGTCGAGCAAGGCATCTTCTTCGATGATTTGTAGCGTCTCTAGGCCCGCGCGCATCGCCAGCGGGTTACCGCCAAAGGTGCTGCCGTGGTTGCCGGGTTGCAAAATATGCGCTGCTTTCGGGCCAGCCACCACCGCACCCACCGGCACGCCCGAGCCCAACCCCTTCGCCAAAGTCATGACATCGGGCACGATACCGGCCCATTGGTGGGCAAACCACTTGCCGGTGCGACCTACGCCGGTTTGCACCTCGTCAATCATGAGCAGCCAGCCGCGCTCATCGCACAGTTGGCGCACTTGCTGCAGGTATTCAAAGCGCATCGGGTGCAGCCCGCCCTCACCTTGGATGGTTTCTAAAAATACGGCGGTGATGTTCGGATTGCCTTCGGTGGCTTGCTTCAGGGCTTCGATGTCGTCTTTGGGCACGCGCACAAAGCCCTCTACCAAGGGAGCAAAGCCGGCTTGGATTTTCGGATTGCCGGTGGCCGACAGGGTGGCAATGGAGCGCCCATGAAAGGCTTTTTCATACACCACCACCTCAGCACGCTCAATGCCCTTGTCGTGGCCGTATTTGCGCGCAATCTTCAGCGCGGCCTCATTGGCCTCTAGCCCTGAATTGCAAAAGAAGACATTGCTCATGCCAGTCAGCTTGACCAGCTTGGCGGCCAATTCTTCTTGCAACGGCACATGGTAATAGTTGGAAGTGTGAATCAACTGCGTGAGCTGGTCTTGCAGCGCTGGCACCAATTTTGGATGGTTGTGGCCCAAGGTATTGACGGCGATGCCAGCCAATGCGTCGAGGTAGAGTTTTTCATTCACATCCCAGACGTGGCAGCCCTGCCCGTGCGAGAGCGCAATCGGCACACGGCCATAGGTGTTCATCACGTGGGGCGAGGTGGCCTCAATGAAAGCGGTCATGCAGAAATCTCCAGACAGAGCGGATCAAAAGAGTGTCGATTCTAGTAGCGCAAAATGTCTGGCACGGCTGTTGCGTGCAATCTGGCACATCCAATGGCTGTGCTGCAAGTGCTTAACTCTTATATAAGAGTTAGAATCGGGCACCACGGCACCTAGCGCAGCGATCCTGCACCGTCCGTTTTACAACCCTTGCTTTACCCAGATGGCTTCTCCTTCCACCCAAGAGGTTTTCATTCAGGGCATCACCCACAGCGGAAGAACTTTTCGTCCCAGCGATTGGGCCGAGCGCCTCGCCGGTGTCATGAGCCAATTTCGCCCCGGCGGTGCCCGTCCCGGCAGTCACCTCAGCTACTCGCCGTGGTGTGTACCCACGGTCATTCATGGTGTCAAATGCGTGATTGTCAATCGCGCCTTGTACCAACACGAGCCTATGGCTTGGGATTTTGTCATGAACTTTGCCCGCGATAACGAGCTGCAAGTGGTCGAAGCTTGCTTGCTCCCCGATCCACCCAGTGCGCCCCCTAAGCGCCCATAAAAAAACCGCCCCAAGGCGGTTTTTTTATTTTGCCGGCAGCGCACCCAGTGCAAACGGCGGACAGAACTTAGAGTACTAAGCCCGTCCGGGCGATTTACCTGATGGGGCTCAGGCGGCCAGTGCCAGGGCTTTGACCTTGGCGGACAGACGGCTCTTATCGCGAGCAGCCTTGTTCTTGTGGAAGATGCCCTTGTCGGCCACGTTGTCTACCACAGATTGCATCTTGGCAAACAGTTCAGCAGCCTTGGTCTTGTCGCCAGCCAGAACGGCCTTTTCGACGTTCTTGACAGCGGTGCGATACTTGGAACGCAGCGAGGTGTTGGCGGCGTTCAGTTTGGTGTCTTGGCGGACGCGCTTGCGACCGGATGCCAGACGGGGGTTCTTTTTCTTGGGTTTAGCGGATGCCATTGTGTGTATTCCTTGTGTTCGAGGATGATGCCAGCAAAGCCCACGATTGTAACCCAGTCACCACAAGTGGCTTGGCAGCGCATACACTGGCAAGGTGTCGTTACTTAAATCTGCCTCCACCGTTTCGCTGTTCACCCTGGCCTCGCGCATCACAGGCTTGGTACGCGATCTTGTCATGGCCTCGATGTTTGGTGCCAGCGCCCTCACCGATGCGTTCAATGTGGCGTTTCGCATTCCCAACTTGTTCCGGCGTTTGTTTGCCGAAGGGGCCTTTAGCCAAGCCTTTGTGCCGGTGCTGGCTGCCGCCAAAACGCAACAGGGCGAAGCAGCCACACGCCAGCTGATTGACCATGTAGCCACTGTATTGGCATGGGTATTGGTTTTGGTCTGTGTGCTGGGTGTCGCCGGTGCGCCGGTTTTGGTCTGGATGTTGGCCAGTGGTTTGCGCCAAACCGGCCCCGGTTTTGATGCTGCGGTGGACATGACCCGCTGGATGTTTCCGTACATCGGCTGTATGTCGATGGTGGCGCTGTCTGCCGGGATCTTGAACACTTGGAAGCGTTTTGCCGTGCCAGCGGCCACGCCAGTGCTGCTCAATCTGTGCATGATTGGTGCTGCTTGGCTCGGGGCACCGTGGCTGAAAGCGCATGGCATAGAGCCCATTTATGCCATGGCCGCTGGGGTCATGCTAGGCGGCGTGCTGCAATTGGCGGTGCAGGTGCCAGTGTTGTACCGTTTGGGCTTGCTACCGCGCATTGGCATTGCTTGGGGCACTCTGCGCTGCTCTTTTCAAGATGAAGACGTACGCCGTATTTTGCGCCTGATGGCCCCGGCGCTGTTGGGGGTGGGGGTGGCGCAAATCTCTTTGATGATTAACACGCAAATTGCATCTTATCTGGCCCCCGGCAGCGTGACTTGGTTGTTTTATGCCGACCGGCTGATGGAGTTTCCCACGGCACTGCTGGGCGTGGCCTTGGGTGTAGTGCTGACACCCCAACTGGCCGCTGCTAAAGCGGCTGGCGATGCTGACCGTTATTCAGCCATGCTCGATTGGGGCTTGCGCATGGTGGTGTTGTTGGCCGTGCCCTGTGCTGTCGGCTTACTGGCTTTTGCTCAACCCCTGGTGGCGACCCTGTTCCATTACGGCGCTCTGCAAAACAGCGATGTGCAACAGATTGCCTTAGCCCTGACCGGCTATGGTGCGGGCCTGTTGGGGCTAGTGGCGATTAAGGTGCTGGCACCGGGCTACTATGCCAGCCAAGATATCCGCACCCCGGTCAAAATTGCGGTGGTGGTGCTGCTGATTACCCAAGTGCTTAATCTAGCCTTGGTGCCGCTGATGGCACATGCAGGCTTGGCCTTATCGATTGGCTTGGGGGCCTTGGTCAATGCGCTGTGGCTACTGACAGGCTTGTTGCGCCGGGGTAGCTATTGCCCACAAGCCGGTTGGGGGCGCTACGCTTTACAGGTAGGCAGCGCCAGCACCTTATTGGCGGCTTTTTTGCTCTGGGCCAATCAGCATTTTGATTGGATTGGCTTGCGTAGCCATAGCCTAGAACGGGTTGGCCTGCTGGCCTTGTTACTGTGCGCCTCGGTGGTGCTGTATTTTGGCGTGCTGCGCTTGGCGGGACTGAATTTGCGCCAAACGCTGCGCCGCTAAAGCACTGGACTTGACGATCACACCAACCCAGCCACGCTGAGTTCTTTTTTCAGGTAGGCGTAAAACAAAGGTGCAGCCACCAAACCGGCTGGGCCAAATACCGCCTCGGCCACAAACATCACGCTCAGCAACTCCCAAACACCCATATGGGTGCGCTGGCCTACCACTTTGGCATTGATCACATATTCGGCCTTGTGGATCAAAATCAGAAAGCCTAAACAAGCCAAGGCGGCCATGGGGGATACCGACAACCCCACCACGGTGATGATGGCGTTACAGAGCAAATTGCCCACAATCGGCACCAGCCCGGCCACAAAGGTGATGGTAATCAGCACCGGAGTATAGGGCAGCGTCATCTCCCACAAGGGCAAGACAATCAGTAAAAACAAGGCCGTGAGCACGGTGTTAAACGCAGCAATCCAAAACTGCGCTGCCACAATTTGCCGAAAAGCCTCGCCAAACAAAGCAATACGCAACACCAGCTCTTGTGCCAAGGGGCCACGCACACCATGAATGTGGCGCACTGCTGCCAAAGCCCCGATCAACATGCCAACATAAGCAAACAGCAAACCACTGAGCCAGACGCGTCCAGCCAGCGCCAGCGCCCCAGCTTTGGCCGCTAAATAACTGGCAATACTGCGCTGGATTTCTTGCGCTCCATCGGGCAATTGCTGGGCAATATCAGGCGGTAGTTTTTCACGCAACTCCAGCACGGTACGTGCCATGTAGTCGAGCAGTTCGCGGTATTGCTGCGGCGCATCGACCAAATAACCACGCGATTGCGACAGCCCCAGCCCGAGCAAGGCCAGCGGCGACAACATGACCAAAGCGGCGGCCAACACTTGAGCCCAGCGCGGCGTGCCAGCCGGCCCATGCGGATGCCGAGCCAGCCGGGCAAACCGAGGCACCAACCAGCGCGTGAGCAAAAAGCCCAAGCAAACACACAACAGTCCCGGCAACAGGCCACGCCACATGATGAGCAGCAAAGCCGCTGCCATCAGCAAGTAGCTACTCAGCACGACCCCCGGTGGGTTGCCCGTGGGGGCCGCGTCAAAGGCACGCCCAGCCGCCTCTGGGGCAGACACCAACGCTGGCACAGGCGGCGGCGCAGCGCTGTGCGCAGCGGTAGGCGGCGGCCACTCCTCCATAAGCAACCCAAGCCTGCGTTAGCGCACCACGACGGCTGCGCCTTCACCACGCGCGGCAATCGCGCCAATGGTATAGACCTGCTCACCAGCGGCGCGCAACGTGGCAGCAGTGGCCTCGGCCTCTTCTGCTGCCACCACCACCACCATGCCAATACCGTTGTTGAAGGTACGGTTCATCTCGATATCGTCGATGCCGGCGGTAGCTTGCAGCCAAGCAAACAGTTCAGATTGGGGCCAGCTGCCTTTTTGCAGGTGGGCGGCGGTACCTTCGGGCAACACGCGCGGAATGTTCTCCAACAAACCACCACCCGTGATGTGGGCCAGCGCCTTGATGGGGTGCTGGGCCAGCGCCGCCAACACGTTTTTCACGTACAGACGGGTCGGCTCCATAATGGCTTGCTTGAAGGGCTTGCCGTCCAAGGTGGCCGGTGCGTTGGCCCCGGCACGCTCAATACACTTGCGTACCAGGCTAAAGCCGTTGGAATGCACCCCCGCCGAAGCCAGCCCCAGCACCACGTCACCTGCTTGCACATTTTGGCCGGTGAGGATCTTGGATTTCTCGACCGCACCCACGGCAAAACCAGCCAAGTCGTATTCGCCGGGCGGGTACATGCCGGGCATTTCGGCAGTTTCGCCACCAATCAGGGCGCAACCGGAGAGTTCGCAACCCTTGGCAATGCCACCGACTACCGCTGCAGCGGTGTCTACATCCAACTTGCCACAGGCAAAATAATCCAAGAAGAACAAAGGCTCGGCACCTTGCACCAACACATCGTTGACACTCATGGCCACCAAGTCAATGCCCACGGTGTCGTGCATGTTCCACTCGAAAGCCAATTTGAGCTTGGTGCCCACGCCATCGGTGCCCGAGACCAGCACCGGCTCTTGGTAGCGCTTAGGCACTTCAAACAGCGCACCAAAGCCGCCAATACCGGCCAGCACGCCTTCGCGCATGGTTTTTTTGGCCAAGGGCTTGATGCGCTCGACCAGCGCATCGCCAGCATCGATATCGACACCAGCATCTTTGTAAGAAAGGGGGGTAGTATGGGAGGCAGAAGAACTCATGGCGGGCGTGGCACGGACCAGCGTGCTGACAGACTAAAATTTGCGCCAATTCTACGGGTTGCGCGTATGGCGCTGTCCAAAATTGCCCCTCCCGTTACTTTGCCCGCTGCTCCATGCCACGATTTGCCACTTTTTCATGTGCTACCCTGTTGCAGCAGGAGCGTCAGCCATGAAGCAACTCGCCCTAGATATCGGTCTGGCCCCCATGCCGACACTAGAGCGTTTTTTTCCTGGCCCCAATGCGGCAGCGTTAGAACATCTGTTGCAAGCGGTACACAGCAGCACCAGCGATGCCCACTCCCCTGTACCCACCTACCTGTGGGGCGAGCATGGCAGCGGTAAATCGCATTTGCTCAAGGCCGTGCGTGAGGCCCTGCGCGAGCAAGGGGTGAGTGTGGGCTGGCGCGATAGCCGCAGCAAGTACGCTCCTGCCTTTGATGAGCGCTGGAGCGCCGTTATCTTGGACGACGTACATCTGTACAGCAACGCCCAACAAGCCGTCGCCTTTAACTGGTTTATCAACGCCATGAGCCCAGCCAATGGTGTACCACGTTGGGTGCTGGCCGCTGGCACTTTGCCACCGTCCGATTTACCCTTGCGGGCCGATTTGCGTACCCGCTTGGGCTGGGGGGATGTGTTTCAGCTGCAACTGCTGGACGAGGCCGAACGGCGCATGGTGCTGCGCCAAGAAGCTGCCGCCCG
This sequence comes from uncultured Simplicispira sp., assembly GCA_964478155.1. GTDB lineage: Bacteria > Pseudomonadota > Gammaproteobacteria > Burkholderiales > Burkholderiaceae_C > Simplicispira. The sequence continues at coordinate 13,092 of CAYZGT010000041.1, forward strand.
TGGGGTGACGCTGGGCAGCGATGTGGTGGACTACATGCTGCGGCGCTTCTCGCGCGATTTGGGCAGCTTGATGGAGCTGCTCGACAAGCTAGACCACCATGCGCTACGCACGCAACGCGCCATCACCATTCCGCTGCTCAAAGACATGCTCGATACCGAATAAGCGGCGGGCACCTTGGCTTTTTGTTTCTACTCTTTCTCTCTATTACAAACCTAATGACCTTTGATTCTTCGGCATCCCGCCCCCGGCTGGCCCTGTTTGACCTAGACCATACCCTGTTGCCCCTCGATTCAGACTACGAATGGGGCGAGTTCACCACCCGTATCGGTTGGACAGACCCGCAAGAATTCAGCCGCCGCAACGCCGCGTTTTATGCCGACTACCAAGCCGGCAAACTCGACATCCATGACTACGTGCGTTTTGCCACTGAAGCCGTGCGCCGCCAAGGCCCACAAGCCGCTGCTGAGGCCCATGCACGCTTCATGCAAGAAGTGATTGCTCCGGCCATCCGCCCACAGGCCGTAGCGCTGCTGCGCCAGCACCAGCAAGCCGGTGACCGGGTGCTCATCATCACGGCCACGAACGAGTTTGTGACACGCCCGATTGCCCAAGCCTTGGGGGTAGAAGAAATTTTGGCGACCGAATTGCAGCGTGGCCCCGATGGCTGGTTGACCGGCGAAATCCACGGTGAACCGAATATGCGCGAAGGCAAGGTGCGCCGCATGGCGCAATGGCTGGCGGCGCAACAACTGGACTGGGACGATGTGTACAGCACCTTCTACAGCGACTCCAGTAACGACATCCCCCTGTTAGAGCAGGTGAACGAGCCCGTGGCCACCAACCCCGATGCCCGTCTGCGCGCCTTGGCACAAGAACGTGGCTGGCGCACCCTTGATTTATTTGCTACTGCCGCATGATTAAAAAATTGATTGGCCAACTCATGGCCAAAGCCAGCCCCAAGAGCCGCCGCGCTGCCTCCCGTTTCGGCCAACGGATCGAACTTCCGCCCGAAGTGCATGGCATCAATCCCAACTTGGTGGATGAGCGCGCCGCCGACGTGGTGCGCGTGCTCAAAGATGCAGGCTTTGAAGCCTATATCGTCGGCGGTGCAGTGCGTGACTTGCTGCTGGGCTTGCAGCCCAAAGACTTTGATGTCGCCACCAACGCTACGCCCGAGCAAGTGCGTGACCTGTTCCGCCGCGCTTTTATCATCGGCAAGCGTTTTCGCATTGTGCATGTGGTGTATGGCCACGGCAAAGAAAGCGATGTGATCGAGGTTTCTACCTTCCGCGCCATGCTGGACAACAGTGCCGCAGAACGGGTCAGCGGCAACGAAAAAACCAGCCGCCGCGCCTTAGCCGGGGTACAACATGCCGTCGATGCCAGTGGACGGGTGCTGCGCGACAACGTCTGGGGCAGCCAAGAAGAAGATGCCGCTCGGCGCGACTTCACCCTCAATGCCATGTACTACGACCCTGAAACAGAAATTCTGGTCGATTACCACCAAGGCATTGCAGATGCAAAAAACAAGCTGTTGCGCATGATTGGTGACCCGGCATTGCGCTACCGCGAGGACCCGGTGCGCATCATCCGGGCCGTGCGCTTTGCCGCCAAACTCAGTGATTTGGGTTTTGCACTAGAACTGAAAACCGCCGCGCCGCTGGTGCAATCCCAGGCCTTGCTGGCCGATGTGCCGCAAAGCCGCATGTTCGACGAAGTGCTCAAGCTGCTGCAAACCGGCCACGCCTTGGCCACGATAGAGCAACTGCACAAGCTCGGGCTGTCGCAAGGCATTTACCCGCTGCTGGATGTGGTAGTAGAACGCGCCGATAGCGATTTTGTCCACGCCGCCCTGAGCGATACCGACCGGCGCGTGCGCGAAGGCAAGCCCGTAGCCCCCAGCTTCTTGCTGGCGTGCGTGCTGTGGGAGGACGTGCGCTACCACTGGCAACGCCGCCAACAGGCGGGTGAATTGCCCCTGCCCGCCCTGCACGAAGCCATCGACGACACGCTCAACCAGCGCATTGGCGACATCTCGGGCCGGGGCAAACTGGCCGGTGATATGCGTGAAATTTGGATCATGCAGCCCCGTTTTGAAAAACGGGCTGGGCGCGTGCCCGACAGCATGGTGGCGCAACTGCGTTTCCGCGCAGGCTTTGATTTTCTCTGGTTGCGCGCCGAAGTGGGCGAAGTCGATGAAGCCTTGGCCGAGTGGTGGCAAGAGTACAGCACCGCCGACCAATACCGCCGCCAAGACCTGTTAGAGCAAGCCCGCGAGGAGCAAAAAGCCCGCCAACGCGCCCAACAACCCGTGGTGCGGCGCGTTGCCAAGCCCGCAGCCGCTAGCAGTGCACCAAACACCGAAGAAGAAGTCACCACCACCGTGGCCGAAGATGGCGCAGCCGCTAGCAAAAAGCGTCGCCGCCGTCGGCGTAAACCCAAAGCCGGCCCCGATGCTTCCCCCCCCAGCAACCATGCAGAATAAGCCGCCCGCCGCCACCTTGGCTTGGATTGGCTTGGGAGCCAACTTGGGCGATGCGGTGGCCGCCTTGGCTTGGGCCTTAGAGCAACTGCATCTCCAGCCACAGGTGCAGGTGCAACGGGCCTCCTCGCTCTACCGCAGTGCGCCCATCGACGCACATGGCCCCGACTACTTCAATGCCGTGGCCGAATTGAGTACCAGTTTGGCCCCCCAGACCCTGCTGGAGTGCCTACAAACCTTAGAGCTGGCTGCCGGGCGCGAACGCCCCTACCGCAACGCGCCGCGCACGCTGGATTTGGACATTGTCTGGTTTGGTGAGCACCACATTGCCACCCCCACCCTGACCGTGCCCCACCCACGCTGGCACGAGCGTGCCTTTGTGCTCCACCCCTTGGCCGAGCTGTTGCCCGAGCGCATCAGCGCCAGCCAACTGCAGGCCGTGCAAGGGCAGCGCATCACACGCCTGCCCGAGCGCTGGAGCCGGTGGGCGCTTTAACCGCCCAGGCAAAGCTTAACGACGGCGCAAGATGTGGATGAAGTTATCGCCATCGGTGGTTTGCTCTACCAACTCATTGCCGGTTTGCTTGGCAAATGCCTGAAAATCACGCTGTGAGCCGGTATCGGTAGCAACCACCTTGAGCAACTGGCCGCTTTGCATATCGGCCAACGCTTTTTTGGCCTTCAGAATCGGCAGCGGGCAATTCAAACCGCGCGCATCTACTTCTTTACTGATCATCATCTGTTATCACCCCGGCATTAAGCAGGAAAAACCCCGGTAGAAAGGTAGCGATCGCCCCGGTCGCACACCACAAACACCACCGTGGCATCGCGTTCACGCGCGGCAATTTGCTGGGCCACCCAACAGGCCCCACCGGCAGAAATACCGGCAAAAATACCCTCCTCACGCGCCAGACGGCGGCACATCTCTTCGGCATCGTCTTGGCTGACCAGCAGCAACTCGTCCACCGCTTTGGCATCGTAAATGGCGGGCATATAAGCTGCAGGCCATTTGCGAATGCCTGGAATGCGCGAGCCTTCTTGTGGCTGTGCGCCAATGATGCGGATGGCCGGATTTTTTTCCTTTAAAAAGCGCGAAACCCCAGTGATGGTGCCCGTCGTACCCATCGCCGAGACAAAATGCGTGATGCGCCCTTCGGTTTGCTCCCACAACTCGGGGCCAGTGGTTTCGTAGTGGATACGTGGGTTGTCGGCATTGGCAAACTGGTCTAGCACCACCCCTTTGCCTTGTTCTGCCATGCTGTTGGCCAAGTCGCGCGCATACTCCATGCCGCCGCTTTTGGGCGTGAGTACCAACTCAGCCCCAAAGGCCTTCATGGTTTGGGCACGTTCAATCGACAAATCTTCGGGCATGATCAGTACCATGCGATAGCCCTTCACGGCTGCCGCCATCGCCAAAGCAATACCTGTATTGCCCGAGGTGGCCTCGATCAGGGTGTCGCCCGGCTGGATAGTGCCCCGCTCTTCAGCGCGGCGGATCATCGACAGCGCCGGGCGGTCTTTGACCGATCCGGCAGGGTTGTTGCCTTCTAGTTTGCCCAGCACGACATTGCCACGCTCGGCATTGGACTGTGCTGCAATACGCTGCAAAGCGACCAATGGTGTATGGCCGACAACATTTTCAATGGTTGGATATGTTTTCATGTCCATAAATGTGCCATAATTCGGGCTCACACAAATTACCCGCCCGGGTGGTGAAATTGGTAGACGCGCTGGACTCAAAATCCTGTTCCGAAAGGAGTGCCGGTTCGATTCCGGCCCCGGGCACCAAATGACAATATCAGGCTATGTCAGGCCACATCAAAAGCCCCTTGCTTCATAGGCACAGGGGCTTTTTTGTTGTCTCAAGTCGTGTCATAGGGCACCATACCAGCTTACTTTTTTGTTGGTGCTTTTGTTGGTTCCTAAACACCAACAACCCACAGGCACCAACAAAGCACCAACAGGGGCGATGGCATGGCACTGACCGACACCTTTATCAAAACCGTAAAGCACAGCGGCAAACCGGCTGGCGATAAGCACAGCGATGGCGGGGGGCTGTATTTGCACGTCACCAGCGTGGGCAAGTATTGGCGCATGGCCTACCGTATGCACGGCAAACAGAAGACGCTGTATGTGGGTGTGTACCCCGCTACCAGCTTGGTACAGGCCCGCAAGGCACGCGATGATGCAAAAGCCCTATTGGCCCAAGGCATAGACCCCAGCACCGCCAAACGCGAAACCAAAGCCGCCAAAGCACTTGAGGCCAGCAACACCTTTGAAGCTGTAGCACTGGCATGGCTCAAGGCCACAGCGGCCAAACGCACCCCAGCCACAGCCGCACGCATAGAACGATGGCTACAGGTTGACGTGTTTCCCCAGATTGGGGTCATGCCCATTGCCAGTATCAAGCCGCTGCACATACGCGCCATGATGGACAAGATTACAGCCCGTGGCGTGCTGGATACCGCCCGGCGCATTGCCAAAACGTGCGAACTGGTATTCCGCTATGCCATAGGCCGTGGCCTGACCGAGCGGGACGCAACCATCGGGCTACGCGATACCTTGCCCCAAGCCAAGACAAAGCACCATGCCGCCATTACGGAACCGCTGGCGCTGGGTGCTTTGCTGCGCGCCATGCACGCCTACCAAGGCCACCTATGCACCGTGGTGGCCCTGAAACTATCGCCGCTGCTGCTGGTGCGCCCCGGTGAACTGCGCTATGCAGCATGGACAGAGATAGACCTCGACAGCGCAACATGGGCCATACCGGCGGACAAAATGAAAATGCGTAACGACCATATCGTGCCCTTGCCCCAACAGGCTGTAGAGCTGCTGCGCCAGTTGCACGCCCTCACGGGACATGGCCGCTATGTGTTTAGCACCAGCCCCAAAGCCGACCGGCCTATGAGTGAAAACACCGTGAACAAGGCTTTACGCGCTATCGGCTACCCCAGCGACGTGCAAAGCGCCCACGGCTTCAGGGCCACCGCACGCACCATCTTGGACGAAGTGCTAGGCCAGCGGGTTGACCTGATAGAGCACCAGTTAGCCCACACCGTCAAAGATGCGAATGGCCGCGCCTACAACAGAACAGCACACCTACCGGCGCGCGTGGCGATGATGCAAACATGGGCCGATTACCTCGACCGGCTACGCACTGGCGCGGACATCATCCCGCTGCACAAAGCCGCCTGAGCGTGCCACAATAGCCACAGCGCCCCAAGCCACGGACTAATTACCCGTTGGTACACCGGAACCCCCTGTCCGGTTTGGGGCGCTTTCTTGTTTCAGGGGGCATACAGGGGGGCACATGGATGCACCAATGGCGATGGATGAATTGGCAAGGTGTATGCCGTTAAATCAATTCATCCCGATTACCGATGCTGCCGAGATACTGGGAGGCGGTAGCAGTCGGATTAATGCACTTATGGATGCTGTACAGACAGGCAGGCTTAAATCTTGGTCACATGGCACTGAAGAAAGCGCCTTATGCACCACGATAAACGGGGAAGAAAAGTGGGCACCAGACATAACGCCAGACACTGACCCGGCAACCGTACTTCTTGATTCTGAGGATGTTTTGCGGCAGTGGTGCGGCGAACTGGAAAATAGATTGCACCGTGTTGGCAGCAAGGAATTGGCCCCGTATATAGATGCAAGATTAGCCACGCTAAACGCCCGCACCCACGAACTCAAAACAAGCACCAGCCCGGCCCCTGCTGTAGAGCAGACACCACCCACAGCGCCAGCATGGATAGTAAACAAGCCCCAGCGTAACACTGGGTACAACTGGCCTTTATATCGGCTACTCAGCGAAGCCCACCGAGAGGGATTGCCACGCCCTACCGCACGCGATGTTATCGAGGCGTGGCGTTCCAATAAGCCCAAGGAAATAGAGGAAGTTATGGGCGATGGAATCAAATACCTAGATTCCAAAGGCAACACCAAAGCCGCAGATGATGAACATATCCGCAAAGTTATTTTGCGTATGACGCAACCGCCCGATAACGCCGATAAGCGCCCGATAACGCCGATAAGCTAGGTAATTCCCACCAAAACCAAGACATTAATCCTATTGAATGCCTCAATAGGAGTTACCCCATGTCACACGGTTTCGGATTCAAGCCCAAGGCGAAAAAGCCCACCACCACAGCGCCCACGGCACCAGCACCACAGGCAGCGCCAGCACCGGCCTTTGACCAATTGCCAGATAGCGCCCTGTTGCGCGAAGCCCACCTAGTACCCAGCCCCAAGCGCCCCGGCCCAGCCATCTTGCCGTTTTCCGGCCCCACCCTTTGGCGCATGGTGCGCGCTGGCACTTTTCCAAAGCCCTTGAAATTGTCGGCACGGGTGACGTGCTGGCGCGTGGGCGATGTACGCCAGTGGCTGGCGCAGCAGGGGGCAACGGTATGACACAAAAAGAAAACGCCCCCCACCACCCGAAGGCAATGGAAGGCGCAACAACAACAAGCGCGATTCTGCCCACCAAGGCGCACCCCGTCAACGTGCTGGCGCTGGCTTGCACCACGCTGGCAACCCGTGGCACAATCCGCACCAAGGCGAAAGCCCTAGGGTCACAAGACCCGGTGTGTCGAAGCACTTTTGGTAAAGCGGTTTGTACCCCCACCGACAAGCGGGGTTTTGTTTCGTCCAAATTTTCCGGCATGGCCTCGACCGTGTTGGCATGGTTTAGGGGCGGGATGGGGTGGCGCTACTCGAAAGACCGCGCCTTGTCTGGAAGGACACCCGCATGGCTTTACCCGTGCTTCGAACATCCCGCCCACCCGTTGTGTGTCGAAGCGCAACCCGTGGTTCTCAAGTCTCGTAAAGGAGCAAAGACCATGCACCCGGTCAATCCATTGGGCCAAACCGCGCCCGCATTCAAGGCCACACCGGCCAACACCACCCACACCAGCACTGAGGCCCAAGCCTTCGCCCTGTTGAAGGCCACCAGCAACGCCAGTTTGGCAGCGTTCTATCTGCGTAAGGGCAACGTGGC
>CAYZGT010000042.1:0-18267 GCA_964478155.1 uncultured Simplicispira sp.
TAGCCAGCAGGTCGGTACCAATGTTGCCAGGCCCAATCAGGGCACATTTGATTTTTGCCATTGCAGTTCTTTCCAAAAAATCAGACAAAGCGCACCGAGCAACCGCCGATGCCGCCAATGGTCACACGCAGGTTGTCGCCAGCGGTCACGGGCACCATGATGCCCAGCGAACCCGACAACACCACCTCGCCCGCTTCCAGCGCAATGCCGTGCTGGCCCAAGGTGTTGGCCAGCCACGCCACGGCGTTGGCTGGGTGGCCCAAGGCTGCTGCGCCCGCGCCGGTGGCGACGATTTCGCCGTTCTTTTCCAGCACCATGCCGCAGGTGGCCAAATCCACATCGCGCGGATCGACCAAGCGGTCGCCCAGCACAAACACACCGCAGGAGGCGTTGTCGGCCACAGTGTCTTGGATCTTGATCTTCCAGTCTTGGATGCGCGAGTCGACAATCTCAAAGCAGGCCATCACGCCATCGGTAGCGGCCAGCACATCGGCGGCGGTGATACCGGGGCCTTTGAGGGTCTTTTTCAGCATGAAAGCGATTTCGCCTTCGGCCTTGGGCTGGATCAGGGTGTCGGCCGGGATGGCTTCGCCTTCGTTGTAGACCATGCCGTCGGTCAGCCAGCCAAAATCGGGCTGGTACACGCCCAGCATGTTCATCACGGCTTTGCTGGTGACACCAATTTTTTTGCCAATCACGCGCTCGCCTGCACTCAGGCGACGGGCTGTCATGCGTTGTTGCACGGCATAGGCATCGGCAATGGTGATCTCAGGGTGGCGGCTGGTCAGCGGTGCCAAGGTCTTGCGGCCTTGGAGCGCCTCGAACAGCTCATCGCCCAACTGTTGGATCAGTTCAGGGGTCATACAGTCCTCAGGGGTTCAGGGGGGTGGGCTCGGCAGGGCTGGCCTCGGCCAAGAAGTCGCGCACCAGACGGGCAAAACGAGCCGAATGCTCGATTTGTGTCCAGTGGCCGCACTGGCCAAAAACATGCAGTTGCGAGCGGGGAATCCACTGCGACAGCGTCAGCGAAGTGGACAGCGGAATCACTTGGTCATCGCGGCCATGCACAATCAGCACTTGGTGCGGCAAGGCGCGGATGTCGGCCTCGGCGCTGCACATGGCATCGACCCAACGCTGGCGCGGGGCCGGGAACATGGCCGAGAACGATTCTTGGAAGCCGGGGCGGATGCTGGCCTCATAGCGCAGGCGGGCCAGTTCGTCATTGACCAAATTGCGGTCGTAGGCAAACACGTCCATGATGCGGCGCATGTTCTCAAACGAGGGGGTATAGCCCCAGACATCGTCCAGCCCCTTGGTGATGGGGAAGGGCACACCCACGCTGCCCATGAGCACCAAACGGCGCACGCGCTGCGGGTGGCGAATGGTCAAGGCCAGCGCCAGCGCACCACCAAAGGAGTTGCCCACCAAGTCGGTTTTTTCGATGCCCAGCGCATCCAATACCCCCACGGCCTGCGCAACCCACGCCTCCATGTTGTAGGGCTGGCCTTCAGGGCGCTCGGTAAAACCAAAGCCCACCATGTCGGGGGCAATCACGCGGGCTTGCTGCGCCAATTCGGGCATCACCAAACGCCAATTGGCCCAGGCGGAAACGCCGGGGCCAGAGCCGTGGATGAGTAAAACGGGATGGCCGCTGCCGACATCGTGCACATTGGTGCGGATGCCAGCGGCCATGACAGAACCGGCAATTTCCGGGTTGCTCATGGCCTAGCTCCTTAGAGTTTGATACAGACGTTCTTGAGTTCGGTGTAGAACTCCAGCGAATGCACACCGCCTTCACGGCCAATGCCGGATTGCTTAGCACCACCGAAGGGGGTACGCAAATCGCGCAGGAACCAGCTGTTCACCCACGACAGGCCGACCTTCATCTTTTGCGCCACGCGGTGGGCGCGCGAGACATCGCGTGTCCAGATGGCCGTGGCCAAGCCATAGACGTTGTCATTGGCCTTGGCCAGCACTTCCTCTTCGGTGTCGAAGGGAGCGATGTGGCAGCAGGGGCCAAAGATTTCTTCTTTGATCACACGGGCGGTTTCGGGCAGGCCCGTCCAGATGGTGGGTTGCACCCAAGCGCCATCGGCGTAAGCGGCACCCATGTCGGGCACACCACCGCCAGTCACGACAGTTGCGCCTTCTTCCACCGCCAGCTTGTAGTACGACAGCACCTTGGCTTGGTGTTCTTTGCTGATGACGGGGCCGAGTTTGGTGTCAGCCTCTTCGGGCAGACCAATCTTCCAGCCTTCGACTTGCTTCTTCAGCTCAGCCACGAACTTGTCAAAAATCGGGCGCTGCACATAGACACGCTCGGTGCCCAAGCACACTTGGCCGCTGTTGACAAAAGCCGAACGCAGCGTGCCTTCGATGGCAGCGTCAAAGTCGGCATCTTCAAAAATGATGGCGGCGTTCTTGCCGCCCATTTCCAAGCTCACGGGGCGCGAACCCTTGGCCGCTGCCTTCATGATGATCTCGCCGGTGCGGGTTTCGCCGGTGAAGGTGATGGCATCCACGCCGGGGTGGGTGGTGACAAACTCACCCGCCGAATCGGGGCCAAAGCCATGCACCACGTTATAGACACCGGGAGGAATACCCGCTTCGTTCATCACCTCGCCCAGCAGGGCGGCGGTTTGGGGGGTTTCTTCCGAGGGCTTGACCACCACGGTGTTGCCACAAGCCAGCGCCGGGCCGACCTTCCAAGTCATGAGCAGCAACGGCAGGTTCCAAGGGCAAATCACGCCCACCACGCCCACCGGGGTGCGGTAGCCGTAGTTGATGGCGCTCTTGCCATCGGGGGTGGCGGTCTCGAAAAATTCGGTGGCGACGTTCTTCACCACATCGGCAAAGACCTTGAAGTTGGCCGCACCACGGGGGATGTCGATATGGCTGGCCAAGCTGCGGGGTTTGCCGGTGTCGGCGCACTCAGCGGCCAAAAACTCGTCAAACCGCTTGTTGATGCCATCGGCCACAGCGTAGAGGCGCTCGACGCGCTCGGCCACGCTCATCTTGCCCCAAGGGCCATCCAAAGCAGCACGGGCAGCAGCCACCGCAGCGTCCACTTGGGCGCGGCTGGCTTCATGCACATCGGCAATCACGGCGTTGTTGAGCGGCGAATGCTTAGGAAAGGTTTTGTCGCTGGCCTCGTGTTGGCCGTTGATGAAGTTCAGTACCTGTTTCATGGGAAATCCTTTTGTCTTGATTGCCAATTACGCCAAGCCCAGCGCGCGCAGACCGGCCCGGGCAATGATTTCGTCTTCTTCCTCGCTGCCGCCCGAGACACCAATGCCACCGACCCGCTGGCCGTTGATGACAATGGGCAAACCGCCGCCAAAACCCACAAAGCGTGGGCGCAGCGGAATGCCTTGGCGCACCGCCTCGGAGTGCTGCTGAAACACCTCATGCCAACGGCTGGTCGCCAGACCAAAACCGACCGCGGTATAGGCCTTGTCTTTGGCAATGTCGATGGAATGCAAAGGTGCGCCGGGCAGACGCACGAAAGCAGCGGGCAAGCCGCTGCAGTCCACTACCGCGATGTTGACCAGCACCCCCATTTGCGCTGCCGCCTCGGCGGCGGCCCCGGCAGCAGCATGCGCTGCTTGCCAAGACAGGTTGTGCTGCACCACGCTCACCAGTTCGGGTGCCATGCTCATCTCAGGTCAATACGCTCAAGAAGGCTTCGTTCAGTTTGCGGTCGTGGTAGAAAATGCCACGGCCCACTTGGTCCCAAGTCCAAGTGATGGGGGTGTGGTCGGGATACCACTGGTAGCCACCGCTGAAGGTTTCCAAGCGGTTGCCCGAGGGGTCAAAGAAGTAAATCGTGGTACCGCGGGTAATGCCGTGGCGGGTCGGGCCAATGTCAATCGAGACACGGTTCATCGACATGATGTCGGCGGCGCGCAGCACTTGCTCCCAAGTTTCCAGCAAGAAGGAAACGTGGTGCAGCTTGTTGTCTTCGGAGTGGCGCACCATCGCAATGTCGTGTGCCTTGTTGGAGCAGGTCAGCCAAGTGGCCAAATCGGTCACACCGTCTTCGAGCTTGACGCGCTCGACCAGGGTGAAGTCCAGCACTTCTTCAAACAGCTTGCGGTTGCCGTCGATATCGCCGCCGTAAATCAGGGCGTGGTCCATGCGGATGGGCGAGATGCCTTTTTGGTCGGGCAGCCAAGCTTCGGGGTTCATATCGCCCAAGCCATTGCCGACCGAAGTTTTCTCGGCATACAGCTCGATCAGGTGGCCGGTGGGCAAATGGAAGCGCACGCGCTCGCCGGTTTCCAGCATTTCGCCCGCAGGCACGCGCTCAGTGACCACACCATACTCGCGCAAACGGCCTTCCAAGGTGTTGAGCACGGCGGCGTTTTGCACCTTGAAGCCAAAGCAATCCATACCGGCACGGTCGGCCTTACGGATCACAAAGCTGTTGTGGTCGCGCTCATCCCAGCACTTGAAATAGACACGGCCCGACTTGTCGCGGCCGGTTTCTTTCAGACCCAACACTTCGGTATAAAAATGAACCGACTCGTCCAAGTCCAACACACGCAAAACGGCGTGACCAGGGCGCAAAACACCAGTGATTGCCATGGGGTTTCTCCAAATTTTTCAGGTTGAGGGGACAACGGAGACATCTGCGGCCCCAACCAGACGGCAGACGTTCTTTTTCATGGTTCCGAGCACGCGCAAGGTGATGTCACTGGCCGGTCGTACCCGGCACGACAACACCCGGCCCTGCGCTTCGTCTTCGGCGCTCACATGGTCACGGCTCATGACACGCGACACATATTGCCCCTGAACGATTTGCACCTTGCAGACCCCGCAGCCACCATTGCGGCAGCCCACCGGAATCCCCTTCTTGCCCAAGGCCTCCATGCCGACCAGCAACGACAGCTCGTCGGAGCAGCGGTAGCTTTGCCCGGTTTCTTCGATGGTGATGGTGTAACTGGGCATAAGCTCAGGCTTTCGGGTACAGGTTTTTGAATACAAGATGCAGCGGTAAGACCTGAAATATGCCAGATTCTGGCGCGGATGGAGAAAAAATCTCGAGATTTAAGGGAAAACACCTAGTATGGCAAGACCAGTGAACCTATGCCTTTTTTCATAATATGACCTTATAAAAGCCAAGAAATACACTGCGAACATAGGAATGAAAACCGTCTTGTTTGCCTGTACCATCTTGCAAGGTATGGACTCCCTTCCTTTGGGGTATGTTCACCGCAAAAATATCGAGAATTTTCATGAAATCACCCTTGGAGATGGAAAGCAGCGTGGCAGCCGATGGCGGCGCTGGCACATCGCGTACCCTGATTGAGCGCGCCTACGCCCAGTTGCGTAATGACATCATTGAAGGGCGGCACCTGCCCGGCGACAAATTGCGTGTCGAGCACCTGAAGCTGCATTACGGCGTGGGTGCGGGCACGCTGCGCGAAGCTATTACCCGGCTGGTAAGCGATGCGCTGGTCACGGCCGAGGGCCAGCGCGGCTTTCGCGTCACGCCCATCACACTGGAGGAGTTGGAAGACATTACCCAACTGCGCCTGCACATTGAGTTGGAGGCGCTGCGCCAGTCGATTCGCCACGGCGGCACCGCTTGGCGCGAGGCCCTGCGCCAAAGCTACGAAGCCATGTCGGCCTTGGAGCAGCCGATTCGGCACCAACACCGGCCCCAATGGGAGGCGCTGAACATGCGTTTTCATGAGGCACTGCTGTCGGGCCAACAATCGCCGTGGACGCAAAAGGTGTTGCGCTTGCTCTCGCGCCACAGCGAGCGCTACCGCCGCTACACCATGGGCCTGCCCGGTGCCATGCGCGACGTACACAGCGAACACACGGCCATTTTTGAAGCGGCGATGGCCGGACAAGAAGCGCGCGCGGCGCTGGCACTGGAAGCGCACATCCGGGCCACGCCCGATCTGCTGGCGCAGGCCCTGCGCAGCGGCCTCATCACCCTGCCCCGAGGCCAAAGTGACAGCTGCTGCGGCGGTGGCAGCACGGCGCTGGAATAAACCAAGGGGCGGCAACATGGGCCAGCCTGGCAAGTGGTAGCCGCTCAATCTCAATAGCCACCGCTCGAAGGCTGTGGCGCAGGCATGCCTTGGCGAAAACGCGCCGCCAAGGACTGAGCTGCCAGCGCCAGCAAATTGATATCTACCCCGACCGCGACAAACAGCGCTCCGGCATCCAACCAGTGCTGGGCTTGGTCTTCTTGGGTGGACAAAATCCCGGCGGCCTTGCCCGCTTTCTGGATACGCGCAAAGCCGTGGGCAATCGCCGCCACCACCTCGGGATGATCGACTTGGCCGGGATAACCCATCGAGGTGGACAAATCGACCGGGCCGATAAACACGCCATCCACGCCGGGCGTGGCCGCAATGGCATCGATGTGGCCCAAGCCCTCTACGGTTTCTACCTGCACCAACAGACAGGCTTGGTCGTTGGCCTCGTGGATGTAGTCGCGGTAACGGTTCCAACGCGAGGAGCGCGCCAAACCGCTGCCCATACCGCGCGTGCCGCTGGGCGGGTAGCGCATCGCGCGCGCCAGCGTCAGGGCCTGCTCGGGCGTATCGACCATCGGCACCAGCAGGGTTTGTGCACCCAACTCCATGAATTGCTTGACCAACACCGGGTCGCCCGAAGGCAAGCGCACCACGGGATGGGGCAAAGTCACACCGGCTGGCAAGGTGCTGGCGGCACTGGCAATGGCCTGCAACTGGGCCAGCACGGCGCGCAGGTCATTCGGGGCGTGTTCGCCATCAATCAACAGCCAATCAAAACCGGTACCGGCCAGCATCTCGGCCAAATAGCCATCGGCGGTGGCCAACCACAGGCCAATTTGGGGCTGACCAGCCACCAAGGCATCTTTGAAGGTATTGCGCGGCAGGGCAGAAGTTAGATTGGGCAGGGACATGTTTTCTCCGTTTCTCTATCATCTGCCGAGCGCGAACAGCCAGCAAATAAAACAGGCGGGATGTGCGCCAGGTGAACATCCCGCCTCTTCAATACAGTAGTGTATTGTACTTAGAACGCCTTGACGATGCTCAAGCGCAGCAAAGAACCCTTGGCTTGGGGGGCACTGCCAGCCTCGGCGCTCAGCTCTTTATAGAAAGCACCTTTCAGGGCCATGCCAGGGGCTACCGGGTAGACCAACTCACCACCGAGGGCATGGCGGGCCGACTTGTTCATGCTGGCACCGGGGCCGCTATCGTTGCTGGTTTGCCACTGGCTATAGCCCACCACACCCGCTTGTACCGGGCCAAACGCTTTGGACAAAGCCCATTCCACCGTCACTTGGTTGCCATTGCGGAAACCGGCATCGTTGCGACCGTGGCGCTCAAAGCGCATCAGTGCAGCACCCGAGATGGTTTTGGCGGGGTCAAAGTAGTAGGTCAGGCCACCGGTGAGCATGGTGCTCTTGTAGCCATTGCCGGGCGATGCAGGGTGGCTGGTGCTGGCCGAATCCAACCACATGCCGGCAGCAGCTACGGCATCCCACTGCGCGCCATGCCAGCCCAACACCAAGGGGCCCACATACACATCGCCCACGCCAGAGCGGCTATCGGAGATGCCGGGGGTATTGAAGGTGAGCGAGGTGCGCATCAGTGGCACGATGGCTTCCACGCCATAGTCAGCCCCCAGCACTTTATGGCCGGTCATCCAAACAAAGCGATTGGCCAAGGCCGTGACGGTGCCACTGTTGTGGCCGGGAATGTCATCGCTGGTGCCCGGAGCGCGCAGGCTGTTGATGTTGTAGTTGACCAGATAGCCAATGTAGTAAAAGCCCGGCGGCGGCACGCTGGCCGCTTGCGCACCTTCTACGCCCGGCACATAGTGACCTGCGGCCTGCACGGCAAAGGAGGATAAACCAGCCAACAGCGCCAGCGCGGCGCTGGCAATCGTATTTTTCTTCATTAATTTTCTTTCTGTGGAGCAACAATCGTGCAGGGGACGGCCTGCGTTGCAGGGAACGTCCCCCACCAAGGAGAATGCCAGAGAACGGTAAGGCTCAGGTGTACACGTCCGTGAACGAAGCCACCACCTCGCCGGTGTGGTAAAAAATTCCGCTCCCGAGGCGGTCTTCGCTCCAAGTCGTCACCGGGCGGTCGGGCTGGGCTAGGTAGCCCAAACCGGCAAAGGTTTCGTTGCGGTTACCGCTGGGGTCAAAGAAGTAGATGGTCTCGCCGCGCGTGATGCCGTGGCGTGTTGGGGCCACGTCAATTTTCACTTTCTTCTTCGCCATCACGTCGGCGGCCTTCAGCACATCGTGCCAAGAATCCAAGAAGAACGCGATGTGGTGCAGACCATTGACCGGGCCGCCAACAAAGGCGATGTCGTGCGGCGTGCTGGTGCGTGCCATCCACGTAGCAGCCTGCATATCGCCATTGGGGCCGACCAACACCTGCTCGGTCAGGAAGAAGTCCAAACACTCCTTCATGAAACGGGTGTTTTCTGCCACCTTGTTGATGCCCGCTTCCGGGTTCATCTCACACATCAGCAACAGGTGATCGAGCCAGTGCGCGCCAGCGCCCCGGATGCTATCGGGCCACGGATCGGGGTTGAGGGTGCCCACGTCAGTGCCGACGTATTCTTTCATGGCATACAGGCGCATCTCGTGGCCGCTGGGCAGGTTGAACTGCAACATACGCCCGGTAGAAGGCAAAGCACCTTCTTCTAACCATTGGGTTTTCACACCCCAAGCTTCAATACGGGCTTGCAAGGCTTCCAGATCGGCATCGTCTTGTACCTTGTAAGCCACATGGTTGAGACCCGCACGGTCGCTCGGGGTCAGAATCAGAGAGTATTTGTCCCACTCGTCCCAGCACTTGAGATAAACGTTGCCAGCATTGTCCTTCATCATGGTTTTCAGGCCCAGCACGTCTTCGTAATGCTTAATGGCCGCATCAATGTCCATGACGCGAATGCTGGCGTGACCAATTCGTAAAACACCCATTGCTTGTCTCCTTTAGTGGTTTGGTGGATGAAACACAGAAAAATAAGGTTCCGGATGGTGCTTGACAACCTAAGCCGGGACGGCCATCGGGGCCGGTGCAGTGCTACTGCGCGAGAGTAAAAACGGTTTACGCAACAAGGGGGTCACCTCCAGGCGCACTGGCTCTAAGGGGGCCACACGGCAGGCCAAGGTATAGCCTTGGGCCTCTTCTTCTTGGCTGACATGGGCACGACTGATCGGCCCCAGTGGCCGCACCGCCCCCTCCAGAATGCGGACTTTGCAGACACCGCAGCCGCCATTGACACAGCCCACCGGAATACCCTTGCGCCCTAAGCGCAACATGCCTGTGAGCAGGTTTTCGTGCGGAAAACAGTCAAAGCTGTCTCCGGTTTGCGCGACCGTGATACGCAGCGGGGAAGCAGGCGAAGTCATAGGCTTTGGGCGGCTAGGCTGGGTTAGATGCTACGGAAGAGTGGGCTGCGCGTTTTTTGTGCATCGGCTGCCGAGAGGAATTTCTCGGTATAGATGTCGCGTTCAAACAAACGTCCTTGCATCAGGGTGCCAAGGCAGGCTTCAATCATGGGCGGTGGGCCGCACAGGTAAGCCTTGTGCCCAGAGAAGTTGCCATTGAAATGCACCTTGGCAGCATCGTGCACATAGCCGCGTGCGCCCGCCCACTCCGTGCCTTCGGGCACGTCCGACAGCACGGGTACATAGGTAAAGTTGGCATGTTGTGCCGCCAAGGCGCGGAACTCTGCGTCGTAATACAGTTCTTCGAGCGAGCGTTGGCCGTACACCAGCGTGATCGGTTCGGTGCAACCTTGGGCCAACAGCTCCAAAATCATGGAGCGCGGGCTGGACAGGCCAGAGCCTCCAGCCATAAACACCATCGGCAACTGGGCCGACTTGCGCACAAAGAAGCGGCCATAAGGGCCGGTGATTTGCACTGTATCGCCTTCCTTCAGGGATTGGTGCAACCAAGTGGTGCCCGCACCGCCGGGCACCAAGCGCACATTGAGTTCAATCTCGCTGCTTTGGCCGTTGGCATCGGGGGCATTGGCAATCGAAAATGCGCGTCCACCTTCCACGCCCGGAATTTGTACTTGCACATACTGCCCGGCCTGAAAGCGAATTGGCTGGTTCAGGCGCAAATGCAGTGCCTTGATGGTGGGGGTGAGCTGCTCAATGCGGGCCACGGTAGCGGTAAAGTCGCGCACCGGAATCACTTGGGCATCGGGTTCGTCTTCGATATCGGCCTCGATGGTGGCATCCGACTGCAAGGTAGCGCAACAGGCCAGCGTTTTGCCGTCGTCGCGCTCCATCTCCATCAGTGCAAAGGGGTTGGCCGCGCCGTGGTCTACCTCGCCATCGGTCACTTGCACCTTGCAGGTGCCACACAGGCCATGCCCGCAGGCATGGGGAATGTAGATGCCTTGGCGCAGGGCGGCATCGAGCAAGGTTTGGCCTTCTTCCACCTCGATGGTGGTGCCCAAGGGTTCGATGGTGAGTTGGTAGCTCATAACAGTATCTCCGCTGCCGGGCGCAGCAACGCGCCCGGCAGCCATTCAGGGGTCAAAGGTCAGCTGCAAGTGCCTGCAATGCCGGTCAGGCCGGGGGTGCGGAAACGGATCACGTCTTTGTGTTTCAGTCCGTTCTCTTGCAGCGATTTGGCCGGGTCGGGCGTCCAAGGCTGGCCCGATTTGAACCACTGCACTTGCGTCCAGTCGATCTTGGCAAAGTCGGGGTGGTAACCATAGACACCGGGCAGCACCGCTTGGGCCAGCGCACCAAAGGGGGTCTCGGGCGGCAGGGGCAGGGCCACGGGGGCGCAAATCAAGAGGTGGTCTTCCCAACCGATGTAGAGCAGGGGCGCAGGAAAGTTCTCGCGCACGTCCTTGGCTGGAAAGTTGTAAGGTTTAACCGCAACGACGCTCATTTATTTGGCTCCTTGGTCTGCTGCACCGGGCAGTTCTTCACCACGCCACGCTGCAAAGTTCTTCTGGTCTTCCGACCCTTCAAAATCGAAGTTATCGCGGCCCACATTCAGTTGGTACCACTGCAACACAGCCATCAGCGGGTCAAAGCCTTCGGCGGTCGGGTCGGTGCCTTCGGGGAAGCAGTTGCCTTGGTAGATTTGGTGCACTGGCAGCCACGACTGGATGTACTTTTCTGGCTCGTGCTCAAACACCTCTTTGCAGCCATCGCTACAGAAGTGGTATTTGTCGCCTTGGTACTCGGTTTCGCGGTAGCAAATCTTGGTCGGGTCGCCTGGCTCGGTAAACACCATCGGGATTTGGCAAGTGGTACACAGCATGGGCAGCGTCTTGTTATAGAAGCGGTTGCCTTGCTCTTGCTGCTCGCGCAGGAACTCCAGACGGGGACGGTAGTACTTGTCAAAAGTGTCGGGGTACTTCTCCGACAGCCATTGCATTTCTTCTTCCTTGGGAATCCAAGTGTGGAAGGGTGCTGCAGCGCAGTAGTTGTAGAAGGTGTTCCACGCTTGGTGGCTGATGTGGTCTTTGCCTTCGCAGGCTTGTTCCCAGCCCTTAGGCGGACGGATGCCATAGCGGGCCAAATCGCGGAACAGTGCGCCGCCGTTTTGCTCGGCGTACATCTCCCAGGCTTCTTTCCAGCTCATCACGCGCTTGGGCAGCATGTAGTCTTGCATCATCGCCACCAGCGTCAGCACGCGGTAGCCGCGCCAGAACCATTTGTCGATCCAACGCTGCACAATCGGCACGTTGTCGGGGTCTTGCTCCAGCATGAACTTGATGCACTCGATGCCCAAGGTCATGTGGCGCGATTCGTCCGACTGGGCCGAGAAGCCAAACGTCACGGTGGACATATCGCCGTTGTGCGCTGCACCGCTCATGAAGGGCACAAACAGCAGGTTGGTCAGCACATACTCAAACGAGAAGCTCACGGCAGTGAGGAACTCGAACGGGCCGCCGCTCAGCGCATCTTCAAAGAACGACTTGGGCACCGACAGGTACCAGACGCGGTCAAACCAGTGGTTCGACTTGTGCATGCCGTTGAAGTACTTGTTGTAGTGCGATAGGGCATGGGTTTCGGTCTGGAAGTGGCGCAGCTCGTCCACCGCCTGCATTTGCGAGGCCACACGCGCCCCTGCGCCGGTAAAGTGGCGGCCCACATGGGCAAAACCACGGTGAGCGTAATACTCCAGCGGCACCACGCCTTGGATGAACAGCTTGAGTGCGTTCACATAGCGGGCATCCGAGATGCTCAACTGGCCGTTGTTTTGGGCAAAAGCCTCAATCACGGCATAGAGCTTTTTCTCTTTTTCGCCTTGGTACTTCCAGTAGGCATCCATGGTCAGGCGGAAGGGATCCTCCCACTTGTCCCAATCGTGGATCTTGATGCCTTCGTATTTGTCGAAGGGGAACACTTTGTCCATCGGCTGGTAGCTGGTGTCCCAAGCCAAATCGCGCGTCATGGCGATATAGCGTTCTTTCAGGCCGAGTTTCTTTTTGGTAACGGGTGCGTCCACGGTGTTGTCTCCTTGGGGTGCGGTAATAAGGGCGGGGGGCAGCGTTAGCGCAGCCAGCTCAGCGACAGTTCGTCGTCGTCTTCGTTGATGTGGCCCGACAGCGTGACCAGATTGACGTGAATCTGTTGCAGGTCAAAACGCTGGCCGGTTTGCTCTTCAATGGTTTCGCGGCGCACCACCAAGCGGCCGGGAGCGTCGATCTTGACCAAACCGGGCGAATGCACAGCAGTGGCTTCGGGGTTGTCGGCCAAGATGGCATCGATGATGGGGCGGGACTCTTCGTTGTCTTGGAAGGCAATGAAGACTTTGGAAACGGTTTCGGTCATCGCAAACTTTCTTACAGAGTCAGACCAGCCTTGCGGGCACGGGCATTGAGGGTTTCGCGCACGGCCAACAGGGCCTCGGCACCGGCAGCACCCAAGGCCATCTCAGCCACCGGGGCCAGTGCGGCTTGGGCTTGGTCGGCGTAGCGTTGGAACCAGCTGCTGATGAGCGATTGGTTGTCGGCGTTCTCGGCGGCGGCCACCTTGATGACGGCATCCACCCAACGGTTGGCTTCGGCATGCCACTCGGGCATGAAGGCGGTGAGCATGGCCACAGCGGTGCCACCTTGCACGGCCAAGTGGTCATCGACGAAATGGCTGTAAATCAGCGGGAACACCATGCCATCGAGGGCCAAGTTTTGTGCCACAAACAGCTCAAACGGGTCGTTAATCACCAAGGTGTCTTCGACCAAGCGGCGCAGCACTTGCCAGCGTGGGTCTTGCAACCAAGCGTTTTTGCCTGCCTCTAGCGCACCGGGCTCGCCCAAAGCCAGCCCCAAGCGCGTCAGGTACTGGGCCACACCGAGTTGGTCCATCGCTTGGAACATGGCTGGAGCGGTAAAGGCCGTGCCATAACCACGCGAGCAAATAGTGCAGTTGTTCATGTTGGCCCCCCAAGCGACATGGCGCAGGGGCATCAACACTTCTACCGTCTTGGCACGCAGGGCATCGCTGGTTTTGGCAATCAGGTTGCGCGATTCAACGAACTGGTAGTTCGACTCCATCGCCTCTTGCTGGCGTGCGCGGGCCATTGTCCAGTTGGCGTAGTAATACTGGCGCGGGTCGCGCAGGGCATCCCAGTCGGCCATTTGCACGGCCGTGCGGCCTTTGTCAAACAGCTCGAACTCTGGCTCCCACGTAGGGCGGTAGTGGAAGTTGGCCGTGGGCTGCACCCCCAGCGTCGCCTCTTGGTAGCGCGAGGCCGGCTTGTTGTCGCCAGTGTAGGCGGCCACGCGGGCAAAGGTGTTACGCAGCGGCTTGATCTCTCGCGCTTGCAGGTCGATGTTCATCTTGCTTTGTCTCCTCAAACAGGGGTGGAAACCGGGGTAGCCGCGCCATCGTCCAAGCGATGCACTTGGTTAGCACGGCAAAAAGCCTCAAAGGCGGGCCGGGGCAGCATCAGCTCAACCGCCAACTCGGGCCAACCGATAGAAAACTCGAACTCCACCAAACCGTTGCTACGGGTTTGCAGCACGCGCACAAACCGGCGCGAGACATCGCACGCGATGGCATCGGAGGTGGCTGGCTCGGGGGTGGTCATGTACGGACTCCTTGGGGTGTTGGGCTGTCTGCTCTTGCTATTGCAGAAGCCATGCCACGCCATGCCAAAAACCGCAAAATCTCGATAAAACGAGGGTTTGTCCTTAGAAAAATCGATTGTTTTCTGGCATGGCGGCGGAGTGCTGCGCTGGCCCTGTTCACAACATGAAAAATGTTGCGCTGCAGTATGATGATTTGGTGAAAATAAGCTTATTCCAGTTGCTTATTTCATGAACTGGTGTTTTTTCAGGGTTTACCCGGTTCTGTTTCGCTGCCAATTTATCGATAGTTTGCCCATGCCTGCCGCCCAGAACCTTGCTCTTCCCTCGGATGCCGACCTGCGTCGGTTGGTGCATTTTTCGGCGGGGGATGGCCGCATTTGGCTGTCGGGCCAACGCATGGTGCTGGTGCATGCTGCTGCACTGCACGCCCTGCGGCGCGAACTCATCAACACCTTAGGGCCAGCACAAACCCGCCGCTTGTTGCTGCGCGCGGGCTATGCCTCGGGCGAGCGCGATGCCCTATTGGCCCATCAGGTGCGCACCGGTGCCAGCGTGTTTGAGATGTTTGCCGTCGGCTTGCAACTGCACATGCTGGAAGGGGCGGTACAAGTCACCACCGAAACCTTTGAAATCGACGAAGCAGGCGGGCATTTTTTGGGTCAGTTTCGTTGGGAACACAGTTGGGAGGTTGAGGCCCAATTGCGCGACTTTGGCCCGCAAGAAGAGCCCACCTGTTGGATGCTGCTCGGCTACGCTTCGGGCTATACCAGTGCATTTTTTAAGCGCTCGGTGCTGTTCAAAGAAGTGCAGTGCGCCGCCTGCGGCCACCCGCATTGCCGCATCGAAGGCCGTTTTGCCGAAGAGTGGCCCGATGCCGAAGTGATGGCACGCGATTACAACCCCGATTCGGTATTGCTACAACTGGACGAATTGCAATCCCAAGTCCACAACTTGCGCACGCAACTAGAGCAGCCTGCCGACGACTTGGGGCGCATCATTGGGCGTTCGCGCGCTTTTGAGCAAACCGTGGCCCTGCTGCGCAAAGCCGCTGCCACCGATGTGACGGTGCTGCTCACGGGCGAGACGGGTGTCGGCAAAGAACGCTTTGCGCGCGCGCTGCACGCGATGGGGGCACGGGCCGATAAACCGTTTGTTGCCGTCAATTGCGCGGCCTTGCCCGCTGAATTGATTGAAAGCGAACTGTTCGGTGCAGAAAAAGGGGCCTACACCGGTGCCTCGGCCTTGCGCATTGGCCGTTTTGAACGTGCCCACGGCGGCACGCTGCTGCTAGACGAGCTGGGCGAGATGCCCCTGCCGGTGCAGGCCAAACTGCTGCGCGTGCTGCAAACCGGTGAAATCGAGCGCTTAGGTTCGCACGAAACCCGGCGGGTGGATGTGCGCGTGGTGGCGGCGACCAATGTGGATTTGGAAAAAGCCGTCGAAGAAGGCCGCTTTCGGCGCGACTTGCTGTACCGGCTGAATGTCTATCCGATTCGCATCCCCTCGTTGCGCGAGCGGTGTGACGACATCGAACTCATCGCCCTGTACCTGTTGCAAAAATATGCCGTGCGCCACGGCAAGCGCTTGGCTGGCTTTACTGACCGGGCACTGTTGGCGATGCGCGCCCACCGCTGGCCGGGCAATGTGCGTGAACTAGAAAACCTGATCGAGCGCGGTGTCATTCTCACCCCCTCGGATGAAAGCGTGGATGCCGAGGTGCTGTTCCCCCATATCACCGTGCAAGCCGGGGCCACCGTCAACGCCCGTGGCGCGTTGGAACGCACCGTGGCCGCGCCAGCGGCACAATCGGCGCAGCTCTACGATACCCTGCTGCACAGTGGCCTGTCGTTAGAGGCCCTCGAAGACACGCTGATTCGCGAGGCCGTGGCCCGCGCCGGGGGCAACCTGTCGGCTGCCGCGCGCACCTTGGGCCTGACACGGCCCCAACTGAGCTACCGGCTGTCGCGCTTGAACGAGCGCACACCGTCCTAACCGGTGAGGAGGTGCTGATGGCAAAACGTGCCTTTTTCCTACCCGATGCCGCCCATGAACTGCCCGATGATGGCAGCGACCCATCGCGCACCCTGACCGAGCAGACCTACAACCGACTGCGCCAAGCCATCATCGAGGGCCAACTCGCTCCCGGCAGCAAACTGCGGATCGAACACCTGCGCCAGCAGTATGGCGTGGGTGCAGGCACACTGCGCGAAGCCGTGACCCGACTGGTCAGTGATGCACTGGTCACCGCCGAAGGGCAACGCGGCTTTCGCGTCGCCCCGATTGCCATCGAAGACTTGGAAGAACTCACGCGCCTGCGCGTACTGATCGAGACCGAAGGTTTGCGCCAATCGATGCGCTACGGCGGCGAATCTTGGCGACAAGCCGTGCAAGCCAGCTATGCAGCACTGTGCGCGGTGGATTACCCGATTCGCGCCGAACAACGCCCGCATTGGGAAGCCCTGAACGTGCGCTTTCACGAGGCGCTGCTGAATGGCCGCCCCTCGGCTTGGACACAAAAGGTGCTGCGCCTGCTCTCGCGCCACAGCGAACGCTATCGCCGCTACGCCATGGGCTTGCCCGGTTTGCTGCGCGATGTCCACGCCGAGCACACCGAAATCTACCAGTTGGCCTTGGCTGGGCACGAAGCGCGCGCCGCGCTGGCACTGGAAGCGCATATTTGCACCACACCGCATCTGTTGGTGCAGGCACTGCGCGATGGCCGCTTGGTGCTGCCCAGCGCGCAAGACGACAGCACCGCCGTGCCGCCAGAACCCGTGCCACCCTTGGCCGATTAAGCCCAGACCCTGGCCGCCCAGCGCTTGCACCTTGGCAAGCCCTGCGCCAGCCAGTGGATACGGCACTGCTGCCGCCCAAAGCGGCAAAAGTGGGAAAATCAGCCCCCCTTTACTCTCGCTCCCCAGACAGGACAGCCCATGCTTTACCCCCAAGAATTCGATGTCATCGTCGTCGGCGGCGGCCACGCCGGCACCGAAGCGGCCTTGGCCGCTGCACGCATGGGCTGCCAAACATTGCTGTTGACGCACAACATCGAAACCTTGGGCCAGATGAGCTGCAACCCAAGCATCGGCGGCATCGGCAAAGGCCATTTGGTGAAAGAAGTCGATGCCTTGGGCGGTGCGATGGCCCTGGCGACGGACGAAGGCGGTATCCAGTTTCGTATCCTGAACAGCAGCAAAGGCCCGGCTGTGCGGGCCACGCGGGCACAGGCCGACCGCATTTTGTACAAAGCGGCCATCCGCCGGATGTTGGAAAACCAGCCCAATCTGCGGCTGTTCCAACAAGCGGTGGATGATTTGATGGTCGAGGGCGACCGGGTGGTCGGTGCAGTCACGCAGATTGGTGTGCGCTTTCGCAGCCGCACCGTGGTGCTGACCGCTGGGACGTTCTTGGATGGCAAAGTGCATGTGGGCCTGAACCACTATGCAGCCGGCCGCGCCGGAGACCCGCCCGCCATCAGCCTGTCGGCGCGCCTGAAAGAGCTGCAACTGCCGCAAGCGCGCCTGAAAACCGGCACACCACCACGCATTGATGGCCGCACGATTGACTTTAGCCAATGCACCGAGCAACCCGGTGATGGTATGCCCGGCGGCGTGAATGAAGGGGCTGTGCCGGTGTTCAGCTTTATGGGCCGCGCAGCCATGCACCCGCGCCAAATGCCGTGCTGGATTACACACACCAACCAGCGCACGCACGAGATCATCCGCAGCGGCTTTGACCGCAGCCCCATGTTCACGGGCAAAATTGAAGGCGTGGGGCCGCGCTACTGCCCGAGTGTGGAAGACAAAATCAACCGCTTTGCTGACAAGGACAGCCACCAAATCTTCTTAGAGCCCGAAGGTTTGACCACGCATGAGTTCTACCCCAACGGCATCAGTACCAGCCTACCGTTTGACATCCAATTGGCCTTGGTGCGCAGCATGAAGGGCTTAGAAAACGCCCACATATTGCGCCCCGGTTACGCCATCGAATACGACTACTTTGACCCCCGCTCGCTTAAAAGCAATTTTGAAACCCGGCAGATTCAAGGCTTGTTCTTTGCCGGACAAATCAACGGCACCACCGGCTACGAAGAAGCCGCCGCCCAAGGCTTGTTTGCCGGTTTGAACGCCGCGCTGCAATGCCGAGGCCAAGACCCTTGGCTGCCCCGGCGTGATGAAGCCTATTTGGGCGTGCTGGTGGACGATCTGATCACCAAAGGCGTGACCG
>CAYZGT010000043.1:0-17727 GCA_964478155.1 uncultured Simplicispira sp.
TGGTTACGGATATCGCTGCTGGCTGCCAGCCCCTCGATGCGGCTCTTGATCAGTTCAGAAATTTCTGCGGGATTGAGTTGCATGACTCTTTCCTTCTTTCTTTGTTTAGCCGAAACCTCAAGCCGCGCATTACGCAGTGAGGGCCGCTTTCATTTGTTCCAAACGTGCCTTGACCGAAGTGTCGAGCACTTCATCTCCTACCACGACCCGAATCCCGCCGATCAGGGACTCGTCCTGCTGCATGGTGAGATGGAGTTTGCGGCCAAAGCGCTTTTCAAGCGATGCGCCCAAATCGGCCAGCGCTGTGCTGTCGATTGGGAAAGCGCTGTAAACCACGGCATCGGACGAACCGCTACTGCGATTGACCAGGGCACGGAATTGCACAGCAGCCTCGGGCAAGGCATCCAAACGCCCGTTTTCGATCATGGTACGCAAGAAGTTGCGCCCCATGTCAGGCAAAGCATAACGGGTCAACCCAGCAATCAAGTCAAACAACTGGTCAGGGCTGACCTTGGGGTTGTCCGACAGCTGACGCAGTTGCGGATCGGCGGCAATCACCGCCAATTCCTCGACCCAAGCGGTGGCACTGCCCAAATCGATGCCTGCACCCGCCGTGCAGGCTTTGAACAGGGCTTCGGCGTAAGGGCGGGCAATGGTGGCGATTTCGGCCATGAATGCTTCCCTTACAGTTCAGTCTTGAGGCGGTTCAGCAAATCTGCATGAACACCGGCATTGACTTCCTTGCGGAGAATCTGCTCGGCACCCTTGACAGCCAGCACAGCCACCTGCTCACGCAGAGCTTCACGGGCCTGCACCACCTGTTGCTTGGCCTCAGCCTGTGCAGCAGCAATAATTTTTTGGGCTTCTTCGCTGGCGCGGGCCTTGGCTTCTTCGACGATGGCCTGGGCACGGCGATCGGCATCAGCCAGACGGGCAGCCGTCTCATTGCGCGTCTGCGACAGTTCCTTCTCGACGCGCTGGTTGGCAGCGCTCAATTCGGACTTGGCACGGTCGGCAGCAGCGAGACCATCGGCGATTTTCTGGGCTCGTTCGTCCAGCGCCTTGACAATCGGGGGCCACACGAATTTCATCGTGAACAGCACCAGAATCAAGAAGACGATGGCCTGAACGAACAGGGTCGCGTTGATACTCACGGCAACACCTTTCTATTTGGGCGTTGATCGGAGATTAGGCCAGAACGAAGGGGTTGGCGAAAGCGAACAGCAGGGCAATAGCCACACCGATCAGGAAGGCCGCGTCGATCAGACCGGCCAAAATGAACATCTTGGTTTGCAGTTCGTTGATCAGCTCAGGCTGACGTGCAGAAGCTTCCAGGAACTTGCCGCCCATCAAAGCGATACCGATGGAAGCGCCGATAGCACCCAAACCAACGATCAGACCACAAGCCAGAGCGACGAGACCGAGAATGTTTTCCATGATGACTCCTGATGTAAAAAAGAAAGGTTAAGAAAGGAAAGGGAAATGGTCAGTGGGCTTCATGCGCTTGGCCGAGGTAAATCAGCGTCAGCATCATGAAAATAAAGGCTTGCAGGGTAATGATCAGGATGTGGAAGATGGCCCAGATCGAACCTGCAATGATGTGCCCCACAGGGAGCAACACACCGGAAAGCGACATGGCCGCCGCACCACCCATCAGGGCAATCAGCATGAACACCAACTCACCAGCGTACATGTTGCCAAACAACCGCATACCGTGCGAGACTGTTTTAGCAACGTATTCAATGATCTGCATCAGCAGATTGACCACACCCAACACCAGGGCGAAGACAGGATTCTTGCTGGTACCGAAGGGAGCGGTTACCAGTTCATGTGTCCAACCACCCAGGCCTTTGATCTTGACACTGTAGATCAGGCACAGCACCAACACGGCAGAGGACAAGCCCAGCGTAGTGGACAAATCAGCAGTGGGCACCACACGCAAATAAGCATGGTGGGGATCGTGGCCCATAGCGCCATAGATTTGCGCCCAAACAGCAGGCAACAAGTCCACAGGCAGCATATCCATCGCGTTCATCAGGAAAATCCAGACGAACACGGTCAGGGCCAAGGGAGCGATAAATTTGCGGCTTTCGGCGTTGTGGATGTTGGCCTTGGCTTGGTTATCCACCATTTCGACCAACAGCTCTACCGCCGCTTGGAAACGACCAGGCACCCCAGAGGTGGCCTTGCGCGCACCCAACCACAGCAGGAACAGGCCCAGCACGCCCATGGTGATACTGACAATCACGGAGTCGTAGTTGACCACCGAGAAATCAATAATGGTTTTTTGCTTGATGTTCTGAAGGTGCTGCAAGTGGTGAACGATGTATTCACTTGCAGTGGGAGCGTGCGCATCTGCGGCCATCGGACAACTCTTCTCTTAATCAATCGGTTTTTCGGACACCAGACTGCACCAAGAGCGCAATCCAGTACGTTTTCATCGTTACCACCATGCCAGCCAATAAGGCCAGCCAGCTCAACTGTGCTACCACCCGAGGTGCAGCGGCCAAGATGGCCACTGTGAGCACAATTTTGATCAGCTCCCAGACAAAGAACCCTAGCATGGCTGCACTGGCGGATTTGGCAAACTGTTGACGTTGCAACCCACGGGCAAACAGCACTGCAGGAACCAACACCGCCAACACACCATAGGCAGCTGACCAAGCGGTTGCTGCTTTGCTAGTTACTAGCCAAGCCAACAACACTACTAGAACACCTGCCACCACCTGCATGGCGAGAACACGCCACACGGACACAGCTCGATGGCGCTTGCGCCACGCCTGTGCTTCTTCTGCACTGAGGGGCTTGAAGTCGGATTCTTCGGCCTCAGCTTCTGTATCGAGCGGAGCGATTGTTTTCATCGTTTTGCCCCTAACGTTACAGACTGAAACCTTCACAAAGCCCCCAATTATAAGTAAAAACCCCTGTCTGCGGCAAATTATCTGTTGCGACAGTGGCTTTGCTATGTCTGCACACCCCCTGAAAGCTATCCTCTAAGGCTATCTGATGACCATTACTTCTGGCTTGCAGCCTGCTACCACAGGCCCTGATCCACGCAAAGACTCCTTGATTGAGTACCCCAGCATTTTTCCGATCAAGGTGATGGGACTGAAGGTGGATGCGTTGTTGCCCGCTGTGACGGCACTGGCACGGCAGTTCGATCCCTTTTTTGATGCGGCGGCGGTGGAACTGCGCGAAAGCAGTGGGGGCAAATACTTGGGCATTACTTTGAGCATTACGGCAACCAGCCGGGAACAGCTGGATGGCCTATACCACGCCCTGACCGCCCACCCGCTGGTGAAAGTGGTGCTTTGATATGTCGACCGATGCTGCTATAGGTCTGCGCTGGTTGGGCCAAATACCCTATCTACACACCTATCAGGCCATGCAAGAGTTCACAGCGGCGCGCACGCCCGTGCAAGCAGATGAGATTTGGCTGTGTGAACATCCCGCGACTTTTACCCAAGGATTGGCCGGGCAAGCCAACCACCTGCTGGCACCGGGGGATATTCCTGTGGTTGCCACCAACCGGGGTGGGCAAGTCACCTTTCATGGCCCCGGCCAGGTAGTGGCCTATCCACTGATTGATCTGCAACGGGCCGGCTATTACGTGAAAGAGTATGTGTATCGGGTGGAAGAGGCCGTGATCCGCACACTGGCCCATTTTGGTGTCACCGGCCACCGGGTAGCAGGCGCACCCGGCATTTATGTGCGCTTAGATAATCCGCACAGCCACGCCGTGCTACCACAGCGCCCACAAAAACGCACAGACGGCCAGTCCAGCGCCCCAGTGCCCGACTTTACCGGCTTGGGCAAAATCGCGGCCTTGGGCATCAAGGTCAGTCGGCATTGCACTTACCACGGTGTGGCGCTGAATGTCGCGATGGATTTGAGTCCCTTTGAGCGTATCAACCCCTGTGGCTATGCAGGTTTGCAAACGGTTGATCTTTCTACAATCGGCATTCATACCACTTGGGATGAAGCCGCGCAGGTCTTGGGCTATCAGCTCAGTGTCCGGCTGGCTCCCTAAACCTGTCCACCAGACCCACTCCCGCCATGAGCACTCCTGAAGTCGTGCGTGAAGCACAATCCGCCGAAAACTACAACCCGCTGGCCAAACAAAAAGCGGCGGCCAAGTTGTCGCGCATTCCTGTCAAGGTAGAACAGGCCGAGGTACTGAAAAAACCGGAATGGATTCGGGTCAAGGCGGGCTCGGCCAGTAGCCGTTTCTACGAGATTAAAGACATTTTGCGTGAGCATAAGCTGCACACCGTGTGTGAAGAAGCCAGTTGCCCGAATATTGGCGAGTGCTTTGGCAAAGGCACGGCCACCTTCATGATCATGGGGGATAAATGCACGCGCCGTTGCCCGTTCTGTGATGTGGGCCATGGCCGCCCCGACCCGTTAGACAAAGACGAGCCCCTGAACTTGGCCAAGACGATTGCCGCCTTGAAGCTGAAGTACGTCGTCATCACCAGTGTGGATCGGGACGATTTGCGCGATGGCGGTGCAGGCCATTTTGTGGAGTGCATTCAACGCACGCGCGAGTTGTCACCCCAGACGCAGATTGAAATTTTGGTACCTGATTTCCGGGGACGCGATGATCGGGCGCTGGAAATTCTGAAGGCAGCCCCGCCAGATGTGATGAACCACAACTTGGAGACAGCACCACGCCTGTACAAAGAAGCTCGCCCTGGCTCGGACTACCAATTCAGCCTGAACTTGCTGAAGAAGTTCAAGGCACAGCACCCGAATGTCCCCACCAAGAGCGGCATCATGGTCGGGCTGGGTGAAACCGATGAAGAAATTTTGCAGGTAATGCGCGATATGCGTGCGCACGACATCGACATGCTAACGATTGGTCAGTATTTAGCCCCGACCAATAGCCATCTGCCGGTGCGCCGCTATGTACATCCCGACACTTTCAAGATGTTGGAGGAAGAAGCGTACAAGATGGGCTTTAGCCATGCTGCGGTGGGTGCGATGGTGCGCTCGAGCTACCACGCAGACCAACAGGCGCATGCAGCAGGCGTATAAAGCAACCAGCGCTACGGATGCAGAGCACTCTCTTTTAGCGCCAAGGGGGTGGGTCGGGTACAAAACGCCCTTCGCCCGGGAAAGGATCTGGCCCATCCCGCTCAGGGGGTACTTGCCAAGGAGCACGCAGTGCAATGCGGCGGCGCTCTAGTTGGGCCAAACTGGCGTATTGAATACGCAGCGTTTCGGCGGGCCGTCGGGTGGCACGCTGAAAGCGCACTTCGCGCACCGGAGAATGCAAGCGCTCGCCGTGGCCGGTACCCAAATCAGAGCGTTCGACCGCCGCTGGGGCTTGTGCTGACATGGATTCATTCTCTAGCGAGCGATCTCTACTGCCGGGTGCCGGCGGCATGGCCTTGGCGCTTTCGCGCCGCCGAAAAACCTCGACTTCAGGGGGTGGCACAGCCTCTTCAAACACAGCAAACCCCAGTATGCCAGTATTGCCCCCTTGGCCGGTGCGTTCGGCGTAAGAATCTTCTGGGGCGGTAAAAACAAACTCGGCCACACTCTCGCGTGATTTGCGCCAGCCATCAATCGATACGCCCCCATAGGGGGCAATGATGTAACCCGACTGGTCGGCGGCGGCAGGTTCGCCATTGAGGACATTCACCCCATCGACCGAGACCACCACCAACAAGCGCCCAGCACTGTGGTTGCGTAACAGCAAACCATACGGCTGACCATGCTCACCACCCACGTACCAACGGCCTTGGTGTTGAAACATAGGTAAACGCTGCTGGTGGCGCTGGTGCCCCACCACTTCGACCGACAGCAATTGCCCACGGGCCGCTGCCAAGGCGTTGCGGTATTGCACTGGAGCTGGACGGTAGGCATGGGCCACACCAGCCCAGCCAGCGCACAAACCAGCCCCCACCAAGATAAGACTTTGGCGACGTTGCATGAAAGACTCCCAAAAAAGGAAAGGAGACTTTCAGTATAGGCAGCAGCTCAGGCTTGTGCCGGATAGAACATGGTGCGGGTAGGCACTTGGGCGACCGCCTTGGCAATGGCCCCGATGTGGTCGGGGGTGGTGCCACAGCAACCGCCCACGATGTTGACCAAGCCCTCGGCAGCAAACTCATGCACCAAGCGGCTGGTGACCTCTGGGGTTTCATCAAAGCCGGTATCGCTCATGGGGTTGGGCAGGCCCGCGTTGGGATAGCAACTGATAAAGGTATCGGGGGCCGCGCGGTTGAGTTCTTGGATATAAGGGCGCATCAGTGCAGCCCCAAGCGCACAGTTGAGCCCAACCGCCAGTGGTTGTGCATGGCGTACGCTGTGCCAAAACGCTGTCACGGTTTGTCCGGACAGAATACGCCCGGAGGCATCGGTGACAGTGCCACTGATGATGATGGGCAGGCGCTCGCCGGTGTGTTCAAACACTTCTTCAATCGCAAACAGCGCTGCTTTGGCGTTCAGGGTGTCAAAAATGGTTTCTACCAGCAGCACATCGGCTCCGCCTTCGATCAGCGCCAGCGCCTGCTCGTGGTAGGCAGCACGCAGTTGCTCAAAATCGACATTGCGTGCGCCGGGGTCGTTCACATCGGGGCTGATGCTGGCGGTTTTGGGTGTGGGGCCAAGAGCGCCTGCGACAAAGCGTGGGTGCTCAGGGGTGCTGAACTTGTCACAAGCAGCGCGGGCCAATTGGGCGGAACGCAAGTTCATCTCACGGGCCAAATCGGCCATGCCGTAGTCTTCTTGGGCGATGGTAGTAGCGCCAAAGGTATTGGTCTCTATCAGGTCGGCACCGGCGGCCAGATAGCGCTCGTGGATGTCGCGAATCACATCGGGGCGTGTCAGGGAGAGCAACTCGTTGTTGCCTTTGACATCGCGCGGAAAATCTTGAAAGCGCGTGCCTGCTGCTTCTGGGCCGTGGTAACCCTCGCCCCGATATTGGGCCTCACCCAACTTAAAGCGCTGAATCATCGTGCCCATAGCACCATCCAAAATAACAATGCGTTGGGCCAAAATGGCAGGAAGCTGAGCGGCGCGGGTGTAGTGGGGGGCTTGCATGGGCAGATAGAAACAGAGAAATCAAAATACCGATTGTCCCTGCTTCGCTCGGCCCCCTGGTTGGATGGGTGTTTAGCGCAGCCGGAACACGGCCAAGGTGCGGCCCAATACGCCGGTATTTTGGCTCATGGCTTGGGCAGTAGCGGCAGATTGATCGACCAGTGTTGCATTGTCTTGCGTGACTTGATCGAGGGCCGTAATGGCCTCATTGATTTGCAAAATGTCTTCGGACTGCTCTTTGGTCACGGTTCCCATCTGGCCCATCAGGGCATTCACGTCACTGACCGACTGCACCACTTGGGCAATGATTTCTCCGGCGGCCCGCATTTTTTCGGCCCCTTGCTGCGTTTGCTCCCCCGAGGCTCCAATCAACGCCCGGATTTCTTTGGCAGCCGTGGCACTGCGTTGGGCCAAGGCCCGCACTTCACTGGCTACCACGGCAAAGCCCCGGCCTTGCTCACCCGCACGAGCAGCCTCTACCGCGGCATTCAGCGCCAAAATGTTGGTTTGGAAGGCGATGCCCTCGATAGTGCCAATGATTTGGCCCATTTTCTGTGAGGAGTCGGCAATCGATTGCACCACCGTGCTGATTTCACCCACGGCTTGGCCGCCGGTGCGTGCCAAGGTGGCGCTGTGTTCACTCTGGCGCAGCACAGCCTGAGCAGTTTCGGTCGATTGGCGCACCGTACCCGCCAGCTCTTCCATCGTCACAGCGGTTTGCTTGAGGCTGGTGGCCTGCTCTTCGGTACGCCGGGCCAACTCCTGTGCCCCTTGGGCCACATCATGCACGATATGGCCAAAGCCTTGAATCTCGGCCCGCGCATCACTGACTACCGCCCACAAATTGACCCTGATCTGCTGCAAGCGTTCCATCAGCAGCGCCATCGGGTGGCGGCCATCAATACGGCGGTATTGGTCAGACACGCTACAACTGGCAATTTGGCTGGCCAGCCGGTTGGCATCATCCACCGCCAAGGTAATGCGCCGATGAAAACGCCACAGAATAAAAGCAGCAATCAGCGCCCCCACGCCTCCTTGCAAAGCCAGTGCTGGTAACCCCGTCCAACCCAAGCTCCACGGCAACAGCGGCAAGGCCAACAGCGGCAGCAACATGCCTGCCAAACGCTGGGTGAAGGTGGCCCGTTGCAGACGGCCCAGCCAATCGCGCCAACCATTCATACGCACATGGCCCGAATGCAAGCGAAAGGTATGCCGCCCCGAGGCACGCTCTTGGTGGATGCGCGTATACAGCGCCTCGGCCTTGTGGATATCGTCGCGCGTGGGCTTCATACGCACCGACATATAGCCCATTGGTTTGCCGTTTTCCATCAGCGGCGTGACATGGGCGCGTACCCAATAAAAATCGCCGTTTTTGCGCCGATTTTTGACCAAACCAATCCAACTGCGCCCGTGGCCGATGGTGTTCCACATGTCTTTGAAGGCTTCGGGCGGCATGTCAGGGTGGCGCACAATGTTGTGCGGCTGACCCATCAACTCTTCCATGCTGAAGCCACTGACCCGAACAAAAGCAGCGTTGCAATGTGTCAGTCGCCCTTGAGGGTCAGTGGTGGACATCAAGAACTCGTCGCTGGGGTAATCGAACTCTTGGTCACTGACAGGCAAATTGGTACGCATGGTGGGTTCTTCGCTGACGAATCGGAGCGCAGCGCTTACGTGCCTTCACCCCCGCAAAGACATGCATTCCACGGACAAATGACCACACCAGCGCTAATGGTTTTGATTCTAGGGGGCAGCATGAACAATGCCTATGCTGCGGCAAAACCAGATGTAACAAATTGCCATGTGGCCCACACCCATAGCAACCGACAATAAGTAGCCGTCACTGGCGCAGCTGTTTTTTAGTTCAGGCGGAACACTGCCAAGGTACGCCCTAAAAAACCTGTGTTCTGGCTCATGGCTTGGGCTGCCTGCGCAGACTCATCCACCAAGGCAGCATTTTGTTGTGTCACTTGGTCGAGGTGGGTCACCGCTTGGTTCACTTGGGCAATCCCATCAGCCTGCTCACGGGCTGCCATGCCCATCTCGCTCATCAACGTGTTGACATGGGCCACCGATTGCACCACTTGGGCAATGGTTTGGCTAGCAGCTTGCATTTTTTCGGTGCCCTGCTCAATTTGTGCGCCCGAGTCTCGGATCAACGCACCGATTTCGCGCGCGGCAGTGGCACTGCGCTGGGCCAGCGCCCGCACCTCGCTGGCTACCACGGCAAACCCTCGCCCTTGTTCGCCTGCCCGCGCCGCTTCTACCGCCGCATTCAAGGCCAAAATGTTGGTTTGGAAAGCGATGCCCTCAATGGTGGCAATGATTTGTCCCATCTGGTGCGAAGACTGGGCAATCGATTGCACCACGGTCTGAATTTCACCCACCGCTTGGCCGCCGTGGCCTGCCAAGGTGGCGCTGTGGGTACTTTCTTTCACCACCTGCTGCACGGTATCTGCCGACTGGTGTACCGTGCTGGCCAATTGTTCCATCGTGGCTGCGGTTTGCTCTAAGCTGCTGGCTTGGGCCTCGGTGCGCCGAGCCAGTTCTTGCCCGCCTTGGGCTACATTGGCGGCAATTTGACCAAAGCCATTGATTTCGGCCCGAGCATCGCCCACCACCGCGCGCAAATTCACCTGTATCTGTTGCAGACGCTCCATCAACAAAGCCATAGGGTGGCGGCCATCG
The DNA here is from genome assembly GCA_964478155.1 of uncultured Simplicispira sp. Classification (GTDB taxonomy): domain Bacteria; phylum Pseudomonadota; class Gammaproteobacteria; order Burkholderiales; family Burkholderiaceae_C; genus Simplicispira. The sequence continues at coordinate 9,739 of CAYZGT010000043.1, forward strand.
ACGCGGCGGTAAGGCATAGAGACATTGCAACCCGCAATTTCGTTGGCCAGATGGTGGGCATCATTCAAGCCTTGGGTGATGCGCCGGTGAAAACGCCAGAGTATCCACAGCGCCAACAGACTACCCACCCCCACTTGCAGGGCCAGTGCCTGCAAGGAGATCACGTCTAAAGACCAAGCCACCACGGGTTCCAACACCAGCGCCAGCAACAGCATGCCCGCCAAGCGTTGGGTAAAAGTCGTACGCTGCATACGCCCTACCCAATCACGCCAGCCGTTGTAGCGCACATGGCCAGAATGTAGGCGGAAAGTGTGTCGCCCTGATGCCCGCTCTTGGGCCATTTTTTGGTAGAGCGCTTCTGCGTCTTTGATTTCTTGGCGCGTGGATTTCATGCGTACCGACATGTAACCCACTGGTTTGCCGTTTTGCATCAGTGGCGTGACGTGGGCACGCACCCAGTAAAAATCACCATCTTTGCGCCGGTTTTTGACCAGTCCAATCCAATTGCGCCCGTGTCCAATCGTGCTCCACATATCTTTAAAGGCTTCGGGCGGCATATCAGGGTGGCGCACAATGTTGTGCGGCTGTCCCATCAACTCGTCCATCGTGAAACCACTGACGCGGGCAAAAGCTGCATTGCAATGGGTTAAGCGGCCTTGTGGGTCGGTGGTGGACATCAGGAACTCATCCCCAGAGTAGTCAAACTCCCGCTGGCTCACAGGCAAATTGGTACGCATTCTTTAACTATCGCTCGGCTAATGGCTATAGGTCATAAGTAAATACGAAAACAATTAGAAACACTATTGCCCCTAGGGCCAATGACCCTGAGCGTGCGCTTTAGAAACGATCTTGGTCTAGTGCGGGCAGTCGCAGCTCCACCATCGCACCACCCTGTGGCTGGTTGGCGATTTCTAGCCTGCCCCTGTGGCGCAAGGCAATGGCACGCGAAATAGACAAACCCAAGCCCAAACCATCGGGCTTGGTGGTAAAAAAAGGTTGGCCTGCCTGCACCAGTGCCTCGGGGCTGAAGCCGGGGCCGGTGTCGCAGATACGCAACAATACTTCGCACGGCTCGGTGACAATCGCGATGTGCAGTTGGCGTGGCTCGGGTTGGTTGGTCATCGCCTGGATGGCATTGCGATAGATATTCAGCACAATTTGCGACAGTTGAATAGCATCCCCGAGTACCCACACCGGCGCAGGTGAAAGTGCAAACACCAAGGCCACGTCAGAACGGCGCGCCTTGCGGGCCAACAATTGGGCTACGTCTTGTACCAATTGGCCCAACTCCACTGGCTGGCATTGCTCTGGCATCGGGCGGATAAAACTGCGAATACGCTCAATGATGTTGCTGGCGTGCTGGGTGTTGCGTTCAATGTCGTGCAACAGCTCTTGCAACTGGGTGCTGTTCAAGCGGTTTTGTGCCAGTCCGTGCTGGCCCATTTGGGCATCCAGCAAAATAGCGGTGAGTGGTTGGTTCAGCTCATGGCCCAAAGAGGCCGACATCTCGCCCAGACAGCGCTGGCGATCTAACTGGGCGATTTGCGCCCCTAAGCGGTCGTTTTCTTCCTGCTTGGCCCGCTCTGCCACAGCTGCTAAATCATTGTGCCGGGCACGCTCTAAAAAAATACCAATAAAGCCCATGCTGCCCACGACCGAGCTCATCAGGGCCGATCCGACACTGAGCATGCTATCCCAACCACCAAACAAGGCATTGGGCTGGGAAAAGCCACTGACCACCGCCACACTGCGCACCACCAGCATAGAGCCGACAGCCAAATAAGCACCAGCCACCCAATACGCACTGCGCGAATCCTCTTGCCGCCCCAATTGCCAAGACAAATGACTGATATACAAAAAACTAGCGGCCAAAGCAGAGGATGACCAAACAAAACGCAACGTGGCTTGGTCTAGGCCAAGGCGCAGGTATTCATAGCCGATGACAAACCCCAGCCCGAGCCACACTACCCGGTGCTGCGGCAAAGGCGTACGTCGAAGCTCATACTGTAGCGCTTGGGCCCGCACCAGATTGGCCACCAACATCAAACCATTGGCCAACGGATAGCCGGCCCATTCGGGCATTTTTGGGCGCAAACCCAACAACACTACGCCAACACCAAACAAGCCGCTACCAGCGCACCACAGCCATGCCGAGCGGGCGCGCAAGCCCGACAACACGGCCCAAGCCACCGTAGGCATGACCAAGTACATCAGGCCCACAATCAAGTAAGCCGTTGGCAGGCTGAACATGCGCAGGTGGCTGTAGGTATTGTTATAGCTGGTGCTGGGGCAGCTCGCGCATTTTCTCAGCCAACTCTAGCAACGAAGTAGCCCCCATTTTTTCCATGACGCGGGCGCGATGTACTTTGACCGTCTTCAGACTACAACCAAAGTGGTCGGCAATTTCTTTGTTCATGAGTCCGTTCACCACCATTTGGCAAATTTGACGCTCACGCGGAGTCAGACTGTTGTAGCAACGCTGCACGTCGATGGTGTCGCGCAAGGTTTTAAGTTGCTCGCGGTCACGGGCCATCGCTTGGTGGATGGCACGCAACAGGTCTTCCATATTGAAGGGCTTGAGCAAGAAATCGATGGCACCGCCCTTCAAGGCATCAATCACCTCTTGCGTCTGGCTCTCGCCCGAGATAAACACAATGGGTGTGGCTCGTCCCAGCCGCAGCAACTCTTGTTGCAAGGCCAAGCCATTCATGTGCGGCATACGCATATCCAGTAGCAACACCGCCGGGGCAATCGGGAAAGATTGCGCTAAAAAGGCGTGCGGCGAGGTGTAACACTCAACGCTATAACCCAGATATTGCAACATCCGCGCCACCGAAGCCCGCACCGCCGCATCGTCATCTACCAGATAAATATGGCCCTGTGTGCCCATTTTTTGCCAATACCACTAACGATTCCATCTAGCCTAGAACTACCATCTATGCCAACCCTGATGTTGTTATTTTAAGGGAGTGCTACAAAAACAATTCTCGTATTTAGTAAGCGTATCCCGCCATCGCTTTTTTAACACCCATAAAACCAAACCACCTGAATTTGAAATGGCATGCCCAAAAATCGGCCAACAGAAATCTCTACTTAAAAAGGCAAGTTAAGTGGGCTTGATATGATTTAGCATCATGATTGATTCTATCCGCCTTGGTTTGATGCCACCCCTAACTGGTCTGGTTGCCTTGTATGGCCCTGAAATTGTTTGGGCTGCGCGCATTGCCTGTGATGAGATCAATGAACGCGGGGGCGTTTTGGGACGGCGGCTAGAACTTGTGATTGAAGATGATGGCAGCTTGCCCGATACGGCGGTTCCCGCTGCCAAGCGCCTTATCGAAGACCACGGTTGCATAACCATCATTGGCAACCTGCTATCGAACTCGCGCATTGCCGTAGCAGCCCAAGTGGCCGAGCCTACACATACCCCTTACCTCAACTTCTCGTTCTACGAAGGCAGCATCAGCGGGCGTTACTTTTTTCACTTTGCCGCACTGCCCAACCAGCAAATCAACCAAATGCTGCCGTTCATGGCCAAGCGTTTTGGTCAAAAAATGTTCTTTGCAGGCAGCAACTATGAATGGCCACGCGGCTCCATTGATGCGGCCAAACGTGCCCTGCAACGCCTCAACGGTGATGTGGTGGGCGAAGAATACCTGCCTATAGGTGCTGATGTAGCAGAAATTGACCGACTGCTGGCCCAAGTGGCACGCTCTGGTGCCGATGTGTTTGTGCCCTACTTTGCCGGTAGCGACCAAATTACCTTGCTCACCCGCTTTACCGAGTTGGGCCTGAAACAACATATGGCAGTGGTTATGGGCCACTATGACGAAATGATGGTAAGCCAACTCACACCCGAGGTACGTGAAGGCTTTTATTCCAGTAATACTTACTTCATGTCGCTCGATACCACCGAGAACCGACATTATCTGCAACGCTTAGCCCGCCAGCCCGGTGTTCGGGGTATCTGGCCGCACGGTAATGGCATCCTGACCAATTTTGGCGAAGGCACTTACCTGTGCGTGCAAGCGTTTGCCAGCGCCGCCGAAGCCGCTGGTAGCACTGACCCCGAAGCCTTGGTAGATGCGCTAGAGAAGGTGCGCGTGCGCGGGCCACAAGGCCAAGTGGAGATGAATGCTGCCACCCACCACGCCAGCGTCAACACCTTTTTATCGCGTTGCAACCTGGATGGCACCTTCAGCATCATCGAGTATTTTGGTTGCAACCGGCCCTGGATTCCAGAACGCTACCTACAGCAAGCGCAAGCGGCCCGACTGCACGAATCCCCACCCACACCACAAGTAACGGCCCGACTGGCAGCAGAAATTGGTGCTACCCGTAGCAAACTGACTACGGCACAACAAATTTTATCCATTGCCGATATGGCAATCATCGCCACCAATGCCCAAGGCATCATCACCGAAGCCAATAGCAGTGCCTGCCAGATGTTTGGCTACCCCGAAGATGAATTGATTGGCCTGTCAATCCATCTGCTGCTACCGCCACACTTTCGCACGCGCCACGCCGAACTGTTGCGTGGCTTTGTTGAAGGTGAAGCCAGCGAGCGTCGCATGTCGGGACGCAACGAGATGTCGGGCTATCGCAAAGACGGTAGCTTCTTCCCGCTAGAGGCATCGATTGCCAAATTCAAAACCGAACAAGAATGGCTGCTGGTCGTAACCCTGCACGACATCACGGCACGCAAGCAAGCCGAAGAGGAGTTGACACGCCGTGCAACCCACGACCCACTCACCGGCCTACCCAACCGCACCCTGATTCGCGAGCGGTTGGCCAACGCCTTGCAGCGCTCACGCCGTAGCGGTTTAAGCGTGGCACTGTTATTTATCGATCTTGACGGCTTCAAACTCATCAACGACACCCACGGCCATGAAGTTGGTGATGTGCTACTAAAAACCGTTGCAACCAGACTACTCGAGCAGATGCGTCCAGGCGACACCGTGGCCCGCCTAGCGGGCGACGAGTTCGTAGTGCTGTGTGAGCAGGTGGAACAGCCCGCCACCATGTCAGTGCTGGCCCAGCGCATCAACGACGTACTGCGCCAGCCCTTTGAGTCCAACGGCCTGTCGCTGTTTGTCACAGCCAGCATTGGCGTGGCTGTGGGCAATGGCAGCACGCACGCCGCTGATGATTTGCTACGCTATGCCGATACGGCCATGTACGCCGTGAAAGAAAAAGGACGCGATAGCTGGCAGTTTTTCAGCGAAAACCTGCAAGATCAGGCCCGCCAGCGGTTAGCCATTACCCAAGGGCTGCGCCACGCCATTGAGCGCAATGAGCTGTCGGTGCGCTTTCAACCTATTGTGATTGCTGACACCGGGCGTATTGTGGGTGCTGAGCTGCTTTTACGCTGGCAGCCACCAGAAGGCGACATCTCACCCGCTGTATTCATTCCAATTGCCGAAATGACTGGCACTATCGTGTCGATTGGCACTTGGGTGTTTCGCCAAGCGTGCCGGGTTGAAGCCGAATGGCGCGCGCGTTGGGGTGAGCGCGCACCTTATGTATCGGTCAATGTCTCGGCACGCCAACTCAACGATGAGTCGCTGGCAGATGATTTCGCCACGACACTGCGCGAAACCGCTGCCGATCCGGCACGCCTGCTGCTGGAAATCACCGAAACCTCGTTGATGGCCGACATCGAAACCAATTTGCGTGTGTTGCGCCGCTTGGCCGATCTAGGATTGCGGGTGGCCGTAGATGACTTTGGCACCGGTTATTCATCGTTGGCACAATTGACGCGCCTGCCAGTGAATGTGCTAAAAATTGACCGTGCGTTTATCGATGGCATCGACAAAAGCGAGGAAAGCCGCACCGTCATCCGCGCCGTGATTGGGCTGGGACGGGCGCTCGGGCTTAAACTGGTGGCCGAAGGGGTTGAAAACGGCATACAACAGCGCGAACTGTGCTCCTACGGCTGCGACCTCATCCAAGGCTATTATTTTCACCGCCCTATCGAAGAACACACTTTTATCGAAACCATTGAAAGAGAGTTTCTCGACGACACACCCCACAGACTGACCCCGCTGCACTTCTTGATTTACGTCAGCCAAGCCACCCGGCCCATGACCGAACAGGCGCTGAACGAACTGCAAAAAACGGCCAAAATCTCTAACCAGTTAAACGGTATCACCGGCTTTTTGATCCACCAAGATGGCTACTTCATGCAGATGCTTGAAGGACGGCGCGACACCCTGTTTGCCCTGCTAGACAAAATCAAAGCCGACCCGCGTCACCGCGATGTACGCTTGGTCATCGAAGGCCCAACCCAGCAACGGTTTTTTGCGGATTGGGGTTTGGTGCTCCGTGACTTGGGTCAGGGGTGCCATGGGGTCAATTTCACACCTTGGCAGCACTCTAATTTCAATTTTTTTGATCTGGCTGCGGATGCCCGGATGTGTTACAGCTACATCACGGCTTACGCTAGATCAGGCAGTAGCTTAGCAACAGACTAAAACGCAGTGGTTTGGTCACATACAAGCAACCAATCTACCCAATTGCCGTGCTGGGGCCATGAAAGACCGTATTTTTGTTGGATGTTTAATTGAGCGCAGAAAGTTTTAATTTATGCACAGTGAATGGATCACTTTGGAAGCAGCCGATGGGTTTCAGTGTCCCGCTTGGCAGGCTGCACCCACTGGTACACCCCATGCTGCCGTCGTGGTGCTGCAAGAGATTTTTGGCGTGAACCCACATATCCGTGCGGTGACCGAACGTTTTGCGGCCCGGGGTTATTTGGCGATTGCTCCGGCACTGTTTGCCCGCGTACAAGCGGATGTGGAATTGGGCTACAGCCCCGCCGACCTGCAAGCAGGCATTGCGCTGAAAACCACGGCAGAGCAATTGCCCGGCAGCGGCATCTTGGCCGACATCCAAGCAGCCATCGGCCATGCTGCTGCCGCCAGCGGTGGGCGCAAGGTCGGGGTGGTGGGTTTTTGCTGGGGTGGACTCATGACTTGGCGCAGCGCTTGCGAATTGCCAGGCATCTCCGCAGCCGTGAGTTATTACGGTGGCGGCATCACCACGTCAGCCGAGATTGCGCGCCAACCAGGTTGCCCAGTGCTGGCCCATTTTGCGCGCCAAGACCAATGGATTCCGATGGAAGGGGTACAAATGTTTGCCGCCGCCCATCCCGAGGTGCAAGCGCATGTCTATGATGCAGATCACGGCTTTAATTGCGATCAACGGGGCACTTATGACGAAGCAGCCGCCGTGGCAGCACGCAACCGCACCTTGGCCTTCTTCGGCCAGCATTTGGCCTAAAACGCAAAATGCCCTGCCGCACTAGCGTGGGCAGGGCACACACTCTGCACAAAGTAGATTAAGCGCGCGCTTGGGCCAACAAAGTGGCGGCATCACTGATCGCCAGTTTGCCGCCCTCTTCCACATTCAGTTGTACCACTTTGCCATCTTTGACCAGCATCGAATAGCGGTTGCTGCGCAGACCCAAGCCCTTGCCGGTCAAATCCAAAGTCAGGCCCGTGGCCTTGGTGAAAACGGCATCGCCATCGGCCAACATACGCACCGTGCCAGCGGTTTTTTGGTCACGTGCCCAAGCGCCCATCACAAAAGCATCGTTCACGGCCACGCACCAAATTTCATCGACACCCGCGGCTTTGAATTCGCCTGCTTGGGCCACAAAGCCGGGCACATGCTGGGCCGAGCAAGTGGGCGTGAAGGCACCCGGTACGGCAAAAATGGCAATGGTTTTGCCTGCGCTGGCTTTTTGCACATCCACGGGGTTAGGCCCCAAGCTGCAACCATTGCCTTCCACTTCGATGTATTCCATCAGGGTAGCTGCAGGCAGGGTGTCTCCGACTTTGATCATTTCATGCTCCAAAAAGAAAAACGACCCACATTGTGGGTCGTTTTTGACAGCTCTGCTATGCAGTGCCGAGTAGGCTTACACCAAATCGGCCTTTTGCACCAAGCGGGTAGCAACCCAGTTCTTGGTCTTGGACAGCGGACGGC
>CAYZGT010000044.1:0-17267 GCA_964478155.1 uncultured Simplicispira sp.
GACGTGTACCGCTTGCAAGGCGTGAAGATCAACGACAAGCACATTGAAGTGATCGTGCGCCAGATGCTGCGCCGTGTGGTGGTCGAGAACGCTGGTGATTCCAACTACATTGCGGGTGAACAGGTCGAGCGCTCCGAAATCCTGAACACCAACGATGAGCTGTTGGCGCAGGGCAAAATCCCCGCCACTTACAGCAACTTGCTGTTGGGTATTACCAAGGCTTCGCTGTCCACCGATTCGTTCATCTCGGCGGCCTCGTTCCAAGAAACGACCCGTGTGCTGACCGAAGCGGCCATCATGGGCAAGAAGGATGAGCTGCGCGGTCTGAAGGAAAACGTGATCGTGGGTCGCTTGATCCCTGCCGGTACGGGCATGGCTTACCACCAAGCCCGCAAGGCCAAAGATGCCATGGACGATGCTGAGCGCCGCGCCATTGCCGAGGCCGAGGCGGCAGAAATGGCCAGCTTGGATATGTCGGACAGTGCCGCCGATACCCATGACGCTGCTGCTGATTAAGCGCTGGCTGTAGCCTATAGCGTGTCATACGGGCTCCCGGTCTGTTGCTGTGGCAACAGGCCGGGAGTTTTTTCTGGTGCCAAGCCTTGGATGGGTATGTTGTCTTCGTCGGTTTTTTGGGCTGCTTTGGCTATCGTGGTGTTTTGGGCCGTTGGGGCCTACCATCGCATCGTGCGCCTGCGCTCGGCCGCTTTGCAGGCTTTTGGGGGCTTAGATGCCCATTGGGTGCGTTTGTTGGCCATGTTGGGCGAGTGTGATGCGGCCCAAGTGACAGCTGGGCGCGTGATTGTGGCGGGCCGGCCCGAATGGTTGGCAGCGATGAACCGTTTTTCCGCCTGTTTGGCCGTGGCCCGTGCCCGACCTTTGCAGTCCGAGGTGGCTACTGACTTGTTGAACGCACGCCAAGCCCTAGAAGCCACTTGGGCGGCCTTGTTGGCTGGCCCCGATGTGCCAGCCGAGGTGTGGGAGCCTTGGGCACAGCGCTGGCAGCAGCATGCGGTGCAAAATGCCTTGGCGATTGAGCAGTTTAATCATGCGGTGGCCCAATACAACGAGGCCATTGCCCAGTTTCCGGCTTGGGTGTTGGCCCGTTCTTTTGGCTTCAAAGCAGCCACTCTGTTATGAAAAAACCAGCTTCTTCTCCGGTATCGACCACCCAGTCTGCGCCTCCTGTGGCCTTGTCCCGGCAGTTGCGTGCCGTAGCACAGGCCTTGCAGGGTGTGCGCCAAGGGCGCTCGGGCACAGCGTTGCTGGAGTCGGTCCCTGCCGCGCTGCGTCCGGGGGTACAGGCCTTGTTGTTTCAGGTGCTGCGCCAGTTGGGGACAGCCCAAGCCTTGGCGCGGCAGTTGGCTCCACGCAAACCAGCGCCAGCGGTGGATGCTCTGCTCTGCGTGGCTTTGGCTTTGTGTGCTGACCCAGAGCAGCAGGCCTATGCGCCATTTACCTTGGTGAACCAAACGGTCGATGCTGCGAAGCAAGAGACCAGCACCCGTGCCCAAGCCGGTTTCTTAAATGCCTGTTTGCGCCGTTTCTTGCGCGAGTCGGTAGCGCTGTTGGAAGCGGTGCAAAACGATGTGCAAGCCCGCTGGAACCATCCGCCTTGGTGGGTGCAGCGGGTGCGCCAAGACCACCCGGCGCATTGGCAGAAAATTTTGCAGGCCAATCGCCAGCAAGCACCGATGGTGCTGCGCGTGAATACCCAAAAAACCACGGTCTCTGCCTATCTGCAGATCTTGCAGGCAGCAGGCATAGCCGCACAGCCTGTGGGTGCTGTCGGTTTGGTGTTAGAACGGGCTGTGCCCGTGCAGCAGCTGCCCGGCTTTGAGCAGGGTTGGGTATCGGTGCAAGATGCCGCAGCGCAGCAGGCAGCGCCTTTGTTATTGGCTGGATTAGAGTTGTCACGGCCTTTGCGTGTGTTGGATGCCTGTGCCGCACCTGGCGGCAAAACGGCCCATTTGTTGGAGTACGCTGGCGTTGGCGCTCCTCTACATGTGACCGCATTGGAGATTGATCCGCAACGTGCCCAGCGTATCCACGGTACTTTGGCGCGTTTGGGCTTGCAAGCCCAAGTTTTGGTGGCCGATGCCAGCCGTCCGCAAGATTGGTGGTCGCAGCACGCTGGTGGGGCTTTGTTTGATGCGATTTTGTTAGATGCACCCTGCACGGCTTCTGGCATTGTGCGTCGCCATCCCGATGTACCTTGGTTGCGCCGCGAAAGCGATGTGGCCCAATTGGCAAAAATTCAGGCCCAACTCCTCGATACCCTGTGGCCGTTGCTGCAACCGGGAGGGCGTTTGCTCTATTGCACCTGTTCGGTGTTTCGGGCCGAGGGAGCCGAGCAGGTAGCAGCCTTTTTGGCGCGCCAGCCGGGTGCGCGCCATTTGCCATCGCCCGGCCATTTATTGCCCGGCTTGGCGGCTGCTGGGGCGATCGTCCAAGACAATACGGCCGGTGAACACGACGGATTTTTCTACGCCCTCCTGCAAAAGACCAGTGCTTAACTTGCGCTCATGCTGGCACTGGACTTGGTTGCGCATCGCACTGAGCTGTGTGCTGTGCCTGTGTGCTACCCCGGCACAGGCCCAATCGACTCCTGAACCTACAGTGTTAGAGCTGCAGGTCGATAGCAGCGCCCAAGGCTTGTACCTGAGTGCCGTGTTGCCCCTAGAACTGCCTGCGCCGTTGCAAGATGCCTTGCTGCAAGGGATTCCGCTATTTTTTCTGGCCGAGGCCCAAGTGCTGCGCGAGCGCTGGTATTGGTCTGCGCAGACAGTGGCACAAACCCAACGCTATATGCGCTTGAGCTACCAGCCCCTGACGCGGCGCTGGCGTGTGGCCGTCTCACCGATGCCAATTGACCGCAGTGGTTTAGGGGTTGCGGTGCCGGGCAAGCAGCACGAAAGCTTGCCCGAAGCCTTGGCCGCCATGACGCGCATGGCCCATTGGAAAATTGCCGATGCCTCGGTCTTAGACGCTGGTAGCACCTACAACGTGCAACTGGATTTTCGTTTGGACAGTGCGCAACTGCCGCGTGCCTTGCAAGTGGGCTGGTTGGGCCGTGCAGGCTGGAACCTCACTTTACAAGGCAGCCAAGCAGTGCAGTGGGAGGCTGCAGCACCATGAACCACAGTTTCCAGATGGAACCAGAGACCAAATCGCGCGCTGTACGCTGGGTGTTGGGCATTGGCACGGTGGTCATGGTGGGCATTGGTTTGCTGTTGCTGTTTTTGTTACTGTTAGCCACCAACAACCGCATCTTGTACGAACGCAATTACGTTTGGCTGTTTGCCACCAATGTGGCGGTGGCGGTGTTTCTGTTGGGTTTGTTGATCTGGGTGGTGTGGCGTTTGGTGGCGCGTTTGCGCCGAGGACGTTTTGGTAGCCGTTTGTTGGTCAAGCTAGCCGCCATTTTTGCCTTGGTGGGGTTGGCACCGGGGGTGCTGATTTATGTGGTGTCGTACCAGTTTGTCTCGCGCTCCATCGAGAGTTGGTTTGATGTCAAAGTGGAAGGTGCCTTAACAGCCGGGGTCAGTTTGGCCCGGGCCACGCTCGATACCCAAGTGACCGAAGCTGCCACACGGGTGCGCCAAGCCAGTAGCCAACTGGCCGAAGTGCCTGCGGCAGCAGCTGGCTTGGTGTTGGAGCGCATCCGTGATGAATTCGGGGCCACCGATGTGTTGCTTTGGAGTGGTTCTGGTCAGCTCTTGGCCAGCGCCGGGCCAGCTAGTTTTCAGCTGCACCCTGAGCGTTTATCGGCTCAGCAATTGCGTACCGTGCGCGAGCAGCGTGTGTTGGCACAAATTGAGGGTTTGGATGAGTTTCTGGAGCCTTCGGCCGTGCGTGACCTGGTACACATCAAGGCAGTGGCCTTGGTGCAAAACTCTCGTGTCGGACTGTTGTCCGAACAGCGTTTTCTCCAAGTCACGCTGCCGTTGGCACCGGTGTTGTTGGCCAACGCCTTGGCGGTACAAAACGCCAACCGCGAATACCAAGAGCGTGCCTTGGCGCGTGAGGGACTGCGCCGCATGTACATCGGCACCCTGACCTTGAGCTTATTCTTGGCCGTGTTTACCGCCTTGTTATTGGCGATCTTGCTCGGTAATCAGTTGGCACGTCCACTGTTGGTGTTGGCCGAGGGGGTGCGCGAAGTGGCTGCTGGCAACCTGAGCCCGAAAGCGGTCTTACAAGGCAATGACGAATTGGACGGCCTGACGCGCTCCTTTGCCCTGATGACACAGCAATTGGCCGATGCGCGTGAAACGGCAGAGCGCAGCATGGGAGCCTTAGATACCGCCCGTGCCCGTTTACAGACGATTCTGGACAACTTGACGGCCGGTGTGGTGGTGCTGGACGGACAGGGCTGTATCCGCTCGGCCAACCCGAGTGCCACCCGAATTTTGCGCGCACCACTGGCTGCCTACCGTGAGCGCCCCTTGGCCGACGTGCCGGGACTACAGGACTTTGCTACCGAGGTGCAGCAACAATTTGCCGCCTTCTTGGCCCAACGCGATGGGCATGGCCCCGACCATTGGCAACATGCGTTTGAATTGCATGCTGCCAGCACCAGCGCTGGACACCATGCCACCAGTTTGGTAGCCCGGGGTGCTGAATTGCCCGATGCAGCACGCCTGTTGGTGTTTGATGATATTTCGGAGATTGTGTCGGCGCAGCGTGTGCAAGCGTGGGGCGATGTGGCCCGCCGCTTGGCCCATGAGATCAAAAACCCGCTCACGCCGATTCAGCTCTCGGCAGAGCGGCTAGAGATGAAATTGTCGGGCAAGTTGCCTGCGCCGGAGCAAGCGCTGCTCACCAAATCGGTACGTACCATCGTGCAGCAAGTCGATGCCATGCAACGGCTGGTGAATGAATTCCGGGACTATGCCCGTCTGCCCGCTGCAGAATTGCAGCCCTTGCAGCTCAATACCCTCATCACCGATGTGTTGCACTTGTACGAGTCTGACCAGGCCAGGGTGTCGGTACAGGTGCAATTGGATGCACAATGCCCCCCCATTGCGGGCGACGCGCAGCAATTGCGCCAAGTGATTCACAACCTGCTGCAAAATGCCCAAGATGCCACCGAGCAAGCGCGCAGTGATGGGTCAGAGGCCCTGCCAGCGGTGTCTATCAGCACCCATTGGAGCCCCACGGCCCGGCGGGTGCGTTTGGTGGTCAGTGATGCTGGCGGTGGTTTTCCTGCGCACATTTTGCAGCGCGCCTTTGAGCCCTACGTCACCACCAAAGCCCGAGGTACTGGGCTGGGACTGGCGGTCGTGAAAAAAATCGCCGATGAGCACGGTGCGCGCATTGAGTTGGTCAACCGTGTGGAAGACGGCAAGGTGCTGGGGGCTCAAGTATCGCTATCATTCATTACCGAACACGCGCAGGCCACCTGAAGGCAGCAGCACGTGTACCGCAGTTGGAAGGCACTTCACATACATGGCAAATATTTTGGTGGTCGATGACGAGCACGGCATCCGTGATTTGCTGTCAGAAATCCTCAATGATGAGGGGCACAGCGTGGATTTGGCCGAAAACGCCACCCAAGCCCGAGCGGCACGGTTGGCCGGGCCGTATGACTTGGTGCTGTTGGATATTTGGATGCCCGACACCGATGGTGTGACTTTGCTCAAAGAGTGGGCCGCCCACGGCTTGCTCAGTATGCCGGTCATCATGATGAGCGGCCATGCCACCATTGATACGGCGGTCGAGGCGACCCGTATCGGGGCTTTCTCCTTCTTAGAAAAACCCATCACCTTGCAAAAGCTGCTGAAAGCGGTAGAGGCTGGACTGGCACGTCACCAAGCGCGCCATGCAGTGCCCCCGGCAGCTATGCCCTCGTCTCCGGTGGCAGGACAAGCCGTGGCCATCAGTGGCAGCGCCAGTGGCTTGGGTAGCATGCCAGAGGACGTGTCTATCAATTTGTCACCCTACCAAGATTTTGATTTAGACCGTCCGTTGCGCGAGGCCCGTGATGGGTTTGAAAAGGCCTATTTTGAGTTTCACCTTGCCCGCGAAGGCGGCTCTATGACCCGGGTGGCTGAAAAGACCGGCCTAGAACGTACGCACCTGTACCGCAAGCTGCGCCAACTGGGGGTAGATTTGGGGCGGGGCAAGCGCAATGGATAAATTTCTGGGCTATTTGTTTTCAGTCGGATTTTTCTGGCTATAATTCAAGTCTCAGGCCCGGTAGCTCAGTCGGTAGAGCAGAGGATTGAAAATCCTTGTGTCGGCGGTTCGATTCCGTCCCAGGCCACCAAATACAAAACCCCAATTGCTTGCAGTTGGGGTTTTTTGTTGTTGCTGCGGCCTAAGCCTTCAAAAATTCGGCTTTCCCTCCCAACCAGCGGGCCATGTGGCGCTCGGCCAGTGCAGGGTGTTGCGCCAACATGTGCGGGGCCAGCGCTTTGGCCCAATCGAGCAACAGGCCATCCGTATTCAAATCGGCAAAGCGCAGCATGGCATCGCCCGATTGGCGCGCGCCTAAAAATTCGCCGGGGCCGCGAATTTCCAAGTCACGCCGGGCAATTTCAAAGCCATCGTTGGTTTCAACCATCGCTTGCAAGCGCTCGCGGGCCACGTCACCCAAGCGGCCGTTGTCGCCCGTGGAGTAGAGCAGTACGCAGGCCGAAGCCACGGCCCCGCGTCCGACGCGGCCACGCAATTGGTGCAGTTGGCTGAGGCCAAAGCGCTCTGCATGTTCAATCACCATCAGGCTGGCATTGGGTACATCCACGCCCACTTCAATCACCGTGGTGCTCACCAGTACCCCCATCTGCCCTGCACTGAAAGCTGCCATCACGGCTTTCTTCTCTGCGCTGGGCAGTCGCGAGTGCAGCAGACCAATCTGCACCCCTGGTAAGGCGGCACACAAATCGGCATGGGTGGCGGTGGCGTTGGAGAGGTCGAGCGCTTCGCTTTCCTCGATCAGTGGGCAGACCCAATAGGCTTGGCGGCCCGCAGCAATTTGTGCCCCTAAGCGGGTGATGAGTTCATCGCGGCGGCTGTCGCTGATGCTTTTGGTGACGACTGGGGTGCGGCCCGGTGGTAGCTCGTCAATCACCGACACATCCAAGTCGGCGTAGTAGCTCATGGCCAAGGTGCGTGGGATGGGGGTGGCTGTCATCATCAGCAGGTGGGGTTCTAAGCCCTGTGCAGCCAGTTTTTGCCGCAGTGCCAAGCGTTGGGCCACGCCAAAGCGGTGTTGCTCGTCAATCAGGGCCAGTGCCAGATTTTTGAAACGCACCTGCTCCTGAATCACCGCATGGGTGCCGACCACCAAGGCGGCTTGACCGTTTGCGATGCGTTCTAACATCACGGCCCGCTCTTTTTTCTTCTGTCCCCCGACCAGCCAAGCGACCGATAGTCCTTTGGTGGCCAGTAGCGGTTCTAGCCAGCCAATCAGTTTGGCAAAGTGTTGCTCGGCCAAAATTTCTGTGGGGGCCATCAGAGCGCATTGCCAGCCAGCATCGATGGCGATGGTAGCTGCCAGTGCTGCGACCACGGTTTTACCCGAGCCCACATCGCCTTGTAGCAGCCGGTGCATGGGTTGTGCCCGTGCCAAATCGCGGGCAATTTCTTCGCCTACACGGCGTTGGGCTGTGGTCAGGGCAAAAGGCAGCGCAGCTAGTAGTTGTTCAGGCAGGGACAAAATCCCTAGCAGCCTGGGCTGTGCTGCCAGCACAGGGGCGCGCAACTGCAAGCGTTCGCGCCGCGATTGGGCTTGGGAGAGCTGCTGTGCCAGCAGTTCTTCCGCCTTCAGGCGCTGCCATGCCGGATGGCTGTGGTCTTCGAGGGTCGCCAAGGCCACATCGGGCGTGGGGTGGTGCAAGAACACCAAGGCTTCGCGCAGCGTCCACAACCGCTGGCCGTCGCTGTGCCATTGCAGAGGCGGTGGCGGTGCGTTTGGGGGTAGGGTTTCGGACAAATCGACCTTCCCCAGCGCCGTGACAATGGCGCGGCGCAGGTAAGGTTGGGGCAGACCAGCCGAAGTGGGGTACACCGGGGTGAGTGCTGCGGGTAGTTCACCTTCGGCGGCTCGGAAGGTGGGGTGCAACATCTGTCGGCCCCAAAAACCACCTTTGACCTCGCCCCGAATACGCCAGCGAGTGCCCACGGCCATACTTTTTTGCTGTGAGGGATAAAAACTAAAAAAGCGCAACTCACAGCTGCCGCTGCCATCTTCTACCAGCACGCGCAATTGGCGGCGCGGCTGTAACACGATCTCGCAGGCCGTGACGGTGGCTTCAATCTGCACCGTTTGGCCTTCGCGGGCATTGCGAATGGGGATGATGCGGGTTTCGTCCTCGTAGCGCAACGGCAAATGCAAGGCCAAATCGATCGGGCGCACTAAGCCCAATTTACGCAGTGCCTTTTGCGGCGCACTCAGGGGTGCTGGCGCAGGGGCCGCAGGGCGAGGAGCGGGAGCAGCAGGTGCGTGCATTGGACAAAAAAACTACAGCCTACCAGCAGTTGCAGGGCATAGCACCATATATTTCTGTGCAAAGCCGTGCTGCCAGCCACTGAGTACCATAGCGTACTGCCCTCTCTCTGCTGCGGGTTTGCGTCCAGTGCTTGGGTTCTGCCAGAATCCACGTTCATGAACGCCCTCTCTGTCACCCAAATCATGCAAACCCTCGGTTTGCAAGCCAAAACCGCTGCTGCCCAGATGGCCAAGACCCCGGCAGCGGCTAAGAACAAGGCCCTGCTGGCGCTGGCGCGCTTGTTGCGCGAGCAAACCGATGCGCTGCAGACAGACAATGCCCGTGACTTGGAGCGCGCCCGTGCCGCCGGTCTGGCCGAGCCGATGGTCGATCGCCTCAAGCTCACCCCCAAGGTGTTAGAAACCTGCGCCCAAGGTTGTGAGCAACTGGCGGCCATGCCGGATGTGATTGGCGAAATTTTGGGCATGAAGCAGCAGCCCAGCGGGATCCGCGTTGGTCAAATGCGCGTGCCGATTGGCGTTTTTGGCATGATTTACGAAAGCCGCCCCAACGTCACCATTGAGGCCGCCAGTCTCAGCATCAAAAGTGGCAATGCCTGTATCTTGCGCGGCGGCTCTGAGGCCATTGATTCCAACCAAGCCTTGGCCCGTTTGGTGGTGCAGGCGCTGCAAGAAGCAGGTTTGCCAGAACACGCAGTGCAATTGGTGCCGACTACGGATCGCGAAGCCGTGGGCCAGCTCATTGCCATGCCCCAGTTTGTCGATGTCATCATCCCACGGGGTGGCAAAGGCTTGATCGAGCGCATCAGCCGCGAGGCCAAAGTGCCGGTGATCAAGCACTTGGATGGCAACTGCCACACCTATGTCGATGACAGCGCCGACTTAGGCATGGCCCTGCGCGTGGTTGAAAATGCCAAAACGCAAAAATACAGTCCCTGCAACGCGACTGAGAGTCTGTTGGTCGCCCGTAGCATTGCGCCCCAGTTTTTACCGCAAATTGGTGCGGTGTTTGCCGTCAAAGGGGTCGAGATGCGCTGCTGTCCCGAAGCCTTGGCTCTGTTGCAGGATGTGGCCGGTGCTCAACTGCAGCCCGCCACCGAGCAAGATTGGTATGAGGAATACCTGGCCCCCATCATCAGCATCAAGGTAGTGTCTGGGGTGGATGAGGCCATCGCCCACATCAACCGCTATTCCAGCCAGCACACCGAGGCGATTCTGACCACCAACCATGTCCACGCCCAGCGTTTTCTGCGTGAGGTCGATTCCAGCAGCGTCATGGTCAACACCAGCACCCGCTTTGCCGATGGTTTTGAGTACGGCTTGGGGGCTGAAATTGGCATCAGCACGGACAAATTCCACGCCCGTGGCCCAGTGGGTATCGAGGGTCTGACTTCGCTCAAATACATCGTGTTGGGCGAGGGCGAAGTGCGCGGCTAAACACAGCAAGCTCCGTGAAAATTATTATCCTAGGCGCAGGGCGCGTTGGTCAAAGTGTGGCCGACAGCTTGGTATCCGAGCGCAATGACATCACCGTCATTGACACCAATGCCCAAAGCCTGCGCGAGTTAGAAGCCCGTTTTGATCTGCGTGGTGTGGTTGGCAGTGGCATCAACCCCAGTGTGCTGGCCGAGGCTGGGGCCCAAGATACCGACCTGCTCATCGCTTGCGCCACCCAAGATGAAACCAATCTGGTCGCCTGCAAGGTTGCGCAACTGCTGTTCAATATCCCGGCGCGCATTGCGCGCGTGCGCTCCTCTGGGTTTGATCCGGGCGGTGTACTGGCGGGGCCAGAAGGTTTTGCGGTCAACATCATCTGCCCCGAGGCCTCCCTCACCCGCTATATCGTTAAGCTGATCGAGTACCCCGAGGCCATGCAGGTGCGCGAGTTTGCCGGTGGCCGTGCTTGTTTGGTTTCTACCCGCGCCATGTTGGGCGCGCCGATGGTGGGGCAAACCATTGCCCAAGTGCGTGCCGCTACCCCCGATGTGGCGATGCGACTGGTGGCTATTTATCGGCGCTTTCCAGAAGAGCCCGACCGCTTTGTCCCTTGCGCAGGCAGCACCCGCATTGAACCGGGGGATGAGGTGTTTGTGCTGGCGGCGCGTGAGCACATTCCCTTTGTCTTGGCGGCTTTACACCGCCGCCCGAACCAGCCCGCGCGGCCGGTGCGCCGCGTCATGGTGGCTGGGGGCGGAGAGGTCGGTTTGCGCTTGGCGCAAGAGTTGGGCAGCCAGCCAGGGCGCTTTCATGTCAAGCTGCTGGAAGGCCATCCTGAGCGCTGCATTGCCTTGGCCTCAGCCCTGCCACCCGATGTGTTGGTGTTGCAAGGCGATGCCACCGACGAGAGCTTGTTAGAAGCCGAGAACATCGAAGAAGTCGATTTTTTCTTAGCCCTGACCGACGACGATGAAAACAACATCATGTCCAGCCTATTGGCCAAGCGCATGGGGGCACGCCGTGTGCTGTCCCTGATTACCCGGCGCAGTTATGCCGACCTGATGCACGGCACTGAAATTGACATCGCCTTATCCCCAGCCCAAGCCATGTTGGGTGAATTGCTGGCCCATGTGCGCCAAGGCGATGTACAAGCCGTCCACAGCTTGCGTCGGGGTGTGGCCGAAGCTTTAGAAATCGTGGCGCGTGGTGACCGTAAAAGCTCGCGTGTGGTCGGGCG
Organism: uncultured Simplicispira sp.; assembly: GCA_964478155.1. Taxonomy (GTDB): domain Bacteria; phylum Pseudomonadota; class Gammaproteobacteria; order Burkholderiales; family Burkholderiaceae_C; genus Simplicispira. The sequence goes on from CAYZGT010000044.1 coordinate 11,130, forward strand.
CAAAGTCAATGACCTATCCTTGCCCGAGAACGTCCACATTGGCCTGATTGTGCGCGGCCTACACGGCCCCGAAGACGCACCCCAACCGACGGGCGTGCCCCAGGTCGTGATTCCGCACAGCCACACCGTCATCGAAAGCAATGACCATGTGGTGTTTTTCTTGCCCAACAAGCGCTTGGTGCGCGATGTCGAAAAACTGTTCCGTGTCAGCGCCACCTTCTTCTAAGGGTGCAGTCCGCAGCCACCTTGCACCATGAATGATGTTTTTCCGGTTCTGCGCGTGCTGGGCATGTTGATCATGCTGTTTGCATTGGCGATGGGGGTGCCATTTGTCACCTCGTGGTGGATGCAAGATGGCATCTGGCCGGTCTATCTGGTGTCGATGTCCTTTACCTTGCTGGTGGGCTGTACCTTGGTGCTGGCCTTGCGCCGCTACCGACGTGAACTGCAACCGCGCCACGGGGTCATGTTGGTGACGATGGTTTGGGTGCTTCTGCCCTTGTTTGCCACCTTGCCATTGCTGCTGGCGTACGAGCAAATTGGCCGCCCCTTGAGTTTTACCCATGCCTACTTCGAGACGGTCTCGGGCATGACCACCACCGGGGCGACGGTGTTGCCCAATTTAGACACCTTGCCCGTTTCTATCAACGTCTGGCGCACTTTTATGCAGTGGCTGGGCGGCATGGGCATTTTGATTTTGGCGGTAGCGGTATTGCCCATGTTGGGGGTCGGTGGCGCGCAATTGTTCAAAGCCGAAGCGGCTGGCCCGATCAAAGACACCAAACTGACCCCGCGCATGACCGAAACCGCCAAAGGATTGTGGGGGGTGTACGCCCTGTTTTCGGCGGCCTGTTTTAGCGCTTACTGGTTGCTGGGCATGTCGCCTATAGATGCACTGATGCACATGTTTGCCACCGTCAGTTTGGGTGGGCTGTCTTCTCACGATGCCAGTTTTGCCTATTTCCAGTCCATCGGGCTAGAGTTGGTGGCGCTGGTGTTTATGCTGTTGGCCAGTTGCAATTTCGCCCTGTATTTTGTGGCACTGCGTAAAGGCCATTGGCGTGGTTTTTGGCGTGATCCGGAAATGCAGGCCACCTTGGCCGTGCTACTTGGTGGCGGTGTGTTGGTAGCGCTCTTGCTGTGGAGCAAAAATATTTATGGCCCCCTAGAAGCTCTGCGCTACGGTCTGTTTAACGTTGTGTCGGTCGCTACCACCACCGGATTTTCTACCGTAGATTATCTGCAGTGGCCGGTGCTGGCCCCCGTATTGATGCTCATGCTCTCAGGGGTCGCTACCAGTGCGGGCTCCACAGGCGGCGGCATCAAAATGGTGCGTATGCTCATTTTGCTCAAGCAAGCACGGCGCGAAATGACGCGCTTGATCCATCCCCATGCCGTGCAGCCTGTACGCTTAGGCGGCTCTGCGGTCGAGAGCGGGGCCATCTTCTCTATCATGGCTTTCATGCTGGTCTATGGTGGCACGGTCATCGTTTTGAGCATGGTACTGTTGCTGACCGATTTAGACCCTATCACTGCTATCAGCGCGGTCATTGCCAGCGTCAACTGCGTTGGGCCGGGCATGGGTAGCATTGGGCCATCGGGCAACTTCACCCCCCTGACCGATTTTCAGCTCTGGGTCTGCACCTTGGGCATGATGTTGGGGCGTTTAGAGATTCTCAGTTTTATGGCACTACTGACACCGGCCTTTTGGCGGCGTTAAGTTTGCTGGAGCAGCACAGGCAACTCCCTACAATGGTGCGTTACTGTGTTTCAAGGGCAACCTATGGTTCCGCACCTCATTACCGCCCTCACTGGGCCTATCAACGAACTCGAACAGCGCGTCATTGACTCGATGCCCGCCACCGAGCGCTGGTTCCGTCTGGAGTGGATGGAGCACACGCCACCTTTCTACACCTCGGTCGATATCCGTAACGCAGGCTTCAAGCTGGCCCCGGTCGATACCAACTTGTTTCCAGGTGGTTGGAACCACCTGACCCCAGAAATGTTGCCCTTGGCAGTGCAGGCAGCAATGGCAGCGATTGAAAAAATCTGCCCCGAAGCGCGCAACCTGCTCATCGTGCCTGAGAACCACCAGCGCAACAGCTCTTACCTGAGCAATTTGGCCCAACTGCAGCGCATTTTCAATATGGCAGGGCTGAATGTACGCATAGGCTCTATCAGCCCCGAGGTGAAAGAGCCGGTGGTACTGGACTTACCGACCGGCGAGTCCATTACCCTAGAGCCGCTGTTGCGCGAGCGTGGCCGCATTGGGCTGAAGAATTTTGACCCCTGCACCATTTTGCTCAACAACGACCTCTCGGCAGGCGTGCCCGGCATTCTGGAAGACCTGCAAACCCAGTACCTGCTGCCACCTTTGCACGCCAGTTGGAGCGTGCGGCGCAAAAGCCGCCACTTTCGCAGCTACGAAGAAGTCAGCAAACGCTTTGGCAAGGTCTTGGGCATTGACCCTTGGCTGATTAACCCCCTGTTTGGTCAATGCAGCGAGGTCAATTTTTCCAGCACCAACGGCCTAGAGTGTTTGCAAACCCAAGTCGATACTGTCCTTGGAAAAATTCGGCGCAAATACAAAGAATATGGCATCCACGAAAAGCCGTTTGTGATCGTCAAGAACGACAACGGAACCTGCGGCTTGGGGGTGATGACGGTGCGCGATGCCAAAGAGTTGACCACCCTCGCGCCAGACGCTTTGGCCGCCATGACCCGGAGCAAAGACGGTCAGGCGGTGCATGACATCTTGATCCAAGAAGGCGTGCAGACCCAAGAGCGCGTCCACCAGGCCGTGGCCGAGCCGGTGGTCTATATGGTCGATCGCTATGTCGTGGGCGGTTTTTACCGCATCCATCCCCAGCGGGGTGTGGATGAAAATCTGAACAGCCCCGGCGCTGATTTTGTGCCTTTGGCCTTTCACCAGAGCACCCAACTGCCCCAGCCAGGTGCACGTCCGGGGGTCAGTGCGCCCAACCGCTTCTACATGTACGGTGTCGTGGCTCGCTTGGCGATGTTGGCGGCCAGCTACGAACTGGAAGCCACCGACCCCAACGCCGAGGTATACGACTAAACCCGTCCTCGCCGGTTGCAGGTGCCGTGGCGTACTGGCAACAGGCGAGCTGTTTTTGCTGGCAAGTCACACAGGGCAGCGCACAATCGCATTCCGCACTTTTTTGTGGGGCTTTTTGTGCAAAACTCTCAATCTTCTTCACTCGGCACATTGATGCTGGGGGCCATTGGTGTCGTCTATGGCGATATTGGTACCAGTGTGCTGTATTCCGTTAAAGAGGTTTTTGGCTCCGGCCATGTGCCTTTTACCCCTGACAACGTGCATGGCATCCTGTCCATTTTCTTTTGGACGCTCACGGTCATTGTCTCGCTCAAATACGTCAGTTTGGTGTTGCGGGCCGATAACCACGGCGAGGGCGGCTTGGTCGCCATGCTGGCGCTGGCCTCACAGGCCGTGAAAGACCAGCCCCGTTTGCGCCATGTCCTGTTACTGGTGGGCATCTTCGGTACCTGTCTGTTCTATGGCGATGGCGTTATCACACCCGCCATCACAGTATTGGGCGCGGTCGAGGGGCTGGAAGTCATCTCCCCCACCTTCAAAAAGGCCGTGCTCCCCCTCACGCTGGTGATTCTCTTGATGCTGTTCATGGTGCAAAAACGTGGCAGTGCCAGCATTGGCCGCTTTTTTGGCCCGATCATGGTGGCGTGGTTTGTCGTCATCGCCACTTTGGGCCTCTACCAAATTCTGGACAATCCCAGCATCTTGTGGGCCATCAGTCCACACCATGCCTTGGCCTTCATCGGGGCACAACCGGGCACCACCTTCATCATTTTGGGAGCGGTGGTGCTCTGTGTCACAGGGGGCGAGGCGCTGTATGCCGATATGGGCCATTTTGGCCGCCGCCCCATTCGCATGACCTGGTTCACCATTGTCATGCCCGCCCTGACCCTGAACTACTTTGGCCAAGGAGCCTTGTTGCTCAAAGAGCCCGAGGCTGTCAAAAACCCTTTCTTCATGATGGCCCCTGAATGGGCCTTGCTGCCTTTGGTCTTGCTGGCCACGGCGGCCGCCGTCATTGCCTCCCAGGCTTTAATTTCTGGCGCTTTCAGCGTCACCAAACAGGTGATTCAGTTGGGCTATCTGCCCCGTCTGCGTGTCTTGCACACCAGTGTGCAAGAGGCCGGGCAAATCTACCTGCCCTTCGTCAATTGGGGCTTGTTTGTGCTGATTGTTTTGGCGGTGGGCATGTTCAAGTCCTCCAGCGCTTTGGCTTCGGCCTATGGTATTGCCGTCACGACGGACATGCTCATCACCACGGTGCTGACCTTCTTTGTCATCCGCCACGCTTGGCATTTGCCTTTGTGGTTGTGCATAGGGGCAACGGCCTTCTTTTTCACCGTAGATTTTGCTTTTTGGGCCTCTAATCTGCTCAAACTGTTGGAGGGGGGGTGGTTCCCGTTGGTGATTGCTGGGGCCATTTTCATTGCGATGCAAACGTGGAAAGATGGTCGCCGCCTGTTGCACCAAGCACTGCAAAGCGATGCTATTGCCTTGCCTGATTTCTTGGCAGCAGTGTTTGTCAGTCCTCCAGTGCGCGTAGCCGGTACGGCCGTGTTTCTCACCGCCGATCCCAATACCGTGCCCAATGCCTTGCTGCACAACCTCAAGCACAATAAAGTTCTGCACGCGCAAAACCTGTTTGTCACCGTGCGCCACCACGAAGTACCGTGGGTGGCCCACGAAAAGCGGGTCGAAATGTCAACCTTGGGTAACGATTGTTGGCAAGTCGTGATTCACTATGGCTTTATGGACACCCCCAATGTGCCGTTGGCCTTGGAGCAGCTCGGCGCTTTGGGCTGTACCCTAGAGCCCATGAGCACCAGCTACTTTTTATCGCGTGATACGGTCATTCCTACCGCTGGCGGTGGGATGGTGGCATGGCGTGAAAAGCTTTTTGCCCAAATGCACCACAATGCCAGTGGTGCGGCCGACTTCCTGCACCTGCCCAGCAATGCTGTAGTCGAATTGGGATCCAAAATCACCATTTAATTGCCCCATGAAAATCCTGTTCGTTGCCGACCCTCTAGCGTCTTTTGTCACGTACAAAGACACCACCTTTGCCATGATGCGCGAGGCACAACGCCGTGGACACCAAATCGCCGCCTGCCAACCGCAACACCTGCGTTGGTTGCGCGGGCAGACAGTGCAGGCACAGGTGCAAGACATCACCCTGACAGGCCAAACCCCCGCATGGTTCAGCGTGCAGGCAGAACGCAGCGTTGCCTTGGCAGATTTCGATGCGGTATTGATGCGCAAAGACCCGCCCTTTGACAGCGAATACTTCTACGCTACCCATCTGCTAGAGCAGGCCGAGCGTGATGGCGCACGGGTCTTTAACAAACCCCGTGCCCTGCGCGACCACCCTGAAAAGCTGGCTATCCTTGAATTTCCGCAATTCATCGGCCCCACACTGGTCACACGCAATGCCGATGACGTGCGCCAATTCCACGCCGAACACCAAGACATCATCCTCAAACCCCTCGATGGTATGGGTGGCATGGGCATCTTCCGTGTTGGCCCTGATGGCATGAACTTGGGCAGCATCATCGAGACCCTCAACCGCGATGGTGCCCAAACCTTGATGGTGCAAAAATTCCTGCCTGCCATTGCCCAAGGGGATAAGCGGGTGCTGGTGATTGGCGGTAAACCTGTCCCCTACTGCTTGGCGCGTATTCCCCAAGGCGGTGAAGTGCGTGGCAACCTGGCTGCGGGTGGCAAAGGCGTAGCCCAACCCCTGTCGGACCGTGACTGGGAAATTGCCAACGCCTTGGCACCGATGCTTTACCGCCGAGGACTGCTGTTGGCGGGTATTGATGTGATTGGCGATTGCGTCACCGAAATCAACGTTACCAGTCCCACCTGCTTTCAAGAAATCCAACAACAAACTGGCTGTGATGTGCCCGCCCTGTTTATCGATGCCTTAGAGCAAGCACTGGCCCCGGTAGCTTTGTGAAATAAACGCCAACCTCTTTATTTCGGACTTGATAGGGTGCTACAATCGCGCCCCTGCTCTCAAGCAACTGGCATCTGTCACCCGACAAGCTTCTTCCTTGGTAGCA
>CAYZGT010000045.1:0-17166 GCA_964478155.1 uncultured Simplicispira sp.
TCGACACCTTCCGCGCCAGTGGTGCGGGCGGCCAGCACATCAACAAAACCGACTCTGCCGTGCGCGTGGTGCACTTGCCCACCGGCATTGTGGCCGAATGCCAAGATGGCCGCAGCCAGCACAGCAACAAGGCCAAAGCCCTGCAAGTGCTGCAAGCACGCATCCAAGAAAAAGAACGCAGCGAACGTGCCGCCAAAGAAGCTGCTTTGCGCAAAGGCTTGATCGGCAGTGGCGACCGCAGCGACCGCATTCGCACCTACAACTTCCCCCAAGGCCGCCTGACCGACCACCGTATCAACCTGACGCTGTACAAGCTGCTCTACATCATGGAAGGCGATTTGGCCGAAGTACTGCAAGCCTTGCAACATGCCCACGAGGCGGAACAACTGGCTGAACTTGAAGCCAGCCAATTGGGTTAAACCGAGCCATGTCTGCTTTGGCCCCTACGACCGTGGCTGCCGCCCTGCGCCAAGCGCATACGGCTGGGTTAGCACGCATCGATGCCCAAATACTGCTACTGCACAGCTTGGGCCGCCCACTGCAGGATCGGGCTTGGCTGCTGGCCCACGATACCGATACCCTGCCGACTGCCGCCAGCGCCACATTTCTGGCCCTGTGCCAACGCCGCGCCGCCGGTGAACCCGTGGCCTACCTGACTGGGGTCAAAGAGTTCTACGGTCTGCCCCTGCAGGTGGATGCGCGTGTGTTAGACCCACGCCCTGATACCGAAACGTTGGTCGATTGGGCTTTAGAGCTACTGCAAGCCGTGCCTGCACCGAAAGTGCTGGACTTGGGTACCGGCAGCGGGGCGATTGCCCTGGCGCTGCAACAACAACGCCCCGATGCCCAAGTGCTGGCCGTCGATGCCAGCACCGATGCCTTGGCCGTGGCCCAAGCCAATGCCCAACGCTTGGGGCTGGCGGTGCGGTTTCAACACGGCCATTGGTTGCAAGGGGTGCAGGGGCATTTTGATGCCATCGTCTCGAATCCGCCCTACATCCCAAGCAGTGATCCCCATTTGGCCGCCTTGCAGCACGAACCGCTGCAAGCCTTGGCCAGTGGCCCAGATGGGCTGGATGACATCCGCCACATTGTGGCCCAAGCACCAGCCCATTTACCACCGGGTGGCTGGTTGCTGTTAGAGCACGGCTGGGATCAAGCCGCCAGCGTGCGTGCGCTGTTGGCCCAAGCGGGCCTGTGTGCCGTGCAATCGCGTTGTGATTTGGCGGGCATTGAGCGCTGCACGGGCGCACAACGCCCACTGGACTCACTTTGAGGGCTGGCCTACTTCACCTGCACGTAGCGCCCACCGTGGATTTCAGTAAAGAACACCTGGCGCTGGGTATCACCATTGGCATCAAAAGTGATTTGCTGTTGCAAGCCTTGGAACGGGCTGCTACGCAAAGCTGCCTGCTTCAGGGTCTCGCCTGATTTGCGGTTTTTCAGCGCCGTCAGCACCACCGTGGCGGCATCGTGGGCCGAGACCGAACTGTACCCCGGCATACGCTGGAAACGCTTGAAATAGGCTTCGGTAAATTCCTTAAAGCGCGGTGAGGTGTCATCGCGGTCGTAGTTTTGCACAATCAGCAGGCCATCGACCACTTCACCACCCAACTCCACCAATTGCTCGGTCGCCGCCCATTCAGCGGCACCAATCGGCAACTGGGGTGCTTGTTTGCGCGCCTGTTGGGCCAGCCGGGCCACATCCAGTGCGCCCGAGATAAAAAACAGCGCATCCGGTTGGGTTTGCACCATCTGGGCCACCACCTGGGCAAAATTGGTGTTGGGGCCAGACTCATAGGGCACGGCGCTGACTTTGCCTGCGCCGTGGTACGTTACCGCATGGCGAAACTCGGCCAGCCACGATTCGGTAAAGTTGCGATTGCGTAAATCGTAGGCCACCGCAATATGGCGCGGCCCACGGCCCAGCATCACTCGGGCATAGTCGTGCGCGTTGTCTTGGGTGGTACGGTTGATGCGGAACAGGTTATCGTCTTGCCCATAAAAAGCCATCGAGGTAATCGTCGGACTGACCTGAAAGATGCCCGCCTTGCCAGTCAAAGGCACAATCACCTCAGCCATGCTGCTGGTAAACGGGCCAATCACCGCCTCTACCTTGGCATCGACCAACTCTTGCGTTGAGCGAGCTGCCACCTCTTTGGTTTGCGCATCATCGCGCGGCAGCAGCTCTACCATGCGGCCATCTAAACCACCCGCGCGGTTAAATTGCTCTACTGCCAAAATGACACCATTGAGCCCGGCCTGACCGTTGTCCGAGTTGCGGTCAGACAGTCCGCCAATAAAGCCAATTTTGACCGGGGGCTGAGGCCCACAAGCCACCAACAAAACGGCCAACACCACCCAACAGCAACGCTGCAGACCCTGCACCAAAGACATACTCACTCCCAACCCCGCCTCCACTTGGAGGACAACGTATCAATTTTATCATTTAGATACAATTAACGCCTATTGTTACCATGCCCCCTCCTGCTTCGCCCCCCTCGGCCCCCCCGCCTGCGCCCGCTGGCACTTTGTTGCCCCTCGTGCAGCAGTGGCGGCAAGCATGGAACGCCTCTTTACGCTTTCGGCTGTTGGCCTTGGGGCTGATGCCCCTGTTGGTGGTATTTCCAACCGTGATTGGGGTCTTGGTGCTGTTGGGTGGCGAGCGCGCCAACCACCTGCTGCTATCCAATCTGCGCGGCAATCTGGCCAGTAGCCAAAATTACTTAGATCAAGTCAAAACCGATGTCGGCTTGCGTGTAGAGCAGCTGGTGCATACCGAGCGGCTAAACCAATTGCTCAGCCAACGCGCCCCCGAAGCCGAGCTGCACGAAGCCCTGCACACGGCAGCCAAAGGCGGCGGACTGGATTTTTTGCTGATTGCCCAAGCCGACGGCACCGTCATGGCCTCCAGCGCGGGGTTACAACGTGGCTACCAATTGCCAGCGTCTTATGTGATTAGGCAAGCGCAAATTGGCGTGACCAATACCGCCTACGAACGTTTCGAACTGCACGAGCTGGAAGCGTTTTCGCCACAGTTTCCCGAGCTAGCGCAAGTGGCCCTGCCAGCGGCCTCTGGCATCCCGGTGCGCGGCCTGCTGCTCAATGCGGCCGCGCATTTTCCGCTGGGTGTTAACAACCCCGATGTGATTTTGGTAGGTGGTATTTTGCTAAACCAAAATGCACCGCTGATTGAGCACATGCGCGAACTGATCTTCCCGGTAGGCAGCCTGCCCGACGATGCCGAAGGCATGGCGGCTATTTTTGTCGATGGGGTACGCATTGCCATCAGCCGCCAGCGCCAGCGTGGCAGCCAAGAGGCGGGGGCCTTAGCCCGGCCCGAAGTGGTGCGCACGGTGCTAGAGCAAGGGCAAAGCTGGCTGGGTAAATCCTTGCTGCACGATGAACAACACCTGATGGGCTACGAATCCATCCTGGATGGGCACGGCCAGCGCATTGGCATGATTGCCGTAGCCTTCCCCTACGGCCCGTACCAAAAAATCATGGTGATCTTGTTGGCCTTGGTGTCAGGCCTATTGGCCTTGGCCATGCTGGCCTTGTCACTGCTGTTCTTGCGCGCCGGGCGGGCCTTGACCTCGCGCCTGCACGCAGTCAGCAACACCATGGTCGCGATCAGCCAAGGCCAACACACGGCCCGTGTGGGCACGCCCCAATACGAGGACGAACTGGGCCAACTGATGCGGCATTTTGATGCCCTGCTCGATACCATTGCCCGCCAACATGCCGAGCAACAAGCAGCGCAAGCCCACATCGTCGAAGAAGCTTCGCGCCGACGCGCCCTGTTCGAACATGAACGCGATGGGGTCTTGATTTTGAACCCTGATGGCAGTGTGTTTGAGGCCAACCCACGCTCAGCAGCCCTGTTGGGCTACAGCCTTGGCGAAATGCAGGACATGCACATCTGCCACTGGGAAGCCCATTACAGCCGGGCCGAAATTACCGCCCTGTTGGCTGAAGTGGGGGAGCATGGCCGTTTCTTAGAAACCACTCTGCGGCGCAAAGATGGCAGCACCTTCCCAGCAGAGCTAAGCCTGAGCCGTGCCTATTGGAGCGACCGTACCTTCGTGCTAGCCCTGCTGCGCGACATCACCGAACGCCACGCCATCCAAACCGAACTGGAGCTGTACCGATTGGATTTGGAGCGCTTGGTGGTGCAGCGCACGAAAGAACTGCAAGACCGCTCGGAACAACTGAACACCATTTTTGCCCTCAGCCCCGATGGTTTTGTGCTGTTCAACCGTCGCCTCAAGGTGGCCTTTGCCAATCGGGCCTTTTTGCACATGTTGGGCTTAGAAACCGAACGGGTGCTGGGACTGGACGAGAACGACTTTTCGGCGTTACTGGCGCGCAAATGCCTAGCCCAAGCCAGCTTTCCGGGGGTAGCGGCGCTACGCACTGCGCACAAAAAGCAACGCCAAGCAGACCAAGGCAGCGACACCAGCACACACGAACAGCGCCAACTGTTTGAACTGGCCGCCCCGGCCAGCCGGGTGATTGAAGTGCTGATTCGGATGTCCGAGGCTGCCACGGTGTCGCAAATTCTGTATTTCCGCGATGTCACGCACGAGACCGAAGTGGATCGGATGAAAAGCGAGTTTCTATCCACGGCCGCGCACGAGTTACGCACCCCGATGGCCAGCATCTACGGCTATGTGGAACTGCTGCGCATGCGCGAGTTCGATGCCCCCAAGCGCCAGCAATTGCTAGAGACAGTATCGCGCCAATCAGAGCTCATGTCTTCCATCATCAACGAGCTATTGGATTTGGCGCGCATCGAATCACGCCGGGGCAAAGACTTTGTACTGGAGCGTGTGGCACTGCAAGAAGTGCTGGCCGAAGTGGTGTCCGGCTACAAACCGCCGCAAGAGCGCCATGCCCCCACCTTGCCCAAAAGCGATGTACCGCTGTGGGTACAAGTGGATCGTAAAAAGCTGCAGCAGGCCCTGCTCAATATCTTGTCCAATGCCTACAAATACTCGCCCCAAGGCGGCGAGGTGCAACTGCGCTACTGCCATGCCCAGCGCGACACCCACGGCCCACAGGTCGGGGTGCAGGTGCAAGACCACGGCATGGGCATGACCCCCGAACAGGTGCAGCGCGTCTGCGAGCGCTTTTACCGGGCCGATGCCTCTGGGCAAATTCCGGGCACGGGTTTGGGCATGAGCATCGTGAAAGAAATTGTGGAACTCAGCGGCGGGCATTTGGAGATTGAAAGCAGCTTCGGCCAAGGCACTACCGTCACGCTGTGGCTACCGCGGTCAGAACCACCCGCCTTGGTTGCCCGCCCGGAAACCCCACCACCAGTATGACCAGCCCCACCGCTGCACCCGCACGAGGGCGTAACGGTGAAATAATCCAACATCCCTTCACAGATTCATTTCCTACCGAGACTCCCCATGAGCGACGACACCCAACAACGCATCGACACCTTGGTCAAATCCAGCGAGATTTTGCTGTTCATGAAAGGCACCGCCAGCTTTCCACAATGCGGCTTTTCGGGGCGCGCGGTGCAAATCCTGAAAGCCTGTGGCGTAGACCCCAAAACCATCGTCACCGTCAACGTGCTCGAAGACGATGCCATCCGCCAAGGCATTAAAGAGTACAGCCACTGGCCGACCATTCCGCAGCTCTACATCAAGGGCGAGTTCATTGGTGGCTCTGACATCATGATGGAGATGTACGAGTCGGGTGAACTGCAACAAATTTTGACTGCTGCTTAAACCGCCCACGCCCACGCATCTACCAGCCGCCCACGGGCGGCTTTTTCTTGCCTGCGCTGCTGTGGCAGCTACACTGTTTGCTGCCACCCACCGCCCAGCCGATGCGGTGGACTGGCCCGCCCCATGCACTACCACCTGTTGTTTATTCTGGCCCTGATTGCCACCAGTGCTTTTTTCTCTGCAGCCGAGATTTCTTTGGCCGCATCGCGCCGTTTGCGCCTGCGCCAAATGGCCGACGACGGCCATCCACGGGCCGCACGGGTGTTGCGTACGCAAGAACAACCGGGCGACTATTTCACCGTCGTGCAAATTGGCCAAAACGCCGTGGCGATTTTGGGCGGCATTGTGGGGGAAGGGGCGCTCAGCCCTTATCTGACGGCTTTCTTTGCTTGGTGGTTGCCCGGCTCTGCAGCGCAAACGGCGGGGTTTCTGGGCTCGTTCTTGCTGATTACCTCGCTGTTTATTTTATTTTCTGACTTGCTGCCCAAGCGCTTGGGCATGGCCGAGCCAGAGCAATGGGCTGTGCGTCTGCACCAGCCGATGCTGTTGTGGATGACCTTGTTGCGCCCCTTGGTCTGGTTTTATAGCCGCTGCGCCGACGCTTTGTTTCGGCTGTTTGGGCTGTCCTCGTTGCGCGATGAGCGCATCACCTCCGACGACATCTTGGCCATGATGGAAGCCGGCACCCAAGCAGGCGTATTGGCCGCGAGCGAGCAGCAAGTGATTACGAATGTGTTTGAGTTGGATACGCGCATGGTCAGCAGTGCCATGTCACAACGCGAGCGCATTGCGTTCTTCCGCCGCGACGACTCGGATGCCGTGATTCGACTGCGCATTGCCGCCGAGCCCTTTTCCACCTACCCGGTGTGCGAGGGCGACATTGACCATGTGGTCGGCTACGTGGATGCCAAAGATTTGTTTCAGCGCGTGCTGAACAACCAACCCATTTCTTTGCAAGACGACAGCTTGGTGCGCAAAGTGCTCATCATGCCGGATCGGCTCACGCTGGCTGAGGTGCTGACCCAATTTCGCCAAGCACACGAAGATTTTGCTGTCATCGTCAATGAATACAGCTTGGTGGTGGGCGTGGTCACACTCAACGATGTCATGAGCACCGTCATGGGCGACTTGGTCTCGCCCTTTGACGAAGAGCAAATTGTGCAGCGCGATGCCGACTCGTGGCTGATTGACGGTATCACCCCGATTGGTGATGTGTTGCGCGTACTGAACCTAGACCCAGACGAACTCCCGCACGCCGGAGATTATGAAACCTTGGCCGGTTTTTTAATGGTGATGCTGCGCCGCGTGCCCCGGCGCACCGACAACGTGGCTTGTGCAGGTTACAAGTTTGAAGTGCTGGATGTGGACAGCTACCGTATCGACCAAGTGATGGTGTCGCGGCTGCCACATGCCGAGGCCAGCAACCCGACGGTTCAATCGCCCGAGCCCGTCAAATAAAACGCCGACCAGTAAAACGGGTGTGGATAGCGGGCGCGCAATTTGTTTTGTGCTTGGCGCAGGGCTTTGGTTTTGCTCATGCCAGCAGCCACAGCTTGGTAAAAATCCTGCATCAAATCGGCGGTGGTTTCGTCATCCACCTCCCACAAGCTGCCCACCACACTGTGCGCACCTGAATAAATAAAAGCACGTGTGAGTCCGACCAAATCGTCACCGCTCATGATGCCACCCAAGCCGGTTTCGCAGGCCGACAGCACCACCAAATCGGCCCCTAAACGCAGGTTGTACAGCTCATTCACCGTGAGCGAGCCATCATCTTGCGGTGTTTTGGCCAGTAGCACGCGCGAAGCCAAGGGCGTACTGGCATTGAATTGTCCGTGGGAAGCCACATGCACATAGCGGTGTGCAGGAGCCTGCTGTTTGAAGGCGGTCTCGGTTGCCTCGCCACGCACCAGCAGCGTGCTGTGCGCCATGCCTTGGGCAATATGGCGCGCCTCGGCCTCGGCGCTGGGTAAATCAAACTTGGCATCACCCAAATCTGGGTTACCAAACACCAGCATCGGCTTAACAGGGCGCTGTGACGCCGTCGCCAAATACAACAACACGCTAGAACTGGGCAACATGCGCAGGTTAGAACGAGCCACCAAAGGGCCGTTGCCATCGTGCAGCATGGAGAACGGCAGGTAATGCAAGATGCCGTGCGGCACAATCAGCAAGTCTTTGCCTTGCAATTGTTGACCTAAAGGAGCTAACAGGCGTTGGTACAAGCCTTGGGCCAAGCCTTGTACGATAGCAGCCGATTCTTCCGGCTCTTTCATGGCTTGGCGCAGAGCGCGGATGTCCTCTTCCAGCCGCACCGGGTCTAGCGTCACCGCCTTCACCCCTTGACCATCTGCGACAAACGCCACCAAGGTGTCTTTGGAGCCGTAAAACTCTAACAACACCTCATTGGGCCGCAGGCGCTGTTGGATGGCAGACAAAGAAGCCGGGGCCACCGTGACCAAAGAGGCCAACTCCGGGCGGCGCTGGCGCAAGGTGGCCGTAGTTTCACTCCAGCGGCTGCGGGTACGCAAACCTTGGGCGGCATCGCTGGCCCCCTGCACCCGAATTTCCTGATCTACGCTTTCCAATTCACTCAAGGCACTGGTGGTATCTGGGCCAAACTCTTTCTTGCTGGCCAACAAATCGACCAAAGCACGGGATTTGGCCCGCTCCGCCACTTCGAGGGCTTGGGCCTGTTGGCCGACGCGCAAACTGGCCGCCACCAAGCGCATATAGACCGACTGCTTATCGGCCACAAAGCCAATCTTGTTGATTTCGGTATGGATGCTAGAGCGTTGGCGCTCAATGATGTCAATGGCGCGGCGGTAATAGTCAATGGCCTCGGGCAGTTGTCCTTCTTGCTCGGCAATGCGTCCGCGGTCGTAGAGCATCAACCAATAAATTTCGCCATTGGTGCTGGCGGCTGGAATAGCCAACAGCTTATCCAAATCAGCCTTGGCCTCTGCGATACGCCCGGTCTCTAAGCGGCATTTAGCCAACAAGTAGCCACGGGGCAAATCGGCCCACATCCAATAATTCAGGCCCTGGAAGGTAGCCCCGCTGAACAAATTATCTAAAAAACGGCGCAGTTTGAAGTAACGGTCGCCCTCGAGCAAGGTGGCCGCTTCGGCAAAACGCCCCAAGGCCACTTGGCTGCGGGCAATAGCAAACACCCGTGTGGGGGCATAGTCGTCAAACAACGGAAAAGCCACCGACATTTTTTCTAGCTGCGGCAACAGCTTTTCTGCCTCGGCGCGCTGACCGCTCATGACGGCCGCCACAATGCGCGTAGACATGGCTTGCAACTCAAAGTCGCGATCGTCCGAGCCTTCTTGTTTGATCCAATCCATCACCGCTTGGGCTTGGGCCGATGCTTGGGCGTACAAACCCAGCTCTAATTGCGCTTCGGCACGCATCAGGCCAATCGAGGGGGTGGCATCGTCCAAACCAAACAGCCGCGTGCGTTTGTCACCCCGCGCCACTTGCTGCTCTAGTTGGTCTAGGCAGGCAAACAGACGGTCGTAGCGTTTGGTTTTGGAATAGGCAAAGCACAGCGCGTGCTGGTCGCGCGTGCCTAAGGGCCGCCGGGCGGCCTCGGTTTCGAGCAGGGTTTCAAGCTGGCTGTATTGGCCGTTAGCGGCCAACTTGACAGTTTCCAAATCTATGCCTGCGGCCGCATGACCCGCCCATACCACCAGAGACACAGCAAGAATGGCATGGCGCAGTGCAGGCATAGAACCCCACCTTTCAGTGCAAAAAAGACCGCTTAGAACCAGTAACCGAAGTTAATTTTCCAAGTGTCACCATTTTTAGAATTCACATAGCCCAAACCAGCACGCAAGAAACTGCGTGCCGAGAAAGCGCTCTTGTTGGTACCCAAGGTAATTCCAAGCTCTTGGCTATTGTCAGCAAAAGGTTTATCACCAAAATAACGCGTGTCAATCAGGGAATACTCCAAGGACATCTTCGTGCCTTTAATCGTCACGGGTTGCAATAACATGATGCCGTTACGCATGCCAGTGGTGGTGATGTCGGGGTTGAACGAATAATCGCCCGAAGTGAATTTTCCAGTTTTATACACACCGAGCATGTTGCCAATCGCCAAATCAAAACCCTTGAGCGGAATGATATAGGCGCTGCCAATGGTGGCGGAATACAAACCAGACACCGAAGCCAAGTCATCCGAACCCACCACGGAATACTTCACATTCGGGGTTAAAGTCCAATTGTCGTTCATCGGAAAACGATAGGCTACACCAAACCCGGCATGGACACTCTTCGCACCGCCTACATCGGTGTAATTGATAGGCAATTGCAATACTAGTTGACGGCGTGGATCAATATCGTTACGGAAGGTATACGACAGCGGCACATTCAAAGTCTTGACCGTCGTACTGTTGACTTTGGTAGAGCTATAGCTCAGACCTACGCCAGCCAAATTGCTGGTCTTACCGTTTTGGCTGGCTTCTTTGGCTTGGGCTGCAGGGGCGGCCACGTTGGTCGCTACATCGGTAATGCTGCTGCCAAAGTCAGCGGCCAGTGCGGTAGGAATCAAGCCCCCTTCGCCGGTAATCGGACTGAACGGAGAGTTCTTGGCCTGGTAGTTCATGATCTTGCCGATCACGTTATTGTTCTTGAGATAGTCTTTGAGCTGTTCCAAGCTCTCGTCACGGGTGGTACCGTTAAAGTTCTGGTTGATACCCAAGCCTGGGATGGCAAAGTTCAATTGGGCACTGGAGGGCTGAAAAGTCAGTTGGGTTAGCAAGCTGTTAAAGCTACCCTGAGTGCTAATGCCATCCGTGGCATTATTAGCACCTGGAAAAGTACCATGTAATTGGTTGTGTTTTAAAGCGTCTATAAAGCCTTCGGCCGTAGAGGCTGTCACAGTAGCACAGCGGCCAATCGTGGTGTCATTGATACTGAGGGTATAAGGACGCTCTGTCAGCACATCTGCAATATTGACACAGGTAGCTGCCGCACTCCCAGCCACAAAAATACCACCCGTGGCAACGACCAAGGTTGCAATATTTTTACGCATCTCCACTCTCCTTTGCTTACATTGCTATTAGATCTGTAGCTAAATGTGCCAACGCACAATGCCGCTATGATTCTGCTACAAATTGAAGCAAATGTGAGGGCTTTTTTCAAATTGATGCTGAACCAATGTACTCACACGTTGCTGGTTGGCGCACACAGACTCCAGCAACGTGCTTTCAAAAACACTATCCCAGGCCCCCATACCTGCCTAAAAAATGATTGTTATTCCCATTTTTAGGCACTTACGCTGCCCGCGCCATTGAAAATCCAATGGCGCTGGGCAGCGAACACCGCATTCGGGTACGGATCACGGCCGCGGCTGCCGTTGTAGCGGCCCAAGGCCATAAACACGTCACCACCCTCACGCTCTAAATAGTGGCGCAAAATCACACAGCCAAAGCGCAAGTTGGTTTGCATATGAAACAACTTGCCAGGGTCGCCATCGCCAATTACACGCGTCCAAAAGGGCATCACCTGCATATAGCCACGCGCACCCACGCTAGAGATAGCAAATTTGCGAAAAGCACTTTCTACTTGGATAAGGCCCAACACCAACGATACGTCTAGCCCGGCACGCTTGCTTTCATACCAGACCGTCTGCAAAAAATCGCGGCGTACGTCTAAATCAGGTTTGCGTTTGTACAGGCGATCGCTCATGGCGGTCATCCAGCGCAAATAGGCGATACGGGCTTCGGTCGAGGCGAACTCGGGTTCGGGTGGAGCCAAATTCAGCACCGCCGAGCTCAAGGCGGTGCGTACCGAATCGATCAATGGCTCTTCCAGTTGCCCGCCGGCATGGGCGGCCACCGGGCCACCCAACCACAGCCCCGGTGCCGCTACCAAGCTCCCCAAAGAAGCCAGGCTGGCACGGCGCGACACGCCGACACCAGCATCGCGGCGGGCGCTCATACAGCCAAGCGGCCCTTGAGGTGGGCCAGCACGTCTGCCGTGGCAATTTTGGTAGCTGCCGCATCACGGCGATGTTGGTATTCCACGACACCCTCTTTCAGACCCCGGTCGCCAATTGTGATGCGGTGTGGCACGCCAATCAGTTCCCAATCAGCAAACATGGCCCCGGGGCGCTCGCCACGGTCGTCCAAAATCACATCGATACCTTCGGCCAGCAATTGGGCATACAGCGTCTCTGCCGCCTCTTTCACTGCGGGGAAGCGGTCGGGAGTGATAGGACACAGCACCACCGTGAACGGTGCAATCGCATCGGGCCAGATGATGCCGCGCTCATCATGGTTCTGCTCAATCGCAGCAGCAGGCAGACGGGTAATGCCAATGCCATAGCAGCCCATTTCAAAAAAGGCGGGTTTGCCATCTTCGGCCAAGAAGGTAGCGTTCATGGCCTTAGAGTATTTGGTGCCCAAATAGAACACATGGCCGACTTCAATGCCGCGCTCAATCGCCAACGCTCCCTGACCATCGGGCGATTGGTCGCCCGCCACTACATTGCGCAAATCCATCACACAGGCTGGCTCAGGCAAATCACGGCCCCAGTTCACGCCAGTCGTGTGAAAGTCGGGCACATTGGCTCCACAAATCCAATCGGCCAGCACGGCCACTTCACGATCTACCACCAGTTTGACGGGCTTTTTCAGGTTCAGTGGCCCCAAATAGCCCGGCTCGCAACCAAAGTATTCCACAATCTCCGCCGTAGAGGCAAAACGGAAGCCTTGGTCTAGCCCCGGCACCTTGGCTACCTTGATTTCGTTCATTTCATGGTCGCCACGCAGCAGCAACAACCAGATGTGGCTTTGCACGACCTCGCCCTGTTCGTTGACTTGGTCGGTCGCCAAGACAATCGATTTCACAGTCTGTTGCAACGGCACACCCAACAAAGCAGCTACATCGGCACACGCAGTTTTCCCAGGCGTGGGTACTTGAGTTAGTGCTTGGTTGGCTGCGGGGCGTGCTTGACCAGGGGGCAAAGCCTCGGCTTTTTCTAGGTTGGCCGCGTAATCGCTGTTCGGGCAATACACAATCGCATCTTCGCCCGTGGCCGCAATCACTTGAAATTCTTCGCTCAAGTCGCCACCAATCGCACCACTGTCGGCAGCCACAGCGCGGTAACGCAGGCCAAAGCGGTCAAAAATGCGGCGATAAGCGCTGGCCATGATTTGGTAGCTGGCTTTGGCGCTGGCTTGGTCACGGTCAAAGCTGTAAGCATCCTTCATGACAAACTCGCGTCCGCGCATCAGGCCAAAGCGCGGGCGGCGCTCATCGCGGAACTTGGTTTGAATTTGGTACAAGTTCTTGGGCAGCTGCTTGTAGCTTTTGAACTCTTGGCGCGCAATGTCGGTGACCACTTCTTCGCTAGTGGGCTGGATGACAAAATCACGCCCGTGCCGGTCTTGGATACGCAGCAGTTCTGGCCCCATTTTGTCGAAGCGGCCCGTCTCTTGCCACAGCTCAGCCGGTTGTACCACGGGCATCGTCAGCTCGATCGCTCCGGCACGGTTCATTTCTTCGCGCACAATGGCTTCTACCTTGCGGATCACGCGCAGGCCCATCGGCATGTAGTTGTAGATACCAGCCCCGAGCTTTTTAATCATGCCAGCGCGGGTCATAAGCTGGTGGCTGACCACTTCGGCATCAGCAGGGGCTTCTTTGAGGGTGGAAATCAGGAACTGGGAGGCTTTCATCGCAATGCGGCTGGCCCATAGGACAAGCTCCCCTTGTGGCGTGCAAAGGGCCGTGCATAATGGACTCAGTTTAAAAAAATTGGGGTTTGATTATGCTTGACCGGGACGGCTTTCGGCCCAACGTCGGCATCATCCTGCTCAACCAGAGAAACCAAGTGTTCTGGGGCAAACGCATACGCACCCACAGTTGGCAGTTTCCGCAAGGTGGCATTGATCGGGGTGAGACCCCCGAGCAGGCCATGTTCCGCGAACTCCACGAAGAGGTGGGCTTGCAGCCTAGCCATGTGCGCGTGGTTGCCCGCACCCGGGACTGGTTGCGCTACGAGGTGCCTGAGAGGTACGTTCGCCGCGATATACGCGGCCACTACAGAGGCCAAAAACAAATTTGGTACTTGCTACAACTGATCGGCTATGACTCCGATTTGAATCTGCGGGCCAGTAGCCACCCAGAGTTTGATGCTTGGCGCTGGAACGATTATTGGGTGCCGCTAGACGTGGTAGTCGAGTTCAAGCGCGGCGTGTACCGCATGGCCCTGACCGAGCTGGCGCGCTTTTTGCCCCGGCACGAGCAGCGCAACCGCTATTTGCGTGGTGGTGGGTTTCGGGGCCGCGATGCAGAGCAAGGCCATGGCGGGATGTTGCTGCGCCACGGCCATTTGCTGTTGCACCGTGATATGGAACTGCCACCGGGGGCTACCTTTGACCCAGACCCCGGCACCAACTTTGTGGCACCACCAGAGTCGGTGGTGCAACTCAAGCCAGCCTAGCTGCTGCTCAGCACCAAATTGTCGCGGTGTACCATTTCGGGCTCCGCGGCATAGCCGAGCAAAGACTCAAACTCAGGCGAGGGCTTGCGGCACAGCAAACGCGCCTCGGCGCTGGCGTAATTGGCTAAGCCACGGGCAATTTCTGCGCCGCTGGCATCACGGATAGCGATCACATCGCCACGGGCAAACTCGCCTTCGACCGCCGTCATACCAATCGGCAACAGGCTTTTGCCTTCGTGGCGCAGCTTAGCGGCCGCACCATCGTCCACCACCACCGCACCGCGCAATTGCAAGTGATCTGCCATCCACTGCTTGCGCGCTTGGGTTTTGGCCGTTTGGGCGACCAGCAAGGTGCCAATGCTCTCCCCTTGAACCAAGCGCAGCAACACATCGGTCTCACGCCCCCAAGCAATCACGGTAGAAGCACCAGAACCCGCCGCACGTTTAGCCGCCAGAATTTTGGTAATCATGCCGCCCTTGCCAATGCTGGAGCCTGCACCACCAGCCATAGCCTCTAAGGCCGGATCACCCGCTTGGGCCTCATGCACAAACTGGGCGGTAGGATCGCGCCGTGGATCAGCGGTGTACAAGCCTTTTTGGTCGGTCAGGATGACCAAAGCATCAGCCTCGACCAAATTGGCGACCAAAGCCCCTAAGGTATCGTTGTCGCCAAACTTGATCTCGTCGTTAACGACGGTGTCATTTTCGTTAATCACCGGCACCACACCCAAAGCTAGCAGAGTGAGCAGGGTGGAACGGGCATTCAGATAACGCTCGCGGTCGGCCAAATCAGCATGGGTGAGCAGCACTTGGGCACTGCCAATACCGTTTTGGCGCAGTTTGGTTTCGTACATTTGCGCCAAGCCCATTTGTCCGACAGCCGCCGCCGCTTGCAGCTCGTGGATTTCTTTGGGACGTGCTGTCCAACCCAAACGCTTCATGCCTTCGGCAATGGCCCCGCTAGAGACCATGATGACTTCGCGTGGCACCCCATCGACACTGCCACGCACCAACGCAGCCAACTGGCGGCTCCATTCACCAATGGCCATTTCATCCAAGCCACGGCCTTCATTGGTGACCAAACTGGAGCCGACCTTCACGACCAAACGGCGCGCTTGACGTAACACATCCGAAACTTGATGTTGATCCATGTTGATTAGGAAGAAAAATGGTTTCAGGCGGGATCGACAAAGCGGGGATCGATTTCTTCGCCCTTTTCTTTGAAACGCGGATCAACCTCTGCCACTGGGGCTTGCTCGGCAGTTTGTTGCGCCTTCACGTGGCGGTAAATTTCACGAATCAAGCCTTCACAACCTTCGCGCGTCAGGGCAGAAATTTCAAACACCGGCCCCTTCCACTTGAAGCGCTTGACAAAATCTGCCACCAAAGCAGCGCGCTGCTCCTGCGGCACCATATCGAGTTTGTTCAGCACCAGCCAGCGTGGCTTGTCGTACAAGGCTTTGTCGTATTTTTTCAGCTCGCCCACAATGGCCTTGGCCTGCGCGACCGGATCGACGGCATCGTCAAACGGGGCCATATCAATGATGTGCAACAGCAAACGTGTGCGTTGCAAATGGCGCAAGAACTGATGCCCCAACCCAGCACCTTCGGAAGCACCTTCAATCAGACCCGGAATGTCGGCAATGACAAAACTTTGTTCTGGCCCCACGCGCACCACACCCAAATTGGGGTGCAGGGTAGTGAATGGGTAATCGGCAATTTTGGGCCGGGCGTTGGATACTGCCGCAATAAAGGTCGATTTACCGGCATTGGGCATCCCCAGCAGTCCCACATCGGCCAGCACTTTCAGTTCTAGCTTGAGGTTTTTGCGCTCACCGGGCCAGCCGGGGGTTTTTTGTCGTGGCGCACGGTTGATGGCACTCTTAAAGCGCAGATTGCCAAAACCACCATCGCCGCCCTTGGCAATGGTAATCACCTCGCCGGGGTTGAGCAGCTCATACAACACCTCGCCGGTCTCAGCATCGGTAATGATGGTGCCAACCGGCATTTTGAGCGTGATGTCATCGCCCGCCGCACCAAACATATCTGAACCCATGCCGTGCTCGCCGCGTTTGGCTTCATAGCGGCGTGCGTAACGGTAATCGACCAGCGTGTTCAAATTGGGATCGGCCACGGCAAACACATGGCCACCGCGCCCACCATCGCCGCCGTTGGGGCCACCGAATTCCTTGTATTTTTCGTGCCGGAACGACACGCAACCATTGCCACCATCACCGGCGGCAATGTCTATGTAGGCTTCGTCAACGAATTTCATCAGGGTTCCAGTGTACAAAACAGCGGCTACTTGGCAAGGCCAGTGAACCAGAAAGCACAAAGCCCCGACCAGGCGGGGCTTGGGATGCCATAAGCGCGTAAGGTCTTAGGCTGCAGCAGTCACGTTGACTGTGTGCTTGGACAATGCGCCCTTGGTAGAGAACGACACATGGCCATCTACCAAAGCAAACAGAGTGTGGTCTTTGCCCACGCCGACGTTGGTGCCGGGGTGGAACTTGGTGCCACGTTGGCGCACAATGATAGAGCCAGCGCTGATCAGTTCACCGCCAAAGGCTTTCACGCCGAGCATTTTGGGCTTGGAATCGCGCCCGTTTCGCGTAGAGCCGCCGCCTTTTTTCTGTGCCATGACTAAAGCTCCTGTTTAAGCAGCGATGTCGCCGATTTGCAGTTCGGTGAACTGTTGACGGTGACCTTGGCGTTTTTGATAGTGCTTGCGACGGCGCATCTTGAAGATATGCACCTTGTCGTGCTTGCCGTGGGCAACCACAGTTGCCTTGACGGTTGCGCCGGACACCAGGGGTGTGCCAACCTTGATTTCAGCGCCGTTGCCGACAGCCAAAACTTGGTCAATCACGATTTCCTGGCCTACGTCCGCAGCAATCTGTTCTACTTTAATTTTTTCGCCGGAAGCAACGCGATACTGCTTGCCGCCGGTTTTTATGACCGCGTACATGT
>CAYZGT010000046.1:0-16700 GCA_964478155.1 uncultured Simplicispira sp.
GCCGCCTTGGTGGCCCATGCCGAAGCCTTGCAGGCGAAGGAGTAAGCACCATGCCCAAATCGAATGAATGCCCGCAAGGGCAGCCGCTGGTGTTGCCCAAATCTTGCCAAACAGGGGGTTGCTATGCCGCTGGATAAAGCCCGCCTGCCTGATCCGGCCAGCTATTACGAAGCCCAAGGCTTGCGCCTGATAGGGCCACGCCGTGCCAAGTGGAAAACCACCCGTTGCGAGTTCCACGACGGCAGCGACTCTATGCGGGTCAATACCGAAACAGGTGCATTCGTGTGCATGGCCGGTTGCGGTGCCCGTGGTGGTGACGTGGTGGCCTATCACCGCGCCGCGCATGGCTTGGACTTTGTGAAGGCGTGCAAAGACTTGGGGGCATGGGTTGACGATGGCAGTGAGCCACCCAGCCACCAGCGTTCTACCCCACTGCCCGCACGCGAAGCCATACAAGTGCTGGCTTTTGAAGCGCATCTAGCGGCCATCGCCGCCGGAAATATCGCCCACGGGGTTCAACTGTCAGACAGTGACCGAAACCGTCTTTATCAAGCCGCCGCACGTATCGGCGCAATTGCGGATTACTTCCTATGAGCCACGATATTGACAAAATTAACGCCATCGGCGCGGTGCTGGATAAGCATGTTTTGCCACGCCATATGCCCAAGCCCGGCCCATTGCCTGCTGCGCCAGTCTGGGAGAACTGCGAGGCCGTGGAGGAATCAGCACCACCAGAACCACCCGCTTATGCCAGCGAGTTTGCCCCGCCCGATGCCCAAGTGCAGGACGCTGGCGAAGAAGAAAAAGGCGGCAATCTGTCCTCCCAGTTGGTGGCCTTTGTATTGGAACAAGCCGAGTTATTCCACGATGAAAACCGGGACACCTTCGCACTGGTGCATAGCGCCCAAGAAACCTACCGCCTCACGGGCAGCAAGTTCAAAAGCTGGCTGATGGCCGCGTTCTACAAAAACTCTGGCAAGGCCGCGCGTGACCAATCGGTTCGAGAGGCTTTGCAGGTGTTGGACGGACTGGCTATGCACGATGGCGAACAAAAGCCAGTGCATCTCCGCGTGGCATCGCACGATGGCGCGATCTATGTGGACTTGGCCCAACCCGGCAGCAGCATGGCCGCCAAAATCGAGGCCGGGCGCTGGGAGTTGGTGCCCGAACCGCCGGTACGCTTTCTGCGCCCAGACACCATGCGCCCCTTGCCCACGCCGTTGGTGGGCGATATTCATGCGCTGTGGAATTTGGTCAACGTACCACAGGATGCCCGCCTGCTGGCGCTGGCTTGGCTACTGGAATGCTTACGCCCGGATACCGTGTTTCCGGTGTTGGAGTTGTTGGGGGAGGCAGGCAGTGCCAAAAGCAGCACCCACCGTATCTTCCGTATGTTGATCGACCCCAACGCCAGCAACCTACGAAGCCCGCCCAAATCGACCGAAGACCTGTTTGTCAGTGCAGGATCGAACTGGGTTGCATCGTTCGAGAACGTCAGCCATCTATCGGCCCCGATGCAAGATGCCATGTGTACGCTGGCTACCGGGGGCGGTTTTGCCACGCGCAAGCAGTACACCAACAAAGAAGAAAGCGTGATCGATATTACGCGGCCCGTGGTGATTAACGGCATTGCAGCCAGCATTACCGCCCATGACTTGGTTGACCGAAGCATCTGCATAGAGCCGCAACGCCTACACCAGCGCCGTGAGGATGGCGACATTCAGCGCGAATTTGAAAAAGACTACCCCGGCTTGGTGGGGGCGCTTTTTTATCTTATGGCCCAGACCCTAAAAGAGTTGCCCGGTGCCAAATTGCCAGACGGCGAGAACATTCGCATGATGGGCTTTGCCCGGCTTGGTGTAGCAATGGAACGGGCGCTGGGTGCCCCGGCGGGAGAGTTTCTGCGCCAGTTCCATCTATCGCGCCGAGAGAGTATCGAGCGCACGATTGACGGCAGCCCGGTAGCCACCGCCATCGTGGAATGGTTCGATAGCAGGGGCCACGCCAGTGCAGAAAAGCCACTTAAGGATTTATTGGCCGAAGTGGAAAAGTTCAAGCCGCTGGGTTGCGAAGCATGGCCCAAGAGTGCCAAAGGCTTCGGCGATGCACTGCGCCGCGCCGCACCATCGTTGCGTTACATGGGCTTGGAAGTGAAGTCTTTGGGCAAGGTAGGCGGGACGGTTAAATGGAGCGTCAAGGCGTGCAGCAGTGGGGGATATTGTGCGCTTCAAAGTCCTGAATGTCCTGCAAGTCCTGCTACCAGCCCAAAAACCCCAGTTTTTGCTGAAAATTTAGGCAAAAAAGCCGTTCAGGCAGGACATGAACAGGACATTATGACATTCAGGACTTCAAACAGCACAATATCCCCCGCTACCCAAGCGGGCGATGATGATGCTATCGAGGTGGCATTTTGATGGCCGCCATTACCCACCCCTTGGGCCATAAGATAAAAAGCGCCCCGGCCCTGAGTGCGCCTCAAGTGCTGGCGCAAGCCGAAGCCTTGGGCGTGGTGCTGGCCTTATCCGATGGTGAACTCCGCGCCCGTGGCAACCAAGCTGGCATTGCCGAATTGGCGCAACATATCCGCGCCTGTAAGCCTGAATTGGTCAAACTGCTGGCGCTGCCACCACCAGACCCCGAATTGCTGGCGCTGGCCGACCGCTACTGCACTGCCATCCAAGCCAGTGACAAGGCCCGCGCGGACTGGCGCAGTGACGTGCAGGCCACCCCACCCGGTGACCGTGAGGAACTGGCCGCCTACCTTCGGGCAGAACTGGCGAAGCTGGCACCCGTGGCCCCGGCCATGCCATCCACAGCAGCGCCCACAGCCCCGGCCAAGCCCGTGCCCAAGTTCTCGATAGAAGCGCCGTGGCGTGCTGCTGATAGAACTTGGCTGACCCACTGGCAACAGTGCCCGCAATGCCAAACCGCCGGGCGAACCAACACCACCCGCTGCGCCCACGGCCAAGACCTTTTCACCAACTACCAACAGGCCACCGACATCGAGGCCGGAAAGTAAAGCCATGAACCCAGACACCCAAGACCGCACCTGCGCCAACTGCGCTGCTTTCGACCCCACTGGCGACGTTGACGGTGGCCCCATGTGTGGCAACCTGACCACGTTCAAGAATGAGGCCACCGGCAAGTGGGAGCGTGCCCAGCCGGACTACTGCTGCGAAATTCACCTGACCGCCCAAGAGGATGCCGCGCAGACTGCCTATATCGAGGCAAACCGCCCAGCCATTTGGGCCAGCATCCATGCCAATGCCGCCATCCAAGAAGCCAAAGAAAGGGCCTCCAAATGATTGACGCACTGATAGCAGGCAAGGTGTACGGCACACCCACCAGCCGCACCGGTAAGAGTGGCAAGCCCTTTGCACTGGCGAAAATCCGCACGGCTACCACTGAGGGCGAATCGCAATTCGTAAGCTGCATTGCTTTTGACGATGCGCCAGTGTCTGCCCTGCTGGCGCTGAAAGAAGGCGACTCGGTGGCAGTGACCAGCCCATTGAAGGTAAGCACTTGGCTGGATAAGGAGGGGCAGCACCGCCCGGCCTTGGACGTGGTGGCACAGCAGGTCATGAGCGTGTACGCTGTCCGACACAAGCGCAACGCCACCCAAGGCGAAGGCCAGTACCAAGGCCAGCAGCAGCGCCGCCCACGGGATGATGCTGCACGCGCCTTTGCACCACCCCAGCACGACCCGATGGATGGCCCGATGCCGTTCTGAAACCCACGGTTTCAACGCCCACCCAGCCCGGCCATGCGCCGGGTTTTTCATTGGTGGCATAGCAAGGTTCATGCAAGGTTTTGAACGTGCCCGGCGGTAAGGTTTTGGGAAGGGTTTGCCCGTGGCCTTTGGGGAGGTTTTGGGGAGGGTTCAAAGCCACGATGCATAAGGTTTACCTAAGGTTTTCGGTATCAACGCGCCTGTTCCGCCTGTTTTAAGCAGGCAAATAACAGTGGCAATGCCACAAGGTTTAGCCAAGGGTGCATGGCCCCGGCAATGGCAAGATTTAGATAAGGTTTTTCGACCAGCCCAAAGCGCAAAAAGTGAAGACATTAGCCGGTGAATTTTTGAGGGCCAAATGCGGGTTTTTCCCGTACTCACCACGGCCCAATGTTCAACCCCCAACGGTGGGCGAACCCTTGCATTGGAGGAGTTGCAATTCTGGTTTTCTGACAGAGTTGGTGCCACCGTGGCACTTGGTGGCGTTTGAACTGCAACCAAGCCGCCCAAGGGAGTTTGTTACCAGATAACCCGGTATCAGCTTTGGCCGCTGTGCGGCGCTGCTGTAGCAAAGGTACAACAGGCACCAGTGAGATAGGCGGAAAACTTTCCGGCTACGCCCGGGATAGAATTGTCCTAATGGACATGCTATGAAAATCATAGCTACCAAGGAGCCAACAATTAGGGGGTCACTTTTCTTTTTGTTGGTTGTTTTGTTGGTGTTTTTGGCCGTTTTTCGCTTCTCTCATAGGGAAGTTCGATTCCGGCCCCAACAAAAGCTCCATTGTTCAGGCAATGGGGCTTTTTTGTTGCGCCAAAGGCCCGTAGATGAAGATCGATGTCAAAATTTTGGATGCCCGCCTCGCACAGCAACTGCCTGCCTATGCCACCCCCGGCAGCGCAGGTTTGGATTTGCGTGCCTGCCTAGACCAGCCCCTGACCTTGCAGCCCGGCGGTTGCGAACTGATCCCCACGGGTTTGGCTATCCATTTGTGCGATCCGGGCTATGCCGGTTTGATTTTGCCGCGCTCGGGGCTGGGGCATAAGCATGGCATCGTACTGGGCAATTTGGTGGGCTTGATCGACAGCGACTACCAAGGCCAATTGATGGTCAGTGCTTGGAACCGCAGCACGCAGCCCTTTACCATAGAGCCCATGGAACGCTTGGCACAATTGGTCGTGGTGCCCGTGGTGCAAGCACAATTTCAGGTAGTACAAGAATTTGCTGCCACCAGTGTGCGCGGCGCAGGGGGATATGGCTCTACCGGCACCGCCTAAGCGCCTAGTCCACCCATCCACTGGCATGGCTGCATGCTGTTTTTGTTGAGGAGTTGTTTATGTCCCGCCTGTTACAGCGCGCCAGCAGCGCCGTCTTGCTCATCACTTGTGCTGCCCTGACCGCCTGTGCCGTCTACCCGCCGCCCGGACAACCGGTATATGCCGATCCGGCCAGCACATATCCCTCTGCCGCTACGCCCAACCACGCTACCGAGTTTGGGCGTATCACGCGCATTGAACGCCTGAACTATGCCGCAGAGCGCCAAACTTCGGGCCTGGGCGCTTTGGCCGGTGCCGTGATTGGGGGCTTGATCGGTAGCCAAGTGGGCCGTGGTGGCGGTAGCGCGGCCGCCGCAGGCCTGGGCTTTATCGGTGGTGCGGTGTTAGGTGATGCCGTGGAAGGCGGCAACCAAGGCGCAGGCCATTCGCTGGTGTACCGCATCACCATCCGCACCGACCGGGGCACGCTGCGACATTTCGATGTCAGCTCGCCCGGCGATCTGGTGCCTGGCGATCGGGTGCGAATCTATCAGGGTGAAATTGCCCGTTATTGACAGCGTTCAGTGCAGTAACTGGTTGCCCGGTGCCACGGGCTGCACACGGAAAAAGCCCGTGCCCGCAGTGCCACTGCCAATTTCCTCTTCCGTGGCCTCACGCACCCCACACACTTTCAGTTGTAGCCGAATGGCAATGCCCGCCAAGGGGTGATTGCCATCCAGTACTACGTGGTCGGGGTACAGTTCGGCCACGGTGTAGACCACATCGTGTGGCATATCGGGGTTGCAACCCGGAGGCAAGGCCGTAGCATCAAAGACCATGCCTTCTTCAATCTCGGCCGGAAAGAGTTGGCGCGGCTCTAAAAACAGCAGCTGGTCATTAAAGTCGCCAAAAGCATCTTCTGGCTCTAGGTGCAAAGACAAACTGGCCCCGACGCTATGGCCCTGTAGGGCCTCTTCGATACGGGCCAATAAATCATCGCCGCCGACCAAAAACTCTACTGGCTCGTCCAGCACGTCCAGCTCTTCACCCAAAGTGTCGGTGAGCGTCCAAGTAAGTGCGACTACGCATTGTTCTGTGATTTCCATAGGAGAATTGTCGCAGTTTGAGCAACAAGCCCGGATCGGGCTGGAGAATTGTCATGGATACCAAGCAACCCCTTGCCCTGTTGGCGGGTCTGACCCCAGCCCAGTTTATGCGCCAACACTGGCAGAAAAAACCTCTGCTGGTGCGCCAAGCCATTCCTGGTTTTAAGGCACTGTTATCACGCCCCGAGTTGTTCGCGCTGGCGGCCCAAGAGGGGGTCGAGTCGCGCTTAGTACAGCAACAAGCCGGGGTTTGGACGCTGCGCCACGGCCCAGTGCCCCGCCGCTCTTTACCCCCCTTGCAGCGCCCGGATTGGACTTTACTGGTACAGGGGGTCGATTTGCACCACGATGGCATCCATGCCTTGATGCAGCAATTTCGTTTTGTGCCCGATGCGCGCTTAGACGATGTGATGATCAGCTACGCCAGCCCCGGCGGCGGTGTCGGCCCGCACTTTGACAGCTACGACGTGTTTCTGCTACAAGCCCAAGGCCGCCGCCGCTGGCGCATTGGACGGCAAAAAAACCTGACCCTGCGCGATGACGTGCCCATGAAAATTTTGGCCCAATTTGAGCCAGAAGAAGAATACGTGTTGGAGCCGGGCGATATGCTCTATCTGCCGCCGCGTTGGGCGCACGATGGCATTGCCGAAGGTGGCGACTGCATGACCTATTCGGTAGGCTTTCGGGTGCCCGAGCGCGTCGATTTGGCGCAAGAACTGCTGGTGCGCTTGGCCGACGAAGACGAAGGCGAAGCAGAGCGGCTGTTGTACCAAGACCCAAAACAAGGTGCCGTGACCGAAGCAGCCGAAATCCCGGCCCAACTGCACGATTTTGCCCGTCAAGCACTGGAATGGGCGTTGCAACAACCGCAAACCCTAGAGCGCGCCTTGGGCGAATACCTGACTGAACCCAAACCCAACGTTTGGTTTGAACCCGGCCCCGAAGGGGTGATGCTAGAGCAGGTGGTGCTGGATCGGCGCACCCGCATGATGTACGACGCAGAACACATCTTTATCAACGGCGAAAGCTACCGTGCTGCCGGAGAAGATGCCCAATTGATGCGCCAATTGGCCAACACCCGCAGCTTAGATGGCCGCGCCTTGGCCAGCGCCAGCGACGATGCGCTGGAATTGTTGTCCTCGTGGTGCGATGCCGGGTGGCTGCATGCCCAACCCCAAACCTCGGAGCGTTGACCATGTTGGCCCCCTTGCCCGAAGGCCGTTTTGTGGGGCGCGAAGCCTTTCAGCAACTGGTGCGCGATGCCTTGGCTACCGCTGCGGCCCAAGGCTGGCGTGAAATCATCTTGAGTGATGCGGATTTTCACGATTGGCCCTTGGGAGAGCGTGCAGTGCAAGAGTCTTTGCAAGCGTGGGCTGGCAGTGGTCGGCGCATGACCCTGTTGGCCTGTAACTACGATGACGTGGTGCGCCGCCATGCGCGCTTTGTCCAGTGGCGACGCACTTGGGACCACATTCTGACCTGCCGCCGCAGCCCAGCCGCAGATCGACTGGATTTGCCCAGCGCCATTTGGTCACCTGCTTGGGTCTTACAACGCCTAGACCCCGAGCGCTGCACCGGCATCAGCGGCACCGAGCCCGACCGGCGCGTGCTGCTGCGCGAAACCCTGAACGAGTGGCTGCACAATAAAAGTGCGCCCGGATTTCCAGCAACCACCTTGGGCTTGTAAACCAAGGCCCCGCTCACACGCTTTTCAACTGTCAGTTTATTGCAACGTTGGTGGTGTGTAGCGGTAGCTTAGCGTTAGCCACTATTGACGGAATGCCAATATAATCGTGGATTGTGATGAAGTAAGCAGACGCAAAAAAACTTGCGTCTCTTTGCCAAAGCGTATCTCAGCCGAGCTTGGCTTGACGTGGTGGCAAAACCGTTTTTGACTGTCCAACTAGGAAACCTGTAATGAACAAGACCCTCGTCGTCGCTTCGCTGATTGCTGCTGCCGCTCTGGCCGCTTGCGGTAAGAAGGAAACTCCTCCTGCACCCGCTCCAGCTCCCGTAGAAGCACCCGCTCCCGCACCCGCACCCGCTCCAGCCCCTGAAGCCGCTGCTCCTGCTGCCGCCCCCGCCGCTGACGGTGCTGCTGCTCCTGCTGCCGCCCCCGCCGCTGATGGCGCTGCTGCTCCTGCCGCCGCCCCCGCTGCTGATGCCGCCGCTGCTGCTCCTGCTGCTCCTGCTGATGCCGCTAAGGCTGCTGCCGATGCTGCTGCCGCTGCTGCTGCACCTGCCGCCGCTCCTGCTGCTGCTAAGTAATTTACAGAAGCTCATCCGGGGTCGTCATGACCCCGAGAGAGTTCAAAAGCCCCTTGCTCTATGCAACGGGGCTTTTTTTATGCCCCACGCAACATAGGGCGGGGGGCTCTGATGGCTTATTTCAACTCATCAGCCAATACACGCAGCATGTTGTTGGCACTGACCGAGGTTTCGGCCACGCCGCTGGCATTGAGCACCGAGACGCTAGAGACTTCCCCCTGGCTGCTCACCATGATGCGGTATTTTTCTGGTGCCACCACCGGGTCACTTTTGAACAGCTTGCCAAAGAAGCCCGATTCAGGCTTGCCGGTGTTGCTCGGCACATACCGCACAAAGTACAACCCTTGGCTACGGTCGCGGTCTTCTACAGTAAAGCCGGTGCGATCCAACGCCAAGCCTACGCGCCGCCAAGCGCGGTCAAAACCTTCGTTCAACTGCAGCAGGGGGCTGTTGTTGACGGTTTCAAGGCGCGCACTGGGTTGTTGCAAGGGGACAGCATTGGCCGTGATGGCTTGGGCTTGCTCTTTGCTGGCCCCCAGTTTGACCATCAAGCGGCGCAGAAACTCGGTTTCTAACTCGGGGTCGGCTGGGCGGGGTTGCCAATGGGTGGTGTCTTTATTGCTGTTGCTATACACCTCGATCATGCCACGGTGCGTGACATAAATTTCGGTGCCACCACCCGCATGGCGCTCTAGCCGAATACGGAACTTGTCGCGCTCGCCCGTCGAGTAAATGGAATCCAGCACCTTGCCCAAAGCCGAGCGGATAAAGTCTTGCGGCAGTTTGGCACGGTTTTCGGCCCAATCGGTTTCTAACAGGCCCAAGTTGGCTTGGTCTTGCACCAACACAAAGCCGTTTTCTTGCCAAAACGTGCGCACGGGCTCCCAGAGTTGCTCGGCTGGGCGGTTCACCACCAGCCAGCGCTGGCTGCCATCGCGCTCCATGCGCACATCGCCCAAGCTGTTGATGGCCGTGCTCGGGCCTACGGCGGGCTGGGCCGCTTTTTGTGCTTGCAAGGCATTGGCCGACACCACCCCACCAGGTGTGGCATAACGGCTATCGCGCGCCAGTTGCTGCAAATCGGGCGGCACGTCGAGCGTGGCCGCCTTGGTGGCGCTTTTGTAGTTGATTTTGTCGCTCTCTAAGGCCGAGCAAGCCGACAGCGCAATCGTCAGGCCCAGCAGGCCCAAACGTGCAATAGGGGTTGGTTTCACAAAATCCTCGGAACAGAAACGGGCAGGGCGGACAAATTACAGCAAGCTGGCGCTACGCAAGGCGGCTTCGACCACCGCTTCGTTGCTACTGCTCAGGGGTGTCATGGGCAAGCGCAGCGTGCCACCACACAGTCCCATGCGCTGCATGGCCCACTTCACGGGGATGGGATTGGCCTCGACAAACAGGTGCTTGTGTACCGGCATCAGTTGGAACTGGATTTCCATCGCACGGCGGATGTTGCCCGCCAAGGCAGCGACACACAACTCGTGCATCAAACGTGGGGCCACGTTGGCCGTGACACTGATATTGCCATGCCCACCGCACAGCATCAGGGCTACGGCGGTTGGGTCATCGCCCGAATACACGCCAAAGCCTGCTGGTACATCGCGGATCAGCCATTGGGCACGCTCAATGTTGCCAGTGGCCTCTTTGATACCGATGATGCCGGGCACTTGGGCCAAACGCAACACGGTGTCGTGCTGCATATCGGCCACCGAGCGGCCGGGCACGTTGTACAAGATGATGGGCAAATCGCCCGTGGCTTCGGCAATCGCCTTGAAGTGCTGGTATTGGCCTTCTTGTGTGGGCTTGTTGTAGTAGGGTACGACTTGCAACTGGCTATCGGCCCCGACACTCTTGGCAAATTTCGCCAGTTCAATCGCCTCGGCGGTGGAGTTAGCCCCGCAACCGGCCATGATGGGCACGCGCTTGGCCGCTTGTTCTACCGCCACGCGAATAATTTCGCAATGCTCTTGCACATTCACGGTGGGCGATTCGCCCGTGGTACCCACCACGCCGATGCAATCCGTGCCTTCGGCAATGTGCCAGTCGATCAATTTACGCAGGGTAGGGTAGTCCACACTGCCATCGGGGTGCATGGGGGTGACGAGGGCGACAATGCTGCCGGTGAGGGAGACGCTAGAGGTGGTCATGTCCGCAGAGGTAAACGGGTAAAAGGGCATTCTAACTAGAGGCCGGGCTGGTGCGACAGCCGCACCCACCCGATTAGAAACAAGCCCAGACCTGATCGGCCAACATGACCATGAAATCGGGCTGGGTATACAAGGCAAAGACGGCCAACAAAATCAGCAACACCGCCAGCCACAACAGCCCACGCCGCCACAAGGCAGCACTGCGAGTAGCAGGCACAGGGGGAGAGAGGGGTACAAAATCACTCATGGTGTGTGCAAAGCGGGCCGGTGAATCGCATGCTCTTTGATCGGCAAACTGACCAAGGCTGCCACCACGCCGAGCACGACTGCGATATTCCAAACGATGTTGTAACTGCCGGTGCTATCGTACAAATAGCCCCCCAGCCACACACCCATAAAACTGCCCAGTTGGTGGCTAAAAAACACAAAGCCGCCCAACATCGACAAATGCTGCACGCCAAAAATTTGGGCCACTGTGGCATTGGTGGGTGGCACGGTGGAGAGCCACAACGTCCCCATCACGGCGGAGAACAAATACACCGACCACGGCGACAAAGGTGCCCACAAGAACAACACAATCGCCACCGAGCGCGTGAAATAAATCGTCGCCAAAATATGGCGCTTGGGCATACGTTGGCCCAAGCTGCCGGTCAGATAAGACCCGATCACGTTGAACAGACCAATCAGCGCCAGCGCATGGCTACCCACCTCGGGCGAAAACCCATGATCGCGCAGGTAGCTGGGCATATGTACCCCAATAAACACGACCTGAAAGCCGCAGACGAAATAAGCCCCGGTCAGCAGTAAAAAGCTGGGGTAGCGCAAGGCCTCGCCCAAGGCTTGGGCAATGCTTTGCTCGCGGTGTGCAGTGCTGTGCCCCTGAAAACCCGGCTCGCGCAGGCCCAAGGCCAACGGCACAATCAACAGCACCATCGCGCCCAAAGCCAACAAGGATTGTTGCCAGCCCAAACTGCTGAGCAAAAAGCCCTCCACCGGCACCATTAAAAACTGGCCAAAAGAACCGGCCGCTGCGGCCACCCCCATCGCCCAGGAGCGCTTGTCGGGGGCAATTTGACGGCCCACCACACCATAAATCACGGCATAGGTGGTGCCTGCTTGGGCGGCACCAATCAACACCCCAGCGGTCAGGGCAAACATGGTGGGATTGGGCGACCAAGCCATGCCTGCCAGCCCCAGCGCATACAACAGCGCACAACCGGCCAGCACCTTGAAGGCCCCAAAACGGTCAGCGGCCATGCCCATCAACACGCCAATCAAACCCCAAGACAGGTTTTGCACCGCCAAGGCGAAGGCAAAGGATTGGCGTGTCCAGCCCATTTCTTGCGTGATGGGTTGCAGCCACAGACCAAAGCCGTGGCGGATGCCCATCGACAGGGTCACAATGGCCGCACCACAGGCCAGTATCTGAAACATAGACAGCGGGCGCGGCGCGGCAGAAGAAGACAAAGAAGCAGAAGACATTGAGCAACTGTAGCGCCAAGTGCGTTATTTTGCTGAAGGCTGCAAGGCCTAGAATCCGCCCCCATGTCAGCCAAACCTACTCCCTCTACCGCTCTGCCTGCGTACTCTGAAAGTTCTATCCGTGTGCTCAAAGGGCTAGAGCCTGTGAAACAGCGCCCCGGCATGTACACGCGCACCGACAACCCGCTGCATATCGTGCAAGAGGTGTTGGACAACGCCGCCGATGAAGCCTTGGCCGGGTATGGCAAAAAAATCAAAGTCAGCTTGCATATGGATGGTTCGGTCAGCGTGGAAGACGATGGCCGGGGCATTCCGTTTGGCCTGCACCCGGAAGAAAACGCCCCCGTGGTCGAGCTGGTCTTCACCCGCCTGCACGCGGGCGGCAAGTTTGATAAGGGCCAAGGCGGCGCTTACAGCTTCTCGGGCGGCCTGCATGGCGTAGGCGTGAGCGTCACCAATGCGCTATCCACCCGCTTAGAAGTCACCAGCCACCGCGAAGGCCAAGTCGCACACCTAGTTTTTGCTGGTGGCAATGTGGTTGAGCCTTTGCAGGTGCGCCCCTTGCAAGCAGGCGAGCGCAAACAAGGCACCACGGTGCGCGTTTGGCCCGATGCCCAATACTTTGAAGCCAACCAATTGCCGATGGGCGAATTGGTACACCTGCTGCGCAGCAAAGCGGTACTGATGCCGGGTGTCACAGTGACGCTGGCGAATGAAAAAACCCGCGACACACAAACTTGGCAATACAAAGGTGGCTTGCGTGATTACTTGATGCAAACGCTGACCACCGACCCTATGATTCCGCTCTGGGAAGGCCAAGGCTTTGCCGATAGCAGCCACGATAGCTTTGCCGAAGGCGAAGGCGCAGCTTGGGCAGTGGCTTTTACCGACGAAGGCGCACCGGTGCGTGAGAGCTATGTGAACCTGATTCCCACCAGTGCTGGGGGCACGCACGAGTCCGGTTTGCGCGATGGCCTGTTCCAAGCCGTGAAGGGTTTTATTGAACTGCACAGCCTGCTGCCCAAAGGCGTGAAGCTGATGCCCGAGGATGTGTTTGCCCGTGCCAGCTATGTGCTCAGTGCCAAGGTATTAGACCCACAATTCCAAGGCCAAATCAAAGAACGCCTGAACTCGCGCGATGCCGTGCGGCTGGTGTCGGGCTTTGTGCGCCCGGCACTAGAACTGTGGCTACACGAGCACGTTGAATATGGCAAAAAGCTGGCCGAATTAGCCATTAAAGCCGCACAAACGCGCCAACGCGCCGGGCAAAAGGTAGAAAAGCGCAAAGGCTCCGGGGTGGCGGTGTTGCCGGGCAAACTGACCGATTGCGAAAGCCGCGACATCGCCTACAACGAACTCTTTTTGGTCGAAGGCGACTCGGCTGGTGGCAGCGCCAAAATGGGCCGCGAC
Source organism: uncultured Simplicispira sp. (assembly GCA_964478155.1). GTDB lineage: Bacteria > Pseudomonadota > Gammaproteobacteria > Burkholderiales > Burkholderiaceae_C > Simplicispira. The sequence continues at coordinate 13,401 of CAYZGT010000046.1, forward strand.
AAAGAAAACCAAGCCGTACTGCCACTGCGCGGCAAGGTGCTCAACACCTGGGAAGTAGAGCGCGACCGGCTGTTTGCCAACAACGAAATCCACGACATTGCCGTGGCGATTGGGGTGGATCCGCATGGCCCAGAGGATGCGCCAGACTTGTCCGGCCTGCGCTACGGCAAGATTTGCATTCTGTCCGATGCCGATGTGGATGGTTCACACATCCAAGTGCTGCTGCTGACGCTTTTTTTCCGGCATTTCCCCAAGTTGATTGAAACCGGGCATGTATTTGTGGCACGGCCACCGTTGTTCCGGGTCGATGTGCCCGCACGCGGCAGAAAACCGGCCAGCAAAGTCTATGCACTGGACGAAGGCGAGTTGACCGCCATTTTGGACAAATGCGCCAAAGAGGGCGTGCCGCGCGACAAATGCACTATCAGCCGCTTTAAGGGCTTGGGCGAGATGAACGCCGACCAGCTCTGGGAGACCACGCTCAACCCGGACACCCGCCGTTTAATGCCGGTGCAGTTGGGCGGACTCGACTTTACGGCCACCGCCGCCTTGTTGACCAAGTTGATGGGCAAGGGCGAGGCGGCCTCGCGCCGCGAGTTGATGGAACTGCACGGCGATAGCGTAGAGGTGGATATCTAAGACACCATCGCTGCGGTGGGGCATCTCAGTTGAGATGGCCCCAATACAGCAGTGCATCGCGCCCCTGCACCGATAACTCCACCGTGGCCCCCACAGGCAACAACACCTTGGTTTCGACATGCCCATAGGGCAGGCCCGTCAGTACCGGGATAGTGAGTTGGCCGCGTAGCCACTCCACTACGCTGGCGAGCTTGAAGCCCTTATCGTGGGCGGCCAAGGTGTAGCCGGTAAATTGGCCCAGCACAATCGCTTGCTGCTGTGCCAAGATCCCCGCGTATAGCAGTTGCGTCAACATGCGCTCGATGCGGTAAGGGTGTTCGTTCACATCCTCTAAAAACAAGATGCCACCGGGAACCTGTGGGAAATACGGCGTGCCCAGCAAGGCGCACAGCACCGTCAGGTTGCCACCCCAGAGTTTGGCGGACTCGATATGCAGTTCATCGGGCAGCGGCGCTGGTTCGGTGGATGTTTTTTTGGACGCGGGCAAGCGCCAGCCCGAGCCTTCGCCGTGGCCGAACAGCAAATCTTCAAAACAGGCTTGCATGATGTCGTCGGGCGGCTCGGTGCCCGCAAAGTCCGGACACAGCGCTGGCCCGGCCCAGGTGGTAGCCCCGGTTTGTGCCAACACTGCCAACTGGAACGCCGTGAAATCACTCACCCCAACAAACTGGGTGCCGCGCTCTATGGCTTGGGCAATGGCGGTATAGGGCAAGCCCGGCAAAATGCGCGTCAGGCCATAGCCACCGCGTGAAATCAGCGCTATGTCGGCCCCACTGGCCGCAGCACGGCCAATGGCGGCCAAGCGCGTGGCATCGTCTCCAGCAAAACGGGTCTGGCTGGATAAGGCATCGGAGTCAATCTCTACGTTGTGCCCCAAGGCTTGCAGGCGCTTGATGGCGCGGCGAAACCCGGCTTTGTCGCGCACCGCGCTAGAGGGCGAATAGATGTAAATATGCTTGGGGCCAGCGCCGTGGTCGTGACCGCAATCGCAAGAAGGGGCGTGAGAAGACAAAAACATTCAGACCCGGTAAAGGTCTGCTCCGTAAAAACTCAGCAAAACAAGAAACCGTCAAGCGGCAAAGTATTCCACAGCCTGCTGGGCCAACCTGCTGGCGGATGGGGCTTGGCTGTGTTGCTGCTGGCCGTGCAACACGCGCAGGCCCGTGTGCAGCCAAGGCCCACTGGCCGCCCCCACAGCAGGCCACTGCGCCCAAGCCCGTGGCCCGGCTTGAAAGCCCCGGTCGGGAAAGGGGGCTTGCCAAGCGCTTGGACTCTCTGCTGGGGGACAAAGTTCATCGAGCAGCAATTGCCCCACAGGGTGCAAGGTGGACAGGCTGCCGAGCAATTCGGCCACCACAGACGCAGAGCCTTCGGTGACGAACACCCATCGGCCACCATGCGCTAAAGACACGGCTTGCAGCAATTCCGACACCACCTGCGCGTGCTGCGCCGGGGTATGCCAGCGCTCTTTTTTCGGTTTGTCACTGCGGCCAAAGCCTACCAGGTCGGGTACCAGAACACGCTGCCCTAACGCCACGAGGGCCGGTAGCAGATGACGGTAGCTATAGCCCCAACCCTGCGGCCCATGCAAACACAGCCAGAGCATGCCAGCGTCGGGTGGGCCAGCATCCACATAATGCAAACGCAAACCGGCCAAACTGGGCAAGTGGCTGCAATACTGGGCAGGCCACGGCCAATCTGACAAGCGGGCAAAACGACTATCGGGCGTACGCAGGGCATCGTCACGCAGCGGGTGGGCTGCCAAGGCGCGCGCGCGCTGCTGTTGGCGGCGCTGGCGGAAAAAATCTTGCAACAGTTGCGTGCATTCGTCCGCCAGCACGCCGCCTTGCACTTGGGTATGGTGGTTCAGTTGTGCTTGGGCAAACAGGTTCAGCACCGAACCCGCCACGCCGGTTTTGGCATCGGCAGCGCCAAACACCACCCGTGGCAAACGTGCGTGCAACATGGCCCCGCTGCACATAGCGCAAGGCTCTAGCGTCACGTACAGGGTGCAGTCTTCTAGCCGGTAATTGCCCAATTGCTGCGCTGCTGCGCGCAAGGCGATGATTTCGGCATGGGCCGTGGGATCGTGGCTGTGGATGGGCGTGTTGTGTGCGCTGGCAATGCACTGACCCGCGCGCACCACCACCGCCCCCACAGGCACCTCGCCCGCTTGGGCCGCAGCTTGGGCTTGTGCCAAAGCCAAGCGCATCCAATGGGCATCATCGTGCAGGGTCATCCGTTGACATCCTCGCCGCCCTAAAGGACGGCGATTCCCTCTACAGGCGCTCGATGCCCCGAGCGGGCGCTGGATTGATTCAGGATATTTTTGGCGGCATTCACATCTCGATCATGCGCACAACCACACTCCGAACAAACCCAGAGCCTTATTCCAAGGTCTGCGATACCTCTCGGCCTCGAATTAGGCAGTGCGCCACAATGCGAGCAGACTTGGGAAGAGAACGCTTCATTCACTTCTTCATACCACGCGCCATTCGCAACCGACTTGTACGCCAGCATGGATTTGAAGGAATGCCAAGATGCGTCGTAAACGCTTTTGGCCATCTTGGTCTTGGCCAGTTTGCCGCTGCTGACGTTGCCCACAGCGATGTAATCAAAGCGGCGCACGATGTCCGTGCTGGCCTTGTGCAGAAAGTCCAT
>CAYZGT010000047.1:0-16104 GCA_964478155.1 uncultured Simplicispira sp.
TGGGCCATGCTCAAGACGATGTTGGAATACAAGAGCCATCAGGCCGGTGTCGTCTTTGAAGTAGTGAATGAAAGCTACACAACCCAGACTTGCTCGTGCTGCGGGGCCATCCCCGCCAGCAGTCCGAAAGGTAGAGCAGGTTTGCGAATAAGAGAATGGACGTGCAGCGCTTGCGGGTCGGTACATGACCGTGACGTGAACGCGGCACGCAACATTCTTGCGGCGGGGCATCGCCGTCTAGCAGTAGGAATCCCCATCCTTTAGGGCGGGGAGGATGTCAACGGCCCCAAACGACCTCGTGCTCCTCGGCCAAGGAGCGGCGCAGCATCTCGAGCAACGGGGTGCCGCGCTGGTGCAAATGCACTGTGTTGCGCTCTAGCAGCTCAGCCTCGTCCTCGTCCAAGCCCGTGGCGTGGTGGTGGGCGCGCGCGTGCGCGCATTGTTGTTCATCCAAACTGATGGCTGCCTGCAGGGCTTCAATGGCAGCAGGCAACTGCTCTAACGTGAAAACGCCTTCGGGTGTCGGGTCTTTGCCCATAATGTGCAACAAGCGGTGCGCGTGCGGCTCTAGCAGAATCAGGTCGGGTGTGGCACGGGATTTGAATTTGTACAACATAAAACATCCTCTCAAAAAACCAAACAAGCCTGTCACAGCATAGACCGATTTGACGACCAATGCAGATACCGCCATATCGCCGTACACTCGCGCGGCTTATGTCTGCTATCCATATCCACCGCCCCCACCAATTGGGCCTGTCCCAGGCCCGTGACATTGCCCGCCAATGGGCCAGCAAAGCCGAACGCAAGTTTGATTTACGCTGCCATTACCTCAGCGGCGAGAGCCAAGACACCGTACGCTTTGAACGCTCGGGCATCCAAGGCACTTTGCAGGTGCGGGCCGACCAGTTTGAACTGGCGGCACAACTGGGCTTTTTGTTCAGCGCCTTTGCGCCGCGCATCGAGGCTGAAATTGCGGCACAAATTGACAGCCTGTTGCACGCCCACAGCACGCAACTGGCCTGAGCCTTAACGCGGCTGGGCCAGCCACTGCTGGGCCAGCCGCACCCAATAGGTAGCCCCCAAGGGAATCACGGCATCGTTAAAGTCGTAACTCGGGTTGTGCAACGTGCAAGGGCCACCGCCGTGGTCGATGTCGCGGTGCTGACCGCTGCCATTGGCAATGAAACAATAAGCCCCCGGCTTGGCTTGCAACATAAAGGCGAAGTCTTCCGCTCCCATCGTCGGCTCTTGCGGCAGCACTTTTCCCTCCCCCAAAATGCTGACCATGACGCTACGGGCAAAGGCCGCCTCGGCTGCTGCATTGATGGTGGGGGGGTAGTTGCGCTCAAACTCAAAGGTGCAAGTAGCTTCGTGGGCCGCACAAGTGTGTTCGGCCACTTGGCGCATACGGCGCTCTATCATGTCCAGCACTTCGAGGCTGAAGGTACGCACCGTGCCTTGTAGCTCGCACACGTCGGGCACCACGTTGGTGGCTTCACCCGTATGGATCATGGTGACAGAAATCACCCCCGCATCCACTGGCTTTTTATTGCGCGTGATGATGGTTTGAAACCCTTGCACCATCTGGCAAGCCACGGGCACCGGGTCGATGCCGGTGTGCGGCATGGCAGCATGGCCGCCTTTGCCCCGAATGGTGACTTTGAACTCGTTGGATGAGGCCATCACTGGCCCAGCACTGACGGCCATTGTGCCCTCTGGCATACCCGGCCAGTTGTGCATGCCAAACACGGCCTCCATGTCAAACTGGGTGAACAGGCCCTCGCGCACCATTTCGCGCGCACCACCACCGCCTTCTTCGGCGGGCTGAAAAATCAGGTACACCGTGCCATCAAAATCGCGTTGCTCGGCCAAGCAACGTGCGGCAGCCAACAGCATCGCGGTGTGACCATCGTGGCCGCAGGCGTGCATTTTGCCGGGGTGGCGGCTGGTATGGGCAAATTGGTTGTGCTCTTGCATCGGCAAGGCATCCATATCGGCGCGCAAACCCACGGCCCGGCCACAGGCCCCGCCATCGCGCCCGTGGACAACGCCAACCACGCCCGTCTTGCCCAAGCCACGATGTACCGTAATCCCCCAAGCGCTGAGTTGTTGCGCCACCAAATCGGCAGTGCGCCACTCCTCAAAACACAGTTCGGGGTGGGCATGGATGTCACGGCGCAAGGCGGCTATCTCTGGGGCTTGGGCCACGATGGAATCAATCAGCTGCATAGTACAAACTCCTCGGTTGGGCACAGTCTAGCGGCCCTCTGGCACGCAGGGGGCCAAGGCCTTACAGCGCAGCTTGCAAGATGCGGCGGCTAATGTCGGGGGTGATGTCGCGCCGCTCGCCCAGCTTGACCATGCCATGCGCTTGCAATTGGGCCACCAAGCCGTCGATGGCTTCAGCCCCCACACCATAGGCTGACAGCCGGGTGGCAATGCCCAAGCTTTCAAAGAAAGCACGGGTCTGGGCGATGGCAGCATCGATGCGCTCGTCATCGGTGCCGGTGTGCAGGTTCCAGATGCGCTCGGCATATTGCAGCAATTTTTCGCGCTTGGCGGCGCGGCGCTCGTGCAGCAAAGCAGGCAAGACGATCGCCAGCGTGCGCGCATGGTCAATCTGGAATTGCGCCGTCAGCTCGTGGCCGATCATGTGCGTAGCCCAATCTTGCGGCACGCCCGCACCGACCACGCCATTCAAGGCCATGGTGGCCGCCCACATCAAATTAGCCCGGTCCTCATACACCGGCGCTGGGGCCGACAGCAAACGCGGCCCGACTTCGATCAGGGTATGCAAAATCCCTTCGGCCCAGCGGTCTTGCACCAAGGCCTGCACCGGGTAGGTGAGGTACTGCTCTACTGTGTGCACAAAGGCATCCACCACCCCGTTGGCCAGTTGCTGCGGCGGCAGGGTGTAGGTTTTGGTCGGGTCTAAGACAGAGAACTGCGGGTAGCAATGCACGCTGCCAAACACCAGTTTGGCGGCCAAAGACTTGCGCGTAATCACCGCGCCACTGTTCATCTCGGAGCCGGTGGCGGGCAAGGTCAACACCGTACCAAAAGGTAAGGCCTGCTGGATATTGCGCCCGCGTTGCTCCAAAATCGCCCAAGGGTCGCCTTCGGTAAAAGGTACCGCTGCCACGATAAATTTCACGGCATCAATCACCGAGCCGCCACCTACGGCCAAAACAAAATCAAAACCACCAGCGCGGATTTGTTCCACTGCCTGCATAGCAGTTTCGTAAGTGGGATTGGGTTCAATACCGCTAAAGGTAGCGTGCTCGCGCTGGCCCAAGGCAGCGCGCACTTCGGCGAGCGTGCCGGTTTTTTCGGCACTGCTCCCCCCCACCACGATCAACACTTTAGCTTGGGCAGGCACCAAGTTGGCCAAGTCGGCAATACGGCCCTGACCAAAAGCGATGCGGGTGGGATTGTGAAAATCAAAATTCAGCATAAAGGCTCCAGCACAGGATAAAGACCCAGATTACCGCGCCCATGCAGCAGCTGCACGCCAGCCGCTAGACAGCCCTACAGGCTGCACCAGCATGCCAGCGCTACGCCCACTTAGTCGAGTTTGACCCCGGCGGTTTTGATAATTTCGCCCCAGCGCTTAGACTCTGCCCGCGCCAAGGTACGGAACTGCTCGGGCGTACCAGGCAAGGCTTCCATACCAAAATCTTGCATGCGCTTGACCACTGCCGGGCTGGCCAAAGCTTTGTTCAAATCGGCATTCAGGCGCTGGATCACGTTGGCAGGCAAACCTTTGGGGCCCAAAATGCCTTGGAACGCAAATACCTCGGTATTAGGGACTCCTGCCTCGGCCAAGGTCGGCAAATCGGGCAAGGCCGACACCCGCTTGGCCGAACCAATGGCCAAAGCGCGCACTTTGCCGGTTTGGATCAGTGGCAAACCGGCCGCCAAGTCCAAGAACATACACGGCACCTGCCCGCCCATCACATCTTGCATGGCCGGTGCGGCCCCCCGGTAGGGAATATGCGTCAGGAAAGTCTTGGTGCGGTTTTTGAACATTTCCATCGCCAAGTGGTGCGGCGAACCATTGCCCGGCGAAGCATAGTTGAGCTTGCCCGGATTGGCGCGCGCATAGTCCAAAAACTCCTTCATGGTTTTGGCTTCAAACGATGGATGCACCACCAGCGCCAGCGGAAAGCGGCTGATGCCGCCCACATAGGTAAAGTCTTTTTCTGGGCTAAAGGGCAGCTTGCTAAACAAGTGCTCATTGAAAGCCAGCACCGCGTTGTCGGCCGACATGATGGTGTAGCCATCGGCCTTGGCTGTGGCCACGGCCTGCGCGCCAATGTTGGTCGAAGCACCGGGGCGGTTGTCCACCACGATTTGTTGGCCCAAGGTTTGGCGCATGGCTTCAGCCAGCGTGCGGGCCAACACATCTGTCCCACCCCCAGCCGGATAAGGTACCACCCAGCGGATCAGCTGGTTCGGAAAATCTGCTTGGGCCTGTGCCCACGGCGCAGCAGCGCTGGCTCCGGCAGCAGCCAAAGCGCTCAACAAGGTTCTACGTTGCATGTTTGTCTCCTCTGGTTTTTTAACGGGCTTGGGTCTCTTCTGCCGACACCACGCTGCATTCGAGCGCACCAAACAGGCTATGCCCGTCACGGGCTTTCATCTCGGCCTGCAGGCTATCATGGGCGCGCAAAAACGGGGTGCGTGCGCGCCCATGCTGCAATATCTCTATCGCCCGCTTATCCGCCACGCTGCATGCACCTTGCGGCCACTCGGGTTCTCCTTGGGCATTGAGCCCCCCGGCGTGGCTCACCAAACCGCTGCTCAACACCGCACCGGCATGCCACGCGCGACTTTTGCAACCCTGCGCCAGCAATTGACCAAAATGAAAGTGCATCGTCGGCCCAGTCTCACACAGGCCCATTTTGCGGCCATTGCACAGCACTTGCAAGGTCAGGTGAACACGCCCGTCGTGCCACGCAGGGCCTAACTCGTCGGGGGTCGCGGCCACCGGGCTACACACAACGGGCCCCTCGTTGCCCTCAGTATCTGCCTTGGCCGCAGCACGCCCAGCAGGTGCCCACAGCACTGTGCCTGCCAACATCAGCAAGCGCACGCCAGCCAGCGCTTGCGCAGGGCTGCTGCCCACAGCAATATCGCCCGTGGTCAGTGCCAGCCCGGCTTGCACATCGGCTGCTTGGGCATGTGCGGGCAACACCAGCGGCTGGGCTGGCCCCAGCAAAGCATCACCGTGGCCCGCGCGCAAGCGGGGCAAAGTGCGTGCATCAGCAGGTAGGGTCTGTTGCTGCAACTGGCCCTGGCGCTCTGTGGCGGCCAAATAGGCATTGGCTTGTGTCCAATGGTAGGCGCGCGGCAACGGGGCCAAGCATTGGTGTGGGTCAAAAGGAAACGGATGGGCGGCTTTGCCAGTGTTCAGTTGCACGTACAAGGCCTGCAACTGGGGGGCCAGAAAGTCCCAATCGTCGAGCACCTGCTGCAAACGGCTGGCGATACCCGTCGCATAATGGGCTAAACCCAAATCGCGCGAGACCACCACCAACTGCCCATCGCGCGAACCGTCCCGGTATGTGGCGAGCTTCATGGCGATAAAGGCTTTTTACGGATGGTGGTCAATGGATTGAACTCAAAAAAACCCGAAAATTCTAGTACACATGGACAAGGAACGCGCAGGCATCCAGTCGGTAGAAGTTGGTTTTGCCCTGCTAGAGGCGCTCACCCACTCGCCCGGCCCTTTAATGCTCAAAGAACTGGCCGCCAGCGCTGGCATGAGCGCCGCCAAAGCGCACCGCTATTTGGTCAGTTTCCAGCGGCTTGGGCTGGTGGCACAAGACAGCCGCTCAGCCCATTACGACTTGGGCCCGGCGGCGCTGCGCTTGGGGTTGGCTGCGCTGTCGCGCATGGATGCGGTACGCTTGGCGCGCGAACGCCTGCCCGCCTTGATGCAACAGATACAACACACGCTGGCGCTGGCAGTGTGGGGTAACCACGGCCCCACCATCGTGCATTGGGAACCGTCGCCCCAAGCCGTGGTCGCTAATCTGCGCTTGGGTGATGTCATGCCGCTGCTGTCTTCAGCCACCGGACGCTGTTTTGCGGCCTACATGCCCGCCGAAGTGGTTGCCCCCTTGCTGCACGCAGAACTAGCCCATGCGGCCCAAACACGCCGCCCCGATATACCCACCAACCCAGAGGCCGCACACCTGTTGCTGCAAGAAGTACGCGCACATGGCAGCGCCCGCGTGGTCGATACCCTGTTGCCCAGCATCGTGGCTTTTTGTGCGCCAGTGTTCAATGCCAGCGGCCATCTGGCCTTGGGCATTACCACGCTAGGCTCCACCGCTACCTTGGATGCAGCCCGCAATGGGGCCATTGATGCCCCACTGCGCGAAGCTGCCGCCCGGTTGTCCTACGATCTAGGTTACTGCACGCACTTATGAACGCCTCAGCATCCGCACCATCGACCTCGGTAACCCGCCACCCCCTGCTATGGATCAGCGCAGGGGTCTTGGTAGCCCATGCTTTGGTGCTACAGGCCATGCCGTTAAACGCCCCAGACTCGGCCAAGGCAGCTGCGCTGGTGTTCCAAACCCGTACCATCAACCCACCCGCACCGCCACCAGCGCCAGCAGCAGCCCTGCCTGCACCCACAGCACCCCCCTCTGTAGCAGCCGCCCCACTGCGCCTTGGCCCAGCCAAACGGGCCATCGCACAGCCACACCGCCCAGCCAGCACAGAGGCACAAGCACCCAGCAACAGCGCGGATGCACCGGTACTCCATACCAGCCTGCGCAGCGAACCAGCCCCTGCCGACAGCCCCAGCCCAGACACCACCGCAGCCACTGCCCAAGCCATCCCGGTGGCAGCAGAAGAAGCAGAAGAAACGGCCACCGACGACAGCACTGCAGCAGCGCCAGAAATGCTGGCAGCACTCTCCGGCCAGCACATCTTGGTAGCAGGTGCAAACACTACGCCGCGCCAGCGTGGTAGCAAAGCCACCAGCCCAGCGCCGGTACACATTCCGGCCCCACAGCGGCTCGCGTTTGATGTCACCGGCCAAGCCAAAAAATTTCAGTACCGCGCCCAAGCCGAACTACTGTGGCAACACGACGGCCAACAGTACCAAGCCCAGCAAGAAATTAAAGTGCTGTTGCTGGGTTCACGCCAACAAAGCAGCCAAGGCAAGCTGACCGCCCAAGGGCTGCAACCACTGCAATTTACCGACCGCTCGCGGCGCGAACAAACCGCCCAGTTTGACCATGCCGCAGGCATGGTGCGCTTTACCCACCCCGAGGCCGCCCCCCAACCGCTGCTGCCCGGCATGCAAGACCGACTCAGCGTCTTCATCCAATTGGGAGCCCTGTTGGCCGCCGCCCCCGAGCGCTACCCCCACGGCACGCAAATCCACATCAGCACCGTGGGCGGACGCAACGCCCAGCGCTGGAGCTTCCGCATCGAAGGCCCAGAAACCTTGCAGTTGCCCAATGGGCCACTCAACACCCTGAAACTACAACGCTTGGCAGACGATGCCCAAGACCCAGAGCAAGAACAACAAGCCCAACTGTGGCTCGCCCCCACTTTGGGTTATCTGCCAGCCCGCATTCGCCTGACGCAAGCCCAAGGAGATTTTGTCGATTTGCAGCTACGCAACCACAGCGCCCCCTAAAAGCCCTTGAACTGTGGCGCACCGTTGTTATCTGAGATAGTAGCAAGACACACAGACCGCCCCGCTCCTCCCTGCCGATTGGAAAATACCATGCACATGCTCTACGACTCAGACTCCTTTGTGGTGGTTCATATGCTGGCCGACAGCCTCGACCCCACTGCGCCACCCTCCAGCGAGACTCCTGCTACGCCCCGGCTGGCCCGGCATGGTTTTGAGATTGTGGACAAGCGCTCGGGCAAGGAGGTCTATCTGGACGGCTCTTGGGCCGAGATGTTCCAGCAGCAGATTTTGGCCTGGCAGCGCAACACCCCAACGCAAGAAGAAGTGGAAGAAGCACTAGACCGCTACACCGGCTTGGCGCAAAACCCAGTCATCGTGCATTAACGCGGGTGCGCTGGTTGGGCGGCAGTGCGTAGGCAAAAGGTTGAGCGTGGTTCACGAGCAAGCCGCCGCCTTGCGGCGCGCCAAACACCAAGCGCTGGGGCTGCTGCTGTTGGTCACGCTGGTGTTTATCGTCAGCAGCTTGCTACCACGCAATTTGTGGGTCGATGCCCTGCAGGCCACTGCCGAGGCCGCGATGGTGGGCGCACTGGCCGATTGGTTTGCGGTGCGCGCCCTGTTCCACCGGATTCCGCTGCTGTGGCTGGAGCGGCATACTGCCATCATCCCGCGCAACAAAGACCGCATTGGGCAAAACTTGGCCGTGTTTGTGCGCGACCGCTTTCTCGATCCGGCCTCCTTGGTCGGGTTACTGCGCCGCCACGATTTGGTCGAACGCATGGCGCAATGGCTGCTGCTGCCCGACAACGCGCGCTATCTGGGCCAGCAAGTGGCGCGCATGCTGGCCGCTGCACTAGAGATGGTGCAAGACCGGCAAATTGAACACCTGTTACGCAGAGCTTTGCGCGCCTTGCTGGGGCGTATCGATTTGACACAAACCTTGGCGCGCGTACTGGAAGCCCTGACACACCAAAACCGCCACCAAGGGCTACTCGACGATGCTTTACAGCAACTCATCACCCTGTTGCGCAGCCCAGAGACGCGCAGCCTCATCGCCCGCACCATCGTCCACTGGCTGAAAAAGGAACACCCACTGAAAGAGAAAATGTTGCCCTCCGATTGGCTCAGTGACCAAGGCGCAAGCTTGGTAGCCAACGCCCTAGAGGGGTTGCTGGCCGAGGTTGCAGACAACCCCCGACACCAGCTGCGCCAAAAATTTGACGAGGCCATCCAACACTTCACCACCCGGCTACAACATGACCCAGCCTGGGCAGAAAAAGGCGAGCAAATACGCCGCTACCTGCAAACCAACCCCACATTAGGGCGCTATGTGCAAGAGTTATGGCAAAGCGCACGCAACAGCCTGCAGCGTGATTTGGCCGATGAGCAATCAACACTGGCCCGCCATGTCCGCAACATGGGCCTATGGCTAGGGCAATCCTTGGCGCAAGATGCCGCTCTGCGCCAAGCACTGAACGAACGCCTACAACAATGGGCACAGAGTTTGGCCCCAGAGGTGTCGCAGTTTGTCGCACAACACATCCAAGACACCGTACAGCGCTGGGATGCCCAAGACATGGCGCAACTGATAGAACTCAATATCGGCAAAGACCTGCAACACATCCGCATCAATGGCACCATTGTGGGTGGACTGATCGGGCTGTTGCTGTTTGGCCTGTCCCATGCGCCCGCCATTGGGCAAGCCTTACTCAGCGGAAAATAACCGTTTTGTGTCCATTGAGCAGCACGCGGTGCTCGCTGTGCCACTTCACCGCCCGGGCCAAAACTTGGCTCTCGGTGTCGCGCCCGCGCGCCGTTAGTGTTTCCACGGTATCCGTATGGTCAGCCCGCGTAACATCTTGTTCGATAATCGGGCCTTCGTCCAAATCTGCCGTCACGTAATGGGCCGTCGCACCAATCAGCTTCACGCCCCGGTCATGCGCTTGGTAGTAGGGCTTGGCACCTTTAAAGCTCGGCAAGAAACTATGGTGGATGTTGATAGCGCGGCCTGCCAGTTTGGTACACAAATCGTCCGACAGCACTTGCATGTAACGTGCCAGCACCACCAGCTCAGCCCCTTCGGCTTGGATGATTTCGTACTGGCGTGCCTCAGCTTGGGCTTTGGTAGCAGCCGTGACAGGAATGTGGTGAAAAGGAACGTTGTAACTGGCCGCAAGCTGGTAAAAATCGCGGTGGTTGCTGATGATGGCGCGGATATCTACCGGCAACAGGCCCGATTTCCAGCGAAACAGCAAATCATTGAGACAATGGCCTTCGCGGCTGACCAAAATGACCGTGGGCATAGGTTGCGCGATGGCGTGCAAACTCCAGTGCATTTGGTACTTTTGGGCAAAGTCGGCCATATGTGCCGACAAGCTCGCATGGTCATGTACCGTACAAGCAAACTGCACACGCATAAAAAACAAGCCGGTGGCCGGATCGTTGTACTGGGCGGCTTCTTCAATGTTACCGCTGTGTTCCAACAGAAAGCCCGAAACAGCATGCACCAGCCCCAATTGGTCGGGGCAAGAAAGAGTAAGAACGTAAGCATGGGTCATAGCCGTACGATTGTCGCAGCTTGCCCCGCTCCAACGGGGCGCAATGGGACTATTGATGAACAAAAGCCGTGAATCTGGAGGCAAACGGGCACTGCATGGGCTGCTGCTCTACCTTGCCGTGGGCGCGGTTTGGGTGCTGGGCATCAACCATTTTTTAGCCCGCATGACCACCGATCCGGCAGCAAGCGCTAACTACCACCTCTGGGCCGATAGCTTGTATTTGCTGGTTACTGGCGGCATCTCGTGGTGGTTACTACAACGCAGTGATAAAGCACGGGTGCGCGCCTTTCGCCGTACCGCCTTGCTGTTGCGCCACGCTCCAGCAGGGATCGTGCGCGCCGACAGCAACGGCCAAATCCTCTGGGCCAACGAGCGCATGTGCGAACTCACCGGCAGGTCGTTAGAAGAATTACGCCAACACCAAGTTCGAGCGGTGGTGCAGCCCCCCGACAGCCATTGGACCGAGCGCCAACGCGAACGCCTGCTAGCGGGTGAAATCGACCACTACCGGGGCGAACGCCAATGCCGCCGTCCCGACGGCACCATCGTCCCGGTGATGTGTACCGTTACCTTGGTGCCGCGTGCTGCTGGCGAGCCAGCCCACCTGATTTGTGTCGTGCAAGACATCAGCGACAGCCACGCCACCCGCGCTGCCCTAGAGCGCAGCCAAGCCGGCCTGCATTTGGCCTTAGAAGGCAGCGGCAGTGGCATGTGGGATTGGGACTTGCGCACCCACCAAGGCAGTGTCTCGCCCAGTCTAGAGCGTTTATTACGCTACAGCGGACAAAACTTTGTGCGCGATTTTTGCCTGCGCAGCCGCATGCAGCGCGCAGAATGCAAACGGGTGCTCGCTGCCGCCCATTTGGCCATTGCCACAGGCGATCCGTTCCACCAAACAGTGCGTCTGCGCTGCTTTGATGGGCAAGAACGTTGGTTTATGGCCCGAGGCCAGCGCCATTTAGATCCCACCGGTCAGCCTGAACGTTTTTCTGGCATCCTGACCGACCTCACGCACAGCTACATGGCCGAAGAGCGCCAGCGCTTGGCAGCCACGGTGGTCGACAATACCCTCGAAGGCGTGGTCGTCACTGATGCCCAAAGCCGCATTTTGTCGGTCAATGCCGCCTTTACCCGCGTGCTGGGCTACACCGAAGAGGAACTGCTCGGTAAAACACCACGCCAGTTCAAATCGGGTCGCCACGATCAGGCGTTTTACGAGACCATGTGGGCCACCATGCACCGCACCGGCCACTGGCAAGGCGAAATCTGGAACCGGCGTAAAAATGGCGAAATTTTCCCAGAGCACATGTCCCTCAGTGCCGTGCGTGATGATGCCGGCATCATCACGCACTATGTGTGCATTTTCTCCGACATCTCCGAAGCCAAAGCACAACAAGAACGGCTCGAATACCTCGCACACCGCGATGCCCTGACCGGGCTGTCCAACCGTGTCTGGTTTGGTCAACAACTCGAAGGGGCGGTAGCCCAGGCCAAGCCGCGTGGCGAACATCTGGCCGTGCTGCTGATTAACCTCGACCGCTTCAAAGACGTGAACGACAGCTATGGGCATGCCGTAGGGGACGAGGTACTGCAACATCTGGCACAGCAATTGCGCCAAGCCCTGCGCCCTGGCGATTTGCTTGGGCGCTTGGCGGGCGACGAACTGGCCGTGGTGGCACGCAACCTGCGCCACGCCGAAAAAGACGCAACCACTGTGGCCCGACTGTTGCTGGCCGCTGTCTCGCAACCGTGGTATTCACCCGAGGGCCTAGAAGTCGTGGTAGGGGCCAGTGTCGGTATTTGCCTGTTTCCTGGCCATGCCGACAGCGCCGAGCTGCTGCTACAAGGAGCCCATGCCGCCGTCTACGGTGCCAAGGCACGCGGCAGAGGCGCTTTGTGCTTCTTTGCCGAAGAAATGACCTTGGCTGCCCGCGAACGGCTCGAACTCGAATCGCGCCTGCGCCAAGCCTTGGCCCAAGAGCAGCTAGAACTGCACTACCAGCCCCAAGCCGACCTTGCGACAGGCCGCATCATCGGGGCCGAGGCCTTATTGCGCTGGAACGATCCACACCACGGCCCGATCTCTCCGGCCCGTTTTATTCCAGTGGCCGAATCCTCCGGCTTGATTGCCCCACTGGGCGAATGGGTGCTACGCCAAGTATGCGAGCAGGGCCAACGCTGGTTAGAAGCCGGCCTGCCCCCCATCACACTGGCCGTGAATGTCTCGCCACGGCAATTTCAACTGACGGATTTGGTTGCCAGCGCCCGCACCGTACTGGCAGAAACTGGCTTTCCGGCCAGCCATCTAGAACTCGAAATTACCGAAAGCGCGTTGGCGGAGCGGTTTGAAGAAGTGCTCAAAGTGCTGGAAGGTTTGCAAAGTCTGGGTCTGCATCTGGCAGTGGATGACTTTGGCACTGGCTACTCCTCTTTGGCCCATCTGAAACGCTTTCCGATTGACGTGCTCAAAATTGACCAAAGTTTTATCCGTGACATCCCGCACCACAGCGATGACATGGCCATCAGCGCTGCCATCATCGCGATGGGCCACAGCATGGCCCTCAAAGTGCTGGCCGAAGGCGTAGAAACCCCAGAACAACTGGCTTTTTTGGTAGAGCGCCACTGCGATAGCTACCAAGGCTATTTGCTCAGCCGACCACTACCGGCAGCAGACTTTGCCCAGTTACTGAAGCGACAAGCCCAGAACACTGTTGCCAACGTAGACATACCGACAATGGGATAATTGAGGGCTTTGTCGCCCACTACGGTGCCCGCCACCAGCTGCCGACCAACCGGGCTGCCGTTGCACTGGCCCAGCCCCAAGCCCCCATTCCCCCCTTCTTTTTGACCCTTTCAGGATTCCCATGAAACGCGAAAACCTCGGCCGCGCGCAGGACGTGACGGCCACCCAGCCCATCAGCCTGGACGTACTCAAAGAAAAATACCTCAAGGCCGGGGAGAGTAGCGCCGAAGATTTATTCCGCCGTGTCGCTCGCTCCTTGGCCAGCGTCGAAAAGCCCGAGCTGCGCGCCGAATACGAAGCCCTGTTCTTGGCTAACTTGCATGCAGGGGCCATTGGGGCCGGACGCATCATGAGTGCCGCCGGCACCGACATCCAAGCCACGCTCATCAACTGCTTCGTACAACCCGTGGGCGATTGCATCCAAGGCGTAGACGATGAAGGCTTCCCCGGCATCTATGAAGCCCTGCGCGAAGCTGCAGAAACCATGCGCCGTGGCGGTGGTGTTGGTTATGATTTTTCGCGCATCCGCCCACGCGGTGCTGAAGTCAAGGGCACGCACTCGATGGCCTCTGGCCCGTGCAGCTACATCAACGTGTTTGACCAATCCTGCTCCACGGTCGAAAGTGCTGGGGCACGGCGCGGAGCCCAAATGGGGGTGTTGCGCATCGACCATCCGGACGTGCTGGACTTCATCACCGCCAAACGCACCCCCGGACGTTGGAACAATTTCAACGTCTCGGTTGGTGTCAGCGATGCCTTCATCGAGGCCGTACAGAACGACCAGCCTTGGGAATTGGTACACAAAGCCACCCCAGGGGCCGATGTACTGGCCGAAGGTGCTTACCAACGCGAAGATGGCCTGTGGGTCTATCAAACCGTACAGGCGCGTGATTTGTGGGACACCATCATGAAATCGGCCTACGATTTTGCCGAGCCCGGTATTCTGTTCCTCGACCACATCAATACCGACAACAACCTGCACTACTGCGAAAAAATTGCCGCGACCAATCCGTGCGGCGAGCAGCCCTTGCCTTCCTATGGCTGTTGCGACCTCGGCCCCATCATCCTGACCCATTTTGTCCGTAGCCCCTTCGGCTTTGACGGTGTGCCAAGCTTCGACTTTGAAGCCTTCGAGAAATCCGTCGCCCTGCAAGTACGGGCACTCGACAACGTACTCGATGTCACCTTCTGGCCGCTGCCGCAACAACGCGACGAAGCGCACGCCAAACGCCGCATTGGGGTCGGCTTTACGGGGATGGGCAACACCTTGGCCATGCTCTGCTTACGCTACGATGCCCCCGAAGGCCGCACCATGGCCGCCCAAATTGCCGAACGTATGCGCAATGCTGCCTACAAAGCCTCGGTAGAGTTGGCACGCGAAAAAGGCACATTCCCACAATTCGATGCCGAAGGTTATCTGGCCCCCGGTACTTTTGCCAGCCGCCTGCCTGCGCCGCTACAAAAAGAAATTCGCAAACACGGGATCCGCAACAGCCACTTGCTCTCGATTGCCCCCACAGGCACCGTTAGCTTGGCCTTTGCCGACAATGCCTCCAATGGCATCGAACCACCGTTCTCATGGACGTACAAGCGCAAGAAGCGCGAGGCTGATGGCAGCACCTCGGAATATGCCGTAGAAGACCACGCTTGGCGCTTGTACCGTGAACTGGGCGGCGATGTGAATAAACTGCCCGAGTACTTTGTCTCGGCCTTAGAAATGTCGGCCAGCGACCATATCGCCATGATGGAAGCGGTACAACCATTTGTCGATACAGCCATCTCCAAAACCGTCAATATCCCTGCTGACTACCCCTACGATGATTTCAAGGGACTGTACCTACAAGCATGGCGTGCGCGTCTGAAAGGACTGGCTACCTACCGCCCGAACAATATCTTGGGCTCGGTGCTAGAAGTCCACAGCGCGCCAGCGGCAACCACCAGCAGCACTGCCACCCCAGAATCGAACGCTGCACCAATTGACCCGATGCGCACTGTGATTGAAAGCCGCCCCAAAGGGGCGCTCTCTGCCGTGGCCGAGAAGGTTGAATACTGGACCCAAGAGGGTAAAAAGCGCCTCTATCTGGTGGTCTCGTTCTTGCCCGTGCCCAACGCCGAAGGCACTGGCATGGTAGACCGTGCGATTGAATTCTTTATGCCAGTAGGCCAAAGCAGCGAATCCCAGCAGTGGATGACTTCCAGCATGCGCCTGCTCTCATTGGCAGCACGGGGCGGCTTCTTAGAGCGCGCCCTGAGCGATATGCGCAAAGTGGTTTGGGATCGCGGCCCGGTACGCTTAGGCACACACCAAAAAGCCGATGGAACCCAAGTACCCATGTGGCATGATTCTGAAGTGGCCGCTGTGGCCTACGCTATCCAAAACATTTTGGCCCGCCGCGCTAAAGTGCGCGCCACCAACAGCAACAGCTTAACCAGCGCAGAAACAGCTGCTTTGGCCCCAGCAGCTCCCCCCGTCATGGCAGGCAAAAAATGCAGCGAATGCGGTGCCCACGCCGTGATCCGCAAAGATGGCTGTGACTATTGCACCCAGTGCGGCCATTTGGGCACCTGTGGTTAATTCCTACTAGCGTTATTCAACGCTTTTTTGCCTCACCCGGCCCGCCTATGGCGGGCCTTTTTATTACGCCTGAGAATCCGTCAAGGCGATGGGCAAACACTTAAAAAACCGAGGCTCCCGAAACAGAGATTTTATTCACCCCAAAAGCGAAACCCCTCTAACCTTAGTAGGCTAGAGGGGTGGGCTTGGTGTAATGAGCCTGACGATGACCTACTTTCACACGGGAACCCGCACTATCATCGGCGCAAAGTCGTTTCACTGTCCTGTTCGGGATGGGAAGGAGTGGTACCAACTTGCTATGGTCATCAGGCTTAAACTGTGATTGCTGCAGCGCTTTGGCACTGCAACAACAAATTCATAGAGTCTTATCAGCTTGTCTTTTTGATTGCGCTTTTATTTTGGCATAACAGACCTTGATGTGTTGTTGAGGCATCATCAAAGTTATAGGGTCAAGCCGCACGAGCAATTAGTATTGGTTAGCTCAACGCATTACTGCGCTTGCACACCCAACCTATCAACGTCCTGGTCTTGAACGACTCTTTAGGGGGCTCAAGGCCCCGGCAGA
>CAYZGT010000048.1:0-13803 GCA_964478155.1 uncultured Simplicispira sp.
AGAACTACCAAAAGCAATCCTGAGCAGCGAAGCCTTGAATTCTACACCGGTTTTTTGGCTTGTTGCAAGCAAACCTAGAAAAAGTTGAATTTTTTAGCTGTTACTGGGTTCGGATGGCTCTGGAAGGGCCACGCAAACCCGGTTGCGCCCTGCGGCTTTCGCTTCATAGAGAGCCACATCGGCACAGCGCAACATGTGCTCTAGTGTAGCGGTTTCTGGATAGCGCAATGCGACCCCCATCGAGACGGTAAAGTGCAGCGCTTGCTCTTGGTTGTCTAGAGGGACACTGACATTGGCGAGGTTGCTGCGCAGGCGTTCAGCAATTTCTTGCGCCGCTTGCAGCCCAGAGTCTGGCAACAAAATGGCAAACTCTTCACCACCCAAGCGGGCCAAGACATCGGTGTCACGCAATTGGCGCAGCAAGCTGCGCGCCAATACGACTAAGACTTTGTCGCCAGTAGCGTGGCCGTAGGTGTCGTTCACTTGTTTGAAGTGGTCAATGTCCAGCATACACACCGCCACCGGGCGTTGATGGCGGGTTGCATGGGAGAGTTCACGCGTACCCAGTTCAAAGAAGTGGCGACGATTGCACAGCCCTGTCAGGCCATCGGTGTTGGCTTTGCGCTCTAGGGCTTTTTGCAGTCGCTGGATTTCGGTCATGTCGACACAAACGGTGCGGCTGAACAGAAACTCTCCTTGCGGACTCATTTCAGCGGTGGCATTGAGCAATACAGGCAAGATGCTGCCATCTTTACGCACCATGTCCAAGGCTACATCGCGCAGTTGTCCGGAGACTTTGAGCCGTGGAAAGAGTTTTTTGAAATGTACGGCGCTGGCAGGGGTGAGCAAGTCGGTAAGGCAGAGGCAGTTTTGTACTTCGTGGCGTTGGTAACCCAGCCAGCCCAACTGGGTGAGGTTCATGCGCAGGATGCGTCCGTGGGTGTCGAAGGAATGGTAGCCACAGGGTGCTTGGTCGTAGAGGGCTGCAATCTCTTGTGCATTTTGTTGTTCGCGCGCCCGCTCGGTGTTGGAACGGACTTTGCGCTCGGCCAGCATCCAACTGACCAGCACCAATACGATGAACAGCATGCCCACCAATGCGCCGTGGCTGCGCCACAGCCAAGGGGATTCTTCTAGCAATTCGTGCGAGACAAAGATGACAGCTTGCCAGCGGTACTGGTTTGGCTGCTGGGCCGTCACGGTGACACCTTGGTGCCGCAAGATGGCTCTGGCAGGCAAGGGGGAGGGGGAAAAGTCGAGCGGATAGATGCTGTCAAACAAGAACAAACCTTGGCGGTTCTGCAAGGTGCCTGCACGTTGTTGCTGCATGGCGGCCCAAACAGCAGGGTGCTGCTGGGCGAAACGCTGCTGGTCAAAATGTGCCGGACTGCTGAGCCACTCTCCGGCAGGCCCTAGCAAGAGGGCTTGGTGGAAGGGGTTGCGCGCCATGACTTTGGTGAAGGTGTCGAACAGTTCATTCAAGTGAAAGTGGAGGTGCAAGCTACCGGCTTGCTGACGACGGCTGTTAAATACCGGGGTGCTGATATGCAGCAAGGTGACAGTGGCCTGGGTAGCGTCCAGTGGCTGTGGGGGCTGTTCCAGCAGGTTGGTGCGCTTGACTTGTACCAACACGCGCCCTTGGGGGTCTTGCACTTGCAAGTCGATATAACGGCCATAGTTCTGTACGACTTGCTCCAGTGCTAAAGCCAAGCGTTGGCGTAGTACGGGTTGGGGCTGATCGAGAAATTCGATCAGTACAGCCGAGGTGCTGATGACACCTAAATCACCCGCGACTTCTAAAAACTCCTTGTGCACCATGTGGTTCACAATGCTGAGGTAGCCTTGCTCACGCGCTTCGATGACTTCAGCACGGCTTCGCAAGTAGTTTTCGTGCAAGGGCCAACCCAAGGCCAACAAGGTGCTGACCACCACGACCAGATAAGCACCGGCCAGACGCAGCACTTGGCGTTTGAAAGCATCTGTATTTGCGCTCATGGGATGTTGTGTACTCGGAAATGAAGATATGCCAAACCAGCTCCCCTCTCCCCCTTCTGCCCAGGCGGTGGCACCTGACCATCGTGTGACCATTTCGGACAAGCAAGATGCTTGCCTGCCTGTGCTGGCTGTGGTGGCTTGGCATCACCAAGCGCCGGACAAACCGGCGCTTGGGGCCCCTTGTAATGGCTGTGGCTTGTGTTGTTTGGCCGAGCCTTGCCCTTTAGGGATGTGGGTGTCTCGACGGCGTAGCGGGGCCTGCAAAGCGCTGTTATGGAGTGAAGAAAATCGGCGCTACCAGTGTGGGTTGTTGGCCGACCCGGCCCGCATTACAGGTTGGCGCAGGCCGTGGCTACTGCGCTGGTGTCGCTCTTGGGTGAAGCGCTGGATTGCGGCCGGTGTGGGCTGTGATGCCGATATCGTTTGGCAACCTGCTGCTTCTGCCTGCAAAGATGAATCGATTGCGCCACATGGTGGAAGCGTTTAGTGATAAGCTGATTTATCCATCATTCATACCCCAATCTGCATGCACAATCCATCTTAGGGTGGCGGCTTTTCATCTCTTGAAAGAAGGCAAACTATGCAAGCCAGCGGAATTTCAAAATCTATTCTTCACAAGCTTATCCCTGTTTTGCTTTTGGCACCTGTGGTGTGGTTGGGATTTAATAGCTTTACCCGCATTAAAACCGGTGAGGTGGGGGTGCGGGTTAATTTCTCTAAAGAAGTACAACCCGGAGAATTATTGCCTGGCAGCTGGAATCAAAATTTGATCGGCAGCATTCTGACTTTTCCGGTGCGGGATATTACAATTTCGTTGGACAACAAAACACCGCTCACGGCAGACAATAGTGCGTTGGCAGATTTTGATATTTCGGTGGTGTACGAAATCAATCCCGGTTCGGTGGCTGAGTTGTATGCCAAAAAAGCCAAATCATTTCACCAAATCAGTGATGGCGATTGGCTGTTGATGTACAACTATGTGGGTACGCTGGTGAACAATGCAGCCTACAAGGCAATACGCCAATACAAAGCGTTAGAGGTTGCGGACAACCGTTCTAAACTAGAGCAGGAAATTCGTCAGCATGTGACCGAACAGTTGGTGGCTGAAAAGTTAGAGAATGCGATTCATATCACCGTGGTACAAATTCGGAACGTGCAACCCAATGCCGAAATTTTACGTTCGGCCACCGAGTATGTGCGTGCGCAAAATGAATTGCGTGTCAAAGAAACCGAAGTAGAAATTGCCAAAAAAGAATCGGAGCGCATGGCAGCTTTGGCAATGAACAGCACGCAAAGCATTGCCTATATGCAGGCGCAAGCACAATTGAAAATTGCCGAAGGCATTGCCGCAGGCAAAGTAAATACAATTGTGGTGCCTATGGATTTTCGGGGCATGGTCAATATCGGGGCCAAAAACTAAGGCAACCACTGGGGCATCCAGGCCAACCAGCTGTTCAAACTGATAAACGATAGTCCGGTGGCGACCACCAGCGCTGCCGAACAAAACCCGGCCAAGCCATAGCGCTGTGCCAAGGCGGGCAGCAGTACTGGAATCGGCATACAAGCAAACACCAATGCCGCCATTTGCAGGCGCGGGTCAAAGCCGGGCCAAAGCCACAACATCAGCAACACAGCCAGTGGATGCAACAGTAATTTGCCTGCCGCCAAGACACCCAAGTCTTGCCCAGCCCCGCGCAAGGGCTGCCCCACCAACATGCCACCAATCATGAACAGGGCCACCGGGGCGGCAGCACTGCTGAGCAAAGTAAGGGTTTTTTGCATCGGCCCGAGTACCGTCAGGCCACTGGCCGACCATGCCAGCCCAGCCGCAATGGCCAAAAACACCGGGCTTTTGAGCAAGGAGCGCAGCGACTGCCCCAACGATTGTTGCCAGCGCAGATGTTCGCTGGCATCAGCCATCGCCATGGTCAGGGGGATGATGACAGCCACCTCGGTCAGCAGGCACAGCGGCAGGGCAATATCGGCCACCGGCCCCAACAGGGGTTGGACAATCGGGTAACCCACAAACACGCTGTTGGAGGCGGCCATGGCTTGTCCATACAGGGCACTGCGGTTGCGTGGATGGCGACACCACCAGCGCGCATAGGCAAAGCCCCCGAGCCAAGCCAACAAAGAACCTGAGACATACACCGCCAAATAATGAGGATTGAGCACCTCTTCCAGCCGGTACTGCGAAATGGCACGAAACACCAAGCAGGGCAGGCTGATACGCAGCAAAAACTGCCCCAGCACCCCCATTTGCTCACGGTTAAACACACCTGCGCGTACACAGACAAAGCCCAAGGCAATGATGAGATAGATAGGAACCGTGAGGGACAGAATTTGCAGCATAGCGGCAAGCAAGGTTAACAGGTGCTTGCGCCCGCTGCTGCCCAGTGGGGCAATAGCCTTTAAGGTTGGGCCAGTGGCACGGTGGGGGCGACAAAGCCCGGCTCACCGGGGCCGGGCGTGGCTGGGCCAGCACCGTAAATCAGTGCCTGTGGGTTGTCATTGAGCTTGGCCGCCACGCCCCCCAACTGTCGGGCGGCATGGGCCGCATCATTGCTGGCCCCTTCAATGTGGGCCAAGGTGCCGTGGTTGAAGCGCTCAATGGCACGGTTCAGGGCTTGTGCACCCACCGTGACCTGCTCCAAGGTTCCACCTTGGGCGTTGAGTTGTCCAGCGGTATAGCCCCAAGCACGGGCAGCGCCGGTCACTTCGGTGCTGGTGCTTTGCAGCGCGTGCAGGGTTTGGCTGAAATCTCGGGCCAAGGGTGGCAAAGCTTCGAGGGCAGGGTCTAAGCGCTGGCTCACGGTGGCTTCAAGCCGTTGTCCCAAACTATGGATGCTGCCTGCTGCTTGGCCCAATTGGCCCAAAGCACTGCTAATGCGTTGCTGGTTGTCATCGTTGAGCAAGTGGTTGATACGCTGCACGGCTTCGTCCACACGGCCCAAAATGGCTTGGCCTTGGTCAGCCAGTTGGCTAAAGGGAGAGCTGCGCAGGGGCAAACGCGGCAAACCACTGGGGCCAGCCGGTAATGCGGCTTGGGCTTCGCCCGCATCATCGAGCAGCACATAGGCCAGCCCGGTCACGCCTTGGTAGCCCAAAATGGCAAAGGTGCTGGGGGTCAGGGGGGTGCTTTCATGCACCGCAATCCGAATCAGCACGTTGCCATTGACTTGGGGATCAAAGCCAATTTTGGTGACTTTGCCCACGGCCACACCTTTGTAACGCACAGCCGCTTGCTCTTGCAAACCACTCACGCCCTCACGGCTAGAGAGTTCGTAACTGTGGTAGTTGCCCGTATCGCGCGTCAGCCACATGCCTAAACCGGCCACCAAGGCCGAGACGATCAGCACGAACAGCCCGGCGGCTACGGCATGGGCTTTGTTTTCCATGGCGGCTCCTGTAAGGTTTGTGCGGGGGCCATTGCGCGTCGGCCCCGCTCACCCTGAAAAAATTGTTCTACAAACGGATGGTGAAATGCGGCCACCTCTTGGGGTGGGCCGGTCGTGATCACTTTTTTATCGGCCAACACGGCCACACGGGTCGCCAAGGCAAACAGGGTGTCTAGGTCGTGTGTCACCATCACCATGGTGATGCCCAACAGGGCCTGTAACTCGCGCACCAAGGCACAAAACTCATCCGAGCCATGCGGGTCGAGCCCAGCGGTCGGCTCGTCCAAGAGCAGCAGAGGCGGATCCATGATGAGGGCACGCGCCAAGGCCACACGCTTGATCATGCCACCCGACAAATCAGCGGGCATGCGGGTAGCATGTTCGGGCTTGAGACCCACCATCTGTAATTTGACCATCGCCGCATCGCGCACCACGGAGGGCGGTAAGGTGCCTTGCTCACGCAGGGCAAAAGCGATGTTCTCCAGCACATTGAAGGCAGAAAACAGCGCGCCATGTTGGAACAACATCCCAATTCGGCTGGCCGCACCACTGCCACCCAACTCGTGCGCCGGACGGCCTAGCACAGTGACGCTGCCTCGGGCGGGCCGTGTCAGGCCCAGCATTTGGCGCAACAACACAGTTTTGCCCGTGCCCGAGCCGCCCACCAGCGCCAGCATCTCGCCGCGTTGTACGGTCAAATCCAAATCTTGGTGGACGCTAAAAGCAGCCTCACCCTTGCCAAAGATGCTCCACAGGCGGTCTATGCGTACCACCGGCGCGGTGGCGGGAGTGGCGGTCAACATCAGGAAAAGCCCACGGTTTTGAACAGCACAGCAAACAGGGCATCGACCATGATCACCATCGTGATGGCCGTCACCACCGAGGCCGTGGTGCCCTCGCCCAGACTTTGGGTATTGGGTTTAACGCGCAAGCCCCAATGGCAACCAATCAGGGCGATCATGGTGCCAAACACCACCGACTTGGACAGCGCCAACCACAGGTTGCCCAAGCCCACGGCAGCAGGCAGGGCTTGGTAAAAATAGCCGGGCGAAATGCCCAAGGCCAAGTCGGCGGCCAGCATGCCGCCCGCCAGCGCAGCCAGCGTCGTCCAAACGGCAATCAAGGGCATAGCTACTGCCAAAGCCACGGCACGCGGCCACACCAAGCGCAGGCCATGCGCAATCCCCATGACGCGCATGGCATCCAGCTCTTCCGTGACACGCATGACACCAATTTGCGCCGTAATCGCAGAGCCTGAGCGCCCGGCTACCAAAATAGCCGCCAGCATCGGCCCCAACTCCCGAATCAGAGAAATACCCAGGATATTGACGATAAAGGCTTCGGCCCCAAACTGGCGCAGTTGCAGACTCATGAGGTAGGCCAACACCACGCCAATCAAAAAACCCACCAAGGCGGTAATAGGCAGCGCCATGGCCCCCATGCGGTACAGGTGGCCGGAGACATCGCGCCAGGGCACACGGTAGGGGTGGCGCAACAGATACACCGTGTCCAATAACAACTGCCCCACCAGTTGCAGCAAGTGCTGGGCGTGGTCTACACCATGCAGCACCAGCACGCCCAGTCGGTCGATTTGGTCAGCCAAGCGCCACGGCGGTGCAGGCGGTGGCTGGCTGGTGTGCTGAGCGGCCCGCTCTAACAGACTGCGGTGCTGCGCTTGCACCTGTAAACGCTGCGGCCACGCGTGCCCCCAATGCTGCCAAAGCAGCTGTGCGCCCACATGGTCTAACCAATCGAGGCCGCGCAAATCCCAACCCAAGCTGGCACTGACCGGATACTGGGCCAATTGGGCAGACAAAGCACGCCACTGGCGGCGTTGGCCTAGTGCTGCCGCACCCCAATGCCCAGACAATTGCACCCAAGCCCCATCGGGGCTGTGGGTGGCTTGCAATTGGGGTGGTGCGTCAGACATGGATAGGCAAAAAAGGCCAAACTGGCCCGACAGGAGCAAATAGACAGGCTAGATAGTACCGCCACTACCGCCTATCGCTCCGTGCCTACCCAGCCCAAGCTAACGAATACCCCCTACATAGCGCGGTGCCAACGGTGCTGGCACGGCAGCAGGCTCCGGTTCTGCACGTTGCAGCAAGGCGGCACTGGCATGCAGCAGTGGTTGGCTACTGGCAGCTGCTGCCAACAAGGTCTGGCGCATGGCCTGCTCTAGCCGTTGTGCCCATTCGGCCAATTCGGGGGCATGGTCTTGCAGGGCCCGCTCGCGGGCAAAGCGGACTATTTCTTGCGCATATTCAGCATTGCAGGCCATCCATTCGGTGTCGGTGACGCGGCCTGTTTTGCGCCGTAACAAGACATGCATATGCGCGGCAGTCGCCATGATGTCGATGTTTTCGGTATCGTGCATATCCCACTCCTTAGCTACCCAAACGCTCACGCTGTAAAGAGATGTCCAATCCGGTCAATTCGTCTTGGACATCCACACGCAAATCGACCACCACCAAACGGGTCAGCCATAGCAGCAGGGCGGTCGCCACCAAGCTGTAGCCCATCACGGCCAGCACGCTCAGGGTTTGGGTGAGCAAACTGCCCTCTACGCCGCCAATACTTTTGTCGGCCAGCACTCCGGTGAGCAAGGCCCCAACGATGCCGCCAATGCCATGCACGCCAAATACGTCTAAAGAGTCATCGGTGCGCAACAGGCGTTTCAGCCCAGTGGCGCCCCAGTAGCAAGCCAGCCCCGCCACACCGCCAATCAGCAAAGCGGCCGCCGGTGTCACAAAACCAGCGGCGGGGGTAATGGCGACCAGCCCGGCCACCAAGCCCGAACACAGGCCAAGCAAAGAGCCGCGGCCTCGCACCACCACCTCGGCCAGCATCCAAGCCACTGCCCCTGCAGCAGCTGCGATATGCGTGACGGCCAAGGCCAAGCCCGCGCGACCGCCCGCCGACAGCGCCGAGCCAGCATTAAAACCAAACCAACCGACCCACAACAAGCAAGCACCTAACATGGTCAGGCCCAAGTTGTAGGGCTCGAAGGCCTCGCGCCCATAGCCCCGGCGTGGCCCCAGAAACCAGGCACAGACCAAACCGGCCACCCCGGCATTGATATGCACCACGGCCCCGCCCGCAAAATCCAAAGCACCCATGCGTGCCAGCCAACCGCCGGGCTCCCAGACCCAATGGGCAATCGGTGCATAGACCAGCAGTGTCCAGAGCGAGATAAACAACAACAGGGCTGAAAAGCGCATCCGCTCGACCAGCGAGCCCACAATCAAAGTGGCAGTGATGATGGCAAACGCCAGTTGGAACATAGAAAACACCGATTCTGGGATATGCGGTGCTACATGGCTCACGGCCACCTGGCCGCTGGCGATTTGGTAATCCAGACCGGCAAACCACAGGCGCACGTCACCACCCAACCACGCCGAGCCCGGCGTAAACGCCCACGAGTAACCCACCGCAAACCAGAGCAAACTGACCACACTGGCAATGCCCAACACACTGGCCATGGTGTTAAGCACGTTTTTGCGCCGCACCATGCCGGCATAAAACAGGGCAATACCGGGCAAAGCCATCAGCAACACCAGCGCGGTCGATACCAGCACCCAGACGGTATCGGCATCGTGCAAAGTCTCTTGCGCCACCAGCATGGGGCGCGCGGGGGCTGGGGTTTGTGCGCTGGCAGCGCCCCAAGCCAGCAGTGCTCCCAATGCCCACAGCATGGTCAGTGCGCCCTTGAATCGTTGGATTGGCATCGGCATGGTTCTCTCTGCGTGGATGTAATGCCTTGGCTACTGCACAAGCCATGCCAACCCACAACCGCCTATTTACGCCAGCAAGTGCCCCAGAACAGGGGCAGGGAAACTCCCTATGCACCGCAGCGGTGCAAACGGCTACATTAATGGCACTCGATGGCGCGTTGCGATGCGCCGGATGAGGGGCTGAGGAGACAAACCACAAAGCCACAACCATATTTTTTAAGCATCCGCTATGAGATGCGCCCCCCCTTGCAAGGCACTGACTCTTTAATGGTCAGTGTCTTTTTTTTGTCTTGGCCTACAGCCGGGGCTTAACGCTCGGGCAAGCTGATGTCGACCACCGCGCGTGGCTGGCCGATCGGGGCCATGGCTTGGCCCTTGCGCACTGCGGCAATATCTTCTTCACTGGGGTACTGGCCCAGCAGCCAATAATCAAAGACCCGCCGGGCAATCGGCGCGGCATGGGCCCCCCCAAAACCCGCGTTTTCCACAATCACCGCCAAGGCAATTTGTGGGTTGTCGGCTGGGGCAAAGGCGATGTACAAGGCATGGTCACGCTGGCGCTCTTGCAAGCGGGCTGCGTTGTACTTGTCTTTTTGCCCAATCGTGACCGCTTGGGCTGTGCCAGTTTTACCAGCAGAGACGTAAGCAGCACCGGCAAACACCTTGGTGGAGGTGCCGCCCTGGGTCACCCCAACCATCGCCCGGCGAATCACCTCGACATGGCTAGGCTTGTAGCCCAGTTGCACCGGAGGAGGCTGTGGAATGGGCCGGTGCTCGCGCGTGACGGCATCGACCGTCGCCAAGCCCAAATGGGGCCGGTATTGGGTGCCACCGTTGGCCAAGGTGGCCGTGGCATGGGCCAACTGCAGCATGGTGAAGTTGTTGTAGCCCTGACCAATGCCCAGAGAGATCGTCTCGCCCGCGTACCATTTTTTTTGTTCGGGGCGGCGGTAGGTTTTGCGCTTCCACTCTTGGCTGGGCAGCACCCCGCGCAGCTCGCCATTCAAATCAATTCCCGTCAGCTGACCAAAGCCCAAAGGCTTCATGAAGTCGTGCATGGCATCCACGCCCATGTCGTTGGCCAGTTGGTAGTAATAGACGTTGCTGGACTGCACAATGCTGCGGTGCAAATCGACCGCGCCCAAACCGTGGTCGCCGTGGCTGCGAAAGGTGTGACCACCAAACGTCCAAGAGCCACCGTCATGGATGATGGTGCCGGGGGTGCGTTTACCCGTCTCAAGGGCTGCCAGCCCCATAAAGGGTTTGTAGGTGGAGCCGGGCGGGTAGGTGCCGCGCAAGGCACGGTTGAGCAAGGGCCGGTCTATCGACTCATTCAGGGCTGTCCAGTTTTCTTGGTCAATGCCTTCGACAAACAAATTGGGATCGAAGGTGGGTTTACTCACCAAGGCCAACACCTCGCCATTGCGCGGGTCAATCGCGACCAAGGCCCCACGGCGGTTGCCAAACAGGTCTTCCACCATCCTTTGCAGTTTGATGTCCAGCGTCAGGGCGATGGTGTGGCCCGGCGTGGCCGGAAAGCTGTTCAGACGGCGCACGGCGCGCCCGCCAGCGGACGTTTCCATTTGGTCGACCCCGGTAATGCCATGCAATTGGGGCTCGAAACTTTGCTCTACGCCCAGTTTGCCGATGTATTCGGTGCCCCGGTAGTTGGCTTGGTTTTCCGACTCTTCGATGCGCTCTTTTTCTTTTTGGTTGATACGACCAATATAGCCAATGGCATGGCTGGCCACATCCCCCAAGGGATAGCTGCGGAACAAACGGGCTTTCACGTCCACCCCCGGAAAACGGTAGCGCTGCGCCACAAAGCGGGCCACTTCTTCGTCGGTCAGGCGGGTACGAATCGGTAAGGAGTCAAAGCTGCGCGATTCTTCGCGCAAGCGCTTGAAGCGGCGCTTGTCGCGCGGGTGGATATCGACAATTTCCGACAGGGCCTCGATGGTCTTATCCACATTACCCGCTTTAGAGGGGGTAATTTCCAGCGTGTAGGCGGCATAGTTGGTCGCCAGCACCACGCCATTGCGGTCCAGAATCAGCCCTCGGTTGGGCACTACGGGCAAAATGGCGGTGCGGTTGCTCTCGGCTTGCTCGGCCAAATCATCGTGGCGTACCACCTGCAAAAACACCAGCCGTGCCAGTACCAAGATGAAAGCCAGCAGTACGGTCAGCCCTATCACCACAATGCGCGAGCGAAAGCGCGCGCTGTCCATCTCGACGTTACGCAGCTCAGTCATGGCGCTTCAGAGAGGCCGATTGGCATCACGATCAGGCGGGCGCCGTTGAGGCAACAGCAGCAACCAGCTCGCCAGCGGCCACAACAGGGCCTCCAACAACGGTGCCAGCGCCAATTCCGGCCCGGCAAAGCCGCTGCCCGACAACAGACGAATCAACCACTGCAAGGCATGGACTCCGGCAAACAGGCCCAGCATTTGCGGGGCTTGTACCCAAGGCTTGAACCACAACAAGCGCCGATGGCCCCAGCTGGTGCCAAACATGAGTACCGCATAGGCCAAAGCATGTTGGCCCAGCAAGGCCGACTCATGTACATCCATGCACAGGCCGAGCATGAATGCGATGCCCATGCCGATGCGCTCGGGTTGGTGCATCCCCCAAAAAGCCAGCAAAATGACCAGTATGTCGGGTGTCCACAACAGTTTCCCCAAAGGCAACATGTTGAGCACCAGACCCACCAACAAAGTGATGGCAATAAACACCGGATTGGCGGGCAGCAACAGCTCCTGACCACGGGGCATGATCATGGGTGGGCTCCGGGTGTTGGGCTGGCACTGGCCGATGGCGGGCGCGCTGGCACGTTATCCACGGGAGTAATCAGCATGATGTGGCGTGCCCCTTCCACCTTGGCCAAGGGTTTGCAATAGATGCGGGCAAAGGCTGAATCGGCCCGGCGCTCGACGCGCACCACTTGGGCCACTGGCAAACCGGCCGGATAGACACCATCGAGTCCACTGGTAGAGAGCATATCGCCCTCTTGCACATCGGCATTGGCAGCGACAAAACGCAACTCCAAGCCACCGCCGTGGCTGGCCACTGGATCACCATAGGCCACACCGCGTGCCCCGGTGCGGGTGTTGAGCACCGGAATGGCCTGCTCGCGGTCGACCAGCAACGTCACTTCACTGACAAACGGGTACACGCGCGTGACTTGACCAAACACCCCAGCTTCATCGACCACCGGCGAGCCCGGCTGCACCCCTTGCACCAACCCCCGATCGACCACCACCCGGCGGGTATAAGGGTCGGGGGTATCGTACAAAATTTGCGCCGCGTGGGCTTGTGGTTCTAAGCGGGCTTGCAAATCGAGCAGTTTGCGCAGGCGCTCGTTTTCTTGCAGCAATTCTTGCGCTTGGTTGGCACGCACCGACAAGCGCACCAACTCTTGGCGTGCAGCATCTGCCGCAGCTTGGGCCTGCTCTAAGGTATCGAAGTAGCCTTCACCCAAGTGCGCCCATTGCTTGGGTTGCAAGAGCATCCATTGGATCGGATACAGCACCGCGGCCACCGATTGGCGCAGCGGGTCGGTAATACGCCAGCGCGCATCGGCCACCATTAAAAACAAGGCCAAAGCGCTGTACAAGATCAGCTGCGACAAGGCCGAGGGGCCCTGTCGCATCAGGGAGGGAATGCGCCTATCCAGAGTGCCAAGGGGCATGGAAACATCCGTGGTTCAGGGGCCATGCTGGCCTGCACACACAGGCAAAAGCAGCAAAGCGGCCAAGACAGTCGCCATCATGCTACTGGCAAAGGGCTTGGCCCGCCAAGCAGACCGGTTTTTCACTCGCTGGTAAAAATGCTGCCGGTGCGGCCCATGCGCTCCAACGCAATGCCACAACCACGCACCACACAGGTCAGCGGGTCTTCGGCCACCAACACCGGCAGGCCGGTTTCTTCGGCCAACAGGCGATCCAAATCGCGCAACAGCGCGCCACCGCCGGTGAGCATCATGCCGCGCTCGGCAATATCGGCCCCCAATTCGGGCGGGGTTTGCTCGAGCGCGTTTTTCACCGCAGAGACAATCTGGTTGAGCGGCTCGGTCAGGGCTTCGAGCACCTCGTTGCTGGAGATAGTGAAGCTGCGCGGCACACCTTCCGACAGGTTGCGCCCACGCACTTCCATCTCTTTGACTTCGGAGCCGGGGAAAGCTGAACCGATGGTTTTTTTGATCGATTCTGCTGTCGGCTCGCCAATCAACATGCCGTAATTGCGGCGGATATAGCTGATGATGGCTTCATCGAACTTATCACCACCCACGCGCACGCTGCCTTTATAGACCATGCCGCCCAGGCTGATTACGCCCACTTCAGTGGTACCGCCACCAATATCGACCACCATCGAGCCAGAAGCCTCGGACACCGGCAGACCGGCACCGATGCCAGCGGCCATCGGTTCTTCAATCAGATAGACTGCCGTGGCCCCTGCCGCTTCGGCTGCATCTTTGATGGCGCGGCGCTCCACTTGGGTAGAACCACAGGGCACACAGATGATGATGCGCGGGCTGGGCGTGAGCAGGGTGCGCGGATGCACCATCTTGATGAACTGCTTGATCATCTGCTCGGTAATCACAAAGTCGGCAATCACGCCGTCTTTCATCGGGCGGATGGCCTCGATGTTGCCGGGCACCTTGCCCAGCATGGCCTTGG
>CAYZGT010000049.1:0-11957 GCA_964478155.1 uncultured Simplicispira sp.
TGAAGTCCATGATTTGCTGGACTTGCTTTTCGGTCTGGCCACCGGACATCGGCACAGCGGTGCAACCCAAGCGCTCAATACCAAAGTGCGCACCCAAGCCGCCGGTGAACATACCGTAGCCATAGGAGTTCTGCACCATATCGCCGGGGCGCACACCGGCAGCGCGCAAGGAGCGGGCGGCCAAGTCGGCCCAGTTGTCGGCATCTTGGCGGGTGTAACCGACCACAATCGACTTGCCAGTGGTGCCGCTGGAGGCGTGCAAACGGGCAATTTTTTGGCGTGGCACGGCAAACAAGCCAAACGGGTAGTTGTCGCGCAAGTCCAGCTTGGTCATGAAGGGGAACTTGGCCAAATCGGCCAGCGTCTTCAGATCATCGGGGTGTACGCCCTTGGCCACGCACTTTTCACGGTAGGGGGCTACGTTGTCGTAGGTGTGGCGCACCGACCATTTCAGGCGTTCCAATTGCAGTGCCGAGATTTCGTCACGGCTGGCGGTTTCAATCGGTTCCAAATCACCGGGGGCGGGTTGTTTGACGGTCATGGATTGGTCTCTTTCATCCAGAATTTTTTACAAAAGGGGCTGCAAGATGGCGCTGGCGCTCAGTCTTGCGTGGCAAAGCTGGCGGTCACTTCGCCTTTGATACGGTAGCTCTTGCCTCGGAATAGCGCCACAGTCTTTCCACCTACGACACTGATGGTCACGTCGTACACGCCCGTGCGACCAGCGGCGGAACGCTCGACCGCCACGGCTTCCAACATATCGCCTTCACGCGCGGGCGAGAGGTAATCGATATGGCAGGCCGAGGCCACGGTGTTGAGGTTGTAGCTGTTGCAGGCGTAGGCAAAGGCGGTATCGGCCAAGGCGAAGATCAAACCGCCGTGGGCGATGTGGTGGCCATTGACCATGTCGGGACGCACCGCCATACGCAATGTGGCATGGCCCGGCGCGACCGAGATGCGCTGCATACCCAAAGCTTGGGCGGCAGCATCGCGTTGCCACATGGCATCGCTGGCGGCATCAGCCAACTCTTGCGGGCTAAGCGTGGAGGTATCGACTTCAGACATGCAGCGTGCCTCCGGCATACACGGTTTGCTGGATCAGTGGCGAGACGCGGTAGCGGTCTTCGCCGTAGAACTGGCCTAGGTGCTTGAGCACGGCATGGATTTGTGCCACACCTACGGCATCGGCCCAAGCCAGTGGCCCACAGGGGTAATTGACACCCAAACGCATGGCCGCATCGGCCCCACGCACATCACAAACACCTTGGTTGACGGCATCGGCGGCCTCGTTGGCCAGCATGGCGACGGTACGCATCACGGCCAAACCGGGCACATCGTTGAACTGCGACACGGCCCAACCAGCAGCTTGCAGCAAACCCACTGCTGCATCGCGCGCGGCACCAGAGGTTTGGCGCGCCACGGCAACGGCCAAGCGGGTGGCCTTGCCGTAGTCCAAGGCCAAATCGACCAATACGGTGTTGGCGACGCCGCTGGCTTGGGCGCGCTGGGTAGCGCTGCGGCCATCGGTCAGGTACAACACGGCTTCGCCAGCTTCGGCCACGCGACCATCAGCCGCTTCGGCAGCTTGGCTGAAAGCGATACCTGCGGCTTGCAAGCGGCTGGCCAAGGCTTGGGCCAGCGCTGTGTTGCCATACACGGTGATTTGTGCCGGTGCAGTGCAAGCAGCAGCCGTTTGTGCGGCAGGGCGCTCGGCACCTGCAGCGTAGCTGTAAAAGCCCCGGCCTGTTTTGCGGCCCAAGAAACCAGCATCGACCAACTCTTGCTGAATCAGCGATGGCAAGAAACGCTGGTCGTTGTAAAACGCATTCCAGACCGAACGGGTGACGGCAAAATTGACATCGTGGCCAATCATGTCCATCAGCTCAAACGGCCCCATACGGAAGCCACCGGCCTCGCGCACCACGGCATCGATGGTGGCGCAATCGGCGGCCCCCTCGTGTACCAGACGCAAACCTTCGGCATAGAACGGACGGGCCACCCGGTTCACGATAAAACCGGGGGTTGATTTGGCATGTACCGGCGTTTTGCCCCACGCCGCAGCGGTAGCAAACAAAGTCTCAGCCACCGCAGGCTCGGTTGCCAAGCCCGACACCACCTCGACCAGCGCCATCAACGGAGCCGGGTTGAAGAAGTGCAGCCCTGCCAAACGACCGGCATTTTGCAAACCAGCGCCAATCGCCGTCACAGAAATCGACGAGGTGTTGGTACCAAAAATGCAATGCGCACCCACCACAGCTTCCAAATCACGGAACAGAGCGCGCTTGACTTCGAGGTTCTCGACAATCGCCTCGACCACCAAACCAGCATCGGCCAGTTGGGCCACGCTCTCCACCGCTTGCAGGCGCTCACCGGCAGCTTGTGCGGCCTCGGCAGTCATTTTGCCTTTGTCGGCCAGCTTGTTCAGTTGGGCGCGGATACCCTCGACGGCTTGCTGCGCCGCGCCGGGGCGGTTGTCTAACAAGCGC
Source organism: uncultured Simplicispira sp. (assembly GCA_964478155.1). Taxonomy (GTDB): domain Bacteria; phylum Pseudomonadota; class Gammaproteobacteria; order Burkholderiales; family Burkholderiaceae_C; genus Simplicispira. Next base: position 2,487 of record CAYZGT010000049.1, read on the forward strand.
ACCGGGTGACCTGCGACGGCGGCCACTTGGGCAATGCCAGCGCCCATCGCGCCGGTACCAATCACCGCCACCACAGCGGACAGGGGAAGTGCATTCACTGCCATGCTCATGCTCCGGTAAAGCGCGGCGTGCGCTTTTCCAAGAAGGCGGCCACGCCTTCGACATAGTCGCTGCTGCGGCCCATTTCACGCATCAACATGCCTTCGAGCGTGAGTTGTTGCTCTAGCGTGTTGGTTTGTGCCGCTTGCATGGCTTGGCGGGTACGCACCAGCGCTTTGGTCGGCATGGCGGCCAGTTGCTCGGCCAGCTTTTGCACAGTCTCGGCAAAGGCTTCTTCGGCCACGGCTTCCCAAATCAGGCCCCATTCGGCGGCTTTGGCCGCGGGCAATTTGTTACCCATCATGGCCAAACCCAAAGCACGGGCATGACCGATGCGCTGCGGCACCAACCAAGAGCAGGCGGTATCGGGAATCAAGCCAATTTTGGCAAACGGCAGCATGAACGAAGCTGCTTGGCTGGCAAGCACCATGTCGCAAGCCAGCGCCAAGCTGGCACCAGCACCAGCCGCCACACCATTGACCGCCGCCACCGTGGGCACGCGCAAGTTAGCCAAACGCAGGATGAGTGGCTTATAGTGGCGCTCCACCACATCGCCCAAATCGGGCGGGGTTTCGCCAGGCACAAAACGCACTTCGGCATCGGCCAAATCCTGACCGGCACAGAAACCGCGACCAGCCCCCGTCAGCACCAACACGCGCACGGCAGGGTTGGTCTGGATGCTGTCTAAGGCATCGCACAACTCGGCGTGCATGGCCGCGTTGAAGCTGTTCATTTTGTCCGGACGGTTCAGCGTCAGGCGGGCCACGCCGCTGTCGCTGACCTCGAACAGAATATGTTGATAAGCCATCGCGACAGCTCCTTAAACGTGGTAACGGCGTTGCACCACGCGGAAGCGGTTGGCGACAAAGGCCGAATCCGCATACGAAGCGTTGGCTGCGGGGTTGCCACCAGTGCCGTGGTAATCCGAGAAGGCGCTGGATTGGTTGACGAACACACCGCCAGTCAGGTTGATGGACAGCGCCACCTTGCCGCGCCAAGTGGCTTCGGTCATCGCGTCAATCACCTCTTGGCGGGTGGAGTACAGGCCCACCGTCAGGGCACCATGCTCGCGCACAATGCGCTCGGACAAAGCAATGCCTGCAGCGGTATCGGCCACCTTGACGACAAAGCTGATCGGGCCAAAGCGCTCTTCCATATAAGCGGCTTCGTCGGCAGCATCGCAAGCCAGCAACACGGGGGTGCGCACTTGGGCGGCGGGGAAATCAGGGTTGTTCAGGCTTTGCGAGGCCAGCACCACCGTGCCCAGTTGGCCGCTGTTGGCGTGGGCCACACGGTCGGCAGTGGCTTCGGATTGCATGGCACCCAGCACGGCAAAGGCTACTTCGGGCTTGGACAAGAAGCGGGTAATGGCTTTGCCCAAATCGGCACACACTTCGTCGTAGCTCTTGTGGCCTTCGTCGGTCTCAATACCGCCAGCGGGCACAAAAATGGCCTGCGAGGTGGTACACATTTGGCCGGAATACAGCGACAGCGTGAACGCCAAGTTACCCAACATGGCCTTGTAAGCGTTGGTCGAGTCAATCACGATGTTGTTCACACCGGCCAATTCGGCATAAACCTGTGCTTGCTTGCAGTTGTCAATCAGCCACTGACCAAACACATTGCTGCCGGTAAAGTCGACCGACTTGACGCTCGGGTGCGTGGCCAGTGCTTGGGTCACGCTGCGGTTGTCAGTAACGCACAGGGTGACCAGGTTGGGGTCAATGCCGTTTTCGGCCAGCACGGCACGGATGGTGCGCACGGTGATAGCGGCGGGCAAAATGGCATTGCTGTGCGGCTTGATGATCACGGCATTGCCGGTCGCCAGTGCAGCAAACACGCCCGGATAGGTGTTCCAAGTGGGGAAGGTGCCACAACCGACCACCAAACCCACGCCACGGCCTACCACTTCAAAATGCTTCTTCATCACCAAGGCGGGGTTTTTGCCTTGGGGCTTTTCCCACACGGCTTCAGCGGGGACAAAACTCTGTTCGCGCCAAGCGTAGGCCACGGCTTCTAAACCACGGTCTTGGGCGTGGGGGGCACCCGCTTGGAAAGCCATCATCCAGCCTTGGCCGGTGGTCATCATGACGGCATGGCCGATTTCAAAGCTTTGGCGGTTCAGGCGGGCCAGAATTTCCAAGCAAATGCCGGTGCGGCCTGCTGCGCCCACGGCTTGCCAGCCCTTCATGGCGGCCAAACCAGCGTCGATCAGCACTTCGTGGTCGCACAGCGGGTAACGCACGTTCAAAGCGCCAGCGTAAGGCGAGACCTCATTGCCCCCCCAGCCGTTTTGGCCGGGTTGGTTCAACTCAAAATTTTGGCCCAAATGGGCTTCGTAAGCACGCTTGCCTTCTTCAGCAGCCGTCTCGCCGTAGGCTTTGGGGCTGGGCATCTCAGTGTAGGGCGACCAGTAGCCACGGGTGGCAATGGCTTGCAAAGCACCATCGAGGGTGGCGCGGTGTTGTTCAAACAAAGGATGGGACATGCTTTTTCCAAATAGAAACGGCTGAAACTTGCAGGCAAAACAACGAAGCCAGCGCTGTTTTGCTCGACGACAAGCAACACACAGTTCTCATAGCAACAGAAAAAAGTGTATCACTTAAAAAACGATCTTGCTTAGAGGGAAAACCTTAATACGATAAAAACTTATGGCAAAAACCGATTTTTATGTTACATACCAAGGTATGCAGCCCGCACCTGCTCGTTGTGGATCAGGTCTTGGCCGGTGCCCGTCAAGGTGATTTCGCCCGTCTCGATCACATAGCCCCGGTCGGCCAGCGCCAGCGCGGCAAAGGCGTTTTGCTCGGCCAAGATGATGGTCATGCCCTGCGCCTTGAGCGCCTTGACCACGTTGAAGACTTCTTGCACCAGCAGCGGGGCCAAGCCCATCGATGGCTCATCCAGCAGCAGCAGCTTGGGGCGACCCATCAGGGCGCGGCCAATCGCCAACATTTGCTGCTGACCACCGGACAAGGTCCCAGCAGGCAGCTTGCGCTTTTCTTTCAAGATCGGGAACATGGCATAGACCTTTTCCAGGTCTTCGGGCACGTTCTGCTTGGGTTGCGTGTAGGCTCCCAACAGCAGGTTGTCTTCAATCGCCAGCGGGCCAAACACTTGGCGGCCTTCGGGGCTTTGGCAAATACCCCGGCGCATGCGCTGGTCAGCGCGCACTTTAGAGATGTCTTCGCCGTCAAACCAAATTTGGCCTGCGCCCATCGGTTGCACGCCCGACAAAGTACGCAAGAAAGTGGTTTTGCCCGCACCGTTGGCCCCCACCAGCGCGACGGTTTCGCCCCGGTGGATTTCCAAGTTCAGCCCCTTGAGTGCCTTGATACGGCCATAGCTGCTCTCTAAACCTGTGACTTTGAGCAGCACATCACCGCCGCTGGCGGGCATAGTGGTTTGCAACACGCCACCACTGTGCGCACCCAAACCCACCGACTCGGGGGCCAAGCTGACCACGCGGTGGTACAGCTCTTGGAATTCGGCCCGGGCCTCGGGGCCAAACAACGGGTCGTTGTGCTCTTGGAAGCGGGCATCAATCAGCTGCCAGTCTTCTGCCGTCAAGATTTTGCGCGCCAAGGGCAGTGCTTTGCCCTCTTCCATACGGATGTGGTTTTTCAGCCGCTTGCAATAGTCGCGCAGCGATTGCACCAAAGCGCCCGGTGGCTGGCCTGCCTTCACTTGGGCAAAGGCTTGGCGCATATTTTCCAAGTGGACAATGGCTTGGCGGTGGTCTTCTTCCAACGCCTCTACCAAGGGCACGGCCTCGGCTGAGCGCTGGCGCATCAGCGGGAACAGATAATCGTCTTCTTTGCGGTGGTGCGCGTGGTCGGCAAATTTTTCGATGTACTCGAACGCGGCTTGAAAGAACGCCGGATCGACCGGCTTGCCCGCATCCAAATCATCGGCCACCTGTTCCAGCGCAATCGCCATGCGCCAGAAGCTGCGATGCTCTTCGGTAATGATACGCAGTGTTTCCATTTTTCCTGCTTCCCTGTTAGCCGTGGGCACCCAAATAGGCGGCAATCACATCGGGGTTTTTACGCACCTCGGGGCCAGTGCCTTCGGCCAGCTTTTTGCCATAGTCCAACACCAAAATGCGGTCAGACAGGTTCATCACCATCTTCATGTCGTGTTCCACCAGCACTACGGTGATGCCCGAATCGGCTACCTTGCGCACCAGTTGATCAACTTCGATGGTTTCTTTCGGGTTGAGGCCAGCAGCGGGCTCATCCAAGAAAATCATGCGTGGCTTCATGGCCAGCGCACGGGCAATTTCTAAGCGCTTGAGCACGCCATACGACATGCTGTCGGCGCGGGCGTTGATGTAGCTTTCTAGGCCAACAAAGCGCATCAGCTCGGCCGCCTCTTCGCGCAGCTCGCGATCCCGCTTGCGCAAGCTGGGCCAGCGCAGCGCGGCTTTGAACAGGTTGCGGTCGAGCCGCAGGTGCGCACCGACCATCACGTTCTCGATGGCCGTCATGTTCATACAGATTTGCAGGTTTTGGAACGTGCGTGCTACACCACGTTCGGCCAACTCGTTGGGCGATTTGCCCTGAATCGGCTCGCCATCCAAACGGATTTCGCCGATGGTCGGCTTGTACACCCCGGTAATCAGGTTGAACAGGGTGGTTTTGCCCGCACCATTGGGGCCAATCACCGCATACACGATACCGGCATCGATGTTGAACGAGACGTTCTGCACCGCCTTGACACCACCAAAGTGGATCGACAGGTCTTTGACTTCCAGCAGCGCCATGTTCAGTCTCCCTTGCCAAATTTAGCCGCCAGCGTGGGCACCAGGCCCTTGGGCAGGAAAATCATGCACAGCATCAGCACCGCACCAAACACCACCGTCTCCCAGCCCTCAAAGGTCGCCAAAGCTTGGGGCAGGGCTGTGAGCAGCACCGCACCGATGATGGAACCAAACACCGAGGCCATACCACCCACCACCACCATCGTCACCAATTCGACTGAATGGAAGAAGTCGGCAAAGTTGGGCGTGACAAAAGCCATGTAATGCGCCGTGATGCTGCCCATGATGCTGGCAAAGGCTGCCGACATGACAAAGATCGTCACTTTGTAACGCACGATATTCACACCCACCACCTGCGAGGCCACCTCAGAGCCATGCAAGGCACGCAACGCGCGGCCAAAGGGCGAATCAATCATATTGAGCGAAGCCCAGACGCTAAACGCCAGCATCGCCGCCACCACCCAGTACCAATGTTTATCGCTGCTGAGTTCAAAACCAAACACCGACATGGCAGGCACCGGCATCCCATCGGGGCCACCCGTCCATTGGGCTTCATTGCGCAGGGCAATGTTGATAATGATGCCCAGCCCCAAAGTAGCCATGGCCAAATAGTTGCCCTTGAGCTTGAAGATGGGCCGGGCCACCAAACCAGCAATCAATGCTGTGAAGGCCGCACCAGCCGCCATCGCCAACAAGGGGTGCCAAGCAAAATGCGTGGGCAGCACCGCCGAGGCGTAAGCCCCAATGCCCAAGAAACCCGCGTGGCCCAAGCTGATCTGACCCGCAAAACCGATCAGTAGGTTCAAACCAATCACGATGATGGCGTTGATACCGATGCGGATCGCCAAATCCATGTAGTAGCTGTTGGGCAGCACAAAAGGCAACACCAACAACACGGCCACTAACAGGCCCAACCCAATCACAGAACTTTTTTGCATGTTTACACCCGATCGGTCGACTTGCCACCGAACAGACCGCGCGGCATAAAGAACAGCACCAACAGGATCAGCACAAACGGCATAGCATCCTTATAGGCCGAGGAGATATAGCCTGCGCCCATCGCCTCCAATACACCCACCAACAGGCCACCGACCACCGCGCCCAAACCATTGCCCAAGCCACCGACCACCACAGCCACAAAGCCCTTCAGGCCCAGCATGATGCCCACGTCGTAAGAAGTCATGGTGATGGGGGTGATGAGAATGCCACCCAGCGCGCCCAAACCAGCGGCCATGGCAAAGCTCATGAACAGCACCCAGCTGGTGTTGATACCGACCAACTCGGCAGCGGTGCGGTTAAACGAAGTGGCCAACATGGCCTTACCCGTCAGGGTGCGGTTAAAGAAGTACCACAGCCCGATCACCACGATGGTGGTGACACCCAGCACCCACAGGCTTTGCGGCAGCAAGGTAGCGCCCAAAATTTCCAACGGTGCATCGCCCGAGAAAGCAGGCAGGCTGTGCGTGCCCTTGCCCAACCACACTTGGATCAGGCCTCGAATGACCAGCGAAGCGCCAATCGTGACGATGATGAGCGAGACCGTCTCGGCCCCTTTGATCGGCTCAATCGCGACTTTTTCCATCACGATGCCCACCACCGCTGGAATGGCAATCGCCAACAACAGCACTACGGGCATCGGCAGGCCCATTTGGGCAAAAAACACCGCCAACATACCGCCCAGCATGATGAACTCACCTTGGGCAAAGTTAATCACGTTGCTGGCGTTGTAGATCAGCGTAAAGCCCAACGCCGCCAAGGCGTAGGTGGCCCCGACGGTGATACCAGAGAACAAAAATTGTAGAAACTCAGCGAGCATCAGTCATCTCTCCCAGGTGTCGCACAGGCGTGGCGACCGTGTAGCGGCAACAGCATAGGTGGTGTCTCCGTAATGGATTCTGAAAAGGCAGGCATTGGCCCTGCCCGGCAGGGGGCGGAAAAAAAGAGTCTGGCGCAGCATCGTCGTGCGCAGCCATCATGATACCCAAAATGGAATTTTTTCTGGTTTTTGTATCTCGTTTCAAGGTCAAAACAAGGGTAATCCCTAGAAAAAAGGCCACAAAAAGTGCTCTAAGGCCCTCGAATGGTTTGATTTAGCGCAGAAATCGGGCAAATTCCCCCCATGCAACGCTATTCTGTTGCCCAGAAGACAAGCCAAAATTTTTAAAAAATGGTAAACGACTTAGCGCCTAGAAGCTTACACAGACTGAGACAAAACACTTCTGTATGTATCACTTTGCAAGAAAGATCCCATGCCATGTCCCCAGCGCCGCTGGCGCGCCGCTACCATCAGGCACCTATGCAAGAACACACCGCATCACAACAAGCCATTGAGGCCCTTTTAGAGAGCTTTCGCCAGAAAAGCCGCGTCCAAGCCAGCTCCCTCATCACTTCCGTTTTTGGTGATGCCATCCTGCCCCGTGGAGGCCGGGTTTGGCTGGGTAGCTTGATCAAACTGTTGCAACCACTGGACATCAACGAGCGCTTGGTACGCACCACGGTGTTTCGGCTGGTGAAAGATGAATGGCTGCAAACCGAGGCCGTGGGCCGCCGCACGGATTACATGCTCACCCCCTCGGGCCAGCGCCGGTTTGAAGAAGCCTCGCGGCAAATTTATGCCGCCGAGCCGCCCTTGTGGGATCGGCGTTGGCGTTTGATCATGGTGGTGGGAGAGTTAGAGCCGCGCCAACGCGAGCGCCTGCGCCAAGCGCTGTATTGGCAAGGTTTTGGCGATACCGGCGCGGGCTGCTTTGTCCACCCCAGTGCCGAGTTAGATGTGGCCTTGGATGCTTTGGCCGCCGATGGCATGGCCGATGTACTGCCCCAGCTGATGCCACTGGTCGCCCTGAACCCCAAACTCAGCCCCAGTGCCGACGATGCCAGCTTGGTGCAACGGGCTTGGAACTTGGATGGACTGGCCAGCGCCTACAGCGGCTTTGTGGCGCGCTACCAACCGATTTTGGATGCCTTGCGCCAAGACACTAGCGACCATGTGAACGAGGAGTTGGCCTGTTTAGCGCGCATCCTGCTGATCCACGACTTTCGGCGTTTTTTACTGCGCGATCCGGAGTTGCCCGACGTACTGTTGCCACCGGACTGGCCAGGCAACCAAGCACGGCTACTGTGCAAAGAAATTTACCGCCGCTTGCTGGCCCCGTCCGAACGGCACCTAGACCAGTGTCTGCAACTGGCCAATGGCGACATGCCACCGGCCTCACGGCTGCTGTTGCGGCGCTTTCAGATTGAAGACGGGCTAGAACAGCCCGCCTAAGAAGCAGCGCCGTTTCAGGCGCTTTCGCGCACCAGCACCTCGCCACGCAAGGTGTAGGTTTTGGCCTCGGTGATACGCACGTCCACCATTTGGCCCATCAAGCGCGCATGGCCCGGAAAATTCACCACCCGATTGCACTCGGTGCGGCCCATCAGCTCGGTCGCATCGCGCTTGCTCACGCCTTCGACCAGCAGGCGCTGCACCGTGCCCACGCGCTCCTCGCTGATGTCTTTGATGTTTTGGTTGATCACCGCTTGCAACTGTTGCAAGCGGCGTAGCTTAACGTCTTGCGGCGTGTCATCGTGCAGGCTGGCCGCTGGCGTGCCAGGGCGTGGGCTGAAGATAAAGCTGAAGCTGTTGTCAAAACGAATATCGTCGATCAGCTTCATCATCTTTTGGAAGTCGTCTTCGGTCTCGCCCGGAAACCCGACAATAAAGTCGCTGCTCATGGCCATGTCGGGGCGAATGGCACGCAACTTGCGCACAGTGCTTTTGTATTCCATCGCCGTGTAGCCGCGCTTCATCGCCATCAAAATCCGGTCGCTGCCGTGCTGCACTGGCAAGTGCAGATGGCTGACCAATTGCGGGATGTTGGCGTAGGCTTCAATCAGGCGCGGGGTGAATTCATTCGGGTGGCTGGTGGTGTAGCGAATGCGCTCAATGCCCGGAATTTCGGCCACATATTCCAGCAGCAAGGCAAAGTCGGCCACCTCGGCGGTGTCGCCCATCGCGCCCCGGTAAGCGTTCACGTTCTGGCCCAACAGGGTGATTTCTTTCACGCCTTGGTCGGCCAGCCCTGCCACTTCTAGCAACACATCGTCCAGCGGGCGGCTCACTTCTTCGCCACGGGTATAGGGCACCACACAGTAGCTGCAATACTTGGAGCAGCCTTCCATAATCGAGACAAAAGCGCTCGCCCCTTCAACCCGTGCTGGGGGCAGGTGGTCAAACTTCTCAATCTCTGGAAAGCTGATGTCCACCTGCGGCTTGGCTTTGGCCGCGCGCGCTTGCAGCAACTCGGGCAGGCGGTGCAGGGTTTGTGGGCCAAACACCACATCCACATAGGGCGCGCGTTTGATAATTTCTTCGCCCTCTTGGCTAGCAACACAGCCGCCTACGCCAATCAACACACCCTTGTCTTTCAGGTGCTTGACGCGCCCCAAATCGCTAAACACCTTCTCTTGCGCTTTTTCGCGCACCGAGCAGGTGTTGAACAGAATCAGGTCGGCTTCTTCGGGGTTATCGGTGGCTTCGTAGCCTTGGGCCGCGCCCAATACGTCGGCCATTTTGTCCGAGTCGTACTCGTTCATCTGGCAGCCAAAGGTTTTGATAAAGACTTTTT
>CAYZGT010000050.1:0-11801 GCA_964478155.1 uncultured Simplicispira sp.
ACATGTGACCCCTGCCGTGTGAAGGCAGTGCTCTACCGCTGAGCTAATCACCCGTGTCTTAATGACAAGACCAAGATTATGGCACAATTTTTAGCCGTTTTGCAAATTCCGCCAAATCGTTTTGCCACCACTGGCCTTGTCGATTTGTGCCAGTATCGCTTCATGGGCTGCCAATTCTGACGCGATGGCCGGAAAAACAGGCAAGGCTATGCTGCGCAAGTCCAGTGTTGTGTGCTGCTGGTGGCTGCTGCTTTGTGCCTCTTCCTCTACCACCAGCAAGGCATCTTGGCCGCGTGTCAGGTTGATATACACATCGGCCAGCAACTCAGCATCCAATAGCGCACCGTGCAGGGTGCGCCCAGAGTTGTCCACGCCCAAGCGGTCACACAGCGCATCCAAAGAGTTGCGTTTGCCGGGGTACATCTCTTTGGCCATCACCAGCGTATCGGTAATGTCGCCAACAAACGCTTTTAGTGGGGGGTGGCCTGTGCGCTCTAGCTCTTTGTTGAGAAAACCCAAGTCAAACGGCGCATTGTGGATGATGAGGTCGGCACCGCGCAAATAGGCCAGCAGTTGCTCAACCACCTCAGCAAACTTGGGCTTGTCTTGTAAAAATTCGGTGCTCAGGCCGTGGACGCGCAAGGCATCGGGGTGGCTGTCACGCTCGGGGTTCAGATAAAAATGCAGGTTGTTGCCAGTGAGCTTGCGCGCCACCAGCTCGACACAACCGATTTCAATGATGCGGTCGCCATTGTCTGCCGACAGGCCAGTGGTTTCGGTGTCGAGAATAATCTGGCGCAGCATGTCAGTGGTTTTCTCGGGCGTGGTTGATGGTGTACTTGGGGATTTCTACCGTCAAATCTTGCGCCCCCACAATCGCTTGGCAGCTCAGGCGCGATTGGGGTTCTAGGCCCCAAGCGCGGTCTAACAGGTCTTCTTCCTCTTCTTCGGGCGCATTCAGCGAGGCATAGCCCGCACGCACAATCACATGGCAGGTGGTGCAAGCACAGCTCATATCGCAGGCATGTTCAATCGCGATGTGGTTTTCTAGCAGGGCTTCGCAAATCGAAGTGCCCGCAGGGGCAGTGATTTCCGTGCCTTGGGGGCAGTATTCGGCGTGGGGCAAAATTTTAATAATCGGCATGGCGTGTAGGGGGCGGTAGATTAGAGGCTTTGCACGTTTTTGCCAGCCAGCGCTTGGCGGATGCCTTGGTTCATGCGTTGGGCGGCAAAGCTTTCGGTGCCTTTGGCCAGCGCTTGGGTGGCGGCCTCAATGGCGGCAGCATCGTCACTGGCTTTTTGTTGCAGCAGTGCGGTCATCAGCGCATCAATGCTACTGCGCTCGTCGGCAGTGAGTAAATGGCCGTCGATGTCCAAGGCGCTTTGGGTGGCCAGCAGCATCCGGTCGGCATCCACACGCGCTTCGACCAAGGCACGGGCTTGCATGTCTTGGGCTGCGGTGGCAAACCCGTCTTGCAGCATTTTGGCGATTTGCTCATCGCTCAAGCCGTAAGAGGGTTTCACGTCGATATGGGCCTCGACACCACTGGTTTGTTCTTTGGCACTGACGGACAGCAAACCGTCGGCATCGACCGTAAACGTGACGCGGATGCGTGCCGCTCCAGCGGCCATCGGTGGAATACCACGCAGCTCAAAGCGGGCCAAACTGCGGCAGTCTTGCACCAAATCGCGCTCACCTTGCACCACATGCAGCGCCAGTGCGGTTTGGCCGTCTTTGTAGGTGGTGAAGTCTTGCGCTTTGGCGGTGGGGATGGTTTCGTTGCGTGCAATGATGCGTTCTACCAAACCACCCATGGTTTCAATCCCCAAGGAGAGCGGAATCACATCCAGTAGCAACAAATCACCCGCTGTGTTGTTACCGGCCAATTGGTTGGCTTGGATGGCTGCGCCCAAGGCCACTACTTCGTCCGGGTTGAGGTTGGTCAGCGGCGTGCGGCCAAAAAATGTGCCCACTGCCTGCTGAATCTGCGGCATCCGTGTGGAGCCGCCCACCATCACTACACCTTGCACTTCGTCCACGGCCAGCTGGGCATCGCGCAGGGCACGGCGCACAGCGGCTAAAGAGCGGGCGGTCAGGTGCGCTGTGGCGGCTTCAAAATCGCTGCGTTGTACGGGATGGGCCACTGTCGTGTCGGCCAGTGTGGCACTGAATAAGGCGCTGTCTTGCTGGGTCAGGGCTTCTTTGCAGGCGCGGGCAGCCAAACGGGCGGCGGTTTTGTCGCTGGGGGTTTGTACCGAGACTCCCAATTGGGCCAGTACCCAATCCGCCAATGCAGCATCGTAATCATCACCGCCCAAGGCCGAATCACCGCCGGTGGCAATCACTTCAAACACGCCTTGCGTCAGACGCAGGATGGAAATATCAAACGTGCCACCACCCAAGTCATAGACGGCATAAATGCCCTCGCTGGCGTTGTCTAAGCCGTAGGCAATGGCGGCTGCTGTGGGTTCGTTGATCAGGCGCAGCAGATGGATGCCGGCCAGTTGGGCCGCGTCTTTGGTGGCTTGGCGTTGGGCATCGTCAAAATAGGCTGGAACGGTAATCACCGCCCCGTACAGGTCATCGTTGAAGGTGTCTTCGGCGCGGTAGCGTAGCGTAGCCAGAATGTCAGCGCTGATTTCTACCGGCGACTTGACACCACCAGCGGTGGCCAAATGCACCATGCCGTTGGTCTTGGCTGTGCCCCCTTCGGCGTTCACCAACGCATAGGGGAGTTTGTCCGGTTGCTGAATGTCGGTCAGCCCGCGCCCCATCAGGCGCTTGACCGAGGCAATGGTGTTGCTCGCATCTTCGGCTTGGGCGTTGGCAGCAGCATAACCAATCTGGCGCTTACCGCCTGCCAAATAGCGCACGATAGAGGGCAACAGCACCCGGCCTTCATCGTCGGGCAAGCATTCGGCCACGCCGTTGCGTACGGCTGCCACCAGCGAGTGGGTTGTGCCCAAGTCAATGCCGACGGCAATGCGCCGCTGGTGGGGGTTGGGGGACTGGCCGGGTTCGGAGATCTGCAACAGCGCCATGAATTTTTCTTTGATCGAATAGGAAATAGGAAGCGAGGCCTTATTGTCCCAGTTGCTCTTGGCGCTGTGCTACGTCTTGGGCAAAACGCGCAATGAACATGAGGGCTCTAACTTGTTGGGCGGCAGCGGCAAAATCTTGCTCACTGTCTATCAGCGTGGCACAGCGTTCTAGCCCCGCTTTGTGTGCTTGGCGTACCTCGCGCTCTAAAGCGTCCATCTCAGCCAAGGTGTGGGCTTCTTCTAAAGCCTCGCGCCACTCCATCTGTTGCATCAGAAAGGCCGGTGGCATGGCGGTGTTGTCTTCAGCGCGTATCGGCATGCCGTGCAGTTCGCACAGGTAGGCCGCGCGGCGCTGTGGGTCTTTCAGGCGCTGGTAGGCCTCGTTGATGCGTACCGACCATTGCATGGCGACGCGCTGGGCGGCAGCGCCTTGGGCCGCAAAGCGGTCGGGGTGGGCCTCGCGTTGCAGTTCTTTCCAGCGGCTGTCGATGGCACTGCGCTCTTGGACAAAACGCCGGGGTAGGCCAAACAGTTCAAAATCGTCCGATTGAAGGTTCATTGCATCAAAGTCCATAAAAAAACCGCCAGCACGCGGCGCGGTGGCGGTTTGGTAGCGCAGGGCTGACACCAAAAAAACATCAGACGCGGAAGCTCTCTCCGCAGCCGCAGCGGTCGCGTTCATTCGGGTTATTGAAGCGAAAGCCTTCGTTCAAGCCTTCGCGTACAAAATCCAACTCCGTGCCGTCAATGTAGGCCAGACTTTTCGGGTCAATGATGACTTTGACCCCGTGGTTTTCAAACACCACATCTTCGGGGGCCAGTTCATCGACGTATTCGAGTTTGTAAGCCAAACCAGAGCAGCCGCTGGTTTTAACCCCCAGCCGCACCCCCAGCCCTTGCCCACGGCGGCTGAGGTAGCGGGTGACATGCCGCGCGGCGGCTTCGGTCAGCGTGATGGCCATGATGTTAGGCTGCCGTGCTACCGTCACCACCGTGGCGGGCTTTGTAGTCGTTTACCGCAGCCTTGATAGCATCTTCCGCCAAAATGGAGCAGTGAATTTTGACCGGTGGCAGTGCCAACTCTTCGGCGATTTGGCTGTTTTTCAGGGCGGCGGCCTCGTCCAAGGTTTTGCCTTTGACCCATTCGGTCACCAGTGAACTAGAGGCAATGGCCGAGCCGCAGCCGTAGGTTTTGAAGCGCGCATCTTCAATCACCCCAGTTTCGGGGTTGACCTTAATTTGCAATTTCATCACATCACCACAGGCGGGCGCACCCACCATGCCCGTACCCACGGTATCGTCGCCTTTGTCGAACGAGCCGACGTTGCGCGGGTTCTCGTAGTGGTCAACCACTTTGTCAGAGTAAGCCATGATCGTGTTTCCTTCCGTGTCAGTGGGCAGCCCATTGGATGGTGCTGAGGTCAATGCCGTCTTGGTACATTTCCCACAGCGGGCTGAGTTCGCGCAAACGCGCTACGTTGTCGCGAATGGTGGCAATCGCATAGTCAATGTCGGCTTCAGTGGTAAAACGGCCTATCGTCATACGCAAGCTGCTGTGCGCCAATTCATCGCTGCGGCCCAAGGCGCGCAACACATAGCTGGGTTCTAAGCTGGCCGAGGTACAGGCCGAGCCCGAAGACACCGCCAACCCTTTGATACCCATGATGAGCGATTCGCCTTCCACGTAATTGAAGCTCATGTTGAGGTTGTGCGGCACACGGCGTTCTAAGTCACCATTGATGAAGACTTGTTCGATGTCTTGCAGCCCCTGGAGCAGACGTTGCTGCAAGGCCTGGGCTTTCGCCACATCTTGTGCCATTTCTTCTTTGGCAATGCGGAAGGCCTCGCCCATGCCCACGCATTGGTGCGTTGGCAAAGTACCAGAGCGCATACCACGTTCATGGCCGCCCCCGTGCATTTGTGCTTCTAGGCGCACGCGCGGCTTGCGGCGCACATACAGGGCACCGATGCCTTTGGGGCCATAGGTTTTGTGCGAAGCCAAGCTCATTAAATCCACCGGCAGGGTTTGCAGATCGATCTCTACTTTGCCGGTGGCTTGGGCCGCATCGACGTGAAAAATGATGCCCTTTTCGCGGCACAGCGCCCCGATGGCTGGAATGTCCTGCACCACACCGATCTCGTTGTTCACGAACATCACGCTGATGAGGATGGTATCGGGGCGGATAGCCGCTTTCAGGGCTTCAAAATCCAGTAGACCGTTGGCTTGCACGTCCAGATATGTCACTTCAAAGCCTTGGCGCTCCAGCTCGCGCATCACGTCCAACACCGCTTTATGCTCGGTCTTGACCGTAATCAGGTGCTTGCCTTTGCCTTTGTAGAACTGGGCAGCACCTTTGATAGCGAGGTTGTTGGATTCGGTCGCACCGCTGGTCCAGACGATTTCACGCGGGTCGGCGTGGATGAGTTCTGCCACCTGCTCACGTGCTTTTTCTACCGCGGCTTCGGCCTCCCAACCCCAAGCATGGCTGCGGGAGGCAGGGTTGCCAAAATGCTCACGCAACCAAGGAATCATGGCATCTACCACGCGCGGATCCACGGGCGTGGTCGCGCCGTAGTCCATATAAATCGGAAAGTGCGGGGTCATAAGGCTGGCTCGATGAAGGTTTCAGGCTGGCAAAGAAGAAAATACGGGCGAAGCAAAGCCGACCCCTGTGGGCCAGCCTGCTAACTTGCTCTGCAATCAGGATTTAGCGAAGGCGTTACCCAAGGCAAACACCGAGTTAGGCGCATTGATGCGAATCGGCTTGACCACGGGTGTGGTGGAGATGGCGCGGCGCATGGCCGGTTTGTCTTCCACCTGTACGCCCTTAGCCACTTGGTCATCGACCAACTTTTGCAACGTCACGGCATCCAAGAATTCGACCATGCGTTGGTTGAGTGCTGACCATAAATCGTGCGTCATGCAGCGGCCCGACTCACCCAAGCAGTTCTCTTTGCCGCTGCATTGGGTGGAGTCAATCGGCTCGTCCACCGAGACGATGATGTCGGCTACCGTGATGTCGGTGGCTTTGCGCGCCAAGGTATAGCCGCCACCAGGGCCACGGGTGGACTCAACCAACTCATGGCGACGCAGCTTACCAAACAGTTGCTCTAAATACGACAAGGAGATGCGCTGACGCTGGCTGATGGCAGCCAAAGTCACAGGGCCGTTGTTTTGACGCAGGGCCAGATCAATCATGGCGGTGACCGCAAAACGGCCTTTGGTGGTAAGACGCATGGCAAGCTCCTTTTTAGCTAGTGGGTTCATGAAACAGCCCTCGTGGCGGATCGCGCACTGGGGGGCCAGGCTTCATCCCCATCGTCCTGCAATGGTTGCAAGACGCTTTCATCGGGGTAGTTGTTGAGTGTTTCGCCCCAGTATAGCACAATTCCCATTAAATTGGTCGGATAAGTAAGTTGGCGGTCATTAACGAGGCGTAAGGACAACACTTTGGGCAGAGATCAAGGCGCTAGTGCTTCGCTGGGGCCACCAAACGCTTGGTTTTTGAGCTGGGTCAATTGGTCACGCACCCGTGCTGCCTGCTCAAACTCCAAATTCTTGGCATAGCCCAGCATTAACCGCTCTAAACGTTTGATTTCTTGAGCGACCTCTTTGGGGGACATCGATTCCACTTTGGCGCGCTCCAAAGCCACCTGTGCTATTTTTTCCGCCTCTTTACCGGATTTTTCGCTATAGACCCCGTCAATCAGGTCTTTCACCTGCTTGACAATGCCACGCGGCGTAATTCCGTGCAATTGGTTGTGTTGGAGTTGTTTTGCGCGCCGGCGTTCCGTTTCATCGATGGCTTTTTTCATCGAGGTAGTGATCCGGTCTGCATACAAGATGGCTTGGCCTTGTAAATTGCGCGCGGCCCGGCCTATGGTTTGGATCAGGCTGCGCTCAGAACGCAGGAAACCTTCTTTGTCAGCATCCAAAATGGCGACCAGCGAGACCTCGGGAATGTCCAGCCCCTCGCGCAGCAAATTGATACCCACCAACACATCAAACGTGCCCAAGCGCAGGTCTCGAATAATTTCTACCCGTTCCACCGTGTCAATATCGCTGTGCAGGTAGCGTACTTGCACGCCGTTGTCGCTCAGGTAGTCGGTCAGCTGCTCCGCCATGCGTTTGGTCAAGGTGGTGATGAGTACACGCTCTTGGCGTTCTACACGCAGACGGATCTCTTGCAATACATCGTCCACTTGGCTGCTGGCTGGGCGTACCTCCACGGCAGGATCCACCAATCCGGTCGGGCGCACCAATTGCTCTACCACTTTGCTGGCATGGGTTTTTTCATACTCTGCGGGCGTGGCTGAGACAAAAATCACCTGCCGCATCCGTTGCTCAAACTCTTCCCATTGCAAGGGGCGGTTGTCCAAAGCACTGGGCAGGCGAAAACCGTATTCGACCAAGGTGGTTTTGCGCGAGCGGTCACCGTTGTACATAGCGGCCAACTGCCCAATCATCTGGTGACTTTCATCCAGAAACATCAGCGCATCTTTGGGTAGGTAGTCGGTCAGGGTGCTGGGTGGTTCACCCGCCGCCGTGCCCGCCAGATGGCGCGAGTAATTTTCAATCCCTTTACAGTGTCCCACTTCGGTCAGCATTTCCAAATCAAAGCGGGTGCGTTGCTCTAAGCGTTGTGCCTCGACCAGTTTGCCCTCTCGTTGCAGTTGTTCTAGCCGTTCGGCCAACTCGGTTTTGATGGCTTCTATGGCCTGTAAGACTTGATCGCGTGGGGTGACATAGTGGCTACCTGGATAGACCGTAAAGCGTGGAATGCTTTGGCGTACCCGCCCAGTGAGTGGATCAAACAACTGCAGGCTGTCGATTTCGTCATCGAACAGTTCGATACGCAGGGCCAATTCAGAATGCTCGGCTGGGAAGACATCGATGGTGTCCCCACGCACCCGAAAGTTGCCACGGGCAAATTCCATATCGTTGCGCTGGTACTGCATTCGCACCAATTGGGCAATGGCATCGCGCTGGCCCAGCGTATCTCCCACCCGCAGCGTCATCACCATGCGGTGGTAGCTTTCGGGGTGGCCGATACCGTAGATGGCCGACACCGTCGCCACAATCACTACATCACGCCGCTCTAATAGGCTTTTGGTGCAAGACAGGCGCATCTGTTCGATATGCTCATTGATGGCGCTGTCTTTCTCGATGAACAAATCACGCTGCGGCACATAGGCTTCCGGCTGGTAATAATCGTAGTAGCTGACGAAATATTCCACCGCATTCTTCGGAAAGAACTCGCGAAATTCGCTGTACAACTGGGCTGCCAGGGTCTTGTTCGGCGCAAAAACAATCGCCGGTCGCCCAAGGCGGGCAATCACATTGGCCATGGTGAAGGTTTTGCCCGAGCCAGTCACGCCTAACAAGGTTTGGAACACTTCACCGTCTTGCACCCCTTCTACCAGTTGGGCGATGGCGCTGGGTTGGTCGCCAGCGGGGGGGTAAGGTTGAAACAGCGCAAAAGGCGAGTCAGGGAAAGTAAGAAAGGAGGCTTCAGAAGTTGGCATGCAAAATCCAGCATGAGGTGGTGATCGATTTATTATGTAGCCGACAGCCAAGAACCGTCAGTTCTGTTTAATTTTAAGATGTACCTATGGCTCTGGCATAAAAAACGGTGTATCCTGTGTAAACGTCGGGTGAGCGTGTTTCATGTTTCATTTATTTTTGCTAGGTAATTTTTTCTGTTAATGGCGATGTTTTTAAAGGAGTGGGCGATGAAGATTTATCCCATGCTGCTACTTAGCGCGCTGCTGCTGTCAGGCTGTGCTGCAACTCCTGCGCCTGTCCAAGGCTACCGACCTGCTAACCACAGCGGCCCGCCGTGGGAGATCGGAGGCCAGTACAATGAATTTACTGGAAAAATAACAATTTCTATCAACGGTGAAAATATTACTGAGGGCAGCATGTCCATTATGACCGGAAGAGGGGATTTTAGCGGTCACTACGATGGAAAACCAATTTCTGTAAGTTGTTCTACCACTTCGGGTTTTCTGGCAGTCAAAACCCAATGTATGGTGTTTGTGGGTAATGAAAGAGCAGCAACCCTGCAGTTCTGAGTTGCATCCGTGCCTTACCCAACCATACCGGCAGTGCTTGCGCTTGCTGGTATGCTATTTTTTGCAGTTATTATTCAGTCAAGCCATATGAGCTACACCATCGCACTTTTTGATCAAAATCTTCCAGAGAATTTTCAGGAGGCGCTAGAATTTTTTGAAAAATCTGATAAATCTCAGCAAGAAGTGGTTTTGCCTATTTTTCAAAAATTCTACGATGAAATTTCAGTCATATTTCCCTGTATCTGCACCATAGACGACGATGATGGGGAGGAAGGCGTGTGGTGTGATGGCCCCTTGATCAATAACTTCAAATGCAAAGTGCCGGTGATTGGATTCACTTTTTCAAAGGTGGCTGACGCACTACCAGTGGTGATTGAAACTGCCAACGATATGGGAATCAGCGTACTAGACTGGCAAAGTGGTATGGTCTTTAATAGTTAAAAGTAGTTTATATTCTACTCCCTGCGATAGAATGGCATGCACCTATCATGCTGATAGAATTGCGTCTTCTGTTGAAGATGCAACACTGTCTTTTTGGCTTGCAGTTGGTTATTTGCTATATTGATAGTCATAAAGGCTGCTCTCGGTTTGCGTGACATGAATGCAAGTCAAAGGTTGTTGTTCCTCGGCGTGGTTGGTAGTGGTTGGGGTATT
This sequence comes from uncultured Simplicispira sp., assembly GCA_964478155.1. Taxonomy (GTDB): domain Bacteria; phylum Pseudomonadota; class Gammaproteobacteria; order Burkholderiales; family Burkholderiaceae_C; genus Simplicispira. The sequence continues at coordinate 9,772 of CAYZGT010000050.1, forward strand.
GTCTCTCTAAGTAATCTGGCTTTGCACTTGTCAAGCCAGTGGCGTTGGCGTGGAACTCTCATTGAATACTTTGGATTGGATTTGGTTGTTGTGGCCAGTAGTAGTATAGGTTTTTTGTATTTTATGGCGGCATAGTCTCTACTTTGTTTGTGTTGCCTGTGCTGGCAGTGGTTCATTGCTTATTTTTGGCAAGTGCTCAATTTTCATAAAAACTTTACTTTCATTTAAAAATGAAAAGTCTTGTTTGGTTCTTCGCCATTGTGGCTTTCATTTTTTTGGTTCCACTCGTACTGATGGGGTTGGTTGTCTATTTAACGTCATGCAAGCTACAGAAGCGTCCCAAAGGCTATTATTTAGGCTATGCCCTGTGGATGTTTCTGATTGCATTTGTGATTGCCGCAATTTTTCATATGTGGGGTCAAGTTTTGGCTGGTGTTATTGTGTTTCAGCCAAAAAGTTTTCGTGTTGCTTGGGTTTTTACATTAGAGCAGCAGCCTTATTCGTTTGGCATAATGGCGGTGTTTTATATCTTCTTGTCGGTTGCCGCTGTGATGGTTCTAATAAAAACACATCGAGCGCTTGTAAAACATTTTCACGCACAACAAGCGGCTCTGCGTGGGCCACAATAGCCGCCCGTACCCAACTTGGAGATCTTCCCCATGCTCAACACCCTGTGGCTGGGCTTTTTTGTCACCGCTGCTGTGGCCGCTTTGGCGCAATGGTTGTTTGCTGGCAATGCACAAATTTTTGCCACCTTGGTCGAGGCATTGTTTGGCATGGCCAAGCTTTCGGTCGAGGTCATGGTGCTGCTGTTTGGCACCCTGACCCTGTGGCTCGGATTTCTGCGTATCGCAGAAAAAGCCGGGTTGGTCGATGCGGTGGCCCAGTGGCTATCCCCTTTGTTTGCCCGTCTGATGCCCCAAGTACCTCGTGGACACCCTGCGCTGGGCCTCATGACCTTGAACTTTGCTGCCAATGCCTTGGGCTTAGACAATGCTGCCACGCCGATGGGTTTGAAGGCCATGCGTGCTTTGCAAGAACTCAACCCTCAGCCCGATACCGCAACCAACGCACAAATCCTGTTTTTGGTACTCAACGCTTCCTCGCTCACCCTGCTGCCAGTCAGCATCTTTATGTATCGAATGCAGCAGGGTGCGCCTGATCCCACACTGGTCTTTTTACCCATTCTGTTAGCCACCTCGGCTTCCACCTTGGTCGGACTGTTGACGGTCGCCGCTGTGCAGCGACTGCCCTTGTTCAGTCCGGTCGTGTTGGCTTATCTATTGCCGGTGGCATTGGCTTTAGCCGGTTTTATGGCCTTTCTTACCAGCCTCAGCGGTGCGGCATTGGCACAGTTGTCGTCCTTGTTGGGCAATTTGACACTCTTTGTCCTCATTCTTCTATTTGTCGTGCTAGGCGCTTGGCGCAAAGTTCCGGTCTACGAGGCTTTTGTCGAAGGAGCCAAAGAAGGCTTTGAGGTCGCTAAGGGCTTGCTGCCCTACTTGGTCGCCATGCTGTGTGCGGTCGGTGTCTTCCGGGCTTCAGGGGCGCTGGGTTATGTATTAGATTTCATTCGCTGGTGTGTTGACCAGTTCGGCCTAGACACCCGATTCGTTGATGCCTTGCCCACCGCATTGGTCAAACCCTTCTCGGGCAGTGCAGCGCGTGCCATGCTGATCGAAACCATGCAAACCCAAGGGGTCGATAGCTTTGCTGCCTTAGCCGCAGCTACGATCCAAGGCAGCACCGAGACCACCTTTTATGTCTTAGCTGTATATTTTGGTGCCGTCGGCATACAGCGGGCACGCCACGCCGTTGCTTGTGCGCTCTTGGCTGAACTTGCAGGTGTGGTGGCCGCCATCTGTGTGTGCTACCAATTCTTTGCTTGAGTTTGAACAACCAACTCGCTATGCTCCTTCCGTAAAAAACGGTGCTACAATCGCGCCCCTGCTCTCAAGCAACTGGCATCTGTCATCCGACAAGCTTCTTCCTTGGTAGCAGGTTAAGGTCTGGTTTCTGTAATGCGTGTT
>CAYZGT010000051.1:0-11355 GCA_964478155.1 uncultured Simplicispira sp.
CTGCGGCATGATGGAACTGCCAGTGGTGAAGCGGTCGGCAATTTTGATGAAGCTGAAGTTCTGGCTCATCCAAATGATGAGCTCTTCACTCAGGCGGCTCACATGCACCATGCACAGGCTGGCGGCGGCGGTAAATTCAATCGCAAAGTCGCGGTCGCTCACGGCATCCAGGCTGTTTTGGCACACGCCCTCCATGCCCAAGCTGCGCGCCACGCGCTCGCGGTCTAGCGGGTAGGTGGTACCCGCCAAAGCGGCACTGCCCAAGGGCAGCAAGTTGACACGCTTGCGTACATCTTGCATGCGCTCGGCATCGCGGGCAAACATTTCGACATAGGCCAGCAGGTGGTGGGCAAAACTGACGGGCTGGGCTACTTGCAAATGGGTAAAGCCCGGCAAAATCACCTCGACATTTTTGGCCGCTACCTCCACCAAGGCTTTTTGCAACTCGGTCAGCAGGCCGCCAATCAGGTCGATCTCCCTGCGCAACCACAGGCGTACATCGGTGGCCACTTGGTCGTTGCGGCTGCGGCCCGTGTGCAGGCGTTTACCCGCATCGCCCACCAGTTGCGTCAGGCGTGCTTCAATGTTCAGGTGTACGTCTTCTAAGTCCAGTTTCCATTCAAACGCACCAGACTCAATTTCTTGCGTAATCTGCGCCATGCCACGTTGGATGGCAGCGTGGTCTTCTGTGCTGATGATGCCTTGCGCGGCCAACATCTCGGCATGGGCCAAGCTGCCCGCAATATCGGCTTGCCACAGGCGTTTGTCAAAAAAAACGCTCGAGGTATAGCGCTTGACCAAATCGCTCATGGGCTCAGAAAACAAAGCCGACCAAGCCTGCGCTTTGGTATCGAGTTGGTTGTGGGAGGGCGGCGTAGCGTGGCTGGTAGGCATGAGAAGACAATAATCCGGTGAAACAGACACCCGGAACACCCGGATGCCGCAATGCAGAAGCCCCAAATTCTATCTAGCATGCCACCACGCCATGCCCCCAGTGCCCCTATATGCCATACCAAGAGGCCACCAATGGCGGCCCCTGCTGCCTTGGTAGTGTTTGATGCTTGCCACGCCGGTGTGGTGCTGCGCGCGGTGTTGTTTGTTGAAACGGTGTTGGGGGCCGCCGTGGCGTTTACCAGCCCCAGTTTGTCTGTATGGCTAGGGCAGCTGGCCCTATTGACTGGCGCGGTGCTACCAGCCACCTTGGCGTGGTTGCTGATTGCCTGTAGCCTCAAGCGTTGGTTGCAGCGGCTGGGCTTGCACGGCCAGTGGGCCGCTGGCGTGCTGTTGGGGGCCTTGGCCGGGGCCTATGCCTGTGCCATGCTGTATTGGCTGGGTTTGGGTCAGCAGCCCGCACCGTGGCTGGCCAGCGCCATCAGCGGTGCTTTACTGGCCGCGGCCTTAGTGGCCGCTTTGGTGTTGCGGGCCCAAGCACGCACCCCAGCGGCTACCACCGCACGCTTGACCGAGTTGCAAGCGCGCATCCGGCCCCATTTTTTGTTCAACACCCTTAACAGCGCCATTGCCTTGGTGCGCGATGAACCCGCCAAAGCCGAAGCCTTGTTAGAAGACTTGAGCGATCTGTTTCGCAGTGCCCTGAGCGAGCCCAGCGAGGCCGTGACGCTGAACGAGGAAATCACCCTGGCGCAGCGGTATTTGGCCATCGAACAGGTGCGTTTTGGCCCGCGCCTGCAAGTGCAATGGCGACTTGACCCCGAAGCGGGCAGCGCTTTGCTGCCGCCCTTGCTGTTGCAGCCCTTGGTAGAAAATGCGGTCAAACACGGCGTAGAGCCCAGCGCGCATGGCAGCCAGCTGTACGTCAGTACCAAGCGGCGCGGTCGTTGGGTACACATACGTATTAGCAACACCCTGCCAACGTGCAACCCAGCAAGCCACCCCACCCAAGGCCACGGCATGGCCTTGGCCAACGTGCGTGCGCGCTTGTTGTTGCTGCACGATGTGCAATGCAGCTTTAGCGCTGGCATCCACGGCCCCACTTACCAAGTGCGTATCACCGTGCCTGCAATCCCATGAATATCCTGATTGTTGACGACGAAGCACCGGCACGCAGCCGCTTGCAAACCCTGCTGGCTGACTTGGGCGGCCACCAATGCACCCCTGCGGCTACTGCGGCAGAGGCTTGGGCACTGTTGGCCTCACCACAGGGCAGCCCAGCGTTTGATGTGCTGCTGCTAGACATCCACTTGCCCGGCCAAGATGGCTTGCAACTGGCACGGCAACTGCGCCAGCTGGCCCATGCACCCGCCGTGGTGTTTGTCACAGCCCATGCTGAACACGCCCTAAATGCCTTTGAGCTGGATGCGGTGGACTACTTGACCAAACCCGTGCGCCGTGAACGGCTGCAACAAGCCTTGGCTAAAGTAGCGCGGGTGTTGGCCAGCCCCACAGCGCCCCCCTACCCCGAGCCTACATTGGGCGAAGTGTTGCTCATTCAAGACCGGGGCCGCACCGAGCGTGTGCCTTTGGCCGAAGTGCTGTATTGCAAGGCCGAACTGAAATACGTGACGGTGTGCAGCGCCAACCGCAGCTACATTTTGGATGGTGCTTTAAGTGAACTGGAAATCCGCTACCCCCACCATTGGGTGCGCATCCACCGCAATGCGCTGGTGGCGCGCCACGCCATCCGTGCGCTAGAAAAACACCGCGACCCGCAAGAGGGCGAAGTTTGGGCCGTGCGTTTGCATGGCTTGGCACAGTGGCTTACCGTATCGCGGCGGCAGCTGGCCGTGGTGCGTGCCGCCTTATGGCACTAAAATCTGAGGTAACTTGTATCGCAAAAGAGATACAAAACGACCAAAACGGAGAATCTAATCATGGCCCATTCCACGATGCTGCATGTTCGTGTAGATACCGAAATCAAGCTGCAAGCCAGCGAAGCATTGGCAGCTATGGGCTTGTCCGTTTCCGATGCCGTGCGCATCTTGCTCAAACGTGTGGTCAATGACCAAGCCTTCCCGTTGGAGTTGAAGGTGCCCAACGCACAGACCCGTGCGGCGATGGACGAAGCCCGCCTGATGATGAGGCAGCGTGCCACCCGTTTTAACTCCGCTGATGCTCTGATGGATGACCTCGAAAGCGCAAGTTTCGATGCAAGCCAAAAAGCCCGCCAGCAGTAAGCGGGCCACGCCGCCCAGAGCGTGCGACTACACAAAAACTTTCCTCAAAGACTGGGAACGCCTTTCAAAATCAGGTCGCTACGACCTAAAACGGTTGAAAGAAGCGATGCTGTTGCTGATTGGGCATGATGCCCCACTGGGGCCTGAGTGGTTAGACCACCCCCTTAAAGGCCACTGGGCCGATCATCGGGAGTGTCACATTGGTGGTGATTTTTTGCTGATCTACCGGCTAGAGGGCAATACCATTATCTTTGTGCGAACGGGCACACATTCCGAACTGTTCGAGGAGTAGCTGTCTGAGGCCCCATCGCCTCAGCCGAGACAGCGATAGCTGGCCGTGGTGCGCGCTGCCTTGCTCCAGTCTTAACGGCGTGCCGGTAGCTCTAAAGTCAGGCTGCTCGGGCCATCCATCGTGCTGCCCAAGTGGGCTTGGCGTGGTGCCAAGCTTTGCAATACCAGCTGCTCGGTGACTTGCGCGCCTACCCGAAACGGCTTGGCTGGCTGTTTATCTACCGCAATCAATGCCGCACCGGCCCCACTGTCTTGTCCGGCCAACACCCCCAACAACGCCAGCCGTGTTGGAGCAGCGCTGCTTGGGTTGCTGGCGGCTGTGGGTGCTGCCGCGCTGGTAGCACCACCCAAAAAACGCCCAATCGCTACGCTGTCGGGCAGTGCTGGGGCTGCTGTTGGGGCATCGGGCACACTGCCCGCTGCGGGCGCTGATAAACGCAAACCCCAGTAAACCACACTGGCCGCCGTAGCCGCCCACAGTGCCAACGTGCTGAGCCGCAAACCCCAAGAGCTGTGTGTTGATGTCACCATGCGCAGATTATCATGCAGCCACCATGATCCGATTTGCTTTTGCCCATTCTGTCCGCCGCCACCTACAGCGTGGCTTTACCTTGATTGAATTGATGGTGGTATTGGTCATCATTGGGGTATTGGCGGCCCTGATTGTGCCCAATGTGCTAGACCGCGCGGACGATGCCCGCGTAACGGCAGCGCGCACCGATGTCAGTAACCTGATGCAGGCCCTGAAACTGTATAAGTTAGACAACCTGCGCTACCCCAGTGCCGAGCAAGGCTTGCGCGCTTTGGTGGCTAAACCCAGCACTGGCCCCCAGCCGCCCAACTGGAAGCCCTATTTAGAAAAGTTGCCCAACGACCCGTGGGGCCGCCCCTACCAATACCTCAACCCCGGTATCAAGGGGGAGATTGATGTGATGTCGTTTGGGGCTGATGGCCAATCGGGCGGCGAAGGCAACAATGCCGACATTGGCAGCTGGCAATAGCGCACCACCTGTGACCGCCGTCACACATCCTAGCGTGGTAAGCGCGCTACACTGCAGCCCAAGTTAGCTAAACCGGCGTTGTGTGGCCGTGTTGCTTAGCAGCACAGCATGTGATAATGCTTTGGCAAACTTGGTAAGGTGGGGTTGTGCTGTGCAAAGCGGGCCCTCTTTAGCAACTTGTTTTCATCCGAAACCTCGCAAAGGAAGACCATGTCTCAAACCGTATTTGGCGCAGAAGCCGTTGTTAGCATTCTGAACCGCGCGTTCACCAACACCTCGCCCGGCCACCTGATTTTCAACAACCAAGTCAGCTCCGCTGGCACCACCCGCGAAAGCCAACTGGCTTTTGCTGCTCAGTTTGGCAACGGTTTTGCCAGCTTGGTGAACGATTCGGCCGCCCTGACCGACACCATCATCACCAACATGGGCCTGTCGGGTTTGGATGCCACTTTGCTGGCTACCGTGCGTGCCGAAGTCATCGCCGTTTTTGAATCCGCCGCCCCCAATGTGCGTGGCGCTGTGGTGTTGCTGCTGTCCGAGCTGCTCTCTTCCCTCCAAGGCGCCACTGGCGATCTGGCCGCTCTGGCTCCTGTGGCTGCCGCTTGGAACAGCGAAGTGACCAAGTCGTTCGAGTACTCGGTTAACCCCGCCAACACCACTGCTGCCGACCCACTGGCCGACACCACTGCTCCCGTGGTGACTGCTGCTACCTTCACCTACGCTGAAAACCAAACGGCTGGTTACGAAGTGGGTACCGTGGCTGCTACCGACAATTCTGGCACCGTTGCCAGCTTTGAAATCACCACCGGCAACACCGCTGGCTACTTCGCTATCGACGCTGCTGGCAAGATCACCCTGACCGAAGCCGGTGCTGCTGCCGCCGCTGCCGCCAACGACTTTGAAACCGCCCCCAACGCCTTCACGCTGGGCGTGGTGGCTAAAGATGCTGCTGGTAACACTTCTGCTGCGGCCAATGTCACCATCAACGTGACCGATGTGGACGATGTGGCTCCCCAACTGGTGGCCGCTACTGCTTCCGGCACTACCGTTAAGCTGAACTTTGGTGAAGCCCTGAAGGCCGCCACTTTGGCTAACCCCGCTGCCACCTTCACCGTGACGCAAGGCGCAACCAGCTACACTGTCAATACCGCTGCCATTAACGGTTCTTCCGTCACCCTGACCTTGGCTACTGCCTTGGCTGCTACCGGTGATGTCAAGGTGAGCTACGCTGGCACCGTGCTGGAAGATGCTGTTGGCAACAAGGTTGCTGCTATCACTGACAAGGTTGCAGTGACTGATGTCACTGCTCCCACCCTGACTGGCTCTGCTCCTGCTGACGGTTCTACTACCGTCAACGTGGGTGACAATGTCGTGTTGACCTTCTCCGAAGCCGTGGTACTGGGAACCGGCAACATCACCATTGTCAACGCCGCTGATGCCACCGACACCCGCACCATTTCTGTTACCGACACTGCTCAAGTCTCGCTGGATGCCACCAAGAAAATCGTCACTGTCAACCCGACGGCTGACTTGAAGGCTGGTGGTGCCTACTATGTGAACGTTCCTGCTACCGCAGTGCTGGATGCTGCTGGTAATGCCTACGCAGGCATTGCCGATCAGACAACGCTAAATTTCACCGTGGCGACCACTCCTGTGGTGACTACAGGTCAAACCTTCACGCTCACTACTGCTACGGACGTCATTCCTGGCCTGGTTGGTAGCGCTGGCACTACCAGCACGGCTGGTGACGACATCATCATTGGTGTCGTTGGCACGGGCGCTACGCTCGGCTTGGGGGACCAGATCAACGGTGGTGCTGGCGTCAACACTTTGAAGATCTACAGCGATAATGCTGTGACTCTGCCCGCAGGTATTGCTAGCATCCAGAAGATTTATATCAACGACACTGTCCATCAGTCGTACGATATCTCCACCAACGCTCTGACTGATGTGCAGTCTCTTGAGTTGGCAAATGGTATCACCGTTGATGGCGCTGCAATCACGCTGACCACCAAAGCTGGTCAGACCCTCAAGATTACCGATGTCGCCGATGCTGACACGAATAATGCAGCGATCGCTGACGGTGGTATCAACTTGGCCGCTGCAGCTAGCGTTACTTCGCTCAACGTTGAACTGACTCGCGTTGGTGCTCAGACCGAGCTCAATGCCAATAATGGTCTGGACTTTGATGTGACCGGCACAGGCGTTGCTACCCTGAATGTGGCAGCTACTGGTGTGAACAACACGACCCTGGCAAACACCGGTAATGTCCTGGCTACCGTGAATGTTTCTGGTACAGGTTCCCTGACCATTCAGGGTACGACCGCTGCCACTATCACCACCTTTAATGCTGGCTCTAACAGCGGTGGCGTGACAGTGGATCTGTCCAGTTCCACTGGTGCCAATCAGACTGTCACCGGCGGCTCTGGTAACGACACCATCACCGTTGATCTGGCTCGCAATATCACCCTGAACGCTGGTGAAGGTAACGATACGGTCATCCTCGCCAACCCGACGGCAGGCAACCTGTCGAGCGCTACCAACGCAGCAGACAGCATCGACGGCGGTACTGGCACTAATACCCTGCAGGTGACCGCTGCTGGTGCAGCAGCCCTGGCTGGCGATACCGCTGCTGACCGCGCTGTGATCAAGAACTTCCAGGTTCTGAGCACCACGGGTAACCAGAACGGCAATGACTTCGATATTTCCAATTTCGGTATCAACAGCCTGCGTCTCGACACCACGATCACCGGTGGCGAAGCAACGGTGAGCGGTTTCACCTCCGGTGCAACCGTTGAAAACCGTGCGGCAGCTCACAGCCAGACGATTACTGTGGGTGGCACTGTCGAAACTGGTGACATCGTGACTGCCACGGTTAATGGCACTGCATACAATTTCACCGTTGCTGCTACTCAAACTGCCGTTGCAGCCGCGACCGGATTGGCTGGCGTAATCAACGCTGCTCTGGGTGCTGGCTCTGTAACCGATAATGCTAACGGTACGATCACTACCAACACCGTCTTGGCTTCGGCTGTGGCAGTAACGCAGAGTGATGCTGGCGATGACATCACTATTGCTCTCGTTACCAACACTCGCGACCTCGCTGTTGGCATGACCAATGCAACTGGTGCAAACACTCCAGACGACCTGCTGAACATCAACTTGAATGCTAACTTGGTGAACAATGCTCGCCTCTACAGCAGCTACCAAGTCGATGGTATCAACAAACTGGTCATCACTACAGCTGACCGTGTCAACACCGATGGTGCAACCGACCGTAACGACGGTTATGTTGTGGCATTGGATAACGACAACAACGTCAGCTTGATCACCGTCAACGGCGACCGTGCTCTGACGTTCACATCGACAGGTGATACCGCCGCACTGACGACCTTCAACGCAACGAACCTGTCGGGTGACTTGGCCATCGATCTGAGCACCAACGGCCTGACTCAGGGTGTGACAGTGAACGGCGGTTCTGGCACTAATACCGTTGTTGGTACCGGTTTTGGTGACGTGATCACTGGTGGTAGCCGTGCAGATGTCATTACTGGTGGCAACGGCTCGGACAAGATGACAGGTGGTGCTGGTGCTGACACCTTTGTCTTTGCTGCTGGTTCATCTGGTGGTACGCCTTCTGCTACTGTGTTTGATGAAATCACTGATTTCGCTAAAGCAGCGGATGTTATTCAGTTTGCTAGTGTTGCTGTGGCAGGCACGGTAGCTACTGCTCAATCGGCTCAAGCTGCAATCAATGCCGAAGGTATTGCAACGTTCCACTCGTCCGACAACACCTTTGCATTGAAGCTGGCGGCTGTCGCTGGTGGTGTGCACGCTGCAGGTGGTACCAATGCAGGTGAGCTGGTTATCTTTGAAGATGCAGGTAGCTCTTATGTTTTCATCTCCGATGCAGCGCAGGGCGTGACCGCGAACGACGTGCTAGTCAAGCTGACTGGTGTCACAGGTCTGACTGACTCGACGATCACTGGCAACAACCTGACCATCGCCTAATCTCCCCCGGAGACAAGCACCCGCATTCGGGTAGCCTCGTAGGTTGGGTTGCGTGCAACCCAACACCACGCGGTAAACGGTAAGCACAAAAACCGCTTCATTCCTTCGGGGGTGGGGCGGTTTTTTCATGGGGGCGTGGGTTTGGTTCGAGGTTGCGTTGGGGGATGTTGGGTTACATGCGTAACCCAACCTACGCGGGCCCAAAAAAGGGGCCAGGCTCGATTTATTTCGGTTACTATGCCTACACCATAGGAAGCTATCTACATGCCTCGGCGCGCACGCATCCATCTACCTGACCTGCCTGTCCATGTAGTGCAACGCGGCCACAACCGCGATGCCTGTTTTTTTGCCGACGAAGACTACCATGCCTACCGCGCTTGGCTGGGGGAGGCATTGCAATAAACCGGTTGCCGGCTGCACGCCTATGTGCTGATGACCAACCACGTCCACCTGCTGCTCACGCCTCCCAATGCAGAGGCGATTTCCCGCTTAATGGTGTCGCTGGGCCGTCGCTATGTGCAGTACATCAACAAAAGCTACCAGCGTACCGGCACCCTGTGGGATGGCCGCTACAAGTCTTCTTTGGTGCAGGCGCAAGACTATTTGTTGCTGTGCCATCGTTATATCGAGTTGAACCCAGTACGCGCCGCGATGGTGGCCGATCCGGCCTGCTATCGCTGGAGCAGTCACCGGGCCAACGGCCTAGGGCAAACCGATAGCTTGCTCACGCCCCATGCTATTTATGAAACTTTGGGCCATACGGCCCAGTTGCGTTGCGAAGCCTATCGTGCTTTGTTTTCCTCCGCATTCGATGATGAGGCCATCACTGATGTGCGCTTGGCTACCCAGCAGGGCCAGCCGCTGGGCAATGGGCGGTTTCTGGACACCATCCAGCGCATGACCGGCCAGCGCCGTGAGGCTAACGGTAAGCAAAAACGCTTCATCCCTTCGCGGGTGGGGCGGTTTTCTTATGGGGTCATGGGTTTGGTTCGGGGGATGTTGGGTTACATGCGTAACCCAACCTACGGGGTGGGTTGGCGGTGGATGCTGCTGTATGGCCAATCTTCGGGGCGCTGCACATACCCATGCTTGACTGGGTTGTTATGGATATATTGCACATGGTTGGCAAAATCGGCCTCATTGCGGATACGGTGTTCCCAAAACCGGCGCTGCCAAATGGCTTGCTCTTGCTTGTCGGCACGGCTGCCCCACACCGCCGGGCGTTCTTCGGCGGGTACCCTTGCCGTAAACCCGCGTTTGATGTTGCGCCACCGGGTTGAATAATCGCTATCGCCCTCTGGCAATGTCCAAATGGTGTGTAGCCTCGTAGCCTCGTAGGTTGGGTTGCGTGCAACCCAACACCACACTTATTCGAACAGAATGGCTTCAAGTCTGGCAGAGACTTCATCGATGATGTATTGGGGCACAAGCTCTTTCAGGCGTACATTGCGTGCGCGCCAATCCAGTGATTTCAGTTGGTGACAATGAATCAACCCTTGGGTCGTGGTTCCGGCACCCATCAGAGTCACCACGGTGCCATAGGAGCGGGCAGCAGATGCCGCCCCCTGGGAAATCGGGCAAATCATAGCTAGGCCTTGTCGATTGAACGCCTTAGGGCTGATAACCAGACCAAAGTGTGACCCCTTCATTTCTTGACCTGAAGCCGGGTCAAAGTCTAAATGTACGATGTCACCCCGGTTTGGAACATAGGTCATCAAGCGTTCTCCAGACCGACGGATGGCATTTCTTCCCAGCCGTCAACCCGCGGCAATCCATCGGGCATTTCTGCCAGTAGATCGGTCAGTTTGTAGCGTGGCCGGGTGGGTGCTTCAATGGTCATCGTCTTGCCTTGGAGGTGCAGTTCAACTTGTGAACCCTCAGACAGTCCATTTTGTTCTAGGAATGCCTTAGGCACGGTCATGACCAAGGAGCCACCGGCTCTGCGTAAAGTTTGAAGCATAGAGCACCTTTTGTTAGAAATCCTATTTTAGTAGAACTAGCCTTTAGCCTCGTAGGTTGGGTTGCGTGCAACCCAACACTGCGCTACAGCCATGCCTACCATCAAGATTGACCGGAATCTTCGCGACAAGCCTCGGGGTTTTAGCCCGAGGTTCGAGCGAACAGGCCGGTACGGCCTGTTGCTTTCCGCATCGCATAGCCTATGATGTCCATTGTGAGTACCAGCACTAAAACCCTTCAGCTGCGCATCAAAGACAAGCACGCCAAGGTGCTGCGTCAGATGGCGCGTGAGGTCAATCAGGCGTGGAACCACATCAACGAAGTATCGGCCAAGGCAGCGCGGCCTTTCCACGGCAAGCCCAAATTCTTGTCCGGCTACGACCTGCAAAAATGCACCGCAGGCTACAGCAAGTGCGACGATGTGAAAGTGGGCAGCGGCACAGTGCAACTGGTGTGCGTGGAGTACGCCACGCGGCGTAAGCAGTTCAAGAAAACGCGGCTCAATTGGCGTGTCTCCAATCCAAAGTCATCCAAGTATTCATTGGGCTGGATACCCTTCAAAGGCGGGCACGCCAAATACAAAGCCGGACAAATCCACTTTGCAGGCCAGAAATTCAGTCTTTGGGATAGCTATGGTCTGTCTAAATATGAGCTGCGCGGTGGTTCGTTCACTGAGGATAGCCGGGGCCGCTGGTATTTCAATGTAGCGGTAGAAGTCGAGGTTCAAGACTCACTCGGTACAGCCGCCGTGGGCATCGACTTGGGACTGAAAGACTGCGCTACCGCTTCAAACGAGAAAAAACTGCATGGGCGCTGGTATCGCCAGCATGAATTAGCGCTGGCCAAGGCACAGCGGGCCAACAAGAAAAAGCGCATCAAGGCGATTCATGTCAAGATCAGAAACCAGCGCAAAGACGATATGCACCAGTTCAGCACAACGCTGGTGCGAGAAAACGCCG
>CAYZGT010000052.1:0-11236 GCA_964478155.1 uncultured Simplicispira sp.
ATACCGGCCTGTCACGCCGGGGGTCGCGGGTTCGAGCCCCGTCCACTCCGCCAAAATACAAAGCCCTGTCAGTTTGCTGGCAGGGCTTTTTGGTTTTTCCAACTCTGTACCCCATACCATCCTCTGTACAGCAAGCGCACACAGAGGATGATAAAAGAGTCGTTTTGCGGCAGGCTTAACGGGGGGGCATACGGATGGCACCATCCAAGCGAATCACCTCGCCATTGAGCATGTCATTTTCCAGAATGTGTCGCACCAATTTGGCGTAATCTTGTGGTGTACCCAAACGGCTAGGGAACGGCACACCAGCGGCCAAACTGTCTTGCACTGCTTGCGGCATGCCAAAAATCATGGGGGTGCCAAAAATACCGGGGGCAATCGTCATGTTGCGAATGCCATTGCGCGCCAAATCACGGGCAATCGGTAGGGTCATGCCGACAATACCGCCCTTCGAGGCACTGTAGGCTGCTTGGCCCATTTGCCCATCGTAGGCGGCAATGCTGGCAGTAGAAATCAACACACCGCGCTCGCCTGTGCTGGCCGTTGGCTCGTTCTGGCACATGGCTTCGGCAGCCAAGCGCAGCATGTTAAACGTGCCAATCAGGTTGATTTGAATGGTTTTGTTGAACAAGGCCAGGCTGTGTGCGCCTTGTTTGCCCACCATTTTTTCTGCTGGCGCAATGCCAGCACAGTTCACCAAGCCTGACAAACGCCCCAGAGCTACGGCTTGGGCCACCACGGCTTGGGCATCGGCCTCCTGGCTCACATCACACTGCACAAAAGTGGCCCCAATTTCTTGGGCCAAAGCTTGGCCTTTTTCGGTTTGTACATCGGCAATCACCACTTTGCCACCGTGCTCGGCCAGCATACGGGCCGTCCCCTCACCTAGCCCAGAAGCACCACCCGTGACGATAAAAACGTTGTTTTGAATTTCCATAGTTTGTCTCCTTGGTTTAACGTTGACGTAAACGTCAATTATGCCTTGCCGTAGCAAAGCAGCTGCTACAGGCACAAAAAAGCCCGGCTGAACCGGGCTTGTGGCTGTTGAGGCAACAACAGGCTATTTAGGGAAATCGCACCCGATCCAGCATTTGCTGCACCTTGGGCAGATTGGCCCCCACTGCGCTGATAGGGATGGTCTCGCTCTTGAAGGGCGCACCGCCAGTCATGGCTTTCAGGGCTGGGTTTTCTACTTGCAGCGCTTTGACCGCAGGCCACTCGTTGTTGCCATTGGCAAAATAATTTTGTGCCTCTGGAGTGCTCAGGTATTCCAGAAATTTAACGGCATTGGCTTGGTTTTTGCTGTGGCGGGCCACCGCACCACCTGCAATATTCAGATGCGTACCCCAAGATTGCTGGTTGGGAAATACCACCCCCACTTTGTTCGCAGTGGCGATATCTTCGGGCTTGCTCGAACGCATCAACCGGGCTAAATAATAGCTGTTGGTGACAGCGATATCGCATTCACCAGCTGCCACCGCCTTGATTTGATCAGTGTCTCCGCCTTTGGGCGAGCGGGCCAAGTTGGCCGCCACACCCTTGAGCCAGTTTTCGGTGGCTTGCTCACCCAGATGCTCAACCATAGAGCCAAACAGGCTCAGGTTGTAGGGATGGGAACCCGAACGAATGCACAGTTTGCCTTTGTTTTTCGGGTCGGCCAAAGCTTCGTAGGTGTCTACATCACCTTTTTGCACCTTGATTTTGTTGTACACAATCACGCGCGCTCTGGTGGAAAAGCCAAACCATGCCGTACCTTCTGCACTGGGCTGGCTACGCAAGGTGGCCGGAATACGCTCCTCGAGGATTTTGGATTGAATCGGCTTGAACAGTCCATCAACCTCCCCTTTATAGAGGCGTGCAGCATCGACCAGCAAAATCACATCGGCGGGCGAAGCACTGCCTTCGGCTTTCAAGCGGGCCAAAATACCAGCGTCGTCTGCATCAACACGGTTAATTTTGATGCCGGTAGCCTTGGTGAAGCTACTGTACAGGGCTTCGTCGGTGCTGTAATGGCGGGCCGAGTACAAGTTGACTACCTGCTCAGATGCTTGGGCCATGCCAGTGGCCAGCAAGACAGAAGCAGCCGTGGCCACCGCAGAAAAAATAGGTCGCATGGGGCTTGTCAGTGAAAGGAATGATGCCGCATCATATCGAAAACGCGAACTATTCGCAATCAGTAGGCAAAAAAAAGCCCGGCAAACTTGCCGGGCCGAAAGAATCCCCGAAGCCATGCTCGAAGGGACCCAAGGAGACAACCAATGGAACCGAACTGGCACAAGCACCAGCCCGGTGAAAAGTTATCCTGCGCTGATTAGCGCTTGCGTGGTGCAGCCGACGACTTGGCGGCATCCAAAGCCGAAGCAGCGACGGCGTTGAAGTTGGCTTCCGCAGCTTCAGAGGCTTGCTTGACCGCCTTTTGCACCGACTCTAAAGCGCTGGTGGCGGCAGAGACCGCATTTTTCATCACGGCCACAGCAGGCTCGGAGCCAGCGGGGGCGTTTTTGGCCGCATTGTCTAGCATGCTGACCAAATTGAGTTGCGCTTCAGCGGCCTTGGCTTCGAAGGTTTTACCAAATTCAGCACCTGTGCCAGAGGCAATTTCGTACAAATGGCGACTGTAAGCAGCCGCCTTTTCAGCCAAGGGTTGGAACAGGCCAGCCTGCAAAGCCAACAATTCTTGGGCATCTTTGACGCTCAGCAAGGCTTGCGAATGGTTGGCGGCCTCGTTCAGGGCAGCGCGCGAAGCCGTAACGTTGAGTTCGACGATTTTTTCCACGCCTTCAAATGCCTTGCTGGTCAAGCCAAACAAGGTTTCGAGATTGGCTTTGTGGGCGGCGATGATTTGTTCGTTGGTGAGCGACATAGGGTCTCCAGTTATGGGGGCCAAACGGCCCAAGATGCAGAAATAATTGGCACAGGGCGCACCGAAACGCCATGTTGCAGTGCAGCAAGCTACGATTGTAGGCAAGCGACCCTTAAATGCAAGTGCTATTTTGCATGGTTGTCAGGGTAGCGATAGCGATTGCCATCGCTAACCAGAATGCAGCAATCGCAGTTCACCCGCGGCCCATAAACGGTCCAGCACGCGCCGGGTCATAGATTGGGTGCTGCCATCGGGCGCAGTAAATAAAAACAAAGTGCCACTCGGATTGACCCAAGTGAGTTGGGTGCGTACTGTTTGCTGCGGACGCTGCAGTTCCACCCAAGTACCGATGGCAAGCTCTAGGCCAGAAGAGGTGGTGGTGGCTGTAGCCGCCCGAGGCGTGGCTGGAGCGGCAGCGACTGAAACCACGGCTGGAGCCGAAGCTTGTACAGGTGACACTGGAGCAGCTGCGCTGGCTTGGCTGGCATACGATGGCTCCATTTCAATTTCAATATCTACCTCTGCAGATGTGCCCCAACTCAAATCTATATCCGGGCCACTGGCAGAAGGCTCTGGAATGCTGGCTGGCGGCAACGTGGGTGGAGGCGGTGCCTGTACGCTCAGGGTATCTTGGTGGATGCGTTTGAGCAGGCGCAGCACCTGTTGAATTTCAGACGTGGGATGCGCAATGTGCTGCAGGCCCCGGGTCAGGTTTTGCAGTAAATCGGGCACCGCAGGGGCAATTTGCTGCCGCTCCTCCACCGACAAGCCCGGACGCACACTCCAAAACAGCAACGGCACCAAGGCCAAGTAACCATGCGGGTCGTTCTCGGTGTTGTGAGCGGGCTGCTCTAGCTGCACCCGCGCAATCACCTGGGCCCAAACACCTGTAGCAAAGTCCATGATGGCAGCGGGCACTTGGCTGCTATCGGGCAAGCGCCGGATATTCTGGGCGATGTCGTTGCACAAACGCTGGAAAACCTGCTGGGGGTCGGCAGGGGCAGGTGAAGGCGCTGGCGGTGCTGGTGGGGGGGGCGGAACGGCCGGTTGAGCCCGTTCGGCCTGTGTTTGCCAAGCTTTGTGCAAGGCTTGCAAGATTTGGGCAAAACTGGCCGCAGTGACCTGTTCTTGCTGTGATAAACGCTGCACCACTTGATTGAGCAGGTGCATAAACGCATGGACACCGGGGTTGGCTTCGCTTTGAAACGCCAAGCCGCGCTCGGTGATGTCATCCAGCAGCTGGCGTGCCGGGTGTGCCGGATCGTTAAAAAATTGCGCGTCATGGGCCGCCAATTGAACAATCGCAGGCTCCATGTTGAGCAACGCTTGGCGAATGGGGGGCAACAAGCGTTCATCTTGGGCGATGTTGTCCATCATCTGCGCCACGATGTCGGCGGCTTGCATGGCAGCATCTGTCGCCATGCTGCCATACATGCTGGCTTGCGGCTCCCACACGGGGGGCGCTTGCAAGTGACCATACCAGCTGGCATGAGCGCTGCCATAAGGCAGGGCTCCTCCCTGTAACAGTTGGTGCAAGATGCTGGCCGTCAGGGCTTCTTCTTCGGCTTGTGCTGCTTGGGCATACAGGTGCGGACTGGGCTGTGGCACCAGTGCGGGTGCAGGTGAAAAATGGCTGGCCGCCAAACCATAATTGGCGGGCCTCACGCCTTGCTGGCGCAAATAGGTCACAGCCTGTTGGTAGCTGAGCAACAAACTCGGCCCCACGGCGGGCAGCAAGTGCTGCAGACACAACTGTTGCAATGCGGGCGTGGGGGCTATCGGAGCCAGCACCTGTTGCAAAGCGCGCAGGTAGTTGGCGGGTCGCAGCGGATTGGTATCGGCTTGCACATGGTGCAGCCCTTGGGCCGCACTGACCAAGGCGTTCAGCTCTGACAAAGCGCTATCGGTCGCATGGCTAAGTTGCTCTTGCGCGCGCAACAGTTCGACTTGGGCATCGTGTTCTGTGGCATCCACCAGCGCCAGCTCGTCACTGTGGAAGCTGCTGGCATGGGCGGTGCTGGGAGGCGCTGAAAACTGTTGCAACAGGGCCGGGCCATAGGCTTGGCACAGGGCCGAACCATGTTGTTGCAACAGCGATAACACACGGCTAGCGGCTGGATTGGCCATCGCTGGAGCCGCCGTCTCAGCCGTGTTGGTGTCTTGTGCCTGTGCAGCCAGGCCTTGGCAGGCCACAGCCAGCCATTGCGCCATCAAGCTTGGCCCTTGTTGGGCCGCTTGGGTGACGCAGGTTTGCAAAATAGACTGGGCAGTCATGGTGCAGCTGGCTGGCCGCCAAGGTTGAAAGGATAGAAACGGCTTTACTTGAGGGCTTTGAAACGCATCCGGTGCGGACGGGCCGCTTCTTCGCCCAAGCGCTTCTTCTTGTCGGCTTCGTACTCTTGGTAGTTGCCATCAAAGAACACCCACTGGCTATCGCCTTCGGCTGCCAGAATGTGCGTGGCGATGCGGTCCAGGAACCAACGGTCGTGGCTAATCACCAGCACCGTGCCGGCATATTCCAGCAGCGCATCTTCCAAGGCACGCAAGGTTTCCACGTCCAAATCGTTGGAAGGCTCGTCCAGCAGCAAGACGTTGCCGCCTTGGATCAGCGTTTTAGCCAAATGCAGACGACCACGCTCACCACCGGAGAGCATGCCGACCTTTTTCTGTTGGTCGCCACCATTGAAGTTAAAGCGGCCACAGTACGCCCGGCTGGCCATCTGGAACTTGCCAATGTTGATCATGTCCAGCCCGCCGGAGACATCTTCCCAGACGGTTTTTTCATCCGACAGTGCATCACGGTGCTGATCGACAAAGGCCATCTTGACGGTGGAGCCAATCACCACCTCACCGGCATCGGGCTGCTCTTTGCCAGCAATTAGCTTGAACAAGGTCGATTTACCGGCCCCGTTCGGGCCGATGATGCCAACGATGGCCCCGGCTGGAATGCTGAAGTTGAGGTTGTCGATGAGCACACGATCGCCAAAGCTCTTGGTGACGTTGTGGAATTCGATCACTTGGGTACCCAAACGCTCGGCCACCGGAATGAAGATTTCCTGGGTTTCGTTGCGGCGTTGGTATTCGTAATCGCTCAATTCCTCGAAGCGGGCAATACGGGCTTTGCTCTTGGCTTGGCGGCCCTTGGCGTTTTGGCGCACCCATTCCAATTCTTTTTTCAGTGCTTTGGCACGGGCTTCTTCGCCCTTTTGCTCGGCTTCTAAGCGGTTTTGTTTTTGCAACAGCCAGTCAGAGTAGTTGCCCTTGTACGGAATACCATGGCCCCGGTCGAGTTCCAAAATCCACTCGGCAGCGTTGTCCAAGAAGTAACGGTCGTGGGTGATGGCCACCACGGTGCCGGGGAAGCGTTGCAGGAATTGCTCCAACCAGTCCACGCTTTCGGCATCCAAGTGGTTGGTGGGTTCGTCCAGCAACAGCATGTCGGGCTTGGACAACAGCAGGCGGCACAGGGCAATGCGGCGTTTTTCACCACCTGAGAGCACGCCAATTTTGGCATCCCACGGTGGCAGACGCAGCGCATCGGCGGCGATTTCCAGTTGGTGTTCAGAATCGGTGCCTGCGGTGGCGATGATGGCTTCTAGGCGCGCTTGTTCGGCGGCCAAGGCATCAAAATCGGCATCTTCTTCGCCATAGGCGGCATACACTTCTTCCAGCTTGGCTTTGGCGGCAAAAACTTCGCCCATTGCCTCTTCCACGCTCTCGCGCACGGTGTGCTCGGGGTTGAGTTGGGGTTCTTGCGGCAGGTAGCCAATTTTGATGCCGGGCATCGGGATGGCTTCGCCCTCAATTTCTTTGTCCACACCCGCCATGATTTTCAGCAGGGTCGATTTGCCGGAGCCGTTCAGGCCCAGCACGCCAATTTTGGCCCCAGGAAAGAAGGACAAGGAGATGTCTTTCAAGATTTGCCGCTTGGGCGGCACAATCTTGCTGACACGGTTCATGGAATAAACGTATTGGGCCATTGCTACTCGTTCGGTCGAAAAAGAAAGCGCAGCAGCTTGCGATAAGCACTGCAAAGAAAACCCGATTATCGGCCCATGCGACAATAGCCCCCGTTGCCCACTCCAGTTGTGGGCAATATCAGCAGTTTGCTGGGGACGACGCAAGCCATTGCTGGCTCCCACCCTTGAACCTCATTGGCCTAACACTGGCTCGGCAGCTGATGCGCTGCCACGACAGGTCAATACCCAGCGCCCGGATGGGCGCGTCTGACATCCATGACATTTGACGATTTGAACCTGGCCCCGGCCATTCTGAAGGCCGTACACGAGCAAGGCTACGATACCCCAACACCTATTCAGGCACAGGCCATTCCTGCCGTGCTGGCCGGGCACGATTTATTGGCCGGAGCGCAAACCGGCACGGGCAAAACAGCCGCTTTCACGTTACCGCTGTTACATCGCCTTTCGCTCTCGCAGGCACCCAAAAGCAAATTTGGTAACAAAGGGCTGCGTGCCTTGGTACTGACCCCGACGCGCGAGCTGGCTGCGCAGGTAGAAGAATCGGTGCGCGAGTATGGCAAGTACCTCGATTTGAACTCCACCGTCGTGTTTGGCGGCGTGGGCATGAACCCGCAAATTGACCGCATCAAGCGCGGTGTCGATGTTCTGGTGGCGACACCGGGGCGCTTATTGGATTTGCAACAGCAGGGCTTTTTGGATTTGTCCACGGTCGAAGTGCTGGTGCTGGACGAAGCCGACCGCATGTTGGACATGGGCTTCATCCACGACGTGAAGAAAATTTTGGCCTTGGTGCCCAAAGACAAGCAAAGCCTGCTGTTCTCGGCCACCTTTAGCGATGAAATCCGGGAGCTGGCCGCTACACTGCTGAAAGACCCGCAAAGCATCCAAGTCACGCCACGCAACACCACCGTACAGCGTATTGCCCAAGTGATTCACCCGGTGGGCCGTGGCAAAAAGAAGCAGGCGTTGCTGCACATCATCCAGCAACACAACTGGAGCCAAGTGCTGGTGTTTACGCGCACCAAATTTGGGGCCAACAATGTGGCCGAGTTTTTGACCAAGCATGGCGTACAAGCCATGGCCCTGCACGGCAACAAGAGCCAAAGCGCACGCACCCAAGCGCTGGAAGGCTTCAAAAGCGGTGCTATCCGCGCCTTGGTAGCCACCGACATCGCCGCCCGTGGCATCGATATTGACGAGTTGCCGCATGTAGTCAACTACGAAATCCCGAACGTGGCGGAAGATTATGTGCACCGTATTGGCCGCACCGGACGTGCCGGTGCCAGCGGCGAAGCGGTCAGCTTGGTCTGTATGGACGAAGAAGGCTTCATGATGGACATTGAGCGCTTCACCAAACAAACCATTCCAGTCCACGTGATGGAAGGCTTTGGCCCAGACGAGGGCGAAAAAGCCGAGCCCATCGCGATGGGCCGCCAAACCATTTGGGGTGGTGCAGGCAAACCACCCAGCCGCGAGGTGATGCAAGCCGCAGCCAAAGCAGCGCGTGGCGAGATGATGGAGCGCATCCGCGCCAGCAAAGCTGGCCAAGGCGAGCGTGCAGGCGCTGGCAAGGCAGGTGCTGGCGGCGGTAGTGGCAATGGTGGTGGCTCCCGAGGCCATGCGGGTGGTGGACGGGGTGCGCCACGCAATGGCCCAGCCACCGGAGGCCACCCACCCAGCAGTGGACGTGGCCCCAGCACTGGGCGGGGCGGTCGCCCTACAGGGCCGCGTTTTAACAGCGATGCCCAACCTCCGCGCGAGAATGCCCACTTGGGCACCCACGGCGGCCACAGCATGCCGTCCAGCCGGGGTTCCGGCCCCTCGGGCCAACCCGACCCCATGCGTACCAGCGTAGACAGCATGCTAGAACGTGGTCGCCGCGGTGGCGGTGGTTTCCGCAATGGCGGCGGCTACGGTGGTGGTGGTGGCGGCGGACGTGGCGGCCCACGCAGCGGCGGCGGTGGCTCGCGCGGTGGCTCTTTCAACCGTTAAACCTGGCACTGCACGCACCCAAGGAATGCTGGTGGCTTGCTCACCGCTGTCATGCAGCGGTAGTAATATCCATCCGCCCTTGGTTTTACTCTCTACACGCCATGACCCTGTTGCGCGCGCACACTTTGTTGCTGGCCAGTTTGCTGGCCGGCTGTGCTACGACCCCGCTGCCACCGTGGCCCAATCCTTTCAAGCCTTCTGCGGCCAAAGTGCCGCCCCCGTCCGAGGGCAAGGTGGCGGCTCCGGTGGCAGCCTATCCGTCTGGGGGCTTGCCTGTAGCAGCCCCCAGTCCAGCAGAGTCCAACGCCTTGGCACTGCACTTTCCTGAGCCAGCACAGCGCTATCTCACCCCTGGGCTGGCCCCAGAGCGTCAAAGCTTTACCAGCAATGCCGAGTTGGCGCAGTGGTTGCACGGCTTGAGCATCGCCACCTTGCCCGGTGGCACACGCGCAGCGCTGCTCACGCCGGGTGCTTCGCAGCGCGGCACACCGATTTATGCGCTGCTACTGACCCGTGCGGCTGGTACCGACCCGGATAGCCTCAGCGCCAGCAAACGCCCGACGGTGCTGCTCTTGGCCCAACAGCATGGCGATGAGCCTGCTGGCAGTGAGGCCCTGCTGGTGTTGGCGCAAGAACTGGCACAAGGCCAATTGGCCCATTTGCTCGACAAAATCAATGTGCTGCTGCTACCGCGTGCCAACCCCGATGGTGCTGAAGCTGGTACCCGCCTCACCGCCAACGGCATCGACTTGAACCGCGACCACCTGTTGCTACAGAGCCCAGAGGCCAAAGCCTTGGCAGTGTTGGTGCGTGATTTCCGCCCAACCCTGGTACTCGATGCGCACGAATACAACCCAGCAGGGGCCTATATGGCCCAGTTCAACGCCTTGGCCTACGACGATGTATTGCTGCAATACGCCAATGCCAGTGGTACACCCGAGTTTTTGACCAAAGCGGCCTACGAGTGGTACCAGCCCGCACAAGCCAGCGCCTTGCAAGCCCAAGCACTGCGCAGTGACTGGTACTACCAGCCCTTGGGACAGGCACAAGACGCGCGCCTGCTGCTCGGTGCCCCCACAGCCCCCAATAGCAGTCGCAACGCCAACGGCCTGAAACACGCCGTCAGTGGCGTGGTAGCAACGCGTGGCGTGGGTTTAGGACGCACACACCTACAGCGCCGAGTGCATGCACAAATCACTGCCCTAAGCAGTGCTTTGCGCACCACGGCCGACCAAGCCAGCAAACTGGAGCAAGTGCGCTCCTTTGTCGTGCGCGACAGCATGGCCCAAGCCTGCCGCGACCGGCTGGTGTTAGAAACAACCCCCGTGCCAGAACAACGCGACCTGAAACTGCTAGACCCCAGCAACGCCAGCGTCCGTACCCAACGGGTGCTCTGGCAATCGACCTTGCAACCGCGGGCCGTACAAACCCGTGCCCGCCCCTGTGGCTATTGGCTGGCCCCAGCCGCCAATGAAGCGGTAGAGCGCTTGCGCTTGCTCGGGGTACAGGTGCTGCGCGTGGCCGAACCTGGGGGGGTGGTCGCAGAGACCTTTCATACAGCCACCAATGCCGCGCGGCCAAACAACCACGCCGTCACGCTGCAACGCAGTGCTTTGGATGTGCCCTCGGGCAGTTATTACATCTCGCTCAGCCAGCCTTTGGCCAACCTGGTATCGGCAGTGCTAGAGCCAGACAGCGAACACAGCTACTTCAGCCACCAACTGATTGGTGGCCTGAGCGCGGTGGCACGGGTAATCACCCGCCCCAGCTTGGTGTTTGAAGAAGCCGAATAAACCCAAGGCCACCGTGGCCCCCACCAGCAGCCCGCTGCGGCGGTGGGGGTGCGGTGCGGGTTATTGCGCCACGCAGTCGGCGTAGTAACGTACCACGCCATCCTCGCCTTCCACCTCGACCAAGCCGTGGATGTCGGTCTCAAAACCGGGGCAGAGTTTGGCAAACTCACGCGCAAACTTGAGGTAATCGACAATTTTCTTGTTGAACACTTCACCCGGAATCAGCAAGGGAATACCCGGTGGGTAGGGAGTGACCAAACCGACGGTGATGCGGCCTTCCAAGTCGTCAATTGCCACCCGCTCGGTGGTGCGGTGGGCGATATGGGCATAAGCATCTGAAGGCTTCATGGCCGGTTTCAGATCCGACAGGTACATCTCGGTGGTCAGGCGGGCGATGTCGTACTTGGCATACATCTGATGGACGTGCTGGCACAAATCACGCAGACCCATGCGCTCATACACTTTGTGCTGCTGACAGAACTCGGGCAAGATGCGCCACATCGGCTGGTTCTTTTCGTAGTCGTCCTTGAACTGTTGCAAGGCTGTCAGCATGGTGTTCCAGCGGCCCTTGGTGATGCCGATGGTGAACATGATGAAGAACGAGTACA
>CAYZGT010000053.1:0-11197 GCA_964478155.1 uncultured Simplicispira sp.
AGCTCACCTGCAGCAATGGCTCGCCAGTGCTGTTTTGCACCAAGGGAATATCGGCTAGCGCGCCATTGGGGGTGTTGGGATCTTCGGGGCGAGACTCGCTCACGGGTGCCACGGTTTGGGTCGTGGTGGTGATGGTTTGCCCGTTGCTGCCGCTTTGTACCGTGGTCTGGGTCTGCACGGTAGTGCCATCAATGGTTTGGGTGTTGGGCGCAGGTGCTGGTGCTGGTGCTGGTGCTGGTGCTGGTGCTGGTGCTGGTGCTGGTGCTGGGTCGGGAGTCGGAGCTGGCGTACTGGCGGTCGTGAAATTGTAAGTGCTGGTGTCGTTGACGGCACTGGCAGCATGACCTGCCAGATCCAGCAGCGCACTTTCGTCCCAAGTGACGTAGTAGGCGGTTGCGTAGGGTAAATCGTTGCTTGGGTTCAGCACCAACTGGCCCGCATCGTTGATGCTGATGGCTGCTGGCACCAAGGTGCCAGTGGACACGTCCTTCAGATAGACCTTGGTCAGATCACTGTTAGAGGCTAAAGGCTCTGCAAACTGTAGAACAATGTTGGCATTGACGGATGCAGTGCTGGCGTTATCGGCTGGGGTACTGCTTGCGGGGTTGAGCGTCGGTGCAGTGGTGTCGATAGCGTAGCTTTGGCTCATCTCGGGGCCACTGTTGCCCGCTATATCCAGCACCCGTACCTTCAGGGTTCCGCTGCCGCTGAGGGTTTGTCCTGCCAAGCTCCACGTGTTTTGGCCTTCAGTGGCGGTCGCCGTTGTCCAGCTGTCGCCGTTGTCTAGGCTGATTTGCACTATTTCGCCTTCGGGCAGCAGGGTGCCCAAGGTGCCACTGATGGTTTGGGCGGCTGTTTTAGTGATGAAGTCGGTGTCGCTAATACCGGTATCGCTCAAGAAGCTTTTGCTGGCAATAGCTGTTGTCGGTGCGGTAGTGTCTAATACGTAAGCCTGAGAACTGATAACACCGTCGTTGCCCGCACTGTCGGTTACTTTCAATTGCAGTGTGCTGCTGCCGCTGAGAGTGATGCCATCCCAGCTCAGGCTGGTGCCAGACACTTTACTGCTGAGGTCAACCCAAGTAGTGCCATTGTCCAGCGAGCCATAGACTTTCTCACCGGTGGCTAAAGCTGCGCTCAAGGTGGCCGTGAGCGTTTGGGGGCTACTGGTTTTGGTGATGAAGTCGGTGTCGCTAGTGCCTGTATCGGCGCTCAATGCTAAAGAGCCAAAAGTGGTGGCGCTGCGATAGCGAATGTACTCTCCATCCAGCACGAAGTTGCCGGGAACGTAGGTGCCGGTCAGTTGTATTTCTACCTCTGGGCTATCGGCTGTGGCATCCGAGTCTATATAGAGGGTGGTTACACCAGCGCTGCTGCCTACTTGTACTGAGTTGACTGCTACCATAGTGCCTGCCCCCGTTGTCACCGTGCCATTCAGGGAGGCGCGTCCGCTGACTTGAATCGCGTCACCTGTGCCAAAGTCGGTGATGGTGTCCACTCCATTGTTGGAGGCAGCGTATTTAAAGATGTCGTTGCCACTGCCGCCGGTGAGGGTGTCGGTGCCTGACGAGCCCACAGCCATCGTGTTGGTAACTCCAGTTAACACTACGGCCTTAAAGTCGGTACCACCACCTGTGCCATCCTCATCCCACACCAGTAACAAAGCATTGGCGTTGGCCTTGTCTGTTGAGGTGAAGGTGCCGCCTGACCAAGTGCCGGTGTATTGAACAACTTTGCCTGCTACGCCAACAGCTATTGCACCCCCAGTGCCCGCAACAGCCTCATCGATGTATGACGGAACCAAAAAGCCCAATCCATGACCGATAGAAATGCTGTCGCTAGCAGTGACGGCAACTGCGCTAAGCCCCACAGTGCTCAGGCTGGCCTGGGCAGAGTTGGCCCAAGTGGTCACAGCTACACCAGCGTTGCTAGCGAACGTTACTGTTGCATCGCCAAGCAGATTGTCCGCCCCATCTCCACCGTTCAGGGTATCGTTACCAGGCCCACCGATCAGGGTATCGGCTCCACTACCAGCGGTGATGGTGTCATTGCCAGAGCCGCTGTCGATCCGGCTAGCTCCAGCACCTGTGTCAGCAAAGGTATCAGCACCACCAAACAATACATAGTCGAGAAAGCTACGACCATTGTTCACGGTAGCGTTGGAATTAACTGTTACTGTTAATGAATTCTCTGCCAGTTTGTTCACCGCTGAATTCCAAGGGCTGCTGTCTTGGCTGTCGTAGATGGCGGTGTAGGTACTGGCAAAGTTGTTGTTTTGAATGGTGTGAGCGGCATCGTATGTATTCAATGGTCCCAAGGGGGCTTCCGCCACGATGCCGCCGGTGATCTGGCTGAAAGTGTTGTTGGAGATCGTGACCGGCTGACCTGCCTCAAACATACCGATACCTGTGCTTCCGAGGGTTGGACTCGCTCCTAACGCTCCGTTGGAAGACAAGGTGTTACCGCTTACTGTAAAACCTGCCCCGATCTGACGCATCAAAATGCCGGTGGCTGAGTATTCAGTGCTCGTAGTGCCGATGTTGTTGATTTGGTTATTTGAGATACCACCCGTGGTTCCTGCACGGGTACCTGAAGAGCCAATCTGCATACCATTTTGGTTTGATTTGCCCAATGCCCCCACTAAGTTAACCGTGTTGTCATGAATATCAATATTGAGTTTTGGCCCCCAAGCTACGATGCCAGTCTTTTGAAAAGTACCAATGGTGGAATTTTTAATGGTTACATTCACCGGTGCAGTCAGACTGCTACCACCCTCGGCCAAGATGCCAAAGTTCTCGCTGTAGCCAGAATAGTCACCGTTAGATTCCAACTCGGTGGCAATGCGTGAGATGGTGACTGAGTTAATTTCGGCATTGCTGTTGTAAACCGCAATCCCTATCAAGTCTTCCGAGCCGTTGCCGTGGCTGGCATCAAGTCGAGCTTGGTTACGGCCATCCACACTGATGTTTTTGACGGTGGTGCTACCCGCCGTCGGATCGGTTTGGCGAATATCCAGAATTGGCAGGCGCATACGCCCATTGAGGCCGTCTTCTGGTGAGTTAACCAAGTCGGCACGGTCTGGTGCTTCTAGTGTGACATGGCCGCTGGCACCATTCAAGGCATCAATGGTCACTGCTTTCGTTGCTACAAATTGCCCACGGTATGTGCCATCGTGAATCAGGATGGTGTCGCCATTCTTGGCAATAGCCAGCGCTTCCTGCAGGTTGAAGCCATCGGCAGCATCGCCATCCGCATCCAGTGTAGTTTGATCTACGTGGATAGTGGTACTGCTCACCGTTACGTCCGAGTTGGTCGTGCTGGTGCCATCGCGCAAGGCCATACGGATGATGGCATCGCCATAGGGCCGGTTGTTGCTGTAGCCGACATGGCGCACCACGTCTTGCACCAAGGTACTGCTGGCGTTGGTATTGAAGCTGATATCGAGCGAGCCCGTAGAGCTGGTGTAAGTCCACGCAGCAAATGCGGTTCCTCCTGAGGTCAAAGTGCCATTGCTGTTAGTGCCTTGGGCCATTGGGCCACCCGTGACGGTGAAGGTGGCTCCTGAGGTAAAGCCAAACACATCATGGGCGCAGCCATCGGCTACGCCACCGGCTTTGACACGATGCACGCTCAAAGTGCTGTTGTTCCAATTGCTGGCATCCAATTCAGCATCGCTGACCACAGCAGTGGCGCTTACCAGACCATTGGCGGCATTGGCCAGCGTGACGGTATTGCCTGTGCCTGTGGTACCAGAACCGTTTAAATCGAGAACGGGGCTGGCATTTTCATCGTCGTTGATCGTGCCCGTAGCTGTGGCCGTGCCAATGGTGGCATTGGTTGCGTTTGATAACGTAACGGTGAATGTTTCATTGCCCTCCTGCGAGGTATCGCCCAGCACCGGCACGGTGAAGGTCTTGCTGGTATCGCCGGGATTAAAGGTCAGGGTGCCACTGCTGGTGGTGTAGTCTGTCGCCGTCGTGGCACTGGCGTTGTCACTGGTGGCGTAGTCCACTGTCACGGTCTTGCCTGAGGCTGCGCCCAATGTGACGGTAAACGTCATGTTGCTGCTGCCGCTGTTGCCTTCGCTCAAACTGGCATTGGCGACGGAGACCGAGGGGGCTGCATCGTCGTCGGTGATGGTGACGGTGGCTTCCTGTGTACCACTCTCGGTGGCACTACCTCCCCCAGATACCCCGGTGATTTCGATGATTGCAGTTTCATCCGTTTCATCCAGCGTGTCCTGAACGGCGGTAAGTGTTGCAGTACCCGTCGTTTGGCCGGCAGCGATGGTGATGGTCGTCGATGACAAGGTGAAATCATCGGTCAGTGTGGCAGTACTGGTATTTTTGCGACCAATAGTCACCGTGGTGTCGGTACTGGCGGCGGCACTCAGTGTCGCCGTGACCGTGCGGGTACCGGCCGCCTCAGCAACACTGGCGCTATCGACTGATAGCGTGACAGTGGGGGCTACGGTGGTGACGTTGTAAGTGTTGTCGTCTGTGATAGCGGCAAGCGGATTCGGCGTGCCAGCGGTGTCCACAATCGAGCCGGCAGAGCATTGCATGCTGTAAGCGGTACCTGCCTTCAGGTTGCCGTTGGGATTGAGGGTGAGTTTGTCATTGCTGATGGTCAACGTGCTGCCAGCGCTGCCGGTGACTGTGCCGCTGGAAACGGTGGACACGTCAAAGGTCTCTGCCGCGCTGTTGGTGGTGACATTGCGCAACGTGATCGTACCGGTGGCTCCAAATGCGATGTTTTCGCTGAAGTCGATGACGAAGTTGTCGCCTATCGCAACGTTGGTGGCGTTGTCGGCGGGGGTGGAGTTAGAGCCGTCTAAGGTTGGAGGAACGATGTCGGATGCGGGAGCATTATCGTAGTCAACTAGGAAATTAAATAAACTTGTTCCATCGTCATATTGAAAATTATCAACATGGGTTAGAACCAGTTTGTCAACGGAAACACCACCTCCAAGAAATGAATATGTTTCTGTTCCATTTATCAATCCATCTTCGGCAAAATTTTTGCTATCTGTGTAGACTTGATTCCCGTCTTTGTAGCCAACAATTGAAATTTCTGCTGAGCCAATGCCGGTAATTACCTGAAACGACTTTATGGTGAAGTCTTTTCCGTCTGTCGCATACACAACAAACTGCTCGCCAGCCCCTGTTCCGTGGTTGTTATTCGCCGTTCCGAACAAGAGCTCGGCATCATTTACGCCAGATGCACCACTACCAAATTGGCCCGTATTAAGTCGGGCAGGCGTGGCAGTCGGCCCACCGCTACCATCTCCCATACTCCAGTTCCATGTAGATCCGGCCAGTGTTTTTTCGCTTGCAGCAGCGATGTAACCTGGAACAATTGCAAGTACGCCATTGAAAAAAAAAGGACTGACAAGCGATGCATCGAGGTCGCCAGTAACACGCTCCAACACCCAATCCCCCCCCAGCCCTGCAGCCCCGGTCAAATCGTCCGAAGCGGCCACATCCGCACTGCTGGCCTGCGCCAGTTTCCCCACGAAGTCCAGCCCCACTTGCCCCTCGGCCACATTGCAGCCGTACACCAGCCAGTCACCTTCGGCGGTCAAGGCCCTACCGATTTGGGCCAGCGTATCGCTGTGTTGGCCGAGGTTGGCGCTGGTTAGCGTCAGCGCACCCAAATTGATAGCTCCGCTGCTGCCGTGGCCAAGCAGGTGAATGGCATCCACGCTACTGGGTGCTTTCTGTGCCAGCCAGTCGGCCATTTGTGCCAAGCCATCACCTAAGCTGTCCAGCGCCACCACTTCTACGCCGGGGCGCACGCCTCTGGCCAGGGTTTGCCAGTCGGCAATGTTGTCCAGCACAAAAGTAATTTCGTGACGACCGTTGTTGTTCTCTGGTGTCGCAGCGGTGAACAAGGTGGCGGCATGGATTTCTGTAGCGTAGTGGGCGTTGGACATGAAAAATTTCCTCAGATAGATAGGGTGGTGGGTGGGGCTATCAGGTGCTTGGTACAGGAGGGCGTGGGGTATGGCTGTTTGGCTGGTTTTGGATTGATGAGGCCGCTGCAGCAGTGCGCCGTATCGCTATTTCTGTCAAAACATCACGCGCATGGAGATACGTAGCCAATGCAATAAAGTCGGCCAAACTCTGTTTTTGGCTTTGGGCTGCTTGTTGCAGCAATTCGTAATCCAAGGGGTGCATATGCCACTGCTCTTTGGCCGCCGCACTACCGTGCTGAGGCAAGAGCAGTTCAATCACCGTGGGTGGCGAAGGTGACGGCACACTCACAGCGCAATCACTTTCAAGGCGAAGGCTTGGGCAATCATCTGGGCTCGGTTGTCGGCCCCCAGTTTTTGCCGTGCATTGCCCAAATGGAACAAAACCGTGCGCGGGGTGATGCCTAACTGCTGGGCAATTTGGTTATCACGCAAGCCCTGTGCTGCCAAACGCAGACAAGTGCGCTCTCGCTCGGTAATGCCGTGCTGTGGTGGAGTACAGGCTTGCAAATGCCATAACCTGCTGGCGGCTTGATGCACAAAAGTGGCCAACAGTTGCCCATGTGGCATGGCTGCCAAAATGCGGGGCAAAGCCTGTTCGAGATTTTGGTTACAGGCGTAGCTGAAATGGGCCAACCCTACATGGGCCGAAGACACCGGAAACACGGCACCAGAACGCAGGCCATATTGGCGGGCAAATCGGTACATCGCCTTGGCCCGTGCCCCTTCAAAGGTATGTCGTCCCCAAGCGATGGGATAGGGATGTTGCTGGATATGCAGTGCTGTAGGGTCATATTGATGGCAGTGCTGTGTTTGGTAACGTTGCACCAAGGCTGGTGCATGACTGCTCAACACGCAAATGTCTGGAAGCGCCTTGGGTTTGGAGCGGTGTTTGATACTGCAGTACAAGAATCCGCCAAAACCCAGCATTGCCACGATGGCTTGTGCCTGCTGCTGAAGTGCGTCAAGGTGCTCCGCAGCCAAGAGGGCTTCGTACTGGCTGTAGGGGACATCGTGCATCTTGTTTGAAAAATGGTAGGCCTTTTTCTTGATTTTTCGAAAAAACAGAGGCATTCGTAACTGTCGAAATCTACAGGTCGAGCAGCAATATCCAAGCCACCTCTATGGTTAATTCAAAGCAATCTGAGGCGAAGTAAAATTTCAATGTAGCAAGATGCTTAAAATTCCACAACTACGGATTTCCGTAGGGTAGCCTTCTTTTTTGAAATGGTTTGATTTTTGATTTCCATGTGGCCAACCCAATTCATCCAAGATATTTATGCCTCAATTCACCAAGAATTCGCGCAAGTGGTTGGATGGAATGATGCATTCAGGGCTGCCTGCGCATCCGCAGAAAAGCTTGGGTTCTCTTACATGATTCATGCGCCTGTCAGAAGCCATCCAGATGCCAATCACCATTGGACGGCAACTACCTATCCTGCAGAGTGGCAAAAACTGTATGTAGAGAAGCAATATTTACAGCGCAACCCAGTGCGGGTTAAAACATTGCTCAGTCATCGCCCTTTTATATGGAGTGCCTTAGAGGCCTCTTTGCCTCAACAGCAGCAAGACCTGTTTCATGATTGTCGGGCTACCGGTATGCGCGATGGTGTAGTGGTGCCCGTACATGGCCCCCAAGGGATGGCAATTGCTATCGGATTTGCCTCAGCGCATTCCGATGCTATACAGAATGAAGTGCTACCGCTATTGAGCTTGATTGCCCATCGGCTTTACCATGCACAGGATTTATTATTAGCAGAAAACCCAATAAAACTCACACCCCGTGAAATGGGTTTGATAGCTTTGGTGGCTGAGGGGATGGATAATTTTAATATTTCTGATGTTCTGTGTATTTCTGAAAATTCTGTAGAGTGGCATCTAAAAAATATCTACAGAAAATTAGAGGTTAAAAATAGAACAGCAGCAGTTGTTAAAGCCATCAAGCTCGGATTAATCCAGCTTGGGTGATTTTATGAAAATAGCAAAAATCGCTTATATTCGAGCCAGAGTTGGGCAAGAACTGGTGCTCAAGCAAGCATTAATAGAGTTGGAAAGGGTCACCCGGTTAGAGGCAGGGTGCGTGTTCTTTTCTTTTTATCAATCGCTATCCAACACAGAGGGTTTTGTTTTGATAGAGTGTTTTGCAAGCAATAAGGCGCTGGAGCAGCATATGCAGCTGCCCCATACCCTTCATTTTTTTAGTATGAATTTGGTGGAAGATATTATGGTTTCTGAAATTGCTGAAGCTAATTTGCCTACAAAATTTCTACCCAAGCTTTAGATTCATCTGTAGGTTTACAGCTCCTCTACCCGGCGTGCCGGGTAGCTGTCCCAACTTTGGCAGCCGGGGCATTGCCAAAAGTGTTGCCGGGCCTCAAAACCACAGGCGGCGCAGCGGTAGCGCATCAAGGGTTGGGCAGCACGGTCTACGGCACGTTGTACCCCCGCTTGCCATTCGGGGTGGCTTAGCGTCTCATGGCGCAAACAATGCGCTGCTGCCACCAAAGAAGGTTCTCTTTCCAGATGCTGGGCATAGCGCAATGCCAGTGGTGTGGATGCTGTGCTGTTGCTCAGATTTTCCAAACGCACAATGCTGTCCAAAATATCCAGGGCCGGGGCCTGCTCATAATGGCGCAATAACAGGGTCAATACGGGGCTGACTTGCCCACAGGCTTGGGCTGCTTGGGCCAGCAAAGCAGCGGCCAGTGGCAGGGCTTGCGGAACCTCTTGGGCTAGCTGGCTCAGGGTCTGGACGGCGGCGTTGGCTTGGCCTTGTTGTAGCTGTAATTTGGCCAACTCCATGCGCGGGCGTGGGGCTTCCGGGGCCAGTTGCATCGCTTGCTGTAACAGGGTACTGGCTTGCGTCCACTGGGCTTGGGCGATCAGCGCCTGGGCCTGTTCGCACAGATAATGGGCTTGGCGCGTGCTGAAGTTTCCTTGCTCGGCTTGCTGCATTTTGTGTGCGATGGCCGCTGCCTGCGGCCAATCGCGTGAACGCTCATGGATGGCCAATAGCGCTAAACGCCCTTGCTCCTCAAATGCTGTGCCTTCTAGCCGCAGCAAGGCCGCTTCAGCACGGTCTAACAATCCTGCTTTGAGAAAATCCAAGGCCAAGGCGTACTGCGCCCGATCCCGGTCTTTGCGGTCTAGATCACCACGCGATAGCAAGTGTTCATGCACGCGCACGGCCCGGTCGTATTCGCCCCGGCGGCGGAATAAATTGCCCAGTGCGAAATGCAATTCGGAGGTATCGGGGTCGTGCTGCACAGCCTCGATAAAGGCATCAATCGCTTGGTCTTGTTGCTCATTCAGCAGGTAATTCAAGCCTTTGAAATACGCTTTGGGGGCGGTGCGACTTTCGGCGCGCAGTTGGCGCAAATCAAAGCGTGAGGCCAGCCAGCCCAGCATAAAGGCCAAGGGCAGGCCGAGCAAAATCCAAGATAAATCAAATTCCATGGGGTGGTTCGGTGCTGGCGGTGGGGGCTGCCGCTGAAGGAGAGGAAGGGGTGCTGGCGGTGGCCGCTGCCGCCGCACCGGATGGCGGCGTAGTGGCGGATGGTTGTTGTCGCCGTGCGGCACAACGGTGCATCCACCAGCGTGGCACCATGCCCAGCACACCGGCTACCATACCCAAGGCAAAGGCTGTCAGCACCAACAGCACCATTGGTGCGCGCCACTGGGTACCAAAAAAGAAATGCACCGTGGCATCTTGTTGGTTATTCAGGGCAAAAGCAAACAGGGTAAAAAAAATGGCTGCTTTCAGCAGCCACAGGAGGTATTTCATGGTTGGCCACATCCCCTTGTTGAGGGGGCCATTTTAAGACGACATCGCCACACCGGCAGTTTGATGCTTGGTGGTGGTGTCGTGGGCAGCATCCACCGCTTCACGCAGGGCTTTACCGGCCTTAAAGTGCGGCACTTGCTTGGCCGGAATGGCCACTGCAGCGCCACTGCGTGGATTGCGCCCCATGCGTGGGGGGCGCACATGCAGGGAAAAACTGCCAAATCCCCGGATTTCAATGCGCCGCCCTTGCTCTAGGCTGTGGCCCATGGCATCTAACATGGTTTTCACCACGGTCTCACAATCTCGGTGGCTCAACTGAGCAAAACGCTCTTCCAGCGCTGCGACTAAATCTGATCGGGTCATGGATTTTTTTCCGGTGGGTGCCAGCCATCATGAAAAAAGCCGGGGCTGTGTTGGCACACAAACCCGGCTTTGGTTCAGCCGTTAAGCTGAGAAGCGATTACTTGTCCGAGTTGTCCAACTTGGCGCGCAGCAGGGCGCCCAGGCTGGTCGTACCGGCGCTTTCGCGGGCCGATTGTTGGCTCAGCGATTGCATGGCTTCTTGCTGTTCGGCAGCATCCTTGGCCTTGATCGACAGTTGGATGTTGCGGGTCTTGCGATCGACGTTGACCACCACAGCGGTCACTTCGTCGCCTTCCTTCAGCACGTTGCGGGCATCTTCCACGCGGTCGCGCGAGATTTCGGAAGCGCGCAGGTAGCCGATGATGTCGTCGCCCAGATCGATTTCTGCGCCACGGGCATCCACGGTCTTGACCTTACCAGTGACGGTCTGGCCCTTGTCGTTGACGGTGACGAAGGTGGTGAACGGGTCGCCATCGAGTTGCTTGATACCCAAGGAGATGCGCTCGCGGTCCACGTCCACGGCCAACACAATGGCTTCGACTTCTTGACCCTTCTTGTAGTTACGCACAGCGGCTTCACCGGCTTCATTCCAAGACAGATCGGACAGGTGTACCAGACCATCGATGCCAGCAGCCAGGCCCACGAACACGCCAAAATCGGTGATCGACTTGATCGGGCCCTTCACGCGGTCGCCGCGCTTGGTGTTTTGGGCGAACTCTTGCCAAGGATTGGCCTTGCACTGCTTCATGCCCAAGCTGATGCGACGCTTGTCTTCGTCGATTTCCAAGACCATGACTTCGACTTCGTCGCCCAGCGTGACCAGCTTGGACGGAGCGATGTTCTTGTTGGTCCAGTCCATTTCAGAGACGTGCACCAGACCTTCGATACCGGGTTCCAGTTCGACAAACGCGCCGTAGTCGGCGATGTTGGTGATCTTGCCGAACAGACGGGTGCCAGCAGGGTAGCGGCGCGACACGCCCATCCAAGGATCGTCGCCCATTTGCTTCAGACCCAGCGAGACACGGTTCTTCTCGGTGTCGAACTTGAGGATCTTGGCGGTGATTTCTTGACCAGCC
>CAYZGT010000054.1:0-10227 GCA_964478155.1 uncultured Simplicispira sp.
GGGCGGATGGCCTCGATGTTGCCGGGCACCTTGCCCAGCATGGCCTTGGCCTCGCGGCCTACGGCTTGGATGACTTTTTTACCGTGCGGGCCGCCTTCGTGGCGAATGGCGACCACAGAAGGCTCATCCAGCACAATGCCCTTGTCACGGGCAAAAATCAGGGTATTGGCAGTGCCAAGGTCAATGGCCAAGTCGGTGGAAAAATACCGACGGAAAGCTCCGAACATTCAAAAATCCTCTCGGGCACGGCAGGCGCTTCGGCTGGCCGTCGCCGGGTGTTTACAGGGTGTATAGGGGGTCTAAAGTGGCTGTTTTTTGCACAATGACCGATGATAGGCAGGGTATCGCGGCAAAGGCGGGATAATACCGCATCCCCTGTAAATAGCTTGTGAAGCCCTTGAAAGCAAGTACAGGTTTCCTCTGGTTTCCGATCACGTTTTCGCTATGGCACTGACCCCCCAGGACATCAGCCGCATCGCCCATCTGGCCCGGCTAGAACTCAGCCCGCAAGAAGGTGAGCGTATGCTCACCCGGCTTAACGGCTTTTTTGACATTGTCGAGCAAATGCGCGCCGTCGATACCACGGGCATTGAGCCGCTCGCGCACCCGGTGGCCGTAGTGCAAGACATCGCCCTGCGCCTGCGCGCCGATGTGGTGTCCGAGAGCGACCAACGCACGGCCAACCAGCGCAGCGCCCCGGCCGTAGAAAACGGCCTGTTTTTGGTGCCCAAAGTGATTGAGTAAGCCCATGAGCCTTTCCCATACCCCCCTGCACGACCTGAGCGTGACTGCATTGGCAGCGCAACTGCGCCAAGGCCACGTCAGCGCCACCGAAGTGGCCCAGCATTTCCTGACCCGTACGCGCGCACACCAGCAGCTAGGTGCTTACGTAGCGCTGAATGAAGAAGCCACGCTGGCCCAAGCCCGTGCGGCTGATGCGCGTTTGGCCGCTGGCACGGGTGGCCCCTTAGAAGGCGTACCGATTGCGCACAAAGACATCTTTGTGACCCGCGATTTTCCAACCACTGCGGGCTCCAAAATACTGCTGGGTTACCAATCACCCTTTGATGCCACCGTGGTCAGCCGCTTGGCCCAAGCTGGAGCCGTGACACTGGGCAAGCTCAACTGCGATGAGTTTGCCATGGGTTCGGCCAACGAGAACTCTGCCGTGGCCCCGGTAGGCTTTGATACCCCGGCTCCAGTACGCAATCCTTGGGACACCACGCGCGTGCCTGGTGGCTCCTCGGGTGGTAGTGCCGTGGCCGTAGCGGCCCGCTTAGCCCCAGCCGTGACCGGCACCGATACCGGCGGTTCGATTCGCCAACCAGCCTCGTTCTGTGGCATTACCGGCATCAAGCCGACCTATGGCCGCGCCAGCCGCTACGGCATGATCGCCTACGCTTCTAGCTTAGACCAAGCCGGCCCGATGGCCCGCAGCGCCGAAGACTGCGCCCTGCTGCTCTCAGCCATGTGCGGCCCCGACCCCGACCGCGACTCCACCAGCTTGGATGTGCCAGCCGAAGACTTTAGCGCCCGCCTGAACGATAGTTTGCAAGGCCTGCGCATTGGCATTCCGAAAGAATTCTTTGGCGAGGGTTTGGCCGCTGATGTGCGTGCCGCTGTCGATGCCGCGCTGCAAGAGTACGAAAAACTCGGGGCCAAACTGGTGCCTATCAGTCTGCCGCGCACTGAGTTGTCCATTCCGGTGTATTACATCATTGCCCCGGCGGAAGCCAGCTCGAATCTGAGCCGCTTTGATGGCGTGAAGTTTGGCCACCGCGCGCAAAACTTTACCGACTTGGAAGATATGTACAAAAAGACCCGCGCCGAAGGCTTTGGCGATGAGGTCAAGCGCCGCATTATTACTGGCACCTATGTGCTCAGCCACGGCTATTACGATGCTTACTACCTGCAAGCACAAAAAATTCGCCGCATGATTGCGGACGACTTCCAGCAAGCGTTCCAGCAATGCGATCTGATTGCCGGGCCGGTCGCTCCCACGGTGGCTTGGAAGCTGGGCGAACACAGCAGCGATCCCTTGGCCGATTATCTGGCCGACATTTTTACCCTGCCCGCCTCCTTGGCCGGACTGCCCGGCATGAGCGTGCCCGTAGGTTTTGGCGCAGGCCAAATGCCGGTGGGCCTGCAACTGATTGGCAACTACTTCCAAGAGGCACGCCTGCTCAACGCAGCGCACCGCCTGCAACAAGCCACTGATTTCCATCTGCGCCAGCCCGAGGGTTTCTGAACGTGACTGCCAAACTCATCCAAGGCTACGAAGTCGTGATTGGCTTCGAGACCCATGCCCAACTTGCCACCCAGAGCAAGATTTTCAGCCGCGCCAGCACCGCCTTTGGTGCCGAAGCCAACACCCAAGCCTGCGCTGTCGATTTGGCCCTGCCCGGCACGCTGCCGGTGATGAACCGCAAGGCCGTGGAATGCGCCATCCAGCTGGGCTTGGCGCTGGGCTCGCACATTGCACCGCGCAGCATTTTTGCGCGCAAAAATTACTTCTACCCGGATCTGCCCAAGGGCTACCAAATCAGCCAGTTTGAGATTCCGGTGGTGCAAGGGGGCGAAGTGTCGTTCTTCTTGGGCGACGAGAAAAAAACCGTGCGCTTGGTACGCGCCCACTTGGAAGAAGACGCGGGCAAATCACTGCACGAGGACTTTATCGGCCAGTCGGGCATTGACCTCAACCGCGCTGGTACGCCGCTGCTGGAGATCGTGACCGAACCCGATATCCGCAGCACCGAAGAAGCCGTGGCCTATGCCAAAGAGCTGCACAAAATCGTCACCTGGATTGGCATTTGCGATGGCAACATGCAAGAGGGCTCGTTCCGCTGCGATGCCAACGTCTCGGTGCGCAAACCGGGCCAACCCTTGGGCACACGGCGCGAAATCAAGAACCTGAACTCGTTCAAGTTCATGCAGCAGGCCATCGACTACGAAATCCGCTGGCAAATTGAACAGCTTGAAGACGGCCACGCCATCCAACAAGCCACGGTGCTGTTTGACCCGGACACGGGCGAGACACGCGCCATGCGTACCAAAGAAGATTCGGCCGATTACCGTTACTTCCCCGACCCAGATTTGCCGCCGCTGGTGGTGGCCCCGGAATGGGTAGAACAGGTGCGTGCCGAGATGGCCGAACTGCCGCGTGTGATGGCAGCGCGTTTTGTGCAGCAGTATGGTCTGCCCGAATACGATGCCACCACCCTGACGCAAAGCCAAGGCATAGCAGCCTACTTTGAGGCCGCCGCCCAAGCCTGCGGCCAGCCCAAGTTGGCCTCCAACTGGGTGATGGGTGAACTCTCGCGCCGCCTGAATGTAGAAGAAATGGGCATCGAAGCTGCCAAAGTCAGTAGCGCCCAATTGGCGGCACTGATTGGCCGAATCAGTGATGGCACCATCAGCAACAACGCGGCCAAACAGGTATTTGAGGCCCTGTGGAGCGGTGAAGCCACCGAGGTCGATGCGGTGATTGAGGCCAAGGGACTGAAGCAGATGAACGACACCGGCGCACTGGAAAAAATCATCGACGAGGTGATTGCCGCCAATGCCGCCAATGTGGAGCAATACCGGGCTGGTAAAGACAAAGCTTTTAATGCTTTGGTCGGCCAAGTGATGAAAGCCAGCAAAGGCAAGGCCAATCCACAGCAGGTGAACGACTTGCTCAAGGCCAAACTGGCCTGAGTACCGGGGCCATTCTGGCCACGCCCGCCCGCTTAGGGTGGGCCGACCGGGGGCCGCGGGGTCATCGGCCCAACCACCCCTGCCGTCGCAGGCAAGGGGGTCACGGGGCCACGCAGTGCGGCCCACAGTTGACGCAGTTGCACCAACTCCAAATCAAAGCGTTGGTGTACCCGGCGTTTTTCTCGGTCTTGCGCAGCAATAAAGCGCTGCTGCTCTAGCACGTCGGCCTCGTTCTCGGCCAACATGCGGCGCAACGACATAGGGGCTTTGCTAGGCTCTTTGCGGTAAAACTCCATCTCCAAGTCCAAGGTCTTGCGCTGCTCTTGTAGGTCGCGAATACGTTGGGTGGCGGTGGCAATGACCAAATCGATTTGTGCCAACGCATCAAGCCGCTCGGCATCATGGGCAATTTGGTTGGGGTAGCGGGCCAACAGGGCGCGCTCGCGGCGGCGCTCTTCGGCCTGTTGGGCGCGTTCTTCTTGTTCTTTGCGCCGTTGGGCCTCTAAGGCGGCCCGCTCATGTTCGGTGAGCGAAGGGCCAATGACCCGGCGCACCGTGCCCAAGGGGCTGAGTTCACGCTGTTCGCGGTCAATACACTGGGGAATCGGTCGATCGGCGGTCAAACGCCGTCCTTGGGCATCAATGCAACTGTAAATACCAGCCGCATGGGGAGCCGGGGTTTGTGCCTGCACCCACGGCACGCAGCAGCCACTTCCGAGCATGGCCCATAACACTGTACGCCGCACAGCGCAGCCTGTAGGGAAGTGGGGGCCTAAGTTCAATCGTCTGCTCCTTCGTTGACACCATAGCGCTGCCGGTAGGCCAACACGCGCGCGTGGTGGCTGCTCAACTCTGGCCCACCACCGGCTTGCAGATATTGCAGCAAGTCGGCCAGCTGGGCAATGGCACAGACTTGCAAACCCAGTTGCTCGCGCACATACTGTACGGCACTGTGATCTACATCATGCCCATTCTCGGTGGCTTTTTCTTGGCGGTCTAGCGCAATAGCGACAGCGTGCGGGCGGGCACCGGCCGATTCGATCAGGGCAATCGATTCGCGCACTGCTGTGCCCGCTGACATGACATCGTCCACAATCAAAACGCGCCCGTGCAAGGGCGCACCGACCAGCGTGCCGCCTTCGCCGTGGTCTTTGGCTTCTTTGCGGTTGTAAGCAAACGGCACATTGCGCCCTTGGCGGGCCAGTTCCACCGCCACGGTGGCCGCCAATGGAATGCCTTTGTAGGCCGGGCCAAACACCATGTCGAACTCAATGCCGCTGGCCAAGATGGCCTTTGCATAAAATTCGGCCAAGCGGCCCATTTTGGCCCCATCGTCAAACAGCCCGGCATTGAAGAAGTACGGGCTCAAGCGCCCGGCTTTGGTTTTGAATTCGCCAAAGCGCAACACGCCCGACTGCACAGCAAAACCGACAAATTCTTGTGCCAAAAGGCCCTTGTTCTGCGCCGGGGCGCTACCAACTACCATGAGAAATTCCTTGTTCAAATTAACCAGCCTCAATCTCAATGGCCTGCGTTCGGCCACCCGCAAGGGCCTAGAAGCTTGGATGGAGTCACTGCGCGCTGATTGTATTTGCGTGCAAGAAATCAAGGCGCAAGCTGCGGATGTCCAAGGCCAGCTCGATACTTTGGCCGGGATGCAAGGCCATTTTCACTATGCCGAGAAAAAAGGCTACTCTGGCGTAGGCATTTACACCCGGCACCAGCCCAGCGAGGTACGCATCGGCTATGGCGATGCAGAATTTGATGCCGAGGGCCGCTGCATTGAACTGCGCTTTGATACCCCCACGCGCAAGCTGTCGATTTTGAGTGTCTACTTTCCCAGCGGCTCCAGCAGCGAGGAGCGCCAACAAGCCAAGTTCCGTTTTTTGGCCAGCTTCCATCCCCATTTGATGCGCTTGCGCGCCGAACGCGAGTTCATCCTGTGTGGCGATGTAAACATCGCGCACCAAGCCATCGACCTGAAAAACTGGAAAGGCAACCTGAAAAACAGCGGCTTCCTGCCCGAAGAACGCGCGTGGATGACCCAGCTGCTTGAATGCGATGGATTGGTGGATGTGTACCGCCGCCTGCACCCCGACACCACCGCTGAAGCCTACACCTGGTGGAGCAACCGGGGCCAGGCTTGGGCCAACAATGTGGGTTGGCGCATTGACTACCACTTGGCCACCCCAGCACTGGCAGCGCAGGCACAAACGGCCAGTATCTACAAAGCACAGCGTTTTAGTGACCATGCACCGCTGACGGTGGAGTACGACTGGCGTTGCCCATAGCACTGCGGCTATCACGGCCGACAGTGGCGATGTGCGCGTTTATCGGTTATACAGTGGCACACACTTGGTTGCACTTTATTCGCCATGCCTGCTGATACCTTTAATGCTGCAGCCGCCCCCTATTTCACGCCACACCAGGCGGATGAACTGTGGGCCTTGGCCACCAATCCCCACCCCACCTTGGGGCAGGCACGGCATCTGGGTGAAGCGCTGATCCACGCCAAGGTGTTAGATGCCAACACCTTGGCAGAGAGCCTCAAACTGCAGCAAACCGAACGGGAACAGGGGCACGAACGTCCTATCGGTCAAATTTTGGTCGAATGCGGCCATGTCAGTGCCGCACAACTACAAGAAGTAATTGCCTCTTGGTTGGGCAAACATTTGGTAGACCCTAGCCACCTCCAGCCCGATCCGGTGGCGCTGGCCTTGGTGCCGCGCAATGTGGCCGAACGCGAATCGGTACTGCCACTGTTGGCACGCGAAGATGCCTTGGTGGTGCTGGTGTCTGACCCGTCCGAGCGCACGTTACTGGATGAATTGCGCTTTTTAACCCAACGCCGCCCCATCGCCTTGCAGGCAGCCCCTGGCACCCTGATGCCAGCCATTGCCAACGCCTACCGCACCTACCCCACAGCCACCGCCAAAGCGGCTTTGGCACCCACGGCTGGCGAGACCCGCTCCCCAGCCAGCGCCCCGCGCGCCAGTTCGCGCGAGTTGGCCAGTAACTTGTCCAGTGCGTCGACCGAGGCAGATACGGTAGAAACCGATGTCGTCAGTGAATCGGACAACACCCTGGTGCGCTTAATTAACACGGTGATTGAAGAAGCGATTGCCCACCGCGCCTCCGACATCCATATCGAAACTGAACCGGCCCCAAAAAACGTGCGCATTCGGCTGCGTGTAGACGGCCAACTGATGAGCTATTTAGAACTGCCCGCGCGCTTTCGCTATGCGCTGGTGGCGCGCATCAAAATCATGGCCAACATGGACATTTCGGAGCACCGCAAACCCCAAGACGGGAAAATTGATTTTGCCCGCTTCGGCGGTTCTGCACTGGAGTTGCGCGTGGTAACAGTGCCAACCTCCCACGGCCTAGAAGATGTGGTGCTGCGTTTGCTCGCCAGTGCCAAGCCCTTACCACTGGAGCAAATTGGGCTGAACAAACAACATCTGACGGTGCTGCGCGAGATAGTGAAGAAAACCTATGGCCTGCTGCTGGTCTGTGGGCCTACCGGCTGTGGCAAGACCACCACGCTACATTCCGTGATCCGAGACATCAACACCGAAGGCCGGAAAATTTGGACCGCAGAAGACCCGATTGAAATCAGCCAATCGGGGTTGCGCCAAGTACAAATCAATCCGCGCATTGGTTGGACGTTCGCTGCTGCGATGCGTACCTTTTTGCGGGCCGACCCCGATGTCATCATGATTGGAGAAATGCGTGATGAAGAAACGGCACGCATTGCGGTGGAAGCCTCGTTGACAGGGCATTTGGTGCTGTCTACCTTGCACACCAATTCGGCCCCGGAGAGCATTAACCGCTTGTTGGAAATTGGCCTAGACCCGTTTAACTTTTCTGACTCGCTGTTGGCTATTTTGGCGCAACGGCTGGTGCGCCGCTTATGCACTGCATGCGCGACCCCGCTGGTACTGAGCCCAGAACCACTTGATCGATTGGCATCGCAATACCTGCACAGCGGCTCCTCAATGGAAAACACGCCCGAGGCCCGCAGCCGCCTGATCGAGGACTGGCAGCAAGAGTATGGTTCGGCACAAGGAGAAATTCGATTA
This sequence comes from uncultured Simplicispira sp., assembly GCA_964478155.1. Taxonomy (GTDB): domain Bacteria; phylum Pseudomonadota; class Gammaproteobacteria; order Burkholderiales; family Burkholderiaceae_C; genus Simplicispira. The sequence continues at coordinate 7,779 of CAYZGT010000054.1, forward strand.
TGGCGCGCGCAGGGCTGCAGCCAATGTGACCACCACGGTTACCGGGGACGGTTGGGAATCCATGAGTTGATGGTCAGCGACGACACGATCCGCGAATATATCCGCCATCGCGCCCCGGCGATTGAAATTCGCCAAGCCGCTTTACACGCTGGCATGCGCACCCTGCGCCAAGACGGCATTGAAAAGGCGCTGCAAGGCCTGACCAGCATGACCGAGGTGCTGGCAGCCACCAACCAATAAGCAGTGGCTGGCAGCAGCAGAGGGAGCAGTGTTCAGCGGCCCAAGTCTTTGGCACTCACGCCTGCAATGCCCCAATTTTCTTTGGGTACGTCTTGAATCCAAACACGGATGTTTTCTTTGGGTGCGCCCACAGCCTCGTTCAGGGCTTGGGTGACTTTTTCGATCACGGCGCGCTTTTGTTCTTCAGTGCGGCCTTCAATCATGTAAATCTGGGCAAAGGGCATAGTGGTTTCTCCAAACGGGGGTTAAAAAACAGGGCATCAATCCAGTGTGACCTTGGCCTGCTGGATGATCTTGGCATAGCGCTGGGTTTCTTCGCGAATATAGCTGGCAAAAGCCGCCGAGGTGCCGGGCTGGGTGTCGGCCCCAATCGCAGCAAAACGCTCTTGCATCGCGGGGGTTTTCAGACCCTCGGCCAGCACCTTCTCTAGGCGCGTCACCAGCGCTTTGGGCAGATTGGCCGGGCCAACCAAGCCAAACCACGTCGGCATATCGAACGGGGTCACGCCCTGCTCTTCCATGGTGGACACGTTCGGCAGCAAAGGAGCGCGGCCGTGGGCAGTGATGGCAATCGCTTTGAGCTTGCCAGTTTTCACGTTTGGGCCTGCGGTGACCAAAGAGCTTTCAAAGGCCATTGGAATGGCACCACCCAACAGGTCTTGCGCCAGTGGGGCGGTTCCTTTGTACGGAATGTGCAGCAACTCAATGCCAGCGCGCATCGACAGGTATTCGCCCTGCAAATGGTTGGAAGTACCGACACCCGAGCTGCCATAGGCCAGCTTGCCGGGGTTGGCCTTGGCATAGGCGATCAAGCCTTTGAGGTCATTGAAGGGTGCAGAGGGGTGTGCCACCAAAGCGCCACGGGCGACACCAACCAAGGAAATCGGCGTTAAATCACGCTCCACGTTGTAGGGCAGCTTGGGTTGCAAGGTAGGCGCAATGGCCAAACTACTCACCGCAGACAGGCCCAGGGTATAGCCATCGGGGGCCGCCTTGGCAATTTGGTCGGTGCCCACATTACCGCCCGCACCAGCCTTGTTTTCTACCACCACCGTGGCCTTGAGCGCCGTACCCAATACTTGGGCCACCAGCCGTCCCATGACATCGGCGGGGCCACCCGGCGGAAAAGGCACAATCAGCTTGATGGGTTTGCTGGGCCAATCACTGGCCTGCGCCCACACCGGGGTTGCGGCCACGGCAGCCGCTGTAGCGGCCCAATGCAATACGGCACGGCGGCGTACCTGAAATTCCATCGTCATCGGGTTTGTCTCCTGAATAAAAAAACGGGGCCAACGCAGTGCGCGGCCCCGTTGAACGGCTGGTACAGCCGATGGATACGCGCAATGTTTAGACGAAGCGCACCGAGACGCTGCCCAGATCTTGGATGCGCAGCGTGACGTTGTCACCGGCCTGCACCGGCACGGCTTCAGTGATGCCACCCGACAGAATCAGGCTACCGGCAGGCAAAGACTGACCACGGCGGCCCAAGTGGTTCACCAGCATGGCCACCGCCGCAGCGGGGTGGCCCAGCACGGCGGCACCAGCACCCAAAGCCACCGGCTCGCCATTCTTTTCCAGCACCACGCCCAGCGTGCGCAAGTCCAGATCACGCGCCGGAGCGATACGACCACCGACGATAAAGCGCGAGGCCGAGGTGTTGTCGGCAATCACGCTCTTCAAGTCGAACTTGAAGTCGCGGTAACGGCTGTCAATCACTTCAATACCGGGCAGTACCACATCGCTGGCGGCCAGCACCGCGCCAATATGGCAGCCAGGGCCTTTGAGTTCGGTGCGGGTGATGAAGCAGATTTCGGGCTCGACCTTGGGGTGGATCAGTTCACTGACCTTGACTTCGCCGCCTTCGGGGATGACGTATTCGTCCACCAAGAAGCCAAACACAGGGTCGGTCACGCCCATTTGCTTCATTTTGGCGTGCGAGGTCAAACCGGCCTTGTAGCCGACGATGCGTGCGCCCTTGGAGAGCTTGCTGGCCAAGATGCGGTCTTGGATGGCGTAGGCATCGTCCCAATCCATGTCGGGATGGGCTTCGGTGATTTTCAGGGTGTCTTGGGCCTGCAGTTGGCAGTTTTCCAAGTGCTGGGCCAATTGGTCTAGGGTAGAGGCGTTCAATGCCATGTCAATTCCTTAGGAAACTTTCAAACCACGGGCCTTGGCCAAGGTCAGGGCGGTGTCTTCGATCATGTCTTCT
>CAYZGT010000055.1:0-9806 GCA_964478155.1 uncultured Simplicispira sp.
CACTTGCCCGACATGTTCAGCGGCATGCCGTGCGTCAGGTGGCCGCCTTCGGCCAAGCTCATGCCCATGATGGTGTCGCCGGGCTTGGCAAAGGCCAGCAGCACGGCTTGGTTGGCTTGCGAGCCCGAGCTGGGCTGCACGTTAGCGGCTTCTGCGCCAAAAATTTGCTTCAGGCGGTCAATCGCCAGCTGTTCCACCACGTCGACATACTCGCAGCCACCGTAGTAGCGCTTGCCGGGGTAGCCTTCGGCGTATTTGTTCGTCAGTTGCGAGCCTTGCGCGGCCATCACGGCGGGCGAAGCATAGTTCTCGCTGGCAATCAGCTCAATGTGCTGTTCTTGGCGTTCGTTTTCGGCTTGGATAGCGGCGAAAACTTCGGGGTCGGTTTGCTCGACAAGGATATTGCGTTGGTACATGGTGGGTGGCAGTCCGGTAAATTGGAGTCCCTTAAAGCCAAGGGCTGCCCAGGCGAACGGCGGAATCACCGGGGCCTGACAGGCCATCGGCGGCACGCTTCCCAGTGGTTTCTCTGCCAAGGCTTGGCGGGTTTCCACGTCAGCAACGGCCTCTGCTAGGAAAGAGAATGCCATGCCTATCGCCAGTCGCGTGCTTGTCTAGTGTAGCTGACGGCGCAAACCAGTGCCGTGCAATGTCTTTCAAAGGCCCGATAGCAGGGCCACTTTTTCGGTGCGCGGGGTGGTCGTTGGCGGTGTGGCTTTGGCCTCGGTCGCTTCTGGGGCCGCTACTGCTGCTGGTACGTTGGTGGCGGGGGCTGCAGTATCGGGCTTGCGTTGCGCTAGCAGCGGAAATGGCGATACCGGGGCTTTGCGCTGGCCTGCCACTTGGCGCAGGCGCGTATGCTCGGCCAGCACTTTGCTGGCATAACCGCCATCGTTGTCCAAATCGTTGGCCCCGACGTAGCAAACCAAACCCCCTTCGACAGAGCCGGTGCGACTGATGCAATCGGTCAGTACCTTGACCCCGACGCGCAGGTTGGTGATGGGGTCGAAGGCGGCCAATTTGCCGCCCAAAGGTTCGTATTTGTCGGTGTGGACGCGCGTCATGACTTGCATCAAGCCTTGCGCGCCGACCGAGCTTTGTGCGAACGGGTTAAAACTGGACTCCACGGCCATGATGGCCAAGATCAGTGTTGGGTCGAGTTGCACCCGTGCGCCAGTGGCGTAGGCCTCGGCCACCAACAGGCCCAAGGGCTCGGGTGCTACCTTGTATTTTTTGCTCAGCCAGTAGGCCACTTTGGCCTGCTCTTTGGGCAGGTTTTTTGGGTTGACGGCCAAGGTGCCGTCGCTGGGTGCGAGCGGTGGTTCGCTTGGGCCGAGCAGGGCTTCTTGCCGCGCTTGCAACCAACCGATCAGGCGCTCTTCACCGGTTTGGCGCAAATCGGGGCGGGCGACCAGCGTAGCCGTACTAAAAACAACCAGCAGCCCAACCAGGGCAAAACTGTTGCGGACGACGGCCATAAATCCGCTTATCACGTCGGTGGCAAAGGTGTAGATACCAGAGACCCACGTTGCTGTCGATGTTGACATCGCTTTCCTTTCTCAGCGGCGGGAGTCTGGGCATCGGGTTCCCTTGTGAGGTACCGCAAAGTCAGAGAATCTCGCCTAGATGGATGCGCCATCGAGTGGGTGCGGGGCGTGCAGCCCAAAGAAGGCACCCAACTGACTTAGCCGGATTCGGCAGCGCTGAGGTTGATAGGAGCCTGTGGTTTGCAAGGCTGTGGCGATTCTAGGAGCGGGTTAAATAGCAAGTCAATACTAAGGAATTAGTTCTTCATACTTTAAAGTTGTTAAATATCAGGGTTTTCCAGTACGTTCTCGGGTGTGTTGTCTCGATATCCCGCACAATGCGGCCATGCAAATTTTTTCGCTTCGTCGCTGGTCTGGCTTGCGCTGGGGCCTGGTCGCCTTGTTGTGTTGGCTGTTGCTGTGGGCCTTGGGCTGGCTGGCTGTACCGCCGCTGCTGCGTACCTTGGGCGAAAAAATAGCCACGGAGCGTTTAGGTCGCGTGGTGCAATTGGGGCTTATCGATTTTCGGCCTTGGAGCTTGGAACTGACGCTGAACGACATCCGCATTGCTGGTGTCCAGCCCGATATCGATCCGCCACTGTTACAAGTGCAACGGGTGTATATCAATGCCGATTGGCAGTCTTGGCGCTATCTGGCCCCCGTGTTGACGGCTTTGGAGGTCGATGCGCCGGTGTTGCACCTGACCCAACAAGCGGCAGGCCGTTACGACATTGATGACATTTTGGCCCGCTTGCAGAAACAGCCGCCCGAGCCTGACAACAGCCCGCCAGTGGCCTTTGCTTTGCACAATGTGGTGCTGCGCGGTGGGGCGCTAGAGTTTCGGGACGAAACCATCGGGCGCGCCCACAGTTTGCGCGAGTTGCAGTTGCAGATTCCTAGGGTGAGCAATCTGCCCACCCAGCGCGAGGCCAAGGTGCAACCGCACCTAGCCTTTACTTTGAACGGTAGCCGTTTTGAATCCAGCGCCGAGGCCACGCCCTTTGCGCCACAGGCCCAAGCCGATGCCTTGTTGCGCTGGGAAGGCGTAGATATTGCACCTTATTTGGCTTATTTGCCCGCCAGTGTGCCCGTGCGTGTGCAATCGGCTCTGTTGGATGGTGAATTGCGCGTGCATTTTGCACCTTCCCTGCCGCAGGCCGACGACAACACCCCACCCGTGCTGCGTGTGACAGGCCATGTGGCAGCGCGTCAGCTGCGTTTGCAGGATCAGGCCCAAGCCGAGTTGCTGTCTTTGCAGCGCCTGACGGTCGATATTGACGAACTGTTGCCGCTAGAGCGGCGTGTGCTGTTGCGTTCCGTGCAGCTAGAGGCACCACAGGTGCGTGTGCACCGCAACCCCCAAGGGCAACTCAATTGGATGCTGGCTGCCGGGCAGTCCACAGCCCGCACAGAAAAGGTCGATAGCCGCCCTACCAGCCCGGCTCCAGCCTGGCAGTTCAAGCTCCAGCAGTTGCGTATTCAACAAGCCCAAGTGGATTGGCAAGACGACAGCTTGGCCGCCCCGGCCCGTTTGGCCCTGCGTGGACTGGCCTTGCAAGCGGAGCAAATTGCTTGGCCTTGGCAGCAGCCGGTGCCTTTTTCTGGACAAATGCAGCTTTTGGCCCCACACGATCAGCGCGCAGCGGCCGAACTGGCCTGGATGGGCCAAGCCGAGCCAGACAAAGGCCAATTGGCGCTGTCGGTGAAGGCGCTGCCCTTGGGCTGGGGCCGTCCGTACTTAGCGGCATCGTTGCTGCCGCAGTTAGAGGGCCTGCTGCACACCGATCTGGGTTTGGCTTGGCATGGCACCAACATGGTGGCCCAAGTGGCGCAATTGAGCTTGGATGGTGTGGCATTGGGTTGCACGCCCGCTGTGCCATGTGAGCCTGCCACGGCCTCTGGTTTGGCTTTGCGTGCCGAAAACAGCTTGGCCGAACTGAAAAAGTTTCAACTGCAAAACGCACAAATCCACTTAGGTCAACGCCGTATCAAAGTAGAAAGCATGGCCCTGACCCAGCCGCGCCTCTGGGTGGAACGTGGCAACGATGGTCGCTGGATGTTTGAGCATTGGCTGCCCGCAGCAGCGCCAGCCAGCGCCACTGCGCCAAAGGAGAGCCAGAAAGAAACTGCACCGCCTTGGTCGGTGCAGTGGCAAGAATTGGCTTTGCATGGCGGCTCGGTGGCTTTTCGGGATGAGGCGGCTGCCTCTCCGGTGGCACTGATGGTGTCGGGCTTGCAAGTGCAATTGAAAGGGTTTTCGCCGCTCGATGCACAGGCGGCCCCGGCACACCTGAGCCTATCGGCACGCCTTGGGGCCGGACGCACCGAGCCGGGCCGCCTGCAATACGATGGCCAGTTGGCGCTCACGCCCTTGGCGCTCCAAGGCCAGCTACAGGCACAGCAGTTGCCCTTGCATGTGTTGGTGCCCTATGTGGCGCAGGATTTGAATGTGGACATTCGCCGCGCCGATGGCAGTTTTCAGGGCCAGGTGGCCTATGCCCAAGCCTCGGCTGGGCCACGCGTCACGCTGGCCGGGGATGCCGCCCTAGACGATGTGCGGGTGCGTACATTGGCTGTGCAGGAGCAAGCCCCCAACCCCGAAGTGCATGGCCCTTGGCGCATCAGCCGGGCAGAAAATTTGCTCCATTGGAAATCGCTGGCGGTGCGTGGCCTCTCGGTCAAGCTGGCACCGACCCAGCCTTTGCAGGTGGAAGTGCAAGAAACCGCCTTGGCCGACTTCTTTGCCCGCGTCGTGATTGAAAAAGATGGCCGCTTGAACTTGCAGAATTGGCGTAAGGTGCCAGTTGCGGCACCTGCTCCAAGCTCCTCTGCCATCGCCCCTACCCCGGTGGAGGCGACTGCTGCTGCGCCCGCTACGGCTGCCCCAGCCCCCATCATTCGCATAGGCCCGATCACGTTGTCGGGGGGGCGGGTGGATTTCTCCGACTACTTTATTCAACCCAATTATTCTGCCGATGTGAGTGGCTTGGCCGGGCGTTTAAGTGCTTTCTCGTCCGTGCCACCCAGCCCCGATGCCCCTGTGCCACTGGCCGATGTGGAATTGCGTGGTTTGGCCCAAGGCACGGCCTCGCTCAGTATCACGGGGCGGCTCAATCCTTTGGTGCAACCGTTGGCGCTGGACGTGCGCGGCCAGATGCGTGATTTGGAATTGCCACCCTTGTCACCTTACACCGTCAAATATGCTGGGCATGGCATTGAGCGCGGCAAGCTGAATATGGACATCCATTACCAAGTGCAACCCAACGGTCAGTTGACGGCAGGCAACAAGCTGGTACTGCACCAATTAAAGTTTGGTGAGCCGGTAGAAGGCGCACCTGCCAGTTTGCCTGTGCGCTTGGCGGTGGCCTTGTTGGCGGATCGCAATGGTGTGATCGATGTCGATTTGCCCATCAGTGGTTCGCTCAACGATCCGCAGTTTCGCTTAGGGGCCGTGATTTGGAAAGTAGTCGGTAATTTGCTGGCCAAGGCAGTCACAGCGCCGTTCTCTTTGTTGGCTGGCTTGTTCAGTGGCGGCGAAGAGCAAGGCAGCGTGGCTTTTGACCTGGGCACAGCCCAGCTGACCGAAGCGGCTCGGCAAAGTTTGGACAAAATTGCCCGAGCCATGCGCGAGCGCCCGGCGTTGAACATGACGGTGATCGGCCAAGCCAGCGCCAGTGCAGAAGAGCAGGCCTGGCGGCAGGCGCGGTTGCACGAACAGGTACAAGCGCAAAAACGCCGCCAAGCGGTGCGGGCTGGTCAGGCTGCGCAGGCCGTAGCCCCGGTCACGCCAGAAGAATACCCACTGCTGCTGAAAGAGGTGTACCGGCGGGCTGACCTGAAAAAAGAGCGCAATCTGATCGGTATGGCCAAAGATGTGCCTGTGGCACAGATGGAAGCGGTCTTGCTCGAGAGCATCAACGTGCCCGACAATGCCATGCGCGAATTGGCGCTGGCGCGTGCCGTGGCTGTGCGCGACTACTTGGCCGCACGCGATTTGCCGCTAGAGCGTCTGTTCTTGGGCGCACCCGAAACGGAGCCTGCCGAGGCCGATTGGAAGCCACAGGCCACCTTGGGCTTGGCAGCTCGTTGATCGGATGGCCTAGGTTCTGGGTCAAATCCCGGTCAAAATAGCGCTTTCTCCAACACGGGTCAGCAGGGCTGGCCTGCCGTTTGTCCGCCATTGCTGCCCGAAGGGGACTTCGGGCGCTTGTTTTTTCCACCATCCATGCTTTCTTTTCTTTCACGCAACAAAATGTCCGACGCTCCCGAAAACCATCCAGCCCCTGTCAAAACCCCCGAAGCGCATCCCTTAGATGCCCTGACTGGCGGGGCTTTTTCGGCGGCAACGTCGGGCGAGCGGGCTGCGCGTATCCGCGAGTGGCTCACCACCCAGCCTAGCCCCGAGCAATTGCAGGAAGTGTTCAAAGAACTCAGTGGTCGCGACAAAGGGGCGGCCAAGGCGGTGCGCGAGCGCATGGAAGAGCTGCGCCGGGCCAAAAACCAAGAGGCCATCGCCGCTGAATGGGCCGCCAAAGCCCAAGCCCTGTTGGATGCCGCCAAGCTCAACATTGCCGACGCTTTGGCTTGGCAACGCGATGCCGCCAAAGCGGGCGCACCGCTGTCGCGCGAGCCACTGTCCTCGCTCAAGGCCCAACTGGTCGAGCGCATCAAAGTGATTGAAGACCTGCAACACCGCGTACAGGTACAGCGCGAGGCCGCGGTGCTGCTGGCCCAGCGCATCGAGGTGTTGTCCACCAAGTCGTGGCGTGATGCCCAAGCGGCCCTCGAAGTGCTGCGTACCGATGTGCAACATTGGCAAGACCAAGCCCAAGCCCTCACGGGGGATGCCAGTTGGGTCAGTGTCGAGGCCCGCTTCCCGACGCTGCTCGATGCCTCACGCAGCCAATTGCTGGTGGTGTGGGATGCCTTCCAACCGGCGGTGGCCCAAGCCGTGGCCGCTGCCGAAGATGTCAGCGCTCCGTTGCCACCCGTGCCGGTGTGGGCCGATGAGTTGCGCGTGGCCCGTGGTCTGCCGACCGAAGCTGCCGCTGCTGCCGAGCGTCCAGCACGCGTTGCCAAGCCCAAAGCCGCCCCTGAAGTGGTCGCCAAAGCTGTACAAGCGGTGCGCGAAGCCTTGGCTAAATTGGAGCAAGAAACCGCTGAAGGGCATGGCAAAGCCAGTGCTGGCGCTGCCGCAGCCTTGCGCACCGTGCTGAAAGAGCATGGCAAACACATCGACAACACCTTAGAGCAACAGGTACACACTGCCTTGGTGGCTGCTGGCGAGTTGGAAGGCTGGCAGCGTTGGAGCGCCGACCAAGTGCGCGAAGAACTGATCGCCAAAGCCGAAGCCCTGCTCAATCGCCCCGAAGGCCAAGCCTTGGGTGGGCGCAAAATCCAAGAAAGCCTGCGCCAATTGCGTGAGCAATGGAAAAAAGCCGACCAAGGCGGCGCACCCAACCATGCCCTGTGGAAAAAGTTTGACGAAGCCTGCAACGCTGCCCACAAGGTGGTAGAGGCTTGGTTAGAAAAAATCCGTGCGGAAGCGGCTGAGCACAAAGCACAACGCTTGGCCCTGATCGAAGAGCTGAAAGCGTGGGCGGCCAGCCCTGCTGCCTCGACCGACTGGAAAGCGGTCAACCGCAGTTTGTACCAGTTTGCCGACCGCTGGCGCGCCAGTGGCCATGTGGGCGAAAAGCTGTTTGCCGAGCTGCAGCCGCTGTGGAAGCAGGCCATGGCTGCCGCTGCAGCCCCGTTAGAGGCGGCACAAAAAGCCAGCATCTTGCGCCGTCAGGCCATGATTGAAGAGGCTAATGCCTTGGGTGCCGCCCCGGCCTTGCGTATTGATGCCATCAAGACCTTGCAACAACGTTGGCAAGCCGAAGCCCAAAGCGTGCCGTTGGATCGCAAGCACGAGCAAAAGCTATGGGATACCTTCCGCAAGCCGATTGACGATGCCTTCCAGCGCAAAACCGCCGAGCGCGAAAAACACGCTACCGAGCTGAGCGCCCGCGACCGTGCCGTGGTGGAGGCAGCCAAAGCCCTCGAAGCGGCCAATGCCAGCGGGGATGCCCAGCAAATCCGCCAAGCCATGACAGCCCTCGAAGCGGCTCTGCGTGGTCAGGCCCAAGCCCGTGCCGATGCAGATGCGGCTGCCCAAGCCAGTGGTGAGGTTGCGCCCGCCCCTGTGGCCCCAGAAACCGCTCCAACAGAAGCCGCTGCCGAAGAACCGGAAGCTGCTGCAGAGGCACCAGCACCCAAGGCCGTTCAGCGCCCCGTGGTGGCGGTGCGCGGTGATGACCGCCCCGGTATGAAAAAAGAAGCGCCTGCTGCTCCCATGGGCCGTAATGGCAAACCGAGCGAGCGCCGTGATGCCCGTCCCAGCCGTGATGCAGGCCGCGATGGTGGGCGGACTGAGGGGCGTGGTGGCCGTTTTGCTGAGCGTGAAGACCGTGGCCCCCGTTTGGGCGATGCTGCCTTCCGCGCCCAACGCGAAGCCATGGAGCACGCACAACAGGCCCTGAAAAAGCTGGCGGCTCAGGCCCACGGCGAAGCACTGACCCAGCTGCTCAGCGCTTGGGAAAACCGCGATCCAGCCCTGTTGCCTTCGGCCCAAGAACTCGGTGGGCGTGTGGCCCCTGCGGTGCGCACCAGCTGGACGCAAGCTTTGGGCAAGCCTGCTGCGGGCGAAGCCGCTACGTGTTTGCTGCGCCTGGAAATTGCCGCCGATATTTCGTCGCCTGCTGAGCAACTATCGGAACAAAAACGCTTGAAGTTGCAATTGCTGACACGGCGCAACGAACCAGCTCCGGCCGAAACTTGGGGCCGTGATGTGGCTGCGGTGTTGGCCAGCGCCAGCGATGCGGCCAGCGCCCGCCGTTTGCAAAACGTGCTCAAGGTATTGCTGCGCAAATAAAGCCTAGTCCGTTGCAGGGCTTAAGCGCACAGGTGCATGTCGTGCCTGTGCGCTTTTTGCTGTGTACTGTGGCCTAGGCGATCCAGTTTTTACCCTACCACGGTGTTGCTTTTGCATACCGTATAAAATCAACACCTTATCGAAAGAACCGTCATAGTCACAGCTGTGAAAGGCTTTCATTCTTGTAACCAAATGTGGTGAAGATGACCAAGCCTTTCATTTCTCTGTGCCCTGAGATCACTCGGGCCGATGCGCTCCATTTGATGGACTGGTTAGAAGACGAATACGTCACCCGCTACCTGAGTGATTCGCGCCATGTCTCCCGCTTTATTGAACAGGTCGTCGGACGGGTTCAATTGCCCACCTTGACGCATCTGTTCAACCAAGGGGGCCGCTTTTTCATGGCCTACGACCGGGAGGATGTGCCGGTGGGTTTTGTCCGCTTGGTCAAGGCTGGTACGGACTGCGAAATGGTGCTGGTGATCGGTAACCGCGACAACTGGGGCCGCAAACTCGGGGCCAGCACCATCCGCGAAGGTATGAAGCACGCGTTTTTCGAGATGCGCTCGGACAAGCTGATCGCCAAGATCCATACAGAGAATGCACGCTCACTCAAAGCCTTTGAACACTGCGGCTTCCTGTTGGAGCGCGAAACGTTTGGCCTGAAATCATTCGCCATGACTTCGCAGCGTTACCTGCGGCTGCTGCGTGAGAACCCTGCGGACTACGTCACCGACATCCATATCACCGAAATCGACCAAGCACGGCTCAGAAATTTGCTCGCTTTGGAACAGGCTTCGGCGGTGTTTGAACTGGAGCACGAGATCGAGCGTGCCATCGTCGTCGATTCGCGGCAGGTGGCCGAGGATGTGGTGACCATGAACTCGCGGGCCGTGTTGCAGTTGGACGACGAGGAAGTGGAAGTGGCACTGGTGTACCCGGAAGATGCAGACAGCACGGCCGGTAAGCTGTCGGTGTGCTCTGGCATTGGCACCGCCATCTTGGGTTACAAAGAGGGCGATGCCTTCGACTGGCGCGTGAGGAATCGCACCTGCCATGTACGGATTGAAAAAGTACTGTACCAACCCGAGGCAGCGGGTGATTTTCACTTGTAGGCTGGATTAAAAAGCTTGGGTGACACTAAGCGCCTGCATTAAGCAGGGGCTTGGTGCTCTGTAGGAGCCAACAAAACAACCCACAAAAAAGTAAGCTGCTATGGTGCGCTACGCTATAAGGTGACGTGAGAAAACAGTGAGAAAACAAAAAAGCCGTCGCATAAAGCAACGGCTTTTTAAATTTGGTGCCCAGAAGAGGACTCGAACCTCCACGGAGTTACCCGCTAGTACCTGAAACTAGTGCGTCTA
>CAYZGT010000056.1:0-9600 GCA_964478155.1 uncultured Simplicispira sp.
GCCGCCTTGGTGGCCCATGCCGAAGCCTTGCAGGCGAAGGAGTAAGCACCATGCCAAAACTGTATGAATGCACGGGAGTGCAGCCGCTGGTGTTGCTTACCGATAGCGAAACAGGGGGGTTGCGATGAGTAGCGCCCCCATCGACAACGTGCTGTCCCGCCTTAAAAACGTGCGTCAGCGCCAAGCCGGGCAATCGAGCGCCAGTTGCCCAGCCCATGCCGACAAGGGGCCATCCCTGTCCGTGCGTGAAACCCCAGAAGGCGCGGTGTTGCTGCATTGCTTCGCCGGTTGCAGCGTCCACGAAATCACCGCCGCTCTGGGCTTGGACATGACTGCACTGTTTCCGCCCAAGCAGCGTACAGGCCGTGAGCCAAAGCGCCTAGCCCGTGCCATCGCGCCAAGCCAAGCCCTAGAACTTTTGGCGCGCGAAGCCATGCTGGTGGCTGTGGTAGCCAGCGACATGACCAAAGGCAAGCCTCTTAACACAGAGACCCACCAACGCCTACTGCAGGCCGTTGGCCGTATCAATGAAATCCATGATTTAGCAAAGGCCGTACTATGAGCGCCGCATACCAAGACGACTACGAGATGGCTATGGCCAAGTTCCAACCGCCTGAGCGCACCAGCACCCAATGGGATAGCGTGCCCGATGGTGCTACGGTACATCAGGGCCAAGTAATTTTGCCCACGGTGGCAGAGACGACTTTTCCGCCTTTGGAGTCCAACGAATGGGAGGCCACGCCCACAGCACCCGCTGTGCAACGCCATGCCAACGATGGCGTAGTGCTGCGCTGTGGTGCTGATATGGAGTCCGTTCCAGTGGTCTGGCTGTGGCAGTACTGGCTGGCGATCGGCAAACTTCACATTTTGGCTGGCGCACCCGGCCAAGGCAAAACTACGATTGCTATGGCGATGGCCGCAACCGTCATGATTGGTGGTAAGTGGCCCGATGGCAGCCGCTGCCAAGCGGGCAACGTGCTTATTTGGAGTGGTGAAGACGATCCAGCCGATACCCTGCTACCGCGCTTACAGGCCGCCGGTGCTGATAAAAGCCGCTGCTTCTTTATCGAGGCCACCCGGCGCGATGGTGAAGTGGTGCCCTTTGACCCGGCACGCGACTTGCCCCAGTTGCAAGCGGCGATTGAACAAATCGGCGGTATCAAGCTGCTGATTGTTGACCCCGTTGTCAGCGCCGTGACGGGCGACAGCCACAAGAACACCGAAGTGCGCCGCGCCCTGCAACCCTTGGTCGATATGGGTGCTGCCTGTGGTTGTGCTGTCTTGGGCATTACCCACTTTGCCAAAGGCGGACAGGGGACTGACCCTGCACAGCGGGTCGTGGGCAGCGTGGCCTTTACTGCTGTGGCCCGTGTGGTACTGGTGGCAGCGAAGGTCAAGGGCAAGGACGGCGAGGACGCACGCATCTTGGCCCGTGGCAAAAGCAATATCGGCCCGGACGATGGTGGCTTTGAATACCACTTGGAACAGGCCGAGCCGATACCCGGCATCCAAGCCTCCCGCATCGCATGGGGCAAGGCGGTAGAAGGCAGCGCCCGTGAGCTACTGACCGACCCCGAAGATGGCGAAGACCAAACTGAAACCAGCGATGCGGCAGACCTGCTGCGCGCGGAATTGGAGGGCTTCGGCTGGGTCAATTCTGAGACCGCATCCAAGCCGCTAAAGGATGCTGGGTTCAGCAAAAAGCAAATTTGGAAGGCCAGCAAAGACCTGCGCATTGAGCGCAAAAAGGACGGCATGAAAGGTGGCTGGGTGTGGCGACTACCCCCCGATTCCGAAGGTTCCGGCCCTGAAGATTCCCTCGAAGATTCCGAAGGTTCCAACTTTGGAAAACGGGAATCTTCGGAATCTTCGGCGGAATCTTCGGGCAGCAACTGGATTAAGTTGACGCTATGACCGCCCAAGCCATCCTAGAGCGCGCCCAATCCGCCGGTGTCAGCCTGCATTTGGATGATGGTCAAGTGCAGTTATCCGGCGATAAATCGGCTATTGCTGCGCTACTGCCTGACCTACGTCAGCACCGCGCCGAACTGGTGCAACTGTTGTCCCAGCAGACCATAGACCAAGTTCAAAAGGCACCACCTGACCCGATGTTGCTGGCGCTGGCAATGGCCTACTGTGACCGCACTGGTGCAAGCCCCAAGGCCCGTGCAGACTGGCGCAGTGACGTGCAAGCCACCCCGCACGGCGACCGTGAGGAACTGGCCGCTTACCTTCGGGCAGAACTGGCGAAGCTGGCACCCGTGGCACCGGCCATGCCATCCACAGCAGCGCCGACAGCCCCGGCCAAGCCCGTGCCCAAGTTCTCGATAAAAGCGCCGTGGCGTGCTGCTGATAGAACTTGGCTGACCCACTGGCAGCAGTGCCCGCAATGCCAAACCGCCGGACGAACCAACACTACCCGCTGTGCCCACGGCCAAGACCTTTTCACCACCTACCAACAGGCCACAGACATCGAGGCCAGAAAGTAAAGCCATGAGCCCAAGTATTGAGCAGCGCACATGCACCAACTGCGCCCACCGCAATCGTCAGCCCGAAGGCAAGGAGCCACATTGTTTGAACCTTATCCCTATTGAAGATGGCGACGTGCTGCGCTGCAATGACCACCAAACGACAGCAGAAGATGCCGCCGACATTGCCGCCCATGCAGCTATCCGCAAGGCCAAAGGAGCCGCCAAATGATTGACGCACTGATAGCAGGCAAGGTGTACGGCACACCCACCAGCCGCACCGGTAAGAGTGGCAAGCCCTTTGCACTGGCGAAAATCCGCACGGCTACCACTGAGGGCGAATCGCAATTCGTAAGCTGCATTGCTTTTGACGATGCGCCAGTGTCTGCCCTGCTGGCGCTGAAAGAAGGCGACTCGGTGGCAGTGACCAGCCCATTGAAGGTAAGCACTTGGCTGGATAAGGAGGGGCAGCACCGCCCGGCCTTGGACGTGGTGGCACAGCAGGTCATGAGCGTGTACGCTGTCCGACACAAGCGCAACGCCACCCAAGGCGAAGGCCAGTACCAAGGCCAGCAGCAGCGCCGCCCACGGGATGATGCTGCACGCGCCTTTGCACCACCCCAGCACGACCCGATGGATGGCCCGATGCCGTTCTGAAACCCACGGTTTCAACGCCCACCCAGCCCGGCCATGCGCCGGGTTTTGCTTTTTTGGTCAGGCTACCTGACAAAAACCAGACACCACCACTTGAATCTAATAAACTGTCAGTTATCAGAAATAGTTTCTACAGATTCAATATGAATATGGATTTACAAGCCGCCCGCCTAGCCCAATCTGCTGCTGCCACTGAGGTGCAGCGCATCCGCACAGCGATGGATGCCCTAGCGCTGGTAGATATGAATGCCATTGCGAAAGAGGTAACGCTGGCCGCCGATGAGCTGGCGCAGTTGCGCGCCGCTGTGGTGCTGGGGGAGGCCGTGCCATCCCAAGTGCAGGCCGCTGAAAAGCGCTTGGCCGCCGCTCAAAAGGTACAGGATGCAGCGCAACACGACTACAACAACCACAGCGCTACTTTGCTGGGGTTAGAGCGCCGCCTAGCCAGTGCCCAAGCCCACGAAGCCGCCGCAACCCAGACACTGCAGGACATGGAGCGTGAGTTGCTACAGGCAGAACTGCTGCGCCTCGATAGCGACTACACCACGAAGGCCCTAGAGCTGGCAACACTGGCAGGCCGCCTGCAGGGCACAGCACACGCACTAGCGGCCCGTGGTGGCAATGTGCCAGCGGCGACAGCCAGCGCGCTGCAGTTCCCGCCTTTGCCCGTGCTTGGCCCCGCTGGTGCTGAAGTAATCAAGAACAACACAGGCGGGCGACAGCACGGCATCCGCGCCATGTTGGCTGAGCCGCGCTACTTTGTGGCAAACCCTGCCCAGATTGCGGCCCAAGTGCTGGCCTGATCCTGTTTTAAGCAGCAACGAAACAGGGGATTGAAGTGGCGAAGTTCGCACCCGGCCAAAGCGGTAATCCGAAGGGACGGCCCCACAAAGCCAGCACCGCGCAAGCGCTGCGACAACGCTTGTCTAAGGACGTTGACAGCATCATTGCCACCGTAGTGCAAGCTGCCCTCCGTGGTGACGTACAAGCGGCAAAGCTGGTGCTGGAGCGGGTGATACCGGCCCTCAAGCCCCAAGAACTGGCAACGGCTATTGAGCTGCCCACCGCTGGCACGTTGACCGACCAAGGCCGCGCTGTGCTGGGTGCCGTAGCCGCCGGAACGCTACCACCGGCCCAAGGTGCCCAGCTACTGGGGGCCATTGCCCAGCTTGGCCGTGTGGCAGAAATTGACGAATTGGCCGCCCGTGTGGCCGCATTGGAGAACCAGCATGGCAACACTTAACGCCCGCCTGCAGCGATTGGAGGCCGTGCAACCGACCACCAGCATCATCGGTGCCAGTGATTCGCAATTGGCGCGCATCGTCGGCATTTTGCCCAGCGATATGACCGACTTCGCCCGATTCATGCGCTGTGATTCCACACTCGACAAGGCCAAAGAAGCACAGTTTGAGGCGCACTTGCAACGCTTGGCAGGTACAGCATGAGCGGCATCATTGCGACTGTGGATTGTTCGCCGCTAGTGCTGAGCAAAGCGCCCCCTATGCGTTCGACTCGTGCCCAGTGTGCAGCGATGGCCGATGAACTGGCGCGCATGATTGAAGCCTGCCCACAGTTGGTAGAGCGCGCCGCCCGTGAAGGTATCGAGCCGCTGCAGATTCAAGAAGCCCACCGATACCTGCTGCAACTGGCACAAAGATAGAGCCGCTACCATGTTGCCAAGATGCCACACCCGGAAAAAATCAAGCTATCAAAACCATAGCGCAAAATATGGGGTTAATTTGAATCCAAAACACGGGGAACAAAACCAAAACCGGGGAACAAATCGGGGAACAAATGAGCTTTTTTAGTCAACTTTCATTTGGGAATTTGGTTCCCGCCGCTGACCAACCTTTAGAAGCCTGTTGTATTTCGGTACAACAGGCTTTTCTAATTTTCAAACATAGCAAACCCCGCTCTCCCCACTACGGTGCACAAGCACCCGGCCCAGCGGCTGTTTCATTCAATCGGCATAAGCTGAGTCCAACTCCGCCACCCGCAACACCGGCTCGCCGTCCATTTCTGCGAACGAAACTTGGTAACTGTTTTGTTTATAAGGCTGGTTATTGGCCAACAGAGTGGTTTTTACCGTGTAATGCTTGTTTTTGGCATCGGCTGGCAAGGTAAATTTAGACTGCGTTTGATAGCGCCCAGCGCTGTCTACGACCGTAATTTTTTCGGTACGTTGCTCTAAAATTTGGTTCTTCTCATCGTAAATGACATATTTCTGCTGCATTTGTGGTACGTGGTCGCCATAACCAATCAAATCAGAGTTAGATGTCATTTGAATTTCATTTTTATGCTGACCACCAGCCGAGCTGTGTTTGACTTGGCTGGTAAATTTTACCGGCACGATCTGAGCCTTGGGCGGGCGCTGAGATTTAGGCAGCTTCCCTGCCCGAACCTGTTTCTCATACTCTTGGTTCACCGTTTTGGCATCGGCCAATTTTTTCGATTCAAAATACCAACTGATGAGAAAACCCGCTGTAGCACCAATCACCGCACCCGCCAAACAGCCTTTACCCCCGTGACCCGTTGCTGCCCCTGCTACACAACCGGCAGCAGCACCTATCAGCGCACCAGTAGCCTTAGGATCTAAAGCCACCGTGCCATCTGGGTTGGTGGTACAGCCCGATAACAACATCATGCCTGCCAAACCGGCAGCCCCTACACGCAATCGTGGTGTTTGGCTCATGGGTTTTCCCGCAAAATTGTTTCACTAAAGTAGCTATCGGATGGGCAATCCCATCATCGCTGCGATAAGACCATAAGCCATTATCAGTCACTAACCAGACCCAGCGTGACAACTGAGCGTTCAGGGTAGTAGGGTAATTTTTATAAGCTGCATCACAGTAGGAATGCTGGTCGAATGGCCTTTGGCCGAACAACGCTGTGCGATGCAGCATAAACTCTGCCTCCTTCGCCAAACGGTATTGATGAACCATTGTGAGCCTCTCTCCTAGTCCAACCCCCGGTACTCCAGCGCCAGCAGCGGCTTGGGCACTGGAGTTGCGCGCCATACATAAACGCTTTGGCAATACCGAGATTGTGCGCGGTGTGGATTTGACCATTGCCGCAGGCGAGCGCATTGCACTGATCGGCCCCAATGGAGCGGGTAAATCTACGCTGTTTCACCTGATCAGTGGACGCTTAACCCCCAGCAGCGGGCAAATTTACCTACAAGGTCAGCGCATTGATGGCAAAGCAGCGCATGACATCCACCGCCTAGGGTTGTCGCGCAGTTTTCAAATCAGCAGTTTATTTCCACGGCTATCGGTATTGGACAACCTGCGTTGCAGCTTGCTGTGGAGTTTGGGCTATGGCTATAGCTTCTGGCATTGGCTGCCTGGTTTGCGCGATGTGAAAGCCCGCAGCCACGAACTGCTGGAGTTGCTGCAACTGACAGCGCAACAGGCTACGCCCGCCATGCACTTGAGCTACGCCCAGCAACGCGCGTTAGAGTTGGGCATGACCTTGGCCAGTGGGGCCAACGTGATTTTGTTGGATGAACCCACGGCAGGCATGAGCCGCAGTGAAACCGGCCATTTCATCACCTTGATTCGGCAAGCCACCCAAGGGCGTACCTTGCTCACGGTAGAACACGATATGGAAGTGGTGTTTGGCTTGGCCGACAAAATCGCGGTGCTGGTGCAAGGGCAAATCATGGCCTACGACACCCCAGAGAAAATACGTGCCAATCCGCAGGTACAAGCCGCCTATCTGGGCACAGCAACCGCCTGAAGCAAACCACCACCATGCTAGCGCTGGAGAATCTACACGCCTATTACGGCAACAGCCATGTACTACAGGGTGTCAGCCTGCGCGTGCAAGCGGGTGAAATTGTGGCCCTGCTCGGACGCAATGGGTCAGGGCGCTCCACCACCGCCAAAGCGATTATGGGGCTGGTGGATTGGCATGGCCTGCTGCAATGGCACGGCCAAAGTTTGGCCGGTTTGCCGCCACACGAAATCGCCCAGCGTGGCTTGGGCTATGTGCCCGAGGGGCGCGAGGTCTTTTCGGCACTCACAGTAGAGCAAAACCTGCTGCTGGGACAAAAAAAGCCCAGCAAAGCCGCACCAGAGGCTGCTTGGTGTTTAGAAGATATGTACCAGTTGTTTCCACAGCTGCGCCAGCGCCAGCACACACGGGCCGGGGTGTTGTCGGGCGGCGAGCAACAAATGCTCACCCTGTGCCGCACCCTGATGGGAAACCCCAAGCTGATGCTGATCGATGAGCCCACCGAGGGCCTGGCACCCCAGATGGTGGCTTTGGTCGGACAGTTTTTACACACCCTGCGCCAACGCGGCATTGCCGTGCTGCTGATCGAACAAAAATTGTCAATTGCCTTGGAAGTCTCCGACCGCATTGTGCTGATGGGCCAAGGGCGCGTGGTGTTCAACGGCACCCCTGAGCAACTGCGGGCACGCCCCGAGTTGCGCCAAGAATGGCTGCAAGTATGAAGCGCTGAAGTGCTTTATGCTGTTGCGCTTTTTTCCCTGCCTGCTTGAAAGTTGCCATGTTGAGTTTTGGTGTTGATATTCCGTTTGTTGAACTGTTGGGCTTTACCCTGCACCGCATGGAAAATGGCGAGTCGGAACTGCACTACGAAACCCGGCCCGAGCATCTCAACTCTTTTGCCATCACCCACGGCGGGGTCAGCATGACCTTACTGGATGTGACCATGGCGATTGCGGCCCGCAGCAGTGCGCCGAATATGGGTGCCGTCACCATCGAGATGAAAACCAATTTCATGCAGGCGGCCCGCGGGCGACTGGTGGCCAAAGGCAAGCTGTTGCATCGCACGGCAACGCTGGCCTTTACCGAAGCCACCATCTTTGATGCCCAAGGCCGCATTTGCTGTCACGCCACTGGCACTTTCAAATATGTGCGCCGCCTGCCGGTCAGTGGCAGCAGCACCCATGCACTGCAAGCGATTGCCACCGATTAAGCAGTTGCTGCGCCCCTACCAGCCAAACCTCAGGGCTGGCGAAATACAGGCCCAGCCAAGCGCGCCCCGGCTTTTAAGCCGCGTTGCTTGAACCAGCCTTGGTTCATCTCTAGCACGTAGCGCACGGGCTTGCTAGAGCAGTGTGAATCCAAACTCTGCGGCTGCATATCCACCAGATTGACGATGCTGCCATCGTCGGCCAAAAACGCGGCACTGAGGGGTAGCAGGGTATTTTTCATCCAAAAACACTGCACGGCGGGCTGCTCAAAAATAAACAGCATTCCCTCGTGACCGGGCATGTTTTGCCGGTGCATCAAACCGATTTCGCGCTCCTGCGGCGCTTGGGCTACTTGTGCGTCAATGCGGTGCATACCAGCAGTAAGTACCACCCGCGGCAGATGCAGCTGTGGGCCTACTTGGGCCATCGCGCCCGTGCCCCATGCCAACCCGCACCATACCCACAGCAGCCAACGCCACCGACCCACCAGCGAAAAAGAAAACATAAGCCAAACTACCCCAAAAATGCCAGTTCTACCCCAACCACACCGGCCTGACACAGTTCGGTGCAAAAAAATTCTGCATGGAATGGTGCTAAATTTTGCATTGTGCAATTTAATTGTCAAAAACCGCATTTCTACCGATGACTGGGCACGAAAATCAGGCACCATCGGAGTACGCCTATCGGCCTGTTGTTACAGTTGCCAGCGTCTTCGTTGACTCTAATTTTTGGAGATAAGCCCATGAGTACCCAAGCACCGACCATCATCTACACCCTGACCGATGAAGCACCCCGTCTGGCCACGGCCTCGTTTTTGCCTATCGTTCGCACTTTTGCCAAGCCAGCAGGCATTGCCGTAGAAACCAGCGACATTTCGGTGGCCGGGCGCATTTTGGGCATGTTCCCCGATTACCTGAGCGAAGAGCAGCGCGTGCCCGACAATCTGGCCGCCCTGGGCAAGCTGACGCTCAAGCCCGAAGCCAACATCATCAAGCTGCCCAACATCAGCGCCTCGGTGGCCCAGCTGAAGGCCGCCATCAAGGAACTGCAGGACAAGGGCTACAAGATCCCCGACTTCCCCGAGAAGCCGCAGACGGACGAGGAAAAAGACATCCGCGCCCGCTACAACAAGTGCATCGGCTCGGCCGTGAACCCGGTGCTGCGTGAAGGCAACTCCGACCGCCGCGCGCCCAAGGCGGTGAAGGAGTACGCCCGCAAGAACCCGCACCGCATGGACGAGTGGAGCCAGGCCTCGCGCTCGCACGTCTCGCACATGCACGGCGGCGACTTCTATCACGGCGAAAAGTCCATGACGCTGGACCGTGCCCGCAGCGTCAAGATGGAGCTGATCACGAAGAGCGGCAAGACCATCGTGCTCAAGCCGCGCGTGGACCTGCTGGACCGCGAGGTCATCGACTCCATGTTCATGAGCAAGAAGGCGCTGCTGGCCTTCTACGAAAAGGAGATCGAGGACGCGCGCAAGACCGGCGTGATGTTCTCACTGCACGTCAAGGCCACGATGATGAAGGTCTCTC
>CAYZGT010000057.1:0-9432 GCA_964478155.1 uncultured Simplicispira sp.
AGGCCGCGTCGGGGCGGGTGTTCTTCAGCATCGCCAGGTAGTGCAGCGGGATGTCGGGGCGGCTCCAGGCATCGGGGGCGGGCGACAGGTCATCGGTGTTGGTCTCGCCGGGCACCTTGAACACGGTGACGGTGATCTTTTGCTCGACTTCGGGGCGGCTGGTGAACCACTCAGCATTGGCCCACGATTGCATCACTTCTTGGGCCTTGGCGTTGCCAGCCTTGGCTTTTTCGGCCACATCGTTGAAGAAGTCGAACATCAACAGCGTCTTCTTCAGCGCCTCAGCAGCCACACCCGCCACTTCGGCATCGTCCAGCAGTTCAATCAGCGGATGCACGTTGTAGCCACCGACCATCGTGCCCAGCAGCTCAGTGGCTTTGGCTTTGGAAATCAAACCGACAGCGATGTCACCATGCGCTACCGCAGCCAAAAAGCTGGCCTTGACCTTGGCGGCATCGTCCACGCCTGGGGGCACGCGGTGCGTGAGCAAGTCGAGCAAGAAGGCTTCTTCGCCAGCGGGCGGGTTCTTGATCAACTCGATCAGTTCGGCCACTTGTTTGGCATCCAGCGGCAGGGGGGGAATGCCCAGTGCGGCGCGCTCGGCCACATGGTCACGGTAGGCTTTCAACATAGATTTCTCCGGTGGGGTTGTAGGTGTGGTGCGATGTCAGCGATGGAGCAGCAGCCCTTAGCGGGTAGCGGTGGGCTGTGCATCCAGCACGCTGGGTGGGGGGTTCTTTTTGATGGCTTGGGCCACTTGGTATTGTTCGGGGCTCATGCACTCGTCGGCCAAACGCTGGCCGCGCTTTTGGTCCATGAGCATCGATTTGTTGGCAATTTGCAGCCACACTGCACCGGCTTTTTGGTCTTCTAGGCGCACGGTGCCGGTGGTGGTGGCAACAGGGGCCATGTGGTACTTAAAGCCTTTGCCATCGATGTGGAAGTGGCCGGGGGTTTGCGGATCGGCAGTGACACGCACCGAGGCACCCAACTCACAAGCAATGGTGCCGGTGTGTACGCGCTCGGCCAAGGACAATACTTCGGGCGACAAAGGCGCTGCGGTGGCCGGGGTGCTGGCTAAAGCGGCTGCGCCCAAAGCGCCCGCACCCACGGCGGCAGCACCGACCGCCACCGCACGACCACGGCTTGTTGAGCGGCTGCTGGTGTCGGCTTTGGCGACAACAATCTTTTGCGCAGGTTTGGCGGTGGTTTTAGCCTTGGCCGTGACGGTTTTGGTCGCTGGCTTGGCTTTGCTGCTGGAGGGATGGGTGGGGGCTGCCAGTGCCAAGGCAGGAAGCAGGGCCAGGACGGTGGAGGCAAACAGGGTTTTCATAAAGAACTCGGGCAAAAATTAAATTAGGCAGGGACAGGTGCCAACCAGTGTTGTACCGCAATTGGCAAAGTCCGTCCGGTTTGGTGGGCACGTTCTAACAATTGCCAGAAGTAGCGGTAGCTGGCCCGATCGTGCAAAACACCGTCCACGCTGATGGGAGCCCAATCGGCTGCTGCCGCTGCTGTAATGATGCGCGTGGCATGGTCAATTTCGTCTTGGGCTGGGGCAAAGGCTGCCAAAATAGGCCGAATTTGCGCTGGGTGGATGCTCCACATCCGGGTGTAACCCAACTCGGCAGCGGCGCGGTGGGCGGCAGCCTGCATGGCTGCACTGTCGGTAAATTCGGTGACCACACAATGCGATGGCACTTTGCCGTGTGCGTGGCAAGCGGCAGCAATCTCTAACTTGGCGCGCAGCACCAAAGGATGCGTAAACTGTCCGGCAGAAGTCATGCCCGAGGCCGGAATGGCACCGCCATGCGCTGAGACAAAATCCATCAGACCAAAACTCAGGCTTTGCACGCGCGGATGGGCAGCAATCTCAAAAGCGCGATGCACGGCGGCGGGCGATTCAATCAATACTTGCAGTGGCAAATGGGCGGCCCCGGCGCGCTCTAGCGCTTTTTCGGCCAGCAACACATCATCGACCGACTCTACCTTGGGCAGCATGATGTGGCACAGCTTATGGCCAGCCTCGCCAGCAATGGTGGCCATGTCGTTGGCAAAAGCCGGGTGATCGACCGGATGCACACGGGCCGCCACGCGGGCACCCGGCGCTGCGGTTTGGGCTAAAGCTGCTACCAAGGCCGCATGGGGTGCCTCGCCGCCTACGGGGGCACCATCTTCACAGTCCAGCGTGACATCAAACACGCAGGTACCAAATTCTTCGGTCATTTCGGCCTGCAACTGCAGGCTCTTGCGCATCCGTACCTCCACGCCACTGTAATGGTCACAGACGGGTAAAAAACCAGTTTGCGCCTGGGCACCAAGGAGAACGTCGCGGGGATGCTGTTTCATGAAAAATGACACACTAAGCCGGAAAAAACAAAGCGCAGCCCCGGAATACACACAGGCATCCGGGTCTGCGCTGTCAGGGGGCGATTACAGCAGGTGCTTCACGCCGTCGGCTTCGCCTTGCAGCTCAGCCAAAGTCTTGTTGATGCATTCTTGCGAGAAGGCATCGATTTCCAGACCTTCAACGATCTTGTATTCGCCGTCAGGGGTAGTGGTGACGGGGAAGCCAAACACGATGCCAGCAGGGATGCCGTATTCGCCGTTGGAGGGCACGCCCATGGTGACCCACTCACCGTTGGAGCCCAAGGCCCAATCGCGCATGTGGTCGATGGCGGCGTTGGCAGCCGAAGCAGCCGAAGACAGGCCGCGGGCGGCAATGATGGCAGCGCCACGCTTGCCGACGGTGGGCAGGAACACTTCAGCGTTCCAGACTTGGTCGTTGATCATGTCCTTGACCGATTCGCCATTGATGGTGGCAAAGCGGTAGTCAGCGTACATGGTGGGCGAGTGGTTGCCCCAGACAGTCAGCTTGCGAATGTCGCCCACGGCCTTGCCAGTCTTGGCGGCCAGTTGCGAAGCAGCGCGGTTGTGGTCCAAACGCAGCATGGCGGTGAAGTTCTTGGCTGGCAGATCGGGAGCCGACTTCATGGCGATGTAGGCGTTGGTGTTGGCGGGGTTGCCCACTACCAGCACCTTGACATTGCGCGAAGCCACGGCGTTCAGGGCCTTGCCTTGCACGGTGAAGATGGCAGCGTTGGCGGCCAACAGGTCGGCGCGTTCCATGCCAGGGCCGCGAGGACGAGCGCCCACCAGCAAGGCGTAGTCGGTGTCTTTGAAGGCGGTCATGGGGTCAGAGTGGGCTTCGATGCCAGCCAGCAGCGGGAAGGCGCAGTCTTCCAGCTCCATGATCACGCCCTTGAGAGCGTTTTGGGCCTTTTCGTCTGGGATTTCGAGCAGTTGCAGGATGACGGGCTGGTCCTTGCCCAGCATTTCGCCGGAGGCGATGCGGAACAACAGGGCGTAACCGATTTGACCTGCTGCGCCGGTGACGGCCACGCGAACGGGTGCTTTGCTCATGGTGGAAAACTCCAGAAAGTGAAGAGAAACAGGGAAGATTGCAGCGGTTGCCACCTGCGCCTGTTACCAGCAACATGTGCCCCGCAAACAGTGTTGGATTGTAGCGTTGATTTTTGCTGCCAGTCAATTTGTCTTATGTCTTATATAAGATATGATGCTGACTGCTACACCATGTCTTCTTTGCCCTCCACCGTCTCTGATAACCCCGTCTTGCCGCCCAGTGTGGCCGGGCAGGCCGTGCCTGCTTTCAGCCCGCTGTACCAGCAAATCAAGGGCTTGATCTTGCACAGCCTGCAAGCGGGCGAATGGAAACCGGGCGAGGCCATTCCGAGCGAGATGGAACTGGCAGCGCGCTTTCGCGTCAGCCAAGGTACGGTACGCAAAGCGATTGATGATTTGGCCGCAGAAAATTTGGTGGTGCGCCGCCAAGGCAAGGGCACTTTTGTGGCCACCCACGCCGAACAGCAAGTGCAGTACCGTTTTTTGCGTTTGTTGCCCGACAATGGCGATGCCAACGCTGAGCGTCCGGCGCAACGCCACATCATCGACTGCAAACGGGTGCGTGCCAATGCAGAGGTGGCGCGCAGCTTGGGGCTGCGCACTGGCGACCCGGTGATGCAGGTGCGTCGGGTGTTGTCGTTCAATGCTGTGCCTACTATCCTCGAAGATATTTGGTTGCCCGGCACCTCGTTCAAAA
This sequence comes from uncultured Simplicispira sp., assembly GCA_964478155.1. Lineage (GTDB taxonomy): Bacteria > Pseudomonadota > Gammaproteobacteria > Burkholderiales > Burkholderiaceae_C > Simplicispira. Next base: position 4,121 of record CAYZGT010000057.1, read on the forward strand.
ACCTCAATGCCGAGCAGATGGCCAACTACCCTGGCCCCACCTATGCCATGTTCGAGTTGGATTTTGGTGTCCGTATGGTGCGTGCGGCAGAAAAAATCCGTGCCGTGTTGCCCGAGCCTGAACAAGCCGACTTATTGCAAATTTCACCCGCCACGCCCCTGCTCAGTGTGGAGCGGCTGGCCTACACCTACAACGATGTGCCAATGGAGCTGCGCCGTGGTCTGTACCGCACCGATAGCCACCACTACCGCAACGATTTGAGTTAAAACCATGCGTTCATCATCAGCACCACGTCAGCAAACCGTCGACAATATGCGCCGCGCCAAACCAACGTCTTGCTGCATTGCAATAGAATTTTGGCTTTCCTTGTCTGCGTAAGAATTAGTTACATCCACGAAAGCATTTGCCATGACTGAGCTAGCCAAAAAGCGGCCTGAATTCCGCAACATCAACGCCTTCAAGGACCTGACGACTTATCGTATGGCCCCGGCTGCATGGGTTTCGATCCTGCACCGTGCCAGCGGTGTCATCATGTTCTTGTTGCTGCCGTTCATTCTCTGGATGTTCGACATGTCGCTGTCGTCCGAAATCTCCTTTGCGAGTTTCACGGCCGCCTTTAGTGCTGGTCTGGGCTTTGTGCCCGGCTGGTTCGTCAAGCTGGTGGCGCTGGCCCTGATTTGGGCCTACCTGCACCACTTCTGCGCTGGTGTGCGCCACCTGCGTATGGATATGAACCATGACTCGGTCACCAAAGAATCGGGCAAGTCGTCTGCCGTGGTGACGCTGGTGCTGAGCATTGGCCTGACCCTGGTTCTGGGTGCCAAGCTGTTTGGCGTGTACTGATCGCCTTCTCGCTATCGCTGCATCCCAGCCCACTCCCCCATTCAAAAGGAATTTCACCATGTCCGTCAATTACGGCTCTAAGCGCATCGTCGTCGGTGCCCACTATGGTCTGCGCGACTGGCTGAGCCAGCGCGTTACGGCAGCCCTGATGGCGCTGTTCACAGTGGTTGTGCTGGCACAACTGATTTTTACCAAAGGCCCCATCGGCTATGCCGCCTGGGCTGGCATTTTCTCCAGCCAATGGATGAAAGTGGTTACTTTCTCTGTCATCGTGGCATTGGCTTGGCACGTCTGGGTGGGTGTTCGTGACATCTGGATGGACTACATCCAACCCGTGGGACTGCGCCTGGTATTGCAGGTTTTCACCATCGTCTGGCTGGTCGGCTGTGCTGGCTGGGGTTTCCAAGTTTTGTGGCGTCTCTGATTCCCGCGACTGAAGGCAAATAATGAGCTACACCAACGCTAACATCACTAAGCGCAAATTTGACGTCGTCATCGTCGGGGCCGGCGGCTCTGGTATGCGCGCCGCCCTCGAACTCTCGCGCGCTGGCCTGAACGTGGCCTCGCTGTCCAAAGTGTTCCCCACCCGTAGCCACACCGTGGCCGCACAAGGTGGTGTCTCGGCCTCTTTGGGCAACATGTCGGAAGACAACTGGCATTACCACTTCTACGACACCATCAAGGGTTCTGACTGGCTGGGCGACCAAGACGCAATTGAATTCATGTGCCGCGAAGCCCCCAACGTCGTGATCGAGTTGGAACACTTCGGTATGCCATTCGACCGCAACCCCGATGGCACCATTTACCAACGTCCGTTCGGTGGTCATACCGCCAACTATGGCGAAAAACCCGTGCAACGCGCTTGCGCGGCGGCCGACCGTACCGGCCACGCCATGCTGCACACGCTGTACCAGCAAAACGTCAAGGCTAAAACCAACTTCTTCGTGGAGTGGATGGCGCTGGACTTGATCCGCAACAGCCAAGGCGATGTGGTCGGTGTCACGGCGCTAGAGTTGGAAACCGGCGACCTGTACGAGCTGCACGCCAAAGCCGTGCTGCTGGCGACCGGTGGTGCAGGCCGTATTTTTGCTGCTTCGACCAACGCCTTTATTAACACTGGCGACGGTTTGGGCATGGCAGCACGCGCTGGCATTCCGCTGCAAGACATGGAATTCTGGCAGTTCCACCCCACTGGCGTGGCTGGTGCAGGCGTGCTGTTGACCGAAGGCTGCCGTGGCGAAGGCGCAATTTTGCTCAATAGCAATGGTGAACGTTTCATGGAGCGTTATGCGCCTACCCTGAAAGACTTGGCTCCACGCGACTTCGTCTCGCGCTCAATGGACCAAGAAATCAAGGAAGGCCGTGGCTGTGGCCCGAACAAGGACTACATCCTGATGAAGTTGGACCACCTCGGTGCCGACACCATCCGCAAGCGTCTGCCCTCGGTGGAAGAAATTGGCCACAACTTCGCCAACGTCGACATCACCAAAGAGCCGATTCCGGTCGTGCCGACCATCCACTACCAAATGGGCGGTATCCCGACCAACATCCACGGTCAAGTGGTAGTACACGATGGCGTGCAAAACCATGTGGTCAATGGCCTCTACGCCGTGGGCGAATGCTCTTGCGTGTCGGTACACGGCGCGAACCGCTTGGGCACCAACTCGTTGCTCGATTTGCTGGTGTTTGGCAAGTCGGCGGGTAAGCACATTGTGCAGTTTGTCAAAGAGCACGGCGACCACCAAGCCGTGCCTGCCAATGGCTCTGAGCGCACCCTGACGCGCCTGAACCAACTGCAAGAGTCCAAGAGCGGCACCTACGCCCAAGCGTTGGCCAACAACATTCGCAGCTCGATGCAGCAACACGCTGGTGTGTTCCGCACGCAAAAAGGCATGGACGAAGGTGTGGTCAAGATCAACGCCCTGCGCGATCAAGTTTCCTCCGTCACCTTGCAAGACAAGTCCAAGGTTTGGAACACCGCGCGCATGGAAGCGCTGGAAGTGGACAACCTGATCGAAGTGGCCCAAGCCACCATGACTTCGGCTGCAGCCCGCAAAGAATGCCGCGGTGCCCATACCGTCTACGACTACGAACATCCTGCCGATCACCCAGAATTCCCGCTGGGCCGCAACGACAAGGAATGGATGAAGCACACCCTGTGGCACAGCGCTAACAACAGCCTGACCTACAAGCCGGTGAACCTCAAGCCCCTGACCGTGGACAGCGTGCCACCTAAAGTCCGTACCTTCTGATCGCAGCGCACTGGAGTAAAACAATGGCAAAACGCACTTTCAAAATCTACCGCTACGATCCTGATAAGGATGCCAAGCCCTACATGCAAACCGTCGAGATCGAACTCGACGGCCATGAGCGCATGTTGCTGGATGCACTGGTCAAGCTCAAAGCGCAAGACCCCACTATTTCGTTCCGTCGCTCTTGCCGTGAAGGCGTGTGCGGCTCCGATGCCATGAACATCAATGGCAAGAACGGTCTGGCTTGCTTGACCAACATGAACACCCTGCAAGGGGAGATTGTGTTGAAGCCCTTGCCTGGCCTGCCCGTGATCCGCGATTTGATCGTGGACATGACGCAGTTCTTCAAGCAGTACAACTCGATCAAGCCGTACCTGCAAAACGACAGTCTGACCTCGCCCACCAAAGAGCGCCTGCAGTCGCCCGAAGAGCGCGAAGAACTCAACGGCCTGTACGAGTGTATTTTGTGCGCTAGCTGCTCGACCAGCTGCCCCAGCTTCTGGTGGAACCCCGACAAGTTTGTTGGCCCTGCTGGTCTGCTGCAAGCGTACCGCTTTATTGCCGACAGCCGCGATGAAAAAACCGGTGAGCGTCTGGACAACCTGGAAGACCCCTACCGTCTGTTCCGTTGCCACACCATCATGAACTGTGTCGATGTTTGCCCCAAGGGCCTGAACCCGACACGGGCTATCGGCAAGATCAAAGAGCTGATGGTGCGTCGCGCCATCTAAGGGTTTTCACAGATCATGGGTGAAATTCCATCCTCCGATGCAGCAGTGGCTTCGCCGTTGCTGGATGAGCGGGCAGCCAACATGCTGCGCTGGCGTTGCCGGCGTGGCATGGTAGAGAACGACTTGTTCATCGAACGGTTTTTCACCCGCTTTGCCACCCAATTAACCCAACGCCATGCCCACGGCATGAATGCGTTGATGGATTTGGCAGACAACGACCTGCTGGATTTGCTGCTGCGGCGGCGTGATCCGGAAGGTGCGTTGGACACCGAAGAAGTGCGTGAAGTGCTAGGCATGTTGCGCCAAGGTGGCAGTGGTGCCACAACGCCAGCGCACCCATAAAAAGCACGCAGTCCCTCCCCAGCCCCGACCATCGGCAACCTACCCCAAGGAAATTAGCAATGAAGTTAGCTGACAACAAAGCCACCCTGTCGTTCTCGAATGGCAGCCCCAGCGTGGAACTTCCTGTGTACCACGGCAATATCGGCCCGGACGTGATTGACATTCGCAAGCTGTACGGTCAGACCGGTATGTTCACCTACGATCCGGGTTTCCTGTCCACCGCCTCTTGCCAGTCCGCTATCACCTACATCGATGGCGACAAGGGTGAGTTGTTGTACCGCGGCTACCCCATCGAGCAACTGGCCACCAAGTGCGATTACCTCGACACCTGTTACCTGCTGCTCAAGGGTGAACTGCCCAACACAGAACAACGCTCTGACTTCCACAAGCTGGTGTTGGAACACACCATGGTCAATGAGCAAATGCAGTTCTTCCTGCGTGGCTTCCGCCGTGATGCCCACCCGATGGCTGTGCTGACCGGCTTGGTCGGTGCGATGTCGGCTTTCTACCATGACAGCACCGACATCAACAACCCCGAGCACCGCGATGTGGCCGCTATCCGCTTGATTGCCAAGATGCCCACCTTGGTGGCGATGGCTTACAAGTACGGCATTGGTGAGCCTTACATGTACCCGCAAAACAACCTGAGCTACGCTGGCAACTTCCTGCGTATGATGTTCGGTACACCTTGCGAAGAGTACAAGGTCAACCCCGTCATTGAGCGCGCGCTCGACCGCATCTTCATTTTGCACGCTGACCACGAGCAAAACGCTTCTACCTCTACCGTGCGCCTGTGCGGCTCTTCGGGCACCAACCCATTTGCTGCTATTTCTGCTGGTGTGGCTTGCCTGTGGGGCCCTGCCCACGGTGGTGCCAACGAAGCCTGCCTGAACATGTTGGAAGACATCCAACGCAATGGTGGTGTGGCCAAGGTAGGCCAGTTCATGGAGCAAGTCAAGGACAAGAACTCTGGTGTGAAGCTGATGGGTTTTGGTCACCGCGTGTACAAGAACTACGATCCTCGCGCCAAGCTGATGCAAGAAACTTGCAACGAAGTGCTGGCAGAACTGGGTCTGGAAAACGATCCCTTGTTCAAGCTGGCCAAAGAACTGGAAAAGATTGCGCTGGAAGACGATTACTTCGT
>CAYZGT010000058.1:0-8810 GCA_964478155.1 uncultured Simplicispira sp.
GGCCATGAAGAGTGGATAGCGTTTATAGTCTATGCAATCATCCGGGATGCGACACTTAGCTACCGAGTTGGAATCGATTCAATCCGACCTTCAAAGAGCAACAGACAGACTTACCTCGCTACGAACCCATTTTCAAATGGACAGGATAAATCCATTTGAAAATATCGAAAATAGAATTCGCCACTGCTTTGACGCAGCGATCAAAGCATGGGTAGAGATACGCTGTGCCCAGCAAGAACTGGCTGTACACCACCCACAGGGCACGCGCAGCATGGATTTACAGCGATCAGCAGTGCGTCTGGCTGTAGCTTACTTTGAGTTCGCAGGGAGGGGGCAGGCCCGCATCCGTGCAAAGCAAATTATTCAACTGGCAGGGCTGCCACAGCCTGATGAAAGCACCATCAGCAAGTGGATTAAAGAGGCCAGAAGCCCGCCAAGCACACCCGACTGAAATCAGTCATTAGATATGTGAAATAGCACCCCCTAATTTTTCTTGCGCTATTTCACACATCGACGCTATACAAAACCAGACATTAACGCCTGTATTCATTCACAGGGAGTCACCCAATGTCTCGCGGATTCGGATTCAAACCCAAGGCCAAAACTACAGCCACCACGGCACCAAAAGCGCCAGCACCACAGGCAGCACCTGCACCAGCCTTTGACCAATTGCCCGACAGTGCTTTGCTGCGCGAAGCCAACTTAGTCGCCAGCCCCAAGCGCCCCGGCCCGGCCCTTCTGCCATTCAGCGCTGCCACCCTTTGGCGCAAGGTTCGCGCAGGCCAGTTCCCTGCACCGACTAAGCTGGGCGAGCGCATCACTTGCTGGAAGGTGGGCGACGTGCGCCGCTGGCTTGCAGCGCAGGAAGCGGCCAACCCGGTGCAGCCAGCTCAAGCTCTATCCATGTTGGAATCTCAGTGGAAGGGTGCGTAATGACTGCCACCAAAATCTACCAGCATCCCGACGGCCATGAAATCGTCATTGGCAACAACCTACTGACTGTCACCACCGATGAGGGCGAAGCGCTTTCCATCCCAATCGGTACAGATGGCTGCACTGTGCTGGGTAAGGAGTTGCTGGAGCTGGCCGCCACTCAAAACCAAATGGAGGCCGAAGGCGCGGAGCTGGGGGCCAATCTGGTGCAGACGCTGATTGACCTACGATACCAAGGCCAAGCAGCTGCGTTCTGTGCCCTGCGCCAAGCCCTGATGGAGCTGGCCGAGATGGAGCACCCAACCCACGCCATCGGTGGCTTCGCTGGTCAGATCGTCAATGTGCTGGAAATCGGCATCGACAACTTGCCCAAGGGGAAGCTGTAATGAAAAAGCCCACCAGCATCAAAAAGACACTGGCAGGCTACAGAGAACACGGCAATTCTACCGAAGCCACGCGCAACAAGCCACCACGCCGGGACGAGCGCCGCAAGGCTAGGGAGCGTAAGCGCTGGCCCAGCAATACGCTGGCTACACCTTGCTACCCTGCTAACGCTGCTACCCGTGGCGACGCGGCGACATTGGCGACAGTGGTGACAAAAAATCATGGGTGCAAAAATGTGCCTGACATGGATTGCACTGTGCTGGCAAGCCATGCTACAGTTGCCCCCGGTGCCAAACAGCATCACGGGCTTGGCCGCCCGGTTTTATCAGAAGGCGCAGTAGCCGCGCCCCATTTGGAGAGCGGCTTTTTTACGTCCACATGCTGCGTGTGGCACACACGGCTATCCGTTTTGGTAGGCCGTGTGGGGACATCCGCAAGGGTGTGCCGGTACCTTCTGCCGGTCGGCCAACCCCGCACGGTCTGCCACCCTTGCTTGGCCGCTGGGGAGGCAGGTTTCAAACCTGTTCAGAAGGAGCCTTTATGGCTAACACCATCCCTAAGGGCCGCATTGCGCCCGCATCTTTGCCCAGCACGGGTAAGCACTCCCACCCCTTTGACCCCGTGGCCCTGCATGGCGAGGCCGTCAATGCTTGCGCTATGGCCCGCTGGTATGCCGCACGCCACCAACATGCAGCAGCAGCGCGCAAAGCAGTTCAAGCCTTGTCTGCACTGCGCCAGTTGGCAGCATTTGAACGTGCGGAGGTGGCCCATGCTTAACCCCACCCCCACCACTATCGAGCTGGCAACCAACAGTGCGGCCACCGTATCGCCATCGCTGGTGTTTCCCGACCGTATCGCCATGCGCGTTTTTGACCGTGGTGCATGGAGCCACTTCAGTCTTGAACTGACCCCAGACACCGCCCGCCAATTGGCCGCCGCACTGGTAGCCCAAGCGGATGCTATGCAAGCCCTGCACACGCTGGAGGTGGCCCATGTCTAAAGTTATCGCCAAGAAGCAAGCCCTGAGCGCCGAGACGTGGGGCGAACTGCAAGCCGTCAGCGACATATTGGCACTGGCCGCCTTCGCCGCCGATGCCAAACGCACATTGAGAGGCATTGACGAAGTGCGTCGCGCCCACAAGCCGACCGACACAATCATCGGCGAGTATGTGCAGGCATCCAACAACTGGGGCACGCACGAGGACACCTTGCCAGCCGTTCTGGCCTACGCACAAAGCCGAGTAGAGGCGCTGCTGCACAACTCGACCGAGGAATAAGCACCATGACCGAACAGAACGAATGCCCGCAAGGGCAGCCGCCGGTGTTGCCCGAAGAATCCTTCCGCGCCAAGCTGGTGCAGCACGTCAAACTGACTATGCCCAGCTATATCTCGAAACACATCGAGGACACCGTGCAGGGCGATGCGCTGGCCGCTGTAATGCTGAATATCTCCTTGAGCGATTACGACCGTGGTGTGATGGCACTTTGGCTGTGGAAAGCGAAGATTCCGCTATCAGCGTACCGCCCCTTTCTATCCAGCACATGGACGCACGACCACCGCTACCTTGTTAGAGCAGCGCAAACACGCCGCCGCCTAGAGAGCATGTTTCGCTATGCCGCCTTCCCGTTGCCGGAAGAACTGCCGGACACCGTGCGTGTCTGGCGCGGCACATCCAAGCTGTCACTACACCAAGCCAAGCGTGGCTATGCGTGGACAACGAATCGGGATATTGCATTCTGGTTTGCCGCCCGCTTCGCCAAAGACAACGGTAGCCCGTTGCTATTGGCCGCCGACATTGCGAAGACCGACATTGCACTGTTCACCAATGACCGCAATGAGCAAGAAGCCGTTTTGATGCGCTGCCCCCGCAATGCTTGGGTTGATAGCCACCCGCATGACTTCGAGAACTTGGGCAATCTGGAGCACCCCAGCACCAAGGCAGCTTGCGAAACAGGGGGTTGCTATGCCGCTGGATAAGTCCCGATTGCCTGACCCCCTACTACGAGGCCCAAGGCTTGCGCTTGGTAGGCCCGCGCCGTTCCGAGTGGAAAACCACCCGCTGCGAGTTCCACGATGGCAGCGACTCTATGCGCGTCAATACCAAGACCGGCGCTTTTGCGTGCATGGCTGTCTGTGGTGCCCGTGGTGGCGATGTTATCGGCTACCACATGGCCAGCACTGGCTTGGGCTTTGTGCAGGCGTGCAAAGACCTGAACGCATGGGTTGACGATGGCACTACCCCACCCGGCCATGTACGTGCAACACCACTGCCAGCACGCGCCGCCTTAGAGCTGCTGGCTTTTGAAACCCACCTTGTCGCCATCGCCGCTGGAAATATCGCCTACGGAGTGCAGTTGAGCGACGACGACCGCCGCCGTATGCAGCAAGCAGCAGGCCGCATCCAAATGGTTCAGGACTTCTTCCAATGACACACGATATTCAACGCATCCAAGCCTTGGGCGCTTTGGCCGACAAGTATGTTTTGCCACGCCACATGCCCAAGCCGCCAGTCCAGTTACCGGCTGCACCCGAGGTGCCAGAGTACGCGCAAACCTTCGCGCCGCTGGAGCCTAGCGACTGGGAGGCCGTGCCAACACCCACACCACAGGCCACACCGACCGAAGCCGTATCGTTGGAGGACACGGCTGGCGCTGCCGGTGATGCGTGGCCCGAGTTGGTGCCCCTACCTGAAGATACCAGCGACACCACGCCGCCCGCACCCTTCCCGTTTGCCGCACTGGGGCCATTGCTAGGCAGCGCCGCCCAAGCCATTGCCCAAGATGTGCAAGCGCCCGATGCGATGGCCGGGGGTAGTGTCTTGGCCGCCGCCAGTTTGGCCGTGCAACCGCTGGCAGACGTGGTGTTGCCGCATGGCAAAGCCTGTCCCTTGAGCCTTTACCTTGTCACCAGTGGCAGCAGTGGCGACCGTAAAAGCGCGATTGACGATGTGGCCTGCATGGAGATTGCCAGCCGCAAGAAAGAGCAAAGCCGACAGCACCACCATGCAATGGAAGCCTACCGGCAAGAGCAGGCCAGCTACAAAAAAGGCGACCCTGAGCCTCAAGAGCCGATGATGCAGTCCCTGACCGTGGGCAATGCCACCGTGGAAGGTGTGGCCCGGTTGCTCAGGGGGCAAAGCAGCGTCGGCGTTTTCAGTGCCGAGGGTGGCGAAGTGCTGGGAGGCCACAGCATGAAGGAGGTCAACCGCATGGGGGCGATGGCCTTTTTCCTCAAGGGCTGGAGCGCAGAAACCTTAGACGTGATGCGGGGTGGCACGGGTTACAGTTCTTTGCTTGGCCGCCGCATTGCCCTGCATATCATGGTGCAACCTTTGCTGTTGCGCGAGCTGCTGTCTGACCCGTTGGCGGATGGTCAGGGTTTCTTGGCCCGCTGCCTGATAGCGCAGCCCCAGACACTGGCCGGAACGCGCTTCTACAACGGCAACAACCCGATGGAAAACCCGGCGGTGCTGGCCTACGCCCACCGCATGGGGCAACTGCTGGACACCCAGCCGGAACTGTGGCCCAGTGGAGATGGCTATGAACTCAAACCCAAGCGCCTACCCCTAGACCCCGAGGCCCGCGCCCTGTGGATTGAGTTTTACAACGCCGTGGAAGTGCAGCAGGCGGACGGGCAAGAACTGGAGCAGGCCCGCGCCTTTGCCAGCAAGGCCGCAGAACAGGCCGCCCGTATCGCCGCCATCATTACGCTGTTCAACAACCCCCAAGCCGTGGCTGTTGACGTGGTGGCGATGGATGGTGCAATGGAGTTGATGAACTTCTATCTGTCCGAGCATGTGCGCCTTATGGGCACCGGCAAACAGGCCCAGACAGACAAGCGGTTGCGCGTGCTGTTGGAATGGATGCAGGAGCAGGGGGCAGTGGTGACCACCCGCCATATTGCCCGCAATGCACCCCGCGCGGTACGCAATCTCAAGACCAAGGGCATATCGGCACTGCTAGAGCAACTGACCCAGCGCGGGTATGTGCGTCCCATCGGCGACGGCTGGGAGGTGCGCCATGTTGATTGATGTCGATGCCATCCGACAGGCCGCCAAATACAGCACCGCAAACCGTGGCGACGCGGCGACAGTGGCGACAAACCAAGCCAAAAGCGTGGAGGTTGTCGCCGCTGTCGCCAGTGTCGCCAGTCGCCACGAACTGGAAACACCCTCAAAACCGGCCCAACCTGTCGCCAATGTCGCCGCTGTCGCCGCGTCGCCACGAGTAGAAAGCACGCCGCCTGACCCCGGCATGGCCCAACTTCTGGCACTGGCTGACCGCTACTGCACTGCCACCCAAGCCAGCGACAAAGCCCGCGCGGACTGGCGCAGTGACGTGCAGGCTATCCCGCCCGGCGACCGTGAGGGACTGGCTGATTACCTTCGGGGGCGACTGGCGAAGCTGGTGCCGGTGGCTTTCAATCATCAAAACCCATGACGGCGATTGAACTGCTACTCAACCTAGCCACCGGCCAGCCAGTGACCCCGCAAGAGGCACAGGCGGCCCTTTGTAGGGGCTACGCTGGCACTGACCGACCGGCCCGCATCCGTGCCCGTAATCGTGCTTTGCTGGATGCAGCCGACCTGCTGGCTATCGACCGGCCCGGCACTTGGCCACTGGCGCAGCGCTTAGAGGCTGCCATCGAGCGATTTAGGGGCAGGGTGTGGCCCATGTTACGGGTCGGGCTTCACCGAGAGCTATCCCCCGTGGAGTCCGCCCTCTACCGTGCGTTTTTAACGGGTGAGCGCGTACCAGGTACGGCCCGCCACCTCTACGCCTTACTGAAAAACTAGCCCAGACTTTTCAGGCATGGCCCGAGACACGGGAGCCATGCAAAACAAACAGACAACCGAAATTCTGGCAGCAGCCCCTGACCATATTGTCATCGCTGCCGGTGCCCGCCTAGAGCGCCCGCACCCGCTGGCCGAGGCACTGACATTACGCCGCATCGCCGAGGCGTGCGCTTTGGCATCAAGGCCCGCGCGTCCGTTCGAGACCGATGTGGCTGTCATGTCTCGAGGCATCCACACCATCGAATTTTCCAAAGCACTGGCCGATGGAGCGCGAAAGCTGACCCTGCTGGCCTACGAGTCACAAGCCGCCGAACACTTGGCCTTCACGACCGTGCTGGAGGTTCAAGACTTCAAACCGATAGTCGTTCCTGCCGTTGACGCTTGCGGCGTTGAGCTGGAGCTACTGGGTCAAAACGCTGAGATTGCCCGAGGCACTGCCGAATTTATCCAAGCTGCCGGGCATAGTGGCACCGTACAACTTCATACCTTCGCAAGGATGGTCGGGCTAACGCGCGACGCAGTTATCAACGACCAGCTTGGAGCCTTTGCCGCCTTCGTCGGTGGCCTTGGTGGCAGCGCTGCCCGCCTAGAGGCGCAACTGGTAGCGCAAGCCTTGGAAGCTAACCCGGTGATGGACGATGGCGCGGTGGCTTTTGCTGCTGACCACGACAACATCGAGGCCGAAGCCCTAAGCGCTGCATCCCTTGGCCGAGCGATGGCCCTGCTACGCAACCAAAAGACCGCCGCCGGACAACTGGCTGGCCTGCGTGCCCGTCATCTTGTCACCAGTCCTAGCGATGAATTCACCGCCCGTGTCTTGCTGAAGGATGCCGGGCTGGATGCCACCGTGGCCGTTTCCGTCCTGGCTAACTTGCCCGCTGGCCGCTGGTACCTGATGGCCGACAAACAAGCTGCCCCAGTCGTGGCCACCCTGCAACTGGCTGGCGCAAGCCGCAAAGTGTTTGTAGAGCAGCAAACTGCCCCACCCCAAGCGGACGGTGCGTTTGTGAAGGTGCGCTGTGATACCGGCGCTGTGCTTTTGCGCCGTACTGGCATCGTGCGCGGCGGCACGGTTTAACGAATGAGAAAGCCGCTGTGATGGCGGCACCGTGGCCGGTGGCTGGCTGACACCGCGCTAGAGCCGACAACGGACGTGCCTGCCTCCTTTGGCGCTGCAAGTCGGTTCACCTGTCCCCCCGTGAGGAATTCATGACAAAAAACGAACAAATACGCCGAGCCGAGCAAGAAGTGGCCAGGACAAAAAAGGTCTTGGCCGAGGCCCAAGAGCATTTGGCTAAGGTGGAGAAAAAACAGTATGGCCGAACAATGCCAGACAAAGAGTATTCAAACGGTGCTTACGAGCTGATGCGCGATGCTGTGGCAATGGGGCAAAGCGCACAGGAAACCATATCGCAGATTCTCAAAGTCCCCAGACTACAAACCGGAGGTGCCCTAATCCCCGCCGGGATGATGATGGCCCTATTGCCGCCGCTGGAGGCTATTGAGCGTGCAGGGGTTTTGGGTGAGGCCGTCAAGAATGACGCACTACTGAGTCAAAACGAAGGCGACAACCTTTACGCGCGCTTTGTGCAGTGCGGCTACAACAATATGCTGCTGACTATTGCCCGCGCAGAAGAAGGCCACGAAGTCCTAGACCTTATGTCCAAGCTGTTTGCGATGGCGCACACGGTGGACAAATTCCGCGGCAAATTCATTTTTGACTTTGACACGGTGACACTGAAACCGTGAAGCCTAGCCCCTACCCCACCCCAGCCATGCTGCGCCGGGTGTCGCCGTGGCAAGCATACCCAGATCGCACAGGCGCAGACCCGCGCCGCCTGACCGCCATCCATGAGGCCGGGCACGTCGTGCTGATGCGCTGGGTCGGACTGGATAGCCCGAGCGCAACCATTGAGCAGACCGACCGAGGTTTCAAGGGGGAAGCTAACTGGCCGACCAGCATCGACTGGGACAAGATGCAAGCCCCGCCCCCGGACGATGGCACGCTGGCTGCTACGGCTGCAAGTGTTTGGCATGCTGGCGTGATGGCCGAGCAGCTAGAGCTTGGGCTGCCGTGGCTTGGCCCGATTCATTACCCGCACGCTACCGACTACCAGCAAGCCGAGAAGATGTTGCATGAAGACTTTGGCAGCCACTGCAGCGGTGCCCACGCCTACGCCCAGCAGGTGGCACGCGCCGTGCTGGCGGCTGACTGGCCCAGCGTGCTGGCCGTGGCGCAGGAGCTGGAGCAGACCGGGCGCTGGCTGGGTTGACTGGCTCCCTTCTGGCCTCCCCCTCCCTTGGGGGGGCGCAGGCGCGCGTTTCGACAGTTTTTCGCACCCCCTAAGTAGTTGTTTATTACTGCCCACACGACAGCCAAAGGCAGGGTAAACAGTTGAAGTAAACACAACACCCAGTCTGCGCCCGATCACGGGTTACTTTTCTCTTTGTTGGTATATTTGTTGGTGCTTTTTGTATTTTTTACCAATATACAGAGGGGAATTCGATTCCCATCACCGTTTTTGTTGTCTCGCGTTATGTCACGGAGCATCACGACAGGCCAACAAAGCCCATGGCGTAGGAAAAAGAAAAAGGACTTACCCGAATGGATAAGTCCTTGAGATCTGATGCTTACTAAGCAAGTTGGTGGGTGATACATGGATCGAACATGTGACCCCTGCCGTGTGAAGGCAGTGC
>CAYZGT010000059.1:0-7841 GCA_964478155.1 uncultured Simplicispira sp.
AGCGGTCGCATCTGTTTCACAAGCGGCCCTATGATCGTCCGGGATGCGACAGCTAAGCCCTGTTTGTCGTAGAGCGAATTACTCAGCATTCCGTCAAGCTCTTCTTTTTCTTTCAGGTACTTGACGCACTCTGCAACGGCTTTTTCTGCTTCAGCCTCGCTTTGCTGGAAACTACGCTTTTTGACTGTTCTCATGCGCTCCCCTGTGTCGCAAGCCCTAAAACGAGAAAGCGCCCCAGCCGGTCAGGGGATCCGGCATAGCCATCGGGGATCAATCGATGGCTTGGGGCGCTGTGGCTATTGTGGCACGGTCTAGGCGGTTTTGTGTAACGGGATGATGGTGGCCCCAGCGCGTAGCCGGTCGAGGTAGTCTGCCCATGTTTGCATCATGGTGCGGCGCTGCTCCATGTATTCGGAACGGTCGTAGGCGCTACCAAGTGGGCCTTTTTTGCCGTGGGCCAACTGTGCTTCCACCACGTTTTCATCGATACCTGTCATGCGCTCGGCAATCATGGTGCGGGCCATTGCACGGAAACCGTGGGTCACATGGACTTCACCAAAATCAAGGCGCTTGAGGGCGGCGTTAATCGTGTTCTCAGACATAGGGCGCAGCGCAGAACGGGCACCGGGAAAGACATAGCGCCCACTGCCCGTAAGGGGTTGTAGCTCTCGCAAGATGGCAACGGCTTGTTTGGCCAGCGGGATGTAATGTGGCTTGCCGTTGACCTTCTGATGGATGGTGCGCTTCATTTGGGCGGGCGGTATCGTCAGCATGGCGTTATTCAAGTCAATCCAAGCCCATTCCATCGCCCTGATATTGCCGGGCCGCTGAAAGAACATGGCCGCCAATTGCATTGCTGCCTTGGTGGTCGGGGCACCGGAATAGCCCTCAATGGCGCGCAACAGCTCCCCAGCTTGCACCGGGTCAGTGATTGCAGGGAAGTGTTCTGCCACATGCGGCTTGAGCGCCCCTTTCAAGTCAGGTACTGGGTTTTGCTCTATGCGGCCTGTCTGCACTGCATAGCGGAATACTTGCCCGGCCATCTGTTGCAGGTCGTGGGCGGTGCTCAGGATGCCTTTGGCCTCCACCTTGCGTAGCGCTTCCAGCACGTCCTTGGCCTTGATTCCATCCAAAGCTCTACCCCCCAGTGTCGGGAATAAATACAGCTCATTCATGCGTAGCCACTTGTGTGCATGGCCTTCACTGCATCCGGGGGCTTTGAGCTGGTGAAACTCGCGGGCCACAACCTCATAGGTGTTGGAGGCGGCTATCTTGGCCGCGTGTTTTTGTTCCCGTTTGGCGGTA
The DNA here is from genome assembly GCA_964478155.1 of uncultured Simplicispira sp. GTDB lineage: Bacteria > Pseudomonadota > Gammaproteobacteria > Burkholderiales > Burkholderiaceae_C > Simplicispira. The sequence goes on from CAYZGT010000059.1 coordinate 1,306, forward strand.
CTGGGGTCGATGCCTTGGGCCAGTTGCGCTTTGGCTGCTTCGCGCATCTTCCGTGCCTCAGCCAAACCGACAGCCGGATAGACACCAATCGCCAGCGTCTTCTGTTTGCCGTGTATCCGGTAGGCCATGCGCCAATACTTACCCGATGCGGTCACATGCAAGTACAGCCCCCCGCCATCGCTGTGCTTATCGCCTGTTGGCTTGCCGCTGTATTTGGTCGAGTTCTTGATAAAAGTGTCGTTCAGTGCCATGCGCCATTCCACTGATGTTGGTACTTGTTGGCATTTGATTGTTGGTACCGGCTAGATACCAACAAAAGTGCCAACAAAAGGTTGGTATGTCATGATGGCCTATGACACGACTTGAGGCAACAAAAAAGCCCCAGTGCCTATAGAGCAGGGGGCTTTTGATATGGGGTGACGCGGTGTGATATGGTCACATGGAGCGGGTGATGGGAATCGAACCCACGTTATTTGCTTGGGAAGCAAGAATCCTACCATTGAACGACACCCGCTAATGCCAACTCTTTGAGTTTACAAAGAATCACACTGTAACCGCTTGAAATTATAGGCCATTTTGGCAAATGGCCTTTTTCTTCTGAATAATCAACCGCATGTACCAAAGCCTTCGTCCTTTTCAAACCGAATTCGTTCCCCTGCGTAGCCTACGCTACCACGTGCGCCACTGGGATCAACCCAACAACACTGCAACACAGCCCCCCTTGTTTCTGTTACACGGTTGGATGGATGTCGGTGCCTCTTACCAATTTGTGGTTGATGCCTTTAGTGAGGCTTTCTTCCAAGGGCGGCGCATCATTGCCCCCGATTGGCGCGGTTTTGGCTTGACCGAGCCTCCCATTGGCAACGACCACTACCAATTTGCCGATTATCTGGCCGACCTAGAACGCCTACTTGACCACTACGCTCCCGGCCAAGCCGTCGATTTGGTCGGCCACAGCATGGGCGGCAATATCGCCATGATGTACGCTGGAGTACGGCCCGCACGCATCCGCCGCCTCATCAACCTGGAAGGCTTTGGGATGCCCGCCAACAGCCCAGACCAAGCCCCAGCCCGCTACGCCCAATGGCTGGACGAGCTGCAACAATACGAACGCGGCACCTTGACCATGAAGGCCTACGACAGTGCCGATGCCGTCGCCCAGCGCCTGATTAAGACCAACCCACGCCTACCCCAAGACAAGGCCGACTGGCTGGCACAACACTGGGCACAAGCCAACGCCCAAGGCGAATGGCGCATTTTGGGCGATGCGGCGCACAAAATTGTCAACGCCCAACTCTATCGGGTCGAAGAAGTGTTGGCGCTTTGGCGTGCTATCACCGCCCCTACCCTGGCGGTAGAAGCCACCGACAACCGCATGGCCCATTGGTGGCAAGGCCGCTACACACTAGCGCAATACCATGAACGCTTGCAAGCTGTGCCCCATTGCCAACAGGCGGTGGTGGCGCAAGCCGGGCACATGCTTCACCATGACCAGCCCCAAGCCGTAGCCAGCCTGATAGAGTCGTTTCTGACGGCTGCTTGAGCTGCACAGTAGGCGTGAGAAAATCACCCTCCATTTACCGAACATAGACACAGAAAGAACACCATGGAAGCAGAACGCATCAACCAAATCGGCAATACCTTACAAGACCTGTCCACTCGGACAGAAGAGTTACGGAGGTATCTTTGACTACGATGCCAAATTTGAACGCCTGCGCACCGTCAACGCCTCGCTAGAAGACCCAGCCGTCTGGAACGAGCCGAAAAAAGCCCAAGAACTGGGTAAAGAAAAAAAACTGCTCGATGGCGTGGTATTGACACTGGAAAAACTCACGCACGAGCTGGCGGATAACGCCGAACTGTTTGAGATGAGCAAGGAGGAAGGCGACGAAGCGGGCCTGCTCACCATCGAAGAAGAATCGGCCAAACTGCGCCCGCTGATTGAAGAGCTAGAGTTCCGCCGTATGTTCAGCAACGAGGCTGACCCGCTGAACTGTTTTGTCGATATCCAAGCCGGTGCTGGTGGCACCGAAGCCTGTGACTGGGCTAGCATGTTGCTGCGCCAATACCTCAAATATGCCGAGCGCAAAGGCTTTAAAGCCACGGTAGAAGAAGAAACCCCCGGCGACGTGGCGGGCATCAAAAGCGCCACCATCCATATCGAGGGCGAATATGCCTACGGCCTGCTGCGTACTGAAACGGGTGTCCATCGCTTGGTGCGTAAATCCCCGTTTGACAGCTCGGGCGGCCGCCATACCAGCTTTGCCAGCTTGTTTGTCTATCCTGAGATTGATGACTCAATTGAAATCAACATCAATCCGGCCGATGTGCGTACCGATACCTTCCGCGCCAGTGGGGCCGGAGGTCAGCACATCAACAAAACCGACTCGGCGGTGCGCCTGACGCACATCCCGACCGGCATCGTGGTGCAGTGCCAAGATGGCCGCAGCCAACACGGCAACCGCGACATTGCTTGGCAACGTCTGCGCTCTAAGCTGTACGATTTTGAAATGCGCAAGCGCATGGAAGAACAGCAAAAGCTGGAAGACACCAAAACCGATGTCGGCTGGGGCCATCAAATCCGCTCTTATGTGCTCGACAACAGCCGTATCAAAGATTTGCGTACCAATGTCGAAATCTCCGCCACGCAAAAAGTGCTGGACGGCGATCTCGACGCATTCATCGAAGCATCGCTCAAACAGGGCGTTTAAGGAAAACCATGTTGCTTATGCCTGACGGACAGGGCCAACCCAAGGCCACCCACCGCAGCGACTACCAGCCTCCGGCATGGTGGATTGACACGGTAGAGCTGACTTTCGACCTCGACCCCGCCAAAACCCGGGTGCTGAACAAAATGCGCCTGCGCCGCAACCCCGAGGTAGCGACCCAAGCATTGCGTCTCGATGGTGAAGAGCTCAATTTGTCGCGCGTGTTGGTGAATGGGGCTGGCACCTCGTTCAAAATGGACGGCAGCCAGTTGGTACTCGAAAACCTCCCCGAAGGGCCAGAGCCGTTCGATTTAGAGATTTTTACCACCTGCGCGCCCGACAAAAACACCCAACTCATGGGACTGTACGTCAGTCAGGGCACTTTCTTTACCCAGTGCGAAGCCGAAGGCTTTCGGCGCATCACCTATTTCCTAGATCGCCCCGATGTCATGGCCAGCTACACCGTGACACTGCGTGCCGACAAGGCAAGCTACCCAGTGTTGCTGTCCAACGGCAACTTGGTAGAGCAAGGCGACTTGGAAGGGGGTCGTCACTTTGCCAAGTGGCACGACCCGCACAAAAAGCCCTGCTATCTGTTTGCTCTGGTGGCCGGTAAGTTGGTGGCACGCCAGCAGCGCATTCTGTCGCGCTCGGGCACAGAGCATCTGTTGGAAGTCTATGTGCGCCCCGGCGACTTGGGTAAAACCGAACATGCCATGAACTCGCTTATGGCCAGCGTGGCTTGGGACGAGGCCCGCTTTGGTCTGCCCTTGGATTTGGAACGCTTCATGATTGTTGCTACCAGCGACTTCAACATGGGCGCGATGGAAAACAAGGGTCTGAACATCTTCAACACCAAGTATGTGCTAGCCAGCGAAGCCACTGCCACCGATACCGACTTTGCCAACATCGAAGCCGTGGTCGGGCATGAATACTTCCACAACTGGACCGGCAACCGCATCACCTGCCGCGATTGGTTCCAACTCTCGCTCAAAGAGGGGCTGACGGTCTTCCGGGATCAAGAGTTCAGTATGGACATGGCGGGTAGCCCCTCCGCTCGTGCTGTGAAACGGATTGAAGATGTGCGCGTATTGCGCAGCGCACAGTTTCCCGAAGACGCTGGCCCGATGGCGCACCCAGTACGCCCGGACAGTTATATCGAAATCAACAACTTCTACACCCTCACGATCTACGAAAAAGGTGCAGAAGTCGTACGCATGATGCACAACTTGGTCGGCCGAGATGGCTTTGCCCAAGGCATGAAGCTGTACTTTGCCCGCCACGACGGCCAAGCCGTGACTTGCGATGATTTTGCCCAAGCCATTGCCGATGCCAACCCCAGCAGCGCACTGGCATTGCAGTTGGAACAGTTCAAGCGCTGGTACAGCCAAGCGGGTACACCACGGGTGCAAGCCAGCGGCGTGTACGATGCCGAATCACAGCGCTACACCCTGACGCTGCGCCAAAGCTGCCCGGCTACACCGGGACAGCCAAACAAAGAGCCGTTTGTCATTCCAGTGGAATTGGGATTGCTCAACCACGCAGGTCAGGCACTGGCCTTGCAATTGGAAGGTGAAGCAGCTGCCAACGGCAACAGCCGTACGGTAGTGCTGCACCAAGCCGAACAGCAATGGACTTTCGTCAACGTGGCGCAAGCCCCGGTGCCCTCACTGCTGCGTGGCTTTAGCGCCCCCGTAGTGCTGGAAGTGGATTACAGCGATGCCGAATTGCTCACCTTGCTGGCCCACGACCCAGATGCGTTTAACCGCTGGGAAGCTGGACAACGCTTGATCTTGCGCCGCGCCCTACAAGCCATCCAGGCCGCTGCTGCGAGCCATGATGCCGCCATCTTGGACGAAGCCCTGTTGCAAGCACTACGCCACGTGCTACACGACCCCCATCTTGATGCAGCATTCAAAGAGTTGGTGCTAACACTGCCCTCCGAGACCTACATGGCCGAGCAACTGGAGGTGGTCGATCCGCAGCGTATCCACACGGTGCGTGAAGCCATGCGCCTGCAATTGGCCTTGGCGCTGCATGCCGATTGGCAATCGGCCTACGAAGCACACCAAGCTGGTGGTGCTTACCGCCCCGATGCTACCTCAGCTGGACGGCGTGCCTTGGCGGGTTTGGCCCTGAACATGCTCTGCTTAGCGGCACAGCACAGCGATAACCCCGTCTGGCCGGGCAAAGCCCTACAACGCTTTAAAGACGCTGGCAATATGACCGACCGCTTTAATGCCTTGGCCGCTTTGGTAGCTTGTGGGCATACGCTGGCAGCGCCAGCATTAGAGCGCTTCCACAACTGGTTCAAAGACGACCCATTGGTGCTGGACAAATGGTTTGCGCTGCAAGCCGGGGCCAGCGACCGGGCCGGGCATGTGCTGCCGCTGGTCAAACAACTGATGGCACACCCTGATTTCACCATCAAGAACCCGAACCGCGCCCGCAGCCTGATTTTTAGCTACTGCAATGCCAACCCCGGAGCCTTCCACCGCGCCGATGCCGCCGGTTATGTGTTCTGGAGTGAACGGGTGTTGGAGTTGGATGCGATCAACCCCCAAGTCGCCGCCCGCTTGGCCCGCGCCCTGGATCGCTGGAAAAAGTTGGCCGAGCCTTGGCGCAGCAGCGCGCGCGAGGCCATTGCCCGCGTAGCTGCCCGGCCCGATTTGAGCAACGACGTGCGCGAGGTCGTTACCCGCGCCTTAGCCGAAGAATAAGGAGAGAACCTATGGCAAAACGAATTAGCCTGACCCGCTATCTGGTCGAACAACAGCGCGTGGATGGCCTGATCCCCTCGCAATTGCGCCTGCTGCTCGAAGTGGTTGCCCGCGCCTGCAAGAGCATCAGCCAAGCGGTGAATAAAGGCGCACTCGGTGGTGTGCTGGGTAGCGCCGACAGCGAAAACGTGCAAGGCGAGGTGCAGAAAAAGCTCGACATCATCGCCAACGAGGTACTGATTGAGGCCAATGAGTGGGGTGGCCACTTGGCCGCCATGGCCTCGGAAGAAATGGACGGCATCTACGTGGTGCCTAATCGCTACCCACAAGGTGAATACCTGCTGCTGTTTGATCCCTTGGATGGCTCCAGCAACATTGATGTCAACGTCAGCATCGGTACGATTTTCAGCGTACTGAAAAAGCCCGAAGGTGACCGGGGCGTAGAAGAAAAAGACTTCCTGCAACCAGGCTACCAGCAAGTAGCAGCGGGCTATTGTGTCTATGGCCCACAAACCACCTTGGTGCTCACCGTGGGCGATGGCGTGGCCATGTTCACCCTCGACCGTGAGCAAGGCTCTTTCGTGCTCACACAAGAAAAAGTGCGCATCCCCGAAGACACGAAAGAATTTGCCATCAACATGAGCAATATGCGCCACTGGGATGAACCGGTGCGCCGCTACATTGACGAATGCCTACAGGGGAAAGAAGGCCCACGCGGCAAAGACTTCAATATGCGCTGGATTGCCAGCATGGTGGCCGACGTACACCGCATCATGACCCGTGGTGGCGTGTTCATGTACCCTTGGGACAAGCGTGAGCCGAACAAACCCGGCAAGCTGCGCCTGATGTATGAGGCCAACCCGATGGGCTGGCTGGTCGAGCAAGCCGGCGGTGCTGCCACCAATGGCCGCCAGCGAATTTTGGACGTCCAACCTACGCATCTGCACGAGCGCGTGAGCGTAATTCTGGGTTCCAAGAACGAAGTTGAGCGCGTGACCAGTTACCACCAGTCGGTATAATTCCCGCTTCGCCGGTGTAGCTCAGTCGGTAGAGCAGCTCATTCGTAATGAGAAGGTCGGGTGTTCGATTCATCTCTCCGGCACCAAGT
>CAYZGT010000060.1:0-7818 GCA_964478155.1 uncultured Simplicispira sp.
GATAGTGCGGGTTCCCGTGTGAAAGTAGGTCATCGTCAGGCTCATTACACCAAGCTCACCCCTCTAGCCTACCAAGGTTAGAGGGGTTTCGCTTTTGGGGAAAAGATGCAATGTGCCGGAACTTTAGCTATGCACCGTGACCTGATCATCAACATCAGTTCCGCAGTTTAGTCTCGGACTTAGTTGTTACATCACAAACTTATGTCGCAAGGAAAATCTATTCCGTCTGTCACGGCTCTGAGCCATTTTCATACCCGCCTGCCTTTGTTGCAGCAATTTGTTGCCCGTGAGGGCCATGCTCAGGTGCCGCTTGAGCACCGAGAAGATGGCTTACCTTTGGGCTATTGGTGCAGTAATTGGCGTTTTCGGATGGCTACTGCACTTGAGACCATTCCCTCTGAGCAAATTGAGCTGTTGCGCCAAGTAGGATTTCTGGAGCATGCGCCGGTGTTTGGCGCATCACAAGCAGTAGAGAAGTCTGAACCGGCAGTTCAACAAACCGCTGATGTGCCGTATGTGCAGATCGGCATACCTGCAGAGTGGATGCTGCCTAGTCCAGCAGAAAAGCCATCCCAAGAGGTTTGGACTTTGCCAGTGGGCTGTTTGCGTCCAGCTAATTTGAACCCGACATCACCCAAAGTAGCCTTTAAAAAACGGCGTTGGCTGGATTCTTCGGTTTAACTGCACCACAGCTCTGGCCCGTGGGTGGCATCAAGCCATAGCGCCCATAGAGCGACACCACACAGCAAAACACCCGCTAGGCGGGTGCCATGTTGGCCGTGTAGCTGTAGTCGTTGCCGCAAGTGCTGCCACAGCCACGGCCCGGCCAGCAACCACAGGCCACTGCCCAGTGCAAACAAGGCCATAGTGATGGCTCCGGACAAGGCATTGCCACTGAGCGAGGCCACTAACAGTGCCGAATACAGCAAACCACAAGGCATCAGTGACCACACAAACCCGGTGATAAAAATGCCACCGGGTTTTTCTACTATGGGGCGTACCTTTTGCCAAAGGCTGCGCCCCGCATTTTCAACCCAAGCTGGTTGGCGCGCTAACAATACCATCATCAAGCCCCATGCGAGCACCCCTACATGCAGCATAGTCCATGCGGGGCGCAGGGCAGCGGTTTGTACGGTGAGCCAAGCCAAGCTTTGCATGGCCACAGCCGCCAAAGCACCAATGCTGGCATAGCCCAATAAACGCCCTACATGGTAGGCCCATAGACGCTGCCGTCCTTGCCCTACCACTACCCCACAAGGGGCTGCACACATCGCTAAACAATGCGGGCCACCGACCAGTCCCATGAGTAAGGCTGTCCAAGCCACAGAAAGAAGCATCATGCCTAGATGATGCGCGAAAATCGGGTGCGGTTCCGGTCGGCTTGTAAATACCGATCAAAAGTCATGGCAATGCCGCGTACAAAGTACCAACCCATGTCGGTCACTTGCACGCCATCGGCATGGAAGATGACCAGCCCTTGCCCGGCCATTTCTTGTAATTGTTCGAGTTCAGTGGCAAAGTATTGGCGGAAATCAATCAGCCAAGCGCTTTCTAAAGGTTCAAACAGCAATTCACCTTGGCACATCAGTGCCATGATGACGGCACGGCGCACCAAATCGTCGCGTGTTAGGGCTAGGCCGCGCACAATCGGCAAGCGGTTTTGGTTGAGGTGATCGTAATACTCGTCTAAAGTTTTGGCGTTTTGGCTGTAAGTGGCACCGACACGGCCAATCGCTGAGACCCCTAGCGCAATCAAATCGCAGTCTGGCTGGGTGCTGTAGCCCTGAAAATTACGGTGTAGTCGGCCTTGGCGTTTGGCCACAGCCAAAGCGTCGTCGGGCAAGGCAAAGTGATCCATGCCCACATAGACGTAACCGGCCTCGCTGAAAGACTCTAGTGCGCGGGCCAGCATGCCAACTTTGGCCGAGGCCATAGGCAATTCGGCCCAGACAATGCGCCGTTGTGGTTTGAAGCGCTCAGGCAGGTGGGCATAGGCATACAGGGCGATGCGGTCGGGGCGCAGTTGGGCCACTTGGGCCAAAGTGCGTTCAAAGGAGGCCGGGGTTTGGCGTGGTAGGCCGTAGATTAAATCAACATTGATCGAGGCGAAGCCGATTTCTCGGGCGGCAGCCACCAGGGCAAACACTTGTTCTGCCGGCTGAATGCGATGCACGGCCTTTTGTACTTCAGGGTCGAAATCTTGTACCCCAAAACTGAGGCGGTTGAAGCCCAGCTCGGCCAACAAGGCCAATCGCTTGGCATCGACCGTGCGCGGGTCGATTTCGATCGAGTATTCACCATCGGGAGCCAAGGTAAAGTGGTTGCGCAACATGGCCATCAATTCGCGCAGGCCATCGTCGGATAAAAAGGTGGGCGAACCTCCGCCCAAGTGCAGTTGGCTGACCACTTGACCTTTACCACAGTGGGCCGTGTGCAGCTCGATCTCACGGCCAAGGTAGCGCAAATAGACATCGGCCCGGTCGTGATGGCGGGTGATGATTTTGTTGCAAGCACAGTAGTAGCACAGTGATTCGCAAAAAGGAATATGGACGTACAGCGAGAGCGGTAGGGCCTTGGCCGAAGTGCCTACGCTGCGTTGTTGCAGCGCCAACACATAGTCGTGTTCTCCAAACGCCTCGACAAAGCGATCTGCCGTGGGATAGGAGGTGTAACGCGGTCCGGGCACATCAAACCGGGTTAACAATTCGGGGGAAACAAGGCTCATGGAAAATTCCTCAGGTGCCAAGCCACTGTGCCGTAAATGGCGCGGGTGGGCGTTGACATCTATCAAGGGCAGGCCGCAAAAGGGCGCTGTATCGACGGCAGTAGCGAATGGGCGATAATTTGACCATATCCTCCACTGTCCATCGCGGTGGGGGGGCTTTATTTGCTACCGTCGCCCCGAGTTACCATGAACCCACACACCATCAAAGTCGCCTGCTCCAACTGCAATTTGCGCGAGCTTTGTATGCCGGTTGGTTTAAGTGAGGAGCAAATCCAGCGCATTGACGAGGTGGTGGCAACCCGGCGCAAAATCAAGCGTGGTGGCACCTTGTTTCGCAATGGGGAGGCGTTTACTTCTTTGTATGCGATTCGCACGGGGTTTTTTAAGACCTGTGTGGTGACGGAAGATGGGCGCGACCAAGTGACGGGTTTTCAGATGGCGGGTGAAGTGATTGGTTTGGATGGCATCGTGCATGACCGGCACACCTGCGACGCGGTGGCCTTAGAAGATGCCGAGGTGTGCGTGATGCCATTTGACCGTATTGAGGAGTTATCGCGCGAAGTCACCGCTTTACAAAGCCATGTGCACAAAATCATGAGCCGTGAAATTGTGCGCGAGCATGGGGTGATGTTGTTGTTAGGCAGCATGCGGGCCGAAGAACGCTTGGCGGCTTTTTTGCTGAATTTGGTACAGCGTCTGCATGCGCGCGGGTTTTCGCAGTCGGAATTGGTGCTGCGCATGACACGCGAAGAAATTGGCAGTTATTTGGGTTTGAAGTTGGAAACGGTAAGCCGCACTTTCTCTAAATTTGTCGAAGACGGGATTGTGGAAGTGCGTCAGCGCCATGTACGCATTTTGAGTACCGATGCGCTCAAGCGCATCGTGAATAACCAATCGGCCTGCCATTGAAGGGGTTTATTGCACCCTTGCCCGAATTTCGGGCAGGGCTTTTTGCAGGTAATAGACCATTGACCATACGGTGAGCACGGCAGAGAGCCAAATCAACCACATGCCCCACACGCCAGTGTCGATCAGGTTTAGCAAGCGACCATCGTAGAGTAAAAATGGAATCGCCACCATCTGCACGGTAGTTTTGATTTTGCCGAGCATGTGGACGGCCACGCTTTTGCTGGCACCAATTTGCGCCATCCATTCGCGCAGGGCGGAAATGGCAATTTCGCGCCCAATGATAATCAGGGCGACAAACACGTCGGTGCGCTGCAAATGCACCAGCACCAGCAACGAGGCACAAACCAAAAACTTATCGGCTACCGGGTCTAAGAAAGCACCGAAGGAAGACGTTTGGTTGAGTTTGCGCGCCAAGTAGCCGTCGAGCCAATCGGTAGCGGCAAACAGTACAAACATGACCGTTGCGAGCAGGTTGCGGGTTGTCAGGTCTAGCGGTGCATAAAACACCCCCACTATCAAGGGGATCGCGACAATGCGCGTCCAAGTCATGAGGGTCGGAATCGTCCAAAACATGGCGCGATTGTGGCATGCCTAGGCCGGGCTATTGCGGCTCTCAGCGCAAAGCGTGGTAAATCGTCTCGGCCAAGGCGGGGGAAATGCCCTCTACCGTGGCTAAATCTTGCACGCTGGCCGCAGCTACACCGCGCACACCACCAAAGCGTTGCAATAGCCGTGCCCGTTTTTTGGGGCCAATACCGCTAATATCTTCTAAGCGACTACGGCCAGTACGCACCTTGGCCCGTGCCGCACGCATGCCTGTAATGGCAAAGCGATGGGCTTCGTCACGAATCTGAGCCACCAGCAGCAGTGCAGCAGAATCGGCAGGCAAGGTGAGCTTGGGGCGGCCATCGGCAAACACCAGTTCTTCGAGCCCCACTTTGCGCCCTTCGCCTTTTTCTACCCCGACGATGCGCGACAGCTCTAGCCCCAGTTCGTCAAACACAGCACGGGCGACATTCACTTGGCCTAGCCCGCCATCCACCAGTACCAAATCGGGTAAACGCGCACGGCTTTCGGCTTCTGCCTGTAGCAGCTGACTGTAGCGGCGTGTCAGCACTTGGCGCATGGCGGCATAGTCGTCGCCGCCGGTGATGCCGTCAATTTTGTAGCGCCGGTACTGGCTGGGCTGCATTTGGTGGCCCGTAAACACGACACACGAGGCTTGGGTGGCTTCGCCGGCTGTGTGGGAGATGTCAAAGCATTCGATGCGTAATTGGGCCAAATCGTCTAGGGCCAAATCCAATATCTGGGCCAGGGCGCGGGTGCGTGCTTGTTGTGAGCCTTCTTCGGCCAGCAAGCGGGCCAGTTGCAATTCGGCATTTTGTTGGGCCATATCGAGCCAAGTACGGCGCAAGCCACGCGGTTGGTGTACTGCATGCACCCGCTGGTCGCCTTGTTCGGACAACAATTGCAACAAGGGTGCCGCGATAGGCAGTGGTAACACTAGCACGGGTGGTACGGGCACACCCAAATAATGTTGGGCGATAAAAGCATGCAACACTTGGGATGCCGCGTTGGCATCTGTCGGCAATGCTGGTGGTGCTTCTTCTGCGGGTAGCTCTAAGGCATGGGCATCCTGCACCTGGACTGGAAAATAAGCCCGATCGCCCAAATGTCGGCCCCCGCGCACCATGGCCAAGTTGACGCAGGCGCGTCCACCCTGCACGCGCACTGCCAGAATGTCCACGTCCCGATCATCCAGGGTAGCGACAGCTTGTTGCTGCAGCACTTGCGACAAGGCACTGATTTGGTTGCGCACTTCGGCGGCCAGCTCGAATTCCAACTGCTCCGCGTGTGCCAACATGCGTTGTTGCAACTGGGCCAATACGGTGTTGGTTTCGCCGCGCAGTAGGGCTTGGGCATCGGCCACGTCTTGGGCGTAATCTTCTGGGCTGATATGGCCCACGCAGGGGCCACTGCAACGGCGAATTTGAAACAGTAGACAGGGACGGGAGCGGTTCTTGAAAACGCTGTCTTCACAGGTGCGCAGTCGAAACACCTTTTGCAAGAGTTCGATACTCTCTTTGACGGCCCAAGCGCTGGGGTAGGGGCCAAAATAGCGGTGTTGCTGGTTGACTGCGCCCCGGTAGTAAGCCAACCGGGCAAACTGCTGCCACGGGGCTGGGCCTTGGCCGTCTTTACCGGCCACGCCGGTCAATTGCAAGTAGGGGTAGCTTTTGTCGTCGCGGAACAAAATGTTGTAGCGCGGCTGCAAAGTTTTGATGAGGTTGTTTTCGAGCAGCAGTGCCTCGGCCTCGGAGCGCACCACCGTGGTTTCTAGCCGGGCAATTTGGCCCACCATGTGGCCGATGCGGGTGCCAGCCAGATTTTTTTGAAAATAACTGCTCACCCGGCGCTTGAGGTGCAGGGCCTTGCCCACATAGAGCAATTGGCCTTGGGCATCGAAATAACGGTAAACGCCGGGCAAGGCGGGTAGAGCCGCTACTTGGGCCAGCAATTCGGGTGAATGCACTGCTGCAACAACATCATCGGACATGGCCCCTATTGTGAACTGCAAGCACAGCGACAATCGGCCACCAAGGAGCAGTGCAGCCAATGCAATGGGATATTTTTTGTCAGGTCATCGATAACTTTGGTGACATCGGTGTTTGTTGGCGCTTAGCGCGTGATCTGGCCGGGCGCGGTCATGCGGTGCGTTTGTGGACGGACGATGCCAGCGCTTTGGCGTGGATGGCTCCGCAAGGTTACCTTGGCGTACAAGTGCGTGCTTGGGGCAGTGCCTTGCGGCCCGAAGATGCCCCTAGCGCGGTGTTGGTAGAGGCTTTTGGTTGTGAGCCTCCGGAGGACTTCTTGGCGGCTACGGTAGCCCAAGTGCAACAATTAGGCCTCCAGCCGCCGGTGTGGACCAATTTGGAATACCTGTCTGCCGAGGGTTATGTGGAGCGCTGCCACCGTTTGCCCTCGCCGGTGTTGCAAGGCCCGGCCCAAGGCTGGACGAAGTGGTTTTTTTACCCCGGCTTTACCCCGGCCACCGGTGGCTTATTGCGTGAGCCAGATTTGCTGGAGCGCCAAACCGGGTTTGACCGAGCGGCTTGGCGACAATCCCACACACCCACACAAGGTTTGGCTCCGGATGCGCGCTGGATCAGCCTGTTTTGCTATGAACCGGCGGGCTTGCCCGCCTTGTTGGCGCAGTGCCAACAGGCGCAAAGCCCGACACACCTGCTGGTGACCCCCGGACGTGCCCATGCCGCGGTGCAGGCGGTTTGGCCTGAAGTGACCTTGCCCTGTACGCTGCAGCAGCTCACTATCACCCCATTGCACCCCGTGCCACAGCCAGCGTTTGATGAACTGCTGTGGGCCTGTGACCTGAATTTGGTGCGTGGCGAAGACTCTTTGGTGCGTGCGCTGTGGGCGGGGCAGCCCTTGGTGTGGCAGATTTATCCCCAAGAGGATGAGGCCCACCATGCCAAATTGCATGCCTTTTTAGATTGGTTGCAAGCCCCAGCTTCGCTGTGCCAGTTTCATGCGGTGTGGAATGGCCTGATCGATGCCCCCTTGCCAGAATTAACCCCGACTACGCTGCAGGCATGGGCTGATTGCGTGCAAGCAGCACGGGCCCGACTGCTGCAGCAAGCAGATTTGTTGAGTCAGCTACTAGGTTTTTGCCAAGGGCCACGTTAAAATGTTCGGTTTCGCGCAATCGGGCTGGCTACGTGGTTGTACCCAGCACCGCGCACCTTTGCCGCCAAACCTGTTCTACCTGTTCTGCGCGGCCCCAACCTCTGCAAATCTGCTATGAAAATCGCACAAGAAATCCGCGCCGGCAACGTCATCATGCACGGCAAAGACCCCATGATCGTTTTGAAGACCGAATACGCCCGTGGTGGCCGTGGTGCTGCCACCGTGCGTATGAAGCTCAAGGGCCTGCTGGGCAACATCGGTACCGAAGTGGTGTTCAAGGCCGACGACAAAATCGACAACGTGATTTTGGACAAAAAAGAGTGCACCTACTCTTACTTTGCTGACCCGATGTACGTTTGCATGGATGCAGACTACAACCAGTACGAAGTGGAAGCCGAAAACATGGGCGATGCACTGAACTACTTGGAAGACGGCATGGCCGTGGAAGTGGTGTTCTACGACGGCAAGGCCATCTCGGT
>CAYZGT010000061.1:0-7109 GCA_964478155.1 uncultured Simplicispira sp.
CGGCCACCTGACGCACGGCATGCCGCTGAACATGTCGGGCAAGTGGTTCAACGTGGTCTCTTACGGCCTGAATGCCGAAGAAGCGATTGACTACGACAAGATGGAAGCCTTGGCGCGTGAGCACAAGCCCCGCATCATCATCGCTGGTGCTTCGGCCTACGCCCTGCGCATCGATTTTGAGCGTTTTGCCAAAATCGCCAAAGAAATCGGTGCCATTTTGTGGGTGGACATGGCCCACTACGCTGGTTTGATTGCTGCCGGTGTCTACCCCAACCCCGTGCCGTTTGCCGATGTCGTGACCTCGACCACGCACAAGAGCCTGCGCGGCCCGCGCGGTGGTGTGATTCTGATGAAGGCCGAGCACGAAAAAGCCCTCAACAGCGCCATCTTCCCCGGCCTGCAAGGCGGCCCACTGATGCACGTGATTGCGGCCAAGGCCGTGGCCTTCAAGGAAGCCCTGACCCCTGAGTTCAAGGCCTACCAAGAACAAGTGGTGAAGAACGCCCAAGTGATGGCCGAAACCCTGACGGCACGCGGTTTGCGTATCGTCTCGGGCCGCACCGAAAGCCACGTCATGTTGGTCGATTTGCGCGCCAAGGGCATCACCGGCAAGGTGGCCGAAGCCGCCTTGGGTGCTGCCCACATCACCATCAACAAAAACAGCATCCCCAACGACCCAGAAAAGCCGATGGTGACCAGCGGTATTCGCGTGGGCACTCCTGCCATGACCACCCGTGGTTTTAAGGAAGAAGAAGCCCGCCTGACCGCCAACTTGGTGGCCGATGTGCTGGACAACCCCACTGATGAAGCGAACTTGGCGGCTGTGCGTGCCAAGGTGGCCGCGCTGACGGCCCGCTTCCCGGTGTACCGTTAAGCAGCACGGTTTGCACCATGAAATGCCCCTTCTGCAGCCACCAAGAAACGCAAGTTGTCGAAACGCGGGTGTCTGAAGAAGGGGACGTGGTGCGCCGCCGCCGCCGTTGTAGTGCCTGCGAAAAACGTTTCACCACCTACGAACGCCCCGAAGTGAGCTTTCCGGTGGTGGTGAAAAAAGATGGCCGCCGTACCGATTACGCCCGCTCTAAGCTTTTAGGCTCGTTTCGGATTGCACTGCGCAAACGCCCCGTCAGTACGGCCCAAATCGATACCGCCATTGAGGGCATCGAAGAGACCTTGCTCAATTTGGCCCAGCGCGAAGTGCCGTCGAGTCACATTGGTGAGCTGGTGATGCGCGAACTGAAAAAGCTAGACCAAGTGGCCTACATCCGCTACGCCAGCGTCTATCGCAGTTTTGAAGACATTGATGAATTCAAGCTGCTGGTGGACGAGGTGCGGCAATAAGCCGCCATCCGACCCGTCTGGCTACTTTGGTGACGGTGCATCCAAGCGCTGAATACGCTCCGGTGCCGGAGGCAAGACTTGGCCTTGTACCTGAAAATAGCCTTCTAAGGCATCCACATCCAACCTACCGCCCAGCACTTCGCGCCCTTGGGCCAACACCGTATAGCGGTCGCCCCCTTGGGCCAAGAAACTACTAACCACCACGCGGTAATCGGCTGCATCCTCTAAGGCTTGGCCGTGCAAGGTCATCGCCCTAATGCGCTTGCCGGGTGGCTGACTCAAATCGTAAGCATAGCTAAACCCCTGCGACACCGACAGCACCCGGCTGCGCTGCGAGGCTGCCATTGGCGCGGCCCACTGTTGTTCTAACAAAGCGCGAATCTGGGCCCCGGTCAACGTTTGCACCACCAAATGGTTGCCAAACGGCTGCACTGCAAACAACTGGCCGTAACGCACCTGCCCTTGGGCATCGGGCAGCAAATCGGCACGCAAGCCCCCTGCATGCATGAAAGAAATTTGCGCCCCGCCAGCTTCAGCAGCCTGTGTGGCCCACAGTTGGGCATCGGCCACCAAATTGCCCAAAGCACTTTCACCTGAAGCAACCGGTTGGCGCGTCACCGCTGCCGACAAACGACCAACGGGCTTGTCTATCAGCGGAGCAGCAGCGGCCCGGTAGCGCTCTAGCACTGCCTGCACGCCCACATCGGGCACATAAGATGGATAGTGGGGCGAAGGGGCCACCCACGCTGCACCACTTTGGTAACCACTGTTTTGTACCACCACATTGCGCGCGCTTTTGCTCAGTAAACGCCGTGCGCTCACATCCCAGCGTAGCGTGATGTCGGTGACGAGCAAACCATAAGCACCCGCACTGGTAAGCAGAAACGGTTTATCTGCTTGGATACTGGCATAGTCACACACATAGGCTTGGTGCGTATGCCCGGACAGCACCACGTCAATGGCAGGACTGAGGCGTTGCAAAATGGGCACGATATCGCCACTCAAGCCAGCGCAACCGGTGTCGGTGATGGGTGCGCTGGTGCGGCCACCTTGGTGCAAGGCCAGCACCACGATATCGGCCCCTTCGGCACGCAAACGGGCCGCTTGGGCATTGGCCGTATCGGCCTCATCGGCAAAATGCAGCCCACGCACCCCATCCGGCGCTACCACCTTGGGGGCAGACTGCAAGGTAACACCGATCAAGCCCAGCGTAACGGTGTGCCCGTGGTGCGTAAAGCGTTTCAATGCCGTAGCGGGCAACGGGGCTTGGCCGTCCTGCGGCACGATATTGGCGGCCAAAAACGGAAAATTGGCCCCAGCAAACTGCGGGCTCAGTTGACAAGGCTGGCGCGCGGTGTAGCGCACACAATCACCGTGTTGCAGCCGCAGCAGCTCGTTCCAGCCCCGGTCTAACTCGTGGTTGCCCACAGCACTGGCATCGATGTGCATTTGGTTCAGCGCCTCAATGGTTGGCTCATCCAAAAACAGCGCCGACACCATGGGCGAAGCACTCACCGAATCGCCTGCCGACACCACCGCATGGTGCGGTGTACGTGCTTTCAGTGCCTGCAGCGTGCCAGCCAAATACGCCATGCCACCAGCAGGCACCACCAGCGGCCCCTGTGCGCTCGGCAAGGTAATCGACTGGCGCGGCGGCTCCAACTGGCCGTGCAAATCATTGAAGGCCAACAGGGCAATTTCTAGCGGTGGTGGCGGGGTTGTGTGGTGGGCACAACCGGCCAGCGCCAGCCAACCCCACAGAGCCGTCTGGTGCCAGCGCATGGTTTTTATACCGCTGCCGGAATCGGTGGCACGGCCTGCACCACGTCAGCGCATTGGGCACGGTGGCGCAAGGCGTGGTCCATCAATACCAAGGCCAACAGGGCCTCGGCAATCGGGGCGGCGCGGATGCCTACGCAAGGGTCATGGCGGCCTTTGGTGATGACTTCTACTGGCTGGCCGTGGATGTTGATCGAGTCCCGCGGGCTGAGGATAGAACTGGTGGGCTTGATGGCAATGGACACCTCAATGTCTTGCCCGGTGCTAATGCCACCCAAAACACCGCCAGCATGGTTGCTGGCAAAGCCCTCGGGGGTAAGCGAATCACCATGCACCGTGCCACGCTGGGCCACGCTGGCAAAACCAGCACCAATTTCCACCCCTTTGACAGCATTCAGGCCCATCATGGCATAGGCGATATCGGCATCGAGCTTGTCATACAGCGGTTCGCCCAAACCGATGGGCACACCTGTAGCCTGCACCCGAATACGCGCGCCACAGGAATCACCCGCTTTACGCAGGGCATCCATGTAATTCTCATAAGCGGTGACATCGGCCAGCGGGGCAAAGAAAGGATTGTTCGGCACATGCGCCCAATCCTCAAATGGAATCGGCAATTCGCCCAATTGCGTCATGCAGGCCCGAAACTGGGTACCAAATTTTTCGGCCAGCCATTTTTTGGCCACCGCACCAGCCGCCACCGTGGGCGCTGTCAGGCGGGCAGAAGAGCGCCCACCGCCACGCGGATCACGCAGGCCGTATTTGTGCCAGTAGGTGTAATCGGCATGGCCGGGGCGGAAGGTTTGCAAAATATCGCCGTAGTCTTTGCTGCGCTGGTCGGTGTTGCGAATCAGCAAGGCAATCGGCGTGCCGGTGGTATAGCCCTGATAGACCCCCGACAGAATCTCGACTGCATCGGGCTCGTTGCGCTGGGTCACATGGCGGCTGGTGCCGGGGCGGCGGCGATCGAGGTCGGCCTGAATGTCGGCCTCGCTCAGGGCCATGCCGGGTGGACAGCCATCGATCACGCAGCCAATGGCCGGGCCGTGGGATTCACCAAAGTTGGTGACGGTAAAAAGGGTTCCAAAGGTATTGCCGCTCATGGGGCTGGATTATCCCAGAGCGGCCCCAGCAGCGCAGGCAGTGCGTTTAAGCTGCCGACTCTTTTTCCTCATCGGGCCAATCCCGAATGTAGGCTTTGAGCATTTGGTTTTCAAAGTTCTGGCTGTCTACCACGGCTTTGGCCACGTCGTAAAAGCTGATCACACCCATCAGCATGCGGCTGTCCATCACCGGCATATAACGGGCGTGGCGGTCTAGCATCATGCGCCGCACTTCATCCATGTCAGTTTCGGTGGTGCAGGTCAGGGGGGCATCGTCCATCGCGCTACGCACCCGCAAAGTGCCGACGCTGCCATCGTTCTTGACCAAACTTTGGATGATTTCGCGGAAGGTGAGCATACCGACCAAGTCGCCATGCTCCATCACCACGAGAGAACCAATGTCATGCTCTGACATAATTTGCACAGCCTCGGCCAAGGGGCGGGAAGGATCAACGGTGTAGAGGGTATTGCCCTTTACGCGCAGGATGTCACTGACTTTCATGATGTGTCGGATGCCCAATCAACGGGTTACTGGTATTTTTGCGAATATAGCCCACAAAGGGCCGCCCCTGCGATGGTCTGCATGGCTTTAGCCCAATCCGGCCAATTGGGCCGGTTGTACCCAAGCATCAAATTGTTCTGCACTGACATAGCCCAAAGCGATGCCCGCTTGGCGCAAGGTGATGCGCTCGGTATAGGCCTTGCGGGCAATTTCGGCCACTTTTTCTTCGCCCAAATGGGGATTGAGGGCTGCCACCAACACCAAGGAGCGCTCTAACACCTCGGCCAAGTGTGCGCGCCGAGGTTCCATGGCGACCACGCAATGGTCATGGAAACTTTGCATGCCATCGGCCAACAGGCGCACGCTTTGCAAAAAGTTGTGAATGATCACGGGCCGGAACACATTCAACTGGAAATTGCCCGAAGCCCCGCCCATATTCACGGCGACATCGTTACCCAACACCTGACAACACAACATCATCAAGGCTTCGCATTGCGTCGGGTTGGCCTTGCCGGGCAAGATGAAAGCACCCGATTCATTTTCAGGGATACTGATTTCGGCCAAACCACCGCGCGGGCCGCTGGCCATCCAACGGATATCGTTAGCGATTTTCAGCAAGCTAGCAGCCAAAGTTTTGAGCGCTCCGTGGGCATGCACTAAGGCATCGCACGTCGCCAAGGCTTCAAACTTGTTCGGTGCGGTGACCAAAGGCAAGCCGGTTAAATCGGCCAACTCTTGCGCCACCAAAGGGGCAAAATCGGGCAGCGCGTGCAAGCCGGTGCCGACAGCCGTTCCCCCCAGCGCCAGCTCGCACAGGTGCGGCAGGGCATCACGCACATGCTGCTCGGCTTGGCGCAATTGTGCGGCCCAGCCAGAAATTTCTTGGCCCAAGCTCAAAGGTGCGGCATCTTGCAAATGGGTGCGCCCGAGCTTGACCACATCGGCAAAGGCTTGCGATTTGTCCGTCAGGGTAGCGCGCAGGGTTTGCAGCGCGGGCAACAAGCGGCGCAATAACACCTCGACCGCCGCAACGTGCATGGCCGTGGGAAATACATCGTTGCTGGCTTGGCCTAGGTTCACATCTTCATAAGGGCGTACCCACCGGCCTTCGCCCCGCGGGCCGCCCAGCAACTCGCTGGCGCGGTTGGCCAACACTTCATTCACGTTCATGTGGCTTTGCGTGCCCGAGCCACTTTGCCACACCGATAGCGGAAACTCCTCCTCGTGCTCACCGTTGAGCAACTCATCCGCTGCTGCAATGATGGCGGTGGCTTTGGCCGCTTCTAGCCGTCCTTGGGCGTGGTTCACATAGGCACAAGCACGCTTGATTTGTGCCAAGGCACGCAACAACTCTGGTGCCATGCGCTCGTCAGAAATAGCAAAGTGGCGCAAGGCGCGCTGGGTCTGCGCCCCCCAAAGCCGCTGCGCTGGCACGCTCATCGGGCCAAGGTTGTCAAATTCGGTGCGTGTAGAAGGGGAAGATTCGATGCTCATGGCTGGCTCCTGCGTCGGGCACATATTACCGCCAGCCGCACCGCAACCGTGCGACAGCCTGATGCAAGCCGTAGGAGAGGATAATCAGCACTTCGACAATGGACAACCACATCCCCTCGACCCCATGAGTACCACCACCATCCGCCAACAAGACCTGATCGATTCCATCGCCGCCGCGTTGCAATACATCAGCTACTACCACCCCACCGATTACATCCAACATTTGGCGCGCGCCTATGAGCGCGAACAAAGCCCGGCGGCCAAAGATGCGATGGCGCAGATTTTGACCAACAGCAAAATGAGCGCCACCGGCCAGCGCCCGATTTGCCAAGACACCGGTATCGTGAATGTGTTCCTCAAGGTGGGCATGGATGTGCGCTGGGAAGGCTTTACCGGCAGCTTGGACGATGCCATCAACGAAGGCGTGCGCCGTGGCTATAACCACCCCGACAACACCCTGCGTGCCAGTGTGGTGGCTGACCCGCTGTTTGCGCGTAAAAACACCAAGGACAACACCCCTGCCGTCATCTTCACCGAGATTGTGCCCGGCAACAAGGTAGACATCACCGTGGCAGCCAAGGGTGGTGGCTCGGAAAACAAGTCCAAGATGATCATGATGAACCCCAGCGACAACCTGGTGGACTGGGTGCTCAAAACCGTGCCGACGATGGGTGCGGGCTGGTGTCCGCCCGGTATGTTGGGCATTGGCATTGGTGGCACGATGGAAAAAGCCGCTCTGCTGGCCAAAGAAAGCCTGATGGACGACTTGGACATGTACGAACTGCAAGCCAAAGCTGCCAGCGGTGCTGCCTTGGACGACGTAGAGAAACTGCGCCTAGAGCTGTTTGAGAAGGTCAATGCCTTGGGCATTGGCGCACAAGGCTTGGGTG
>CAYZGT010000062.1:0-6394 GCA_964478155.1 uncultured Simplicispira sp.
GATCACGGCACCCTGACGGACAACAACGGGCGCAAGGCCGACTTCCGCAATGTCATCATCATCATGACGACCAATGCGGGCGCTGAGACCATGAACAAAGCCACGATTGGCTTTACCACCCAGCGCGAAGCGGGCGATGAGATGGCCGACATTAAGCGCCTGTTCACGCCCGAGTTCCGCAACCGCTTGGATGCCATCGTCAGCTTCAAGGCGCTGGATGAACAAATCATCTTGCGCGTGGTCGATAAGTTCTTGCTGCAACTCGAAACCCAACTGGCCGAGAAAAAGGTGGAAGTCACCTTTACCGATGCGCTGCGCCAGCACTTGGCTAAGAAGGGCTTTGATCCACTGATGGGGGCACGCCCCATGCAGCGCCTGATCCAAGATACCATTCGCCGCGCCTTGGCCGACGAATTGTTGTTTGGTCGCCTGACCGACGGTGGCCGCCTGACAGTGGACATTGAGCACAAAAAAGACGATAAGGGCGTAGAAACGTCCGAAGTGAAGCTCGACATCCAACCCCTCTCGAAAAAGGAGCGGGCTGCCAAGGCCGAACCGGCAGAGCCGGAAGAGGCCACCGCGCGCTAATCACCCCAGCAGAGGGGGGCCTGCCCTCTGCCCTCAAACAAGGCCAGCGAACCCACACAGAGTGGTGCTGGCCTTTGTTTTGTGCGGGCTAGACAATCGCTGTCATATCCCCAGCCCCCAAGGCGGTGCTTTGTAAGGCGCGCTCCATCGTGATGTGGCTGATGCCGGCTTCTTCGTAGGGTGCGCCACGCGGAATGAAGCCAGCACGGGCATAGAACGACATGGCACTGCATTGGGCGTGCAACTCTAAACAGGTATCGCCCCGGCTGCGCGCCTCTTCCATCAGGGTGTAGAGCAGTTCACGCCCCCAATCGGCCCCCCGCAAAGAGCGATGCACCGCCAAGCGGCCAATGCGGCCCATGCCATCTTGCGCAGGCAACAAGCGGCCAGTGGCAATGGCTTGGCCGAGGCGGTTGTAGAGCACCGCGTGCAAGGATTGCGGGTCGTATGCGTCTAACTCTAACGCTGGGTCGATGCCTTGTTCTTCCACAAAAACGGCGGTACGCAAGGCCAAAGCATCGGGGCCGAGCACGGCCCAATCGCCGGTGCGCACTTCAGCCATGCGGTGTCGGGCCTCAAAGCTCTCCATAATGGCACGCAAGGGTGCTGGCACTGGGCAAGCGCTGTGGCTAGACAGGTTAACAAACACCGCCACCAATTCGCCCGAGGCCAACAGCCGCTCACCACGGAAGATGCCAGCCTCTAGCTGCACCGATGTATTGCCCACACGCACACAACGGATCCCCACCTCCAACACATCGTCTAAACGGGCTGAGTCGTGGTACTCCAGCGTAACCTTTCTGAGCACCAACTCGCCACCTAACAGGGCCATACTGGCTTCATACGGCAGCGCCAGCGCGCGCCAATAACCCATCATGGCAGTTTGGATATAGGCCAAATAATGGGGGCTAGAAAGGATTTTTTGGCTATCGACTTCAATCCAGCGCACACGCTGGCGGTGCAGGCAACGAAAATCAGCACGTTGGGGCAGCATGAATGTTTACTCCAAAGAATTCAAAGAAAAGGCTTGGCGCAGAGCGCGGGCGGCATCGGCATGGGCCGCACGTGCTTCTGGAATGGCACGGCCCATCTTGATGAATTCATGCGTCACACCACGGTAGATTTCTAAATCTACTGACACGCCCGCCCAGCGCAATTTGTCGGCGTAATCAATGCCTTCATCCACCAATGGATCGCACTCGGCCAACCCGATCCACGCAGGGGCTACACCTTCGACATCTGGGGCCAAGAGGGGCGCAAAACGCCAGTCTTCGCGCTCTTGCCGGGTTTGCACGTAATGGGCAAAAAACCAGCTGATGGCCGGTTCTTCTAATACCAACCCACGGGCATAGGTGGCGTGCGAGGGAGTGTCTTGGTGCGCAGCACAACCGGGGTAGAACAACAGTTGCAGCGCCAACGGCAAACCCGCATCACGCGCCATGATCGCATTTGCCGCAGCCAACGTACCGCCAGCGCTATCGCCCCCCACAGCCAAGCGCTGGGCATCCGCCCCCAAGGTGTGGGCATGTTGGGCCAACCATTGCAAAGCATCCCAAGCATCGTTGCTGGCGGTAGGAAAGCGGTGTTCTGGGGCCAAACGGTAGTCTAACGACACCACCATGCAACCGGCCAAGCGGGCCAACTCGCGGCACAGGGTGTCGTGGGTGGCAATGCTGCCAATGGTGAAGCCACCACCATGCAGGTACAACAGCACGGGGGCTGGGCCGGTGGTGTCGGGCGCATACAGACGGGCGGGCAAGGGGTAGCCATCGCGCGCCGGAATCCTCAAGTCTTCTACCCGTGCCAGTGCCGCCTTGGGCACTTCCAACACCCCTGCGCCCACCTCGTAGGCTGCACGGGCTTGGGTAGGTGTCAGGGTATGCAAGGGAGGGCCACCAGCACGGTGCATACGTTCTAGTACGCTGTACATAGCCTTGGTCAGGCGGGTGCGGTGGAGGTGCAGTTCAGGGTGGGCAGTCACAACAACAGGGCAAAGCAGGCGAAGCCGCCATTATGCGGAGGCTTCGCTGCACCCTAGGACACTGCCCCAGATGCCACACTGACGACGTGCGACTTACAGTGCCAGGCCCTTGAGGTACTCACGGAACGAGGCCCCGACCTGCGGGTGCTGCAAAGCCAACTCCACCGTGGCTTCTAAAAAGCCTTCTTTGCTACCGCAGTCGTAACGCTTACCGGCGTACTGGTAGGCATAGACGGCCTCGTGCTGCATCAGGCGTGCGATGGCATCGGTAAGTTGGATTTCTCCGCCAGCACCTTGGCCTTGTTGCCGAATATGGTCAAAAATAGACGGCGTGAGGATATAGCGGCCAGCCACCCCCATGCGCGAAGGTGCAGTTTCGGGGCTGGGTTTCTCGACAATGCGCTCAATGCGCAACAAGGGTGCTGGGCCGCCAGCGGGCTGACCGGCCACGATGCCGTAGCGGTTTACCTGCTCCAGCGGCACTTCTTGCACGGCCAACAAAGAGCGCCCTTGCTCGGCAAAGGTGCGTGCCATTTGGGCCAACACGGGCTGACCACCGGGGGGGCCGGTCATCAAATCATCCGCCAGCAACACGGCAAACGGCTCTTGCCCGACCAACGGCTCGGCACACAACACGGCATGGCCCAGCCCTAGGGCACGGGGCTGACGCACAAAGGCACAGTCCATGTCCGGCGGTTGAATCGAGCGCACCAACGCCAGCAGGGTTTGCTTGCCCGCTTGTTCTAGCTCATTTTCTAGCTCGTAGGCGGTGTCGAAATGGTCTTCGATGGCACGCTTGCCGCGCCCAGTGACAAAAATCATATGCCGCACGCCAGCGGCATAGGCTTCTTCGACCGCGTATTGGATCAGCGGTTTATCCACCACCGGCAGCATCTCTTTGGGCGAGGCTTTGGTGGCGGGCAGAAAGCGTGTTCCCAGCCCGGCGACGGGGAACACAGCTTTGCGGATGGCACTGGGCAGGTGCAAACTCATCGTGCTTAACCGTGCGCTTTAGCCCAAACGGGCCAGTTGCTCTTGAATCCGCGCCAGTGTGGCGCTGAAGTCAGCGACCCGCTTTTGCTCTTGCTCAATCACGGCTGGCGGTGCTTTGGCCACAAAAGCCTCGTTGCCAAGCTTGCCTTGGGCCTTGGCAATTTCGCCTTGCAAACGGGCCGCTTCTTTGCCCAAGCGGGCTTTTTCGGCGGCCACATCAATCTCGACAAACAGCGCCAAACGCGCTTCACCGACCACTGCCACTGGAGCGGTTTGGGCAGCGGCCTGCCAAGCGGCTTCGTCGTCAAACACCTTGACTTCGCTCAGTTTGGCCAAGGCTTGCAGCACCGGGGCCACACTACGCACAAAGCTGGCATCGCCCACCACCAGCAGGGGCAAACGTGTCGCGGGCGAGACATTCATCTCACCGCGCAGGGTGCGGCAAGTATCTACCAGCGCCTTCAGGCGGCCCATCTCGGCCACGGCAGCCGCATCCACCTGCTCGGGCTGTGCTTGCGGGTAGTCGGCAATACTGACCGAAGCGCCAGCCAAACCAGCCACTGGGGCCACGGTTTGCCACAGAGCTTCGGTGATGAAGGGAATAATCGGATGCGCCAAGCGCAAAATGGCTTCCAGGGTGCGGATCAGGGTTTGGCGCGTGGCGCGTTGTTGCGCTTCGTTGCCGTGCTGAATTTGCACCTTGGCGATTTCCAGATACCAGTCGCAGAACTCGTTCCAAACAAAGTCGTAAAGGGTATTGGCGACGTTGTCGAGGCGGTATTCGGCAAAGCCCTTGGCGACTTCGGCGGCTACGGTTTGCAGTTGGGCTTGAATCCAGCGGTCAGCGGTGCTGAACTCTAGCGCGGCATCGGCGGTGGTACCGCAATCGTAGCCTTCGCAATTCATCAAGACAAAACGGCTGGCATTCCAGAGCTTGTTGCAGAAGTTGCGATAGCCTTCGCAGCGTTTGCTGTCAAAGTTGATGCTGCGGCCCAAACTAGCCAGCGCAGCAAAAGTAAAGCGCAGCGCATCGGCTCCATAGGCGGGAATGCCGTCTGGGAATTCTTTTTGCGTGTCTTTGCGCACCCGGGGCGCAGTTTCGGGTTTGCGCAGGCCAGTGGTGCGCTTGTCCAGCAGCGGCTCCAAGGCAATACCATCGATCAAGTCGACCGGGTCGAGCACATTGCCCTCGGACTTGCTCATCTTCTTGCCTTGGGCATCGCGCACCAAGCCGTGGATATACACATGCTTGAACGGCACACGCCCAGTAAAGTGCGTGGTCATCATAATCATCCGGGCCACCCAGAAGAAGATGATGTCATAGCCCGTCACCAGCACGCTGCTGGGCAGGTAGAGGTTGAAGTCGTCATTGGCCGCTTCGGTCTGTTCCGGCCAGCCCATGGTGCTAAACGGCACCAAGGCAGAGGAGTACCAAGTATCCAGCACGTCTTCGTCGCGGCGCAGGGTTTTGCCGGGTGCTTGGGCTTGGGCCTCGGCTTCGTTACGGGCCACATAGACGTTGCCTTCTTCGTCGTACCAGGCCGGGATTTGATGGCCCCACCACAGTTGGCGCGAAATGCACCAGTCTTGGATGTTGTTCATCCACTGGTGGTAGGTGTTAATCCAGTTTTCGGGCACAAACTTCACCGCACCCGAATCGACGGCTTCAATGGCTTTTTGGGTAATGCTCTTGCCGGTGGCATCGCCCTCGCCCACCTTGTTCATGGCGACAAACCATTGGTCGGTGAGCATCTTTTCGATCATCTCGCCAGTGCGGGTGCAGATCGGGGCCATCAGCTTGTGCTTTTTGGAGTCCACCAACGCGCCGACTTCTTGCAGCTCGGCCACAATTTTCTTGCGCGCCACGTAACGGTCTAAGCCTTGGTAGGCCACCGGCACCAAACGGGCCACAGCTTCGGCGGTAGGCAGTTGGCTCAGTTCATGCAGGAAGGCGGCATGGGCAGCGGGCGCAGCACGTTCTTCTTCCGCTTCGCTCAGGCCGTAGCTCCAGATTTGCGTATGGATGTCGGCAATGCGCTCGGCAGACAGGGTACGGGCTTGCAAGTCAAAAATAATCAAGGCGCTCAAGCGGTGGCGGCGGCCCACGGCGTAGTCGTTCTCATCGTGCGCCGGTGTGACCTTGACCACGCCCGTACCGAAGTCTTTGTCCACATAGTCATCGGCAATCACCGGAATCTCACGGCCCACCAGTGGCAGCGTGACGGTTTTGCCAATAAAGCCTTGGTAACGTTCATCGTCCGGATGCACCATCACGGCCACGTCGCCCAGCATGGTTTCGGGGCGAGTGGTGGCTACCGTGAGGCTGCCAGAGCCATCGGTGAGCGGGTAGACGATGTACCAGAGCGAGCCGTCTTTTTCTTCGTTTTCGACTTCGAGATCTGACACGGCCGATTGCAACTTGGGATCCCAGTTGACCAAGCGCTTGCCGCGGTAGATTAGGCCCTGTTGGTACAGGCGCACAAAAGTCTCACTGACGACCTTGGACAGTTTGTCGTCCATGGTGAAGTATTCACGGCTCCAGTCCACACTGTCGCCCATGCGGCGCATTTGCGTGGTGATGGTGTTGCCGCTTTTTTCTTTCCACTCCCAAACTTTAGAGACAAAGTTTTTGCGCGCCTCGGGCGGCGTAGCCCCCATATCGTGGCGGCTGATGCCTTGCTCTTGCAGTTGGCGCTCGACCACGATTTGCGTGGCAATGCCAGCATGGTCGGTGCCCGGAATCCAAGCCGTGTTGTAGCCCTTCATGCGGTGGTAGCGCGTCAGGCTGTCCATGATGGTCTGGTTGAACGCATGGCCCATGTGCAGCGTGCC
>CAYZGT010000063.1:0-6132 GCA_964478155.1 uncultured Simplicispira sp.
TAGGTCCTGACGCCAGCAATGGTGTGGGGGTTCGAGTCCCCCCCCGCGCACCACTCTTTTTGTAAAAGCTTGCCCCTTCTTGGCGCGCGCCGTGGTGCGGCCATAGGCAGGTTCAAATCCCCCCATAGGAATCCTCATGGCCGTTACCGTTGAAACCCTCGAGAAGCTCGAACGCAAGATTACCCTGAGCCTGCCCACCAGCGCCATCGAGACCGAAGTGCAAAACCGCCTCAAGCGCTTGGCCCGCACCGTCAAGATGGACGGTTTCCGTCCCGGTAAGGTGCCCCTGAGCGTGGTGGCCCAGCGCTACGGCTACTCGGTGCAGTATGAGGTGCTCAACGACAAGGTGGGCGAGGCTTTTGCTGCCGCCGCCAACGAAGCCAAGCTGCGTGTGGCTGGTCAGCCGCGCATCAGCGAAAAAGAGGGCGCTCCCGAAGGCGAACTGGCATTCGATGCCGTGTTTGAAGTCTTCCCCGAAGTCAAAATTGGCAACTTGGCCGAAGTCAGCATTGAAAAGCTGAGCGCCGAAGTAGACGATGCCGCCATCGACAAAACCATCGACATCCTGCGCAAGCAACGCCGCACCTTTGCCCAGCGTCCGCAAGATGCTGCCGCCCAAGACGGCGACCGCGTGACGGTGGATTTTGAAGGCAAGATCGACGGCGAACCCTTCCAAGGTGGCAAGGCCGAAGACTTCCAATTCTTGGTTGGCGAAGGCCAAATGCTGAAAGAATTTGAAGATGCTGTGCGCGGCATGAAGACTGGCGAAAGCAAAACCTTCCCGCTGGCCTTCCCTGAAGACTACCACGGCAAAGACGTGGCCGGCAAAACTGCCGACTTCTTGGTCACGGTCAAGAAAATTGAAGCCGCCCACCTGCCCGAAGTCAACGAAGCCATGGCCAAATCTTTGGGCATTGCCGATGGCAGCATTGAGGGTCTGCGCGCCGACATCAAGGCCAACTTGGAGCGCGAAGTCAAGTTCCGTTTGCTGGCTCGCAACAAGCAAGCCGTGATGGATGCCCTGCTGTCCAAGGCCGAACTCGATCTGCCCAAGGCCAGCGTCGAGGCGGAAGTCGAGCGTCTGCGCGAAGGTGCTGTGGCTGATCTGAAGCAACGCGGTATCAAAGATGCCGACAAGGTAGAAATTCCTGCCGACGTGTTCTTGCCCCAAGCCGAGCGCCGCGTGCGTTTGGGTCTGGTGGTGGCCGAGCTGGTGCAAGCCAACGACTTGCACGCCAAGCCTGAACAACTCAAGGCCCACGTTGACGAGCTGGCCGCCAGCTACGAGAAGCCCGAAGAAGTGGTGCGCTGGTACTTTGGTGATCGCCAACGCCTGGCCCAAGTCGAGGCCGTCGTGATCGAAAACAACGTTTCTGACTTCGTATTGGGCCAAGCCCAAGTCACCAACAAGGTCGTAGCTTTTGATGAGCTGATGGGCCAAGGCTGATCCACGGTGCTATAGCACCGCACCTGTGCTGCTGTGTGGCACAGTGCGGTAATTTTGGCATCCTAGGGGCTTGTGCAAACCAGCACAAGCCCCCATTTGTTTCTGGGTACAGTACCCGCCTGACAGGAGAAAACATGAGCGCACTGGAAACACAAGGCCTGGGCATGATCCCGATGGTCATCGAGCAGTCGGGCCGTGGCGAACGGTCTTATGACATCTATTCGCGTCTGCTCAAAGAGCGGGTGATTTTTTTGGTGGGCCCGGTCAATGACCATTCGGCCAACTTGGTCGTGGCCCAATTGCTGTTCTTAGAGAGCGAGAACCCCGATAAGGACATCTCGTTCTATATCAACTCCCCCGGTGGTTCGGTCAGTGCCGGTATGGCGATTTTTGACACCATGAACTTCATCAAGCCGGACGTGTCCACGCTGTGTACCGGCATGGCTGCCAGCATGGGGGCTTTCTTGTTGGCAGCTGGGGCCAAAGGCAAGCGTTTTGCTTTGCCCAACTCCAAAGTCATGATTCACCAGCCCTTGGGCGGTATGCAAGGCCAAGCCACGGAGATTGAGATTCACGCGCGCGAGATCTTAAAAACCCGTGAAAAACTGAACAAGATTCTGGCTGAGCGCACCGGTCAATCGCTGGAAAAAATTGAGCGCGACACCGAGCGCGACTACTTCCTCTCGGCAGACGAGGCCAAAGACTACGGTCTGGTTGACCAAGTGATTAGCAAACGCGCTTAAAGCATAGCCCTTGCAGTACAAGCGGCGTTTTTCCCCACCGGGAAGACGCCGTTTGTGTTTGGTTATCATCGCCGATTCATTTTTTCATTCTCGAGACAAGGCATTCCTCCCATGGCCGATAAAAAAGGCTCTCCCAGCGAAAAAACCCTTTACTGTTCTTTCTGTGGCAAAAGCCAGCACGAAGTAAAGAAGCTGATTGCCGGCCCGTCGGTTTTCATCTGCGATGAGTGCATCGACCTGTGCAATGAAATCATCCGCGATGAGCTGCCCGCCGATACCGCCCGTGATGTGCGCGGCGACTTGCCCACCCCGGCAGAAATCAAAGCCAATCTCGATAGCTATGTGATTGGTCAAGAAATGGCCAAGCGCACTTTGGCCGTGGCCGTCTATAACCACTACAAGCGTTTGCGCCATAAAGACAAGGCGCACAAAGACGATGTAGAACTGTCCAAAAGCAATATTTTGCTGATTGGCCCGACTGGCTCGGGTAAAACGCTGCTGGCGCAAACGCTGGCACGCATGTTAGACGTGCCCTTTGTCATGGCCGATGCCACCACCCTGACCGAGGCCGGTTATGTGGGTGAAGACGTAGAAAACATCGTGGCTAAATTGCTGCAAAGCTGCAATTACGATGTTGAACGCGCCCAACGCGGCATTGTTTATATCGATGAAATCGACAAAATTTCGCGCAAGGCCGATAACCCCTCTATCACGCGCGATGTGTCGGGTGAAGGGGTACAACAGGCACTGCTCAAACTGATTGAAGGTACGATGGCCAGCGTACCGCCCCAAGGCGGACGCAAGCACCCGAACCAAGATTTCTTGCAAATTGACACCACCAATATCCTGTTTATCTGTGGCGGTGCTTTTGCTGGCTTGGAAAAGGTGATTGAAAACCGTACCGAGGCTTCTGGTATTGGTTTTGGTGCCGCCGTGCGCAGCAAAAAGCAGCGTTCGTTGTCCGAGGTGTTCACTGAGATCGAACCGGAAGATTTGATCAAATTTGGCCTGATCCCTGAGTTGGTGGGCCGTATGCCGGTGGTCACCGCCTTGGCCGAATTGAGTGAAGATGCGCTGGTGCAAATTCTGACCGAGCCGAAAAACGCTTTGGTCAAGCAATACAGCAAACTGCTCACGATGGAAGGGGCTGAACTGGAAATCCGCCCGGCGGCCCTCAAGGCCATCGCCCGCAAAGCCTTGGCGCGCAAAACCGGCGCACGCGGTCTGCGCTCTATTTTGGAGCAGGCCTTGATTGGCACCATGTTCGATTTGCCCACCATGAACAATGTCGAAAAGGTGGTGGTAGATGAATCTACCATCGAAGAAAGCAAGCCACCATTGCTGGTCTATCGCGAAGCTGCCAAGCAAGCTTGAGCCTTGATGTGAGAATGCCCATGTCTGGACACACCCCCTTGCCCGCTATTCCTGTCGATTTGCCACTCTTGCCTTTGCGCGATGTGGTGGTTTTCCCCCACATGGTCATCCCGCTGTTTGTCGGGCGGCCTAAGAGCATCAAGGCGCTAGAGCTGGCGATGGAAGCCGAGCGGCGCATCATGCTGGTCGCGCAAAAAGCGGCCGCCAAAGACGAGCCCGCTGTGGACGATATGTTCGAGGTCGGTTGCGTCTCTACCATCTTGCAAATGCTCAAGTTGCCCGATGGCACCGTCAAGGTGCTGGTAGAGGGACAACAGCGCGCCTTGGTACAGAAAATCGAGGACGCACAAACCCATTTTTCGGCCACCATTTTGCCGGTCGAGTTGGAGTTGACGGCTGCCAAGCCGAGCGAAATCGAAGCCCTGCGCCGGGCTGTGATGCAGCAGTTTGACCAGTACGTCAAGCTGAACAAGAAGATCCCGCCCGAAATCCTGACCTCGATTGCCAATATCGAAGACCCTGGCCGTCTGGTGGATACCATCGCCGCCCATTTGCCGCTCAAGCTGGAGAATAAACAGGCGGTACTCGATCTGTCTGATATCAAAGACCGGCTGGAAAACCTGTTTGAGCAGTTAGATCGTGAAGTCGATATTCTGAACGTCGATAAAAAAATCCGGGGCCGCGTCAAGCGCCAGATGGAGAAAAACCAGCGCGACTTTTACCTGAACGAACAGGTGAAAGCGATTCAGAAAGAGCTAGGCGAAGGCGAAGACGGCGCTGACCTTGAAGAGTTGGAAAAGAAAATCAAGGCCGCCAAAATGCCGCTGGAGGCACGCAAGAAGGCCGAAAACGAGCTGAAAAAGCTCAAGCTGATGTCGCCCATGTCCGCCGAGGCGACCGTGGTACGCAACTACATCGACGTACTCACGGGCCTGCCTTGGAGCAAAAAAACCAAGGTCAAGCACGATTTGGGCAATGCCGAAACCGTACTCAACGAAGACCACTACGGCTTAGACAAGGTCAAAGACCGTATTTTGGAATACCTTGCGGTGCAGCAGCGGGTGGACAAGGTCAAGGCCCCCATTTTGTGCTTGGTCGGGCCACCCGGTGTTGGCAAAACCTCGCTCGGGCAGTCGATTGCCAAGGCGACTGGGCGCAAGTATGTGCGCATGGCCTTGGGTGGCATGCGTGATGAAGCCGAAATTCGCGGCCACCGCCGCACCTATATTGGTGCCATGCCGGGCAAAGTGTTGCAAAGCCTGGGCAAGGCTGGGGCACGCAATCCCCTGTTCTTGTTGGATGAAATTGACAAGCTCGGCACCGATTTTCGCGGTGATCCGTCCAGCGCCTTGCTGGAAGTGCTCGACCCAGAGCAAAACAACAAGTTTGCCGACCACTATGTGGAAGTCGATTTCGACTTGAGTGATGTCATGTTCGTCGCCACGTCCAACTCGATGAACATTCCGCCCGCTTTGCTGGATCGGATGGAGGTGATTCGCCTGTCGGGTTACACCGAAGATGAAAAAACCAACATTGCTACCAAGTACCTGATCCCCAAGCAGTTCGGTAACAACGGCGTTAAAGCCGAAGAACTGAGTATCGATGAGTCCGCCGTGCGTGACATCGTGCGTTACTACACCCGTGAAGCCGGTGTGCGCTCGCTCGAACGCGAGTTGTCCAAAGTCTGCCGCAAGGTGGTCAAGGGCTTGCAACTCAAGCAACTGCAGGCCCCGGTGCTGGTCAAGGCTGACAATTTGGCCGATTACTTGGGCGTACGCAAGTACAGCTATGGCCGCGCTGAGCAACAAAACCAAGTCGGTCAGGTGGTGGGCTTGGCTTGGACGGAAGTGGGCGGCGATCTGCTGACCATTGAAGCTGCCACCATGCCGGGCAAGGGCGTTATTACCCGCACTGGCTCCTTGGGCGATGTGATGAAAGAGTCGGTCGAAACGGCCCGCACCGTCGTGCGTAGCCGTGCGCGGGCTTTGGGCATTGCCGATGAAGCCTTTGAGAAAAAAGACGTGCATATCCATGTGCCCGATGGTGCTACGCCCAAAGATGGCCCGAGCGCCGGTGCAGCCATGACCACGGCTTTTGTTTCAGCCTTAACGGGTATCCCGGTGCGCGGCGATGTCGCCATGACGGGTGAAATCACCTTGCGCGGCGAAGTGACCGCGATTGGTGGTCTGAAAGAAAAACTGCTGGCCGCTTTGCGCGGTGGCATCAAAACGGTGCTGATCCCGGAAGAAAACGTCAAGGACTTGCAAGAGATTCCGGACAACGTCAAAAGCGGCCTCGAGATTGTGCCGGTGCGCTGGATTGATAAGGTGCTAGAAATTGCCTTAGAGCGCCAGCCCTTGCCTTCGGCACCAGAGCCAGCCTTGCTCCCCGATGCTGCTTTGCCCGTGCCTGCGGTAGCTGCAGCCATTCCGGCGCGCAGCAGTCGCAGCCGCAAAGGGGCAGTAAAGCATTGAATTTGCGCGTGCGCTAAAAATGCTGCTATAATTTCGGAATCGCGGGATTAGCTCAGTTGGTAGAGCGATACCTTGCCAAGGTATAGGTCGAGAG
>CAYZGT010000064.1:0-5809 GCA_964478155.1 uncultured Simplicispira sp.
CCCCCAAAAACTTCAACTTGTGGTACATCTTTGGCTCGCTCGCATTGTTGGTGCTGGTGATTCAAATCGTCACCGGCATCTTCTTGGTCATGCACTACAAGCCCGACGCAGAAAAAGCGTTTGAGTCGGTTGAGTACATCATGCGCGATGTGCCTTGGGGCTGGTTGATTCGCTACATGCACTCCACCGGCGCTTCGGCCTTCTTCGTCGTGGTCTATCTGCACATGTTCCGTGGCCTGCTCTACGGCAGCTACCGCAAGCCGCGCGAGCTGGTCTGGGTGTTTGGCTGCGCCATCTTCTTGGCGTTGATGGCCGAAGCCTTCATGGGCTACCTGTTGCCTTGGGGCCAAATGTCTTACTGGGGCGCTCAGGTGATTGTGAACCTGTTTGCTGCGGTGCCCTTTGTTGGCCCTGATCTGGCGCTGCTGATTCGTGGCGACTATGTGGTGTCTGATGCCACACTCAACCGCTTCTTCAGCTTCCACGTCATTGCTGTGCCGCTGGTGCTGCTGGGCTTGGTCGTGGCCCACTTGTTGGCCCTGCACGATGTTGGCTCGAACAACCCCGATGGCATCGAAATCAAAGGCCCCAAAGCCCCCAAAGATGCCAATGGCCACCCCTTGGACGGCGTGCCCTTCCATCCCTATTACACAGTGCATGACATTTTGGGCGTGTGCTTGTTCCTGATGGCATTCACGGCAGTGATCTTCTTTGCCCCCGAGTTTGGTGGCTACTTCTTGGAATACAACAACTTTATTCCTGCTGATCCGCTGCAAACACCGTTGCACATTGCCCCGGTGTGGTACTTCACCCCGTTCTACTCTATGCTGCGCGCCATCACCACTGAGATGATGTATGTGCTGGTGGCCTGCGTACTGTTGGGTGCTGTGTTGGCTGTGCTCAAGGGCAAACTGCCTGGATTTATCAAAGCGGGCATCTTGGGTGCTGCAGTGGTCGTGGTGGCCATGATGCTGTCGATTGATGCCAAGTTCTGGGGCGTGGTTGTGATGGGCGGTGCTGTGGTCATTTTGTTCGGCCTGCCTTGGCTTGATCAAAGCCCGGTCAAGTCGATCCGTTACCGTCCCAGCTGGCACAAGTATGTGTATGCCGTGTTCGTGGTGAACTTCGTCGTGCTGGCCTATCTGGGTGTGCAGCCACCCTCGCCAATTGGTGAGCGTGTTTCCCAAGTGGGTACTCTGTTCTACTTCGGCTTCTTCCTGCTCATGCCTTGGTGGAGCCGCATGGGCGAGCCCAAGCCCGTGCCTGACCGTGTCACCTTTACTCCACACTGAGCTGGAGATGAACACCATGAAAAAAATTCTTCTTTCGTTCATTGCTGCCTTGGGTTTGGTGGCTGGTGCTGCCCACGCTGCAGGTGGTGGCATTCCTTGGGACAAAGCGCCCAATCGGTTGAATGACCAAGCCGCTTTGCAAAACGGTGCCAAGTTGTTTATCAACTACTGTGTGGGTT
Organism: uncultured Simplicispira sp.; assembly: GCA_964478155.1. Classification (GTDB taxonomy): domain Bacteria; phylum Pseudomonadota; class Gammaproteobacteria; order Burkholderiales; family Burkholderiaceae_C; genus Simplicispira. The sequence continues at coordinate 1,472 of CAYZGT010000064.1, forward strand.
GCCACTCGGCTGCCTTCATGCGCTACAACCGTCTGCAAGACATCGGGTTGACGAACGAGCAAATCAAAGAGAACTTGCTCTTCACCACCGAAAAAATCGGTGACACCATGAAGGCCACGATCCATCCCAAACAGGCCAAAGAGTGGTTTGGTGCCAATCCACCCGATTTGACCTTGATTGCCCGTTCGCGTGCTGGTGCAAACGGTACCGGTTCTGACTACCTGTACACCTTCTTGCGCACCTTCTACCGCGATGAAGCCAAGGCGACCGGTTGGAACAACTTGGCCTTCCCCAACGTAGGTATGCCAAACCCCCTGTGGCAGTTGCAAGGTCAACGCCACGCCGTGTTTGAAGAGCAACAAAGCCACGGTCAAACAGTGCACGTACACAAAGGCTGGGAGACCATCAGCCCCGGCACCATGACTGCGGAGCAATACGATGCCGCCATTGGTGATTTGGTTGGCTATTTACAGTGGATGGGTGAACCCGCCCAGAAAAAACGTGTCAATTTGGGCATCTGGGTACTGGCCTTCTTGGCCTTGGCCAGCGTAGCCGCTTGGAAGCTCAACGCTGCTTTCTGGAAAGATGTGAAATAAGCGTTTTCTCTGCCAATGCCACGCCCGAGCGGCGTGGCTTCATCTTTTTCAGAGTGGGCGCACTGTGCGTTCCACTCTTTTGATTTTTAGGAGTTCCTTGCCATGATGGTGCTTTACTCGGGTACAACCTGCCCCTTTTCCCACCGCTGCCGTTTTGTTTTGTTTGAAAAGGGCATGGATTTTGAAATCCGCGATGTGGACTTGTACAACAAGCCTGAAGACATCAGCGTGATGAATCCCTATGGTCAAGTGCCTATTTTGGTAGAACGCGACCTGATTTTGTACGAGTCGAACATCATCAACGAGTACATCGATGAGCGCTTTCCGCACCCCCAACTGATGCCCGGCGACCCAGTAGACCGTGCCCGCGTACGCTTGTTCTTGCTCAATTTTGAGAAAGAACTGTTCGTCCATGTGAACACGCTGGAATCACGCACCACTAAGGGCAACGAAAAGGCGATGGAAAAGGCCCGCGCCCACATCCGTGATCGTCTGACACAACTGGCCCCGGTGTTCTTGAAAAACAAATACATGCTGGGCGAGAGCTTCTCGATGTTGGATGTAGCCATTGCCCCCTTACTGTGGCGACTAGACTACTACGGCATCGAGATGAGCAAAAACGCCGCGCCGCTGCTCAAATATGCCGAGCGCATTTTCTCGCGTCCAGCCTATATTGAGGCACTGACTCCGTCAGAAAAGGTGATGCGCAAGTAACAACGCGCTGCTTCTCTATCCACTGCAATAGGCCCGGCCATGAACGCACAAGAACCGACGACCACACGCCCTTATCTGATCCGTGCCTTGCACGAATGGTGCATTGACAATGGCTTTACCCCCTATATTGCCGTGCGCGTGGACTCGTCGGTGCAGGTGCCACGCGAATTTGTCAAAGATGGGGAAATTGTGCTCAATGTGGGACTCGATGCCACCAGCGGTTTGCTGTTGGGCAATGACTACATTGAGTTCAAGGCCCGTTTTGCTGGCAAGGTGCGTGACATCATGGTACCCGTGAGCCGTGTCGTGGCGATTTATGCGCGCGAAAACGGCCAAGGCATGGCATTTCCGCCACCAGAAGATGAATTATTGGATGTGCCGGACACGGCAGCGGGGCTGTTTTCTCTGTCTGAGCAGCTGTCACAGGCCGAGTTAAGCAGCCACGCAAGCACCGAGGCCGACCGGGTCATCCATCTGGTGTCCAGCGACGATGCCAACCACAGTTCGGATGAACCAGAGCCGCCAGCGCGCCCCCCGGCGGGCACTGGCGGACGGCCAGCCCTGAAGCGGGTCAAGTGAAAATCCCCATAGACGCTTTTTTCTTGCTATAATGCGCGTCTTAGCCGGTTTAGCTCAGTTGGTAGAGCACCCGCCTTGTAAGCGGTAGGTCGTCAGTTCGAATCCGACAATCGGCACCAAAAACAAACCACCTGTTGTATCTGCAACAGGTGGTTTTTTCATGTGCGTATCTTATCGGGCTAAACTGCGCCCGATACCCCGTCAATACTCATATCCATCACCAGACCCGAGCGCTAAACTTTCAAAACGGGTTTGGTTTTTATGGAAGTACAACTTCACAGTGCCGGTAGGGCCATTGCGCTGCTTGCCAATGATGATTTCAGCAATGTTTTGGTCTTTGCTGTCCTTGTTGTAGTAGTCATCACGGTAGATAAACATGATGATGTCAGCATCTTGTTCAATCGCACCCGATTCGCGCAGATCTGACATCATGGGGCGCTTATCGGTGCGCGTTTCAACGCTGCGGTTAAGCTGTGACAGGGCAATCACGGGGCAACCCAACTCTTTGGCCAGCATCTTTAAGCCACGAGAAATTTCACCCAATTCGGTAGCGCGGTTTTCACCATGCCCGCCACTGGAGCCGCTCATCAGTTGCAGGTAGTCCACCACCACCAAACCCATTTTGCCCCCCAGTTGCCGGGCTAAACGCCGGGCATTGGCACGCAATTCTGAGGGGGTTAGGCCGGGGGTTTCATCAATGTACAAACCCATCGTACGCAGCCTCTCAATGGCCTCTGCCAAGCGGGGCCATTCTTCTGGCGATACGCGGCCCGTACGCAGGTGCGATTGGTCGATACGCGCCATCGAACCCACTATCCGCACTGCCAACTGGGCGGCGCTCATTTCCATAGAAAAAATGGCCACCGGCAAGTTTTCGTGCAGGGCAGCATTCTCGGCAATATTGATCGCAAACGCCGTTTTCCCCATCGAAGGCCGTGCCGCCAACACCACCATGTCGCCCGCTTGCAGGCCCGAAGTCATTTTGTCCAGATCGATAAAACCGGTAGGCACACCCGTGATGTCGTTCGGGTTGTCAGCCATCTCTTGGATGCGGTCCATCAAACTGACCGACAACTGCTCCATCGATTGGAAGCCCTGCTTCATGCGCGAGCCTTCTTCACCAATATTGAAGATTTTTTGCTGCGCTTCGTCTAGGATTTTTTCTACTGCCCGACCTTGGGGATTGGAGGCATGGGTGGCAATTTCATTGCTGGCGTGTAGCAACTTGCGCAGGATAGAACGCTCCCGCACGATCTCTGCATAACGGCGGATGTTGCTGGCACTGGGCACATACTGGGCCAGCGAGTTGATGTAGACCAACCCACCAACTTCTTCGCCCTTGTTATTGTGTTGCAGCTGCTCATACACCGTGATGACATCAGCGGGCTTGTTATCGTTGATCAGCTTACCGATACAGGCGTAAATCAGCTGATGGTCGTGGCGATAGAAGTCGCTGTCTTGCAACAAATCACCCACCCGATCCCACGCATTGTTGTCCAGTAGCAAACCGCCCAACACACTGGACTCGGCCTCAATGGAGTGGGGCGGCACGCGCAGTTGCGACAGCTCGCGGTCATCGTAGGGGGCAAAGCCACCATCCATAGGCATGAAGGGGTCAGAAGACATCGGATTCCTTGGAGCAAGCCGGGGATGCTAACGGGTCACAGGGGAAGAGAAAACAAAAAACCGCCCGAAGGCGGTTCATACAGAGCGCAAGGCGCAATCAGGCGGTTTCGCCGTACACCGAGACGGTGATCTCTGCTACCACATCAGTGTGCAGCGAGACGTTGACGGTGTTGTCGCCAATGGTCTTGATGGGGCCATTGGGCAGGCGGATTTGCGACTTCAGTACCTTAAAGCCTTGCTTGTTCAGCTCATCGGCGATGTCGTGGTTGGTGACCGAACCAAACAGACGGCCATCCACACCCGCTTTTTGCGTCAGCTTGAACACCTTGCCAGCCAGCTTTTCGCCTTCGGCTTGGGCAGCGGCCAGCTTCTCAGCAGCAGCCTTTTCCAGTTCGGCGCGCTTGGCTTCAAACTCGGCCTTGGCTGCAGCAGTAGCGCGGCGAGCACGGCCGGTGGGGATGAGGAAGTTGCGGGCGTAGCCGTCTTTGACCTTGACCAAATCGCCGAGGTTACCGAGGTTCACAACCTTGTCGAGCAGAATGATTTGCATGGGTTGTGCTCCTTAGATTTTGTGCTGGTCGCTGTAGGGCACCAGAGCCAAGAAGCGGGCGCGCTTGATGGCGGTATTGAGCTGGCGCTGGTAAATGGCGCGGGTGCCGGTCAGGCGTGCGGGGATGATTTTGCCGTTTTCGGCGATGAAATCACGCAGCGTGTCCACGTCTTTGTAGTCGATTTCTTCGACACCAGTGACGGTGAAGCGGCAGAAGCGCTTGCGCTTGAACAGCAGCGATTGGGTGTTGCGCTTGGGGCGCTTGTCTTTGTT
>CAYZGT010000065.1:0-3334 GCA_964478155.1 uncultured Simplicispira sp.
GATGAACTGCCCCGGCCACATCCTGATTTTCAAGCAAGGCATCAAGAGCTACCGTGACCTGCCATTGCGCTACGGCGAGTTTGGTCAATGCCACCGCAACGAACCTTCGGGCGGGCTGCACGGCATCATGCGCGTGCGCGGCTTTACGCAAGACGACGGCCATATCTTCTGCACCGAAGACCAAATTTTGGCTGAGTGCGACACCTTCACCAAGGTGCTCAAGCAGGTGTATGCCGATTTTGGCTTTCACAATATTTTGTACAAGGTCTCGACCCGGCCAGCGGCGCGCATTGGCTCCGATGCTTTGTGGGACAAAGCTGAGCAAGCTCTGATGGACAGTCTGCGCCATTCGGGCTGTGAGTTTGTCATTTCCGAAGGCGATGGCGCTTTTTACGGCCCGAAAATTGAATACACCCTGAAAGACGCGATTGGCCGCGAATGGCAGTGCGGCACGATTCAGGTCGACTTTAACCTGAGCGAGCGCCTCGATGCCGAATATGTGGCCGAAGATGGCAGTCGCCAGCGACCCGTCATTTTGCACCGCGCCATTGTGGGCAGCTTAGAGCGCTTTATTGGTATTTTGATTGAAGAGCACGCCGGTGCGCTGCCCACTTGGCTGGCCCCGGTGCAAGCGGCGGTGCTGAATATCACCGACGATCAGATCGATTACTGCCGCGAAGTGGTGGCCCGTTTACAACAAGCCTTGCCCCTGCAGCCTTTGCGCGTTATCACCGATCTTCGGAATGAAAAGATTACGTATAAAATACGCGAGCATTCCATGCGAAAGCTGCCGTTTATTCTTGTCGCTGGCGACAAAGAACGTGCAGCCGGTACAGTCGCAGTGCGCGCCCGAGGCAATAAAGATTTGGGAGTGATGTCGGTCGATGCGTTTATCGAACTGATCACCCAAGCCGTTGCCAGCAAACAGTAAATTGCAAGCTGAGTGGGGCGTAGCTTTTGCTGGCTGTTTGCAAGCAGCTACGCTTTTTGTAGCATTTTGATTGAAGGTGATAGCCATAGCTACTGAATTTCGTGATCGTCGCCAGCGTGAAGAGCGCAAGCACCGTCTCAACCGTGAAATCATGGCCCCCGAGGTGCGCTTGTCTGGCCCAGACAACGAGCCACTGGGTGTGGTCAGTTTGATGGAAGCCCTGCGCATGGCAGGTGAGTTGGATGTGGACTTGGTAGAAATTGCCGCCACTGCCAACCCACCCGTGTGCCGCCTGATGGACTACGGCAAGTTCAAATACCAAGAGCAAAAACGTGCTGCCGAAGCCAAAGCCAAGCAGACGGTCATCGAGATCAAGGAAGTCAAGTTCCGCCCTGGCACCGATGATGGCGACTACAACATCAAGATGCGCAACATTCGCCGCTTCTTGGCCGATGGTGACAAGTGCAAAATCACGCTGCGTTTCCGTGGCCGTGAAATCACCCACCAAGAAATCGGGATGGCTTTGCTCAATCGCTTGCGCGACGATCTGGCCGACACCATCTTGGTTGAGCAATTCCCACGCCTTGAAGGCCGCCAGATGGTCATGATGATCGCCCCGGCGCGCAAAAAAGCCGGTGGTGGTGGCGCTGCCAGAGCCGCCGAGAATACAGCCGCTGACGCTGCACACTAAACCTTATCGCTTGCACCGGCCTAGGTCGGTGCAGGAAACCAAGCAGCGTGCCTAGTGCGCTGTTTGTGGCAGGCTTTGGGCCTGCCAACTAAAAGTGGCTCGGGGCCAACAAGTTTGCAAGCTGGTTTGCAAACGCCTCACGAGCACAAACAAAGGAGCATTCACATGCCCAAGATGAAGTCCAAGAGCAGCGCCAAGAAGCGCTTCCGCGTTCGTCCCGGTGGTACCGTCAAGCGCGGCCACGCCTTCAAGCGTCACATTTTGACCAAGAAGACCACCAAGAACAAGCGCCAGTTGCGTGGCGTTGCCGCCGTGCATGAGACCAATATGGGTCACATGGCACAAATGCTGCCTTTCGCAGGCCTGTAATCAAGACGAACAAGGAGTAGATACATGCCTCGCGTTAAACGTGGTGTAACGGCCCATGCCCGTCACAAAAAAGTTCTGAATCTGGCCAAGGGTTTCCGTGGTCGTCGTGGTAACGTCTATCGCATCGCCAAACAGGCGGTGATGAAGGCGGGCCAATACGCCTACCGTGACCGCCGTGCCAAGAAGCGCGTGTTCCGCCAACTGTGGATCGCCCGTATCAACGCCGGTGCGCGTGAACTGGGTCTGACCTACAGCCAGTTTGCCAACGGCCTGAAGAAGGCTGCCATCGAGATCGACCGCAAAGTGCTGGCCGATTTGGCCGTCAATGACAAGGCCGCCTTTGGCGCCATCGTGGAACAAGTCAAGGCCAAGCTGGCTGCTTGAGTTTCACCGCCGTAGCTATTGCTTCGCAAGTAGCTGTGAGCACACTCACCACAAGGGCTAGAGCTTGCAAAAGCACTAGCCCTTGTGCCTTTGGAAGAGCAGAAAAATCATGAACGAGTTGGACTCTCTGGTTGCCAGCGCACAGCAGTTGTTCGCGCAAAGTGCCACCCCCGCCGAACTAGAAAATGCCAAAGCCCAATTTTTGGGCAAGGCTGGGCGCATCACCGAACTGATGAAGGGCATGGCGCAGCTGTCGGTCGAAGAAAAGAAATCGCGCGGTGCGGCCATCAACGTGGCTAAGCAGGCGATTGAAGCCGCCCTGACGGCACGCCGCCAAGCACTGGCCGATGCCGAGTTGCAAGCCCAGCTCAAGGCCGAGGCGCTGGATGTGAGCCTGCCCGGTCGCCAGCGTGGGCTGGGTGGTTTGCACCCGGTCTCCCTGACACAAGAGCGCATCGAAAGCATTTTTGGCTCGATGGGCTTTGACGTGGCCGAAGGCCCCGAAATTGAGGCCGACTGGTTTAACTTCACGGCGCTCAACACCCCCGAAGACCACCCCGCCCGCTCCATGCACGACACCTTCTATGTCGAAGGCGGTTCGGCCACTGCCCCCAATTTGCTGCGCACCCACACCAGCCCAGTGCAAGTGCGCCATGCCGTGCAGCACGTTAAGCAGTACCGCGCCCTGATTGATGCGGGCCAATCCATGCCCGAAATCCGCGTCATTGTGCCGGGCCGCACCTACCGCGTCGATAGCGATGCCACGCACTCGCCCATGTTCCACCAATGCGAAGGCTTGTGGATTGGCGAGAACGTCAGCTTCAAAGACCTCAAAGTAGTCTTTACCGATTTTTGCCGCACCTTCTTCGAAAGCGATGACTTGGTGCTGCGTTTCCGGCCCAGCTTCTTCCCGTTCACCGAGCCCAGCGCCGAAATCGATATCCAATTCCAAACCGGCC
>CAYZGT010000066.1:0-3295 GCA_964478155.1 uncultured Simplicispira sp.
GCATCTGCTTTGGGAGCAGAGGGTCGCGAGTTCGAATCCCGCCGCTCCGACCATTCCATAAGATAAAGCCCGCTAACTACATACAGTTAGCGGGCTTTTTCATTGGGCGAATGGCCCGCAACATTGCAAAGAAGGCCAATAGAGGCCATCGACAGCCACAGCAAAACCGGGGAATATATCGGGGAACAAATTAGCCCCCACCGGGGAACACTCCACGATGCCCTAGGAGCTTGCCCATGCTGACCGATGCCGACTGCAAAAATGCCACATGCCCACCTGACAAAAAGCGCGCCCGCCTGACCGATGCCCAAGGGTTGTACCTTGAGGTAAGCCCCGGCGGCTCAAAACGCTGGTTCGCTAAGCTGTACCTAAACGGCAAGGAAACACGCATCGCCTTGGGCAGTTACCCGGCTGTAAGCCTGAAAGATGCACGCCTAGCGCGTGACGCGGCCAAAAGCCAGAAGGTTAGCGGGGTCAACCCGATACAGGCACGCAAGGTAGAAAAGCTCAAATCTGCCGTATCCACTCAGGACACATTCGAGACCATCGCCCGCGAGTGGATTACCTTGCAGCGCCCACAATGGAGCGAATCCCACTACACACGCGAAATCCGCAACCTAGAAAAAGACCTGATTCCCTACATAGGCACGCGCCCCGTTCGTGAAATTGAACCTGTAGAGATATTGGCCGTGGTGCGCCGGGTAGAGCAGCGCGGTTCTTTGTCGGTGGCAGGCCGGGTATTGAGCACCGCCCGTGGTGTATTCCTCTACGCTGTGGCTACTGCACGGGCTGACCGAGACATTACGCCAGACCTGAAGCGGGCATTGAAGCCACACACCAAAAAGAATCTACCGGCCATCATTACCCCCGAAGGCGTGGCAGGCTTGCTGCGAGCTGCTGACGGCTACCAAGGCGGTGCGGTTATGCGTGCAGCGCTGTATGTGGCCCCTATCCTGTTTCAGCGGCCCGGTAATCTGCGTGCCATGCGCTGGTGTGACGTGGATATGGACGCTGGCCTATGGACTATCCCCAGTGAAGATATGAAGCGCACCAAGAAGGCCAAACTGAATGGCCGCCCGCATGTTGTATCGCTGCCTCGGCAGGTAATCGCCATCTTGCGTGAACTTCACCACCTGACCGGTGGGGGCGTGTGGGTGTTTCCGGGAGCGCGTAACCCCAAAAAATGTATGTCCGAAGCGGGTGTACAAGCCGCCTTGAACAGCATGGGCTACAAAGGTATTCATTGCTGGCATGGCTACCGCGCAACAGGCCGCACCCTTTGCCGTGAGGTGCTGGGGTATGACCCAGACGTGATAGAAGCACAAATGGCTCACACTGGCGGCATTAGCCACGGGGGTGCCTACGACCGTGCCACCCACCTAGGCAAACGCACCACCATGATCCAAGAATGGGCAGACTACCTCGACCGGCTACGCACTGGCGCAACCATCATCCCGTTACACAAAGCCGCCTAGAGCGTGCCAGAATAGCCACAGCGCCCCAAGCCATCGATTGATCCCCGATGGCTACGCCGGAACCCCTGACCGGCTGGGGCGCTTTCTCGTTTTCAGGGCTTGCGACACAGGGGGAGCGCATGGATGCACCAATGAAGATGGATGAATTAGCCGCGCGTATGCCGTTAAATCAATTCATCCCGATTACCGATGCTGCCAAGATACTGGGAGGCGGTAGCAGTCGGATTAATGCACTTATGGACGCGGTGCAGACGAGTAGGCTTGCCTGTTGGTCACATGGCACTGAAGAAAGCGCCTTATGCACCACGATAAACGGGGAAGAAAAGTGGGCACCAAACATAACGCCAGACACTGACCCGGCAACCGTGCTTCTTGATGCTGAGGACGTTTTGCGGCAGTGGTGCGGCGAACTGGAAAACGTGCTCCTTGGCGTTAGCAGCAAGGAATTGGCCCCGTATATAGAGGCCAGATTAGCCAAACTGAAAGCCCGCGCCATTGCACTGAAAACAGAAAGCAATCCAGCACCACAATCCGCGCCCACCAAGCCCAAGCGCCGCCGTGATTTACTTGCGCCGCTGATAGAGGCCGCACAGCGCGAATGTATGCCCAGCGATGATGTTCCGGCCATCTTTGCTGTGTTGCGAGCATGGGCCACAAGCAAGCCGCCGCGCCCACCGCTGCTAGGTGTGACCAATTCCGGTATTCAATGGATTGATGCCAGCGACGATCAGCAAGAACTGAGCCTCAAAAACCTGAGAGACAGAATAAAGCGCGCCAAGACTCGCTAAAGCGCGCTAAGACTCGCAAGCTAGATTTAAGCACCAGCTACCGGCCCAATAGCCCCTATTGCAACCACTGACAAAGGGGGCCACAAATGGCTATTCTTCGATTGACTGAGGTGCTGGCCTACACAGGCCACCGCTCACATGCCACCATTTACAACGCCGTCAAGCGCGGCATGTTTACCAAGCCGGTGCCCTTGGGTAAGCGCTCAACTGGATGGCCGCTGCACGAGGTAGAAGCCATCGTAGCGGCCCAAGTGGCAGGCTTACCAGATGATGATGTACGGGAGTTGGTAGAGCTGCTGCACGAGCAGCGCAAGACCCGATTCCAAATCTTGCTATCGGCTCAATTGACCCCACTACCGCCCACGGCTACCAACATAGTGCAACTGGGAGGGGTGCGGGCATGATTTACACGGCCAAGAAACAAGGCAAGGCCAAAGCCCCAAAAAGGGGCTTACCACAAAAGGAAACCCCCCAAGGCAGCGACACCAAGGGGGGCACACAGATAACCAATACCAGCGCTGATTTTGCCACCAACCGTGCCATGTGGCTACTGACTACAGTGGCTACGCTGGCTACAAAAAAACGCACTTGCCGCGCTGGCGTAACCCGTGGCACAATCCGCACCAAGCCGAGAGGCCCGGTGCTTCAAAACACCAAATCCGTAGAGGTAGCAACCCCCACCGTAAAGCGGGGTTTTGTCATGTCCAAAATTTCCCGGCATGGGTTCGCCCATATCGGCATGGTTTGCGGGCATGGTGGGGGCCATTCGCAAGAACGCCCGCACGGCTACGGACGTGTTTTGAACCACCATGCCCACCCGTTGCGCTTCAAAACGTACCGAGTGGTTCTTTATCCCGTAGGAGCCAAGACCATGCAACAGGTCAATCTATTGGTGCGCCCCAGTGCGCCCGTATCCAAGGCCGTCCCGGCCATCCCCAGCACCACCAGCACTGAGGCCCAAGCCTTCGCCTTGTTGGAGGCCACCAGCAACGCCAGTTTGGCAGCGTTCTATCTGCGTAAGGGCAACGTGGC
>CAYZGT010000067.1:0-2523 GCA_964478155.1 uncultured Simplicispira sp.
CAATCTCTACGCGCAGCAATACCAAGTAGGCCAGCGTTGATGTGGTTCCGCAGAGCTGGCGGGTAGGTAGCACCGAGCCGGGTGGGTGACCCCCGGCCCAGAGTAATGGCGGTCACGTTGCGGCTTGCCGCAATGCACAGAATCCGGCTTACCGGCGCGCTTCACACTTTTTCTCTCTCCACTGCGCCGCGCGCACCACACAGGTGGCGCGGATGCAGGGATTCGGGCGGGATGGTTTAGCTGAATGCCAGACCTTGCGTTGCCAGATCTGACAAACCGATCAGTTGGGCGGTCAGTTCTAGGTCTGCTGCTAGCACTGTCAGCCCACCAAGGCTAGGTTGGTTGAGTGAGGTCAGCAGTTGAGTGACTTGTGCTGCATCGGGTACCGTGCCAAGCAGGTTGGTCCAAATCAGGGTGAGCGCATCCGCAGTGGTGGTTTTGCCAAAGGCGTTCATGGCCAGTGTTGCCAACGCTTCGTAGGACATACCCTCATCCAGCATACCCAGTCCGATACCGGCCAGAGCCGCATTGTCCACCGCACTTCTACCGGCGGCCACACACAGCAATTTGGCTACCTGTCCTGCATGACCGTTCAGGTCTAGGGCCAGCTTGCTGCCATCGGAAAAGACCAGGCGTTCGATATTGGAGAACGAATCGGCACCGTCAGTGCCTGCGTGATCCTGAATCGTAAAGCCGGTCGCTGTTTTCGTCAGGGTGTAGGCGCTCTTGGCTGACGTTAACTTCAGGGTATCAATGCCTCCCGCACCATCCACCTTGTCGTCACCTGCGCCTGCGGTGATGAGGTTGGAGGCTGTGTTGCCCACAATGATGTCAGCTGTCGCGGTTCCGATCACGTTTTCGATCACGGCATCCAAGGAGGTGGTCAGGTTGGCCAGCGTAGCGGAGCCGCTGTTGTTTTTTCCTACTGAACTGTAAGCACCGGGTGTGAGATCAATGGTGACTCCGGAGGTGACTCTGGAAAAGTCCAACGTGTCGATCCCGCCGTCATCAACGATGTTGGAGGCGCTCAGGCCTGCATTGTCTTGGTATTCATACACATTGTCTTGTGCAGCGAATGCCTTGGTTCCATACAGGTAGCGCAAGGCGAGCATGTCGTAGGGCATGAACCATGTATCTTGGATCGACTGTGCCGAGTGCCGATAGCTCATGATCGAGTTGAAGAAAGCATCTTCTTGGACACCGAGGAAGTTGCCTACTTCCGTAGGATTGCTGCTCTCGCCAGCGTTGTAGTTGCCTGGGTGGTTGAGGCCAATAGCGTGCCCAATTTCGTGCACCAGGGTCATCCAGTTGTAGCCACCGATCTCAAGGCCCTGGTCATTTCCGATGGCAATCCACGTATCGCCATCCAAGTCGGTGTTGGTAGAGTTCGGCATGATCGCGTAGCCGCTGCTCGTAGCTTGGCTGTTATTGGAAAAACGCATGGTGCCGAAATTGGTGGCTGTGTCTGCCACCTCGACAAACGTGACGTTGATCTGTTGCTGCAGCAGTGCCAGTACAGAGCGGGTGGCCGTTTGTTGTTCTGCGCTGAAGGCCGTCCAGCCTGCTGCGTTTTCGCCGGTGTATGTGCTTGGCAACTCGCTGGGGAAGCTGAAGGTGACGGTGACGGGAGTTTTGAGAGGCGATCCGTGGTTCAAACGATAGGATTCTTGCTCCAGCAGTGCGTCAATGCGCGGATCGTTGGAGATGGGCCTGGCGATGATGGTGGTGGCTGGTGCGGGCGGATTCATCGGCTCGACCAGCGATTCGGTAGAAAGCACAGGCAGGATGCTATGTAGTGCGGCGGAGTCGCCCCCGATGGATGTGGTGGAAACGGTGTGGTTTTGGCTAGAAAGGGTCATGTGACCTGCTCCGTGGATTGAGTGTGTGGCTTGAGTACCGAGAGTCGATTGTGCTCAATGGTTTTAAATCGCTCAAACTATTTATGCGTGCAGCTTGCTGGCCCCGCCTAAAATCGCCGCTTTCAGCCCCTGGATACACACCATGCCCCGCTGCTTTGTCGTTCTACGGCCGTCCCAACGGCCTGCTGTTTCTTTTGCACGCCTGTTGCTGGCGTGCTCGTTCATCTTGTTGGCTGGGGTTCCAGCGTTCGTACAAGCGCAGATGTCACCTGTGGTGGGGGCAGCACGCAACTTTCCAGAAGCTGCTGTGCGCGGCACGTTGGTCATTACCGGGCAGGGCATGGCTGAAATCAACGGCAAGGCCATTCGCATGGCCCCCGGCATGCGCCTGTTCAATGCAGAAAATGCCCTGCTGATGCTGCACACCGTGATCGGGCAAAAATTCACCGTCAATTACCTGATCGAGCCCAGTACAGGCCTGTTGTGGACGGCTTGGGTGCTGAGTCCAACCGAAGCGGCCCAGAAACGCTAAGGTGCTGGCGCGTAGCGCCCCTATTTTTTTCAGTTTGAGAGCCCTAGCGCCGCTAGGGCACGATGTTCCCCATGTCTAAAAAAGTCTTTATCAAAACCTTTGGCTGCCAGATGAACGAGTACGACTCGGACA
>CAYZGT010000068.1:0-2244 GCA_964478155.1 uncultured Simplicispira sp.
GAATGAATATTGAGCCATGAGATCTCCGGGCTTGAGGTCTGCGGCGACTGTCGTGCAATGGCCACGCCAACAGTGCGTGCCATCTCAATCTTGGTGACTGGCCTCTACCAGTCTGTGGCGGACGGTGGGCGGTGTTGCACACCCACCCGAACCAAGTGGTTTTCTGCAGTCGGGGTCAGAAAACACGGCAAAACAGACTGTGGTCAATCTGCTTTGCGGCATCTCCTAAGCGAAGAAACGCCAAAAGGCTGGTCTTGTAACCAGCCTCGGGGCGTAATTCTGTGGGGGGCAGACACCCCCCGGCAGGAATTACTTGATTTCAGCCTTGGCACCAGCTTCCACCAGCTTCTTGACAGCGGCTTCAGCATCGGCTTTGGGCATGGCTTCCTTGACGGTCTTGGGAGCGCCGTCCACCAGATCCTTGGCTTCTTTGAGGCCCAGACCGGTGATTTCACGCACGGCCTTGATCACGCCAACCTTTTGGGCACCGGCTTCGAGCAGCACAACGTTGAACTCGGTCTTCTCTTCAGCGGCCGGAGCAGCGGCACCGCCGCCAGCAGCCGGAGCGGCCATAGCGGCAGCGCTCACGCCAAACTTCTCTTCAATGGCCTTCACCAGGTCATTGAGTTCCATGACCGACATGCTGTCCAGTGCGGTCAAAAATGCGTCTTTGTCGAATGCCATTTTGAATTCCTAAAACTTGGGATTGGATACCAGCACGCCTTAAGCGGGCTGCGCTTCGCCTTCGGCAGGCGCAGCGGCACCACCGCGCTGCTCGGCCAGAGCGGCCAGCACACGGGCGGTACGGGAGATGGGGGATTGCATCAAGCCCAGCAACTGTGCCAGCAACACTTCCTTCGAAGGAATGTTGGCCAATTGCTTCACGCCGTTTTCATCCAGGGCTTTACCGGCATACACACCACCGCGAATCACCATCTTGGTGTTGGTTTTCGCGAAATCGGCCACCACTTTAGCGGCGGCCACAGCGTCTTCCGAGAAGCCATAGATCAGCGGACCGGTCATCTGATCGGCGGCGACTTCAAAGCCGGTGCCAGCCACAGCGCGGCGGGCCAGGGTGTTTTTCAACACGCTCAAGCTCACACCCTTGCTGCGGGCATCAACACGCAACTTGGTCAGATCGGCCACCGTGATGCCGCGGTATTCCGCCATCACGAGCGTTTGAGCTTTAGCTGCGAGCGCCGACACCTCGTCGATGACGACTTGCTTCTCACTGCGATTCAGACTCAAGATCTACTCCTTAAAAAGCACAGTTGGCTTGACACCGTCCATGCTACCTGTTTGCAGCGATCAACCGTTTCTGGAACCAATCCATTGCGGTGGGATCGCCATCTGCGCTGGCGAAAATTCTCTTTAGGTACACCACGTCAAACGCGGCACACACCAGCGGTCTTGGATGGCCCCAGACGGCATACACCACCCGGGCCCACCACTTTCAGGCACCAATGCGCCCGAAGATTCTTGCTATTGCGACCTTAGACCGCAATGGATTGCACGTCCACACGCACGCCCACACCCATGGTGGACGACACGGCGACCTTGCGCAGGTATTGGCCCTTGGACGAAGCCGGCTTGGCTTTGTTCAGAGCGTCCAACAGTGCGGACAAGTTGCCTTGCAGCTTGTCGCTGTCGAACGAACGGCGACCGATGGTGCCGTGCACGATACCAGCCTTGTCCACACGGAACTGCACCTGACCAGCCTTGGCGTTCTTGACGGCGGTGGCCACGTCCGGGGTCACAGTACCCACTTTGGGGTTAGGCATCAAGCCACGCGGGCCCAGGATCTGACCCAGGGTACCCACAATGCGCATCGCGTCCGGAGAAGCGATCACGACATCGAAGTCCATCTTACCAGCCTTGATGTCGGCAGCCAGGTCGTCAAAACCCACCACGTCGGCACCAGCGGCCTTGGCTTCTTCAGCCTTGGCACCTTGGGCGAACACGGCCACGCGCTTGGTCTTGCCCGTACCGTTGGGCAGCACCACAGCACCACGCACCACTTGGTCGGACTTCTTGGCATCCACGCCCAATTGCACCGCCACGTCGATGGATTCATCGAACTTGGCATTGGCACATTCTTTGACGATGGCCAGCGCATCAGCGATGGCGTACAGCTTGGTGGTTTCTACCTTGCCTTGCAGAGCTTTTTGCTTCTTGGTCAACTTGGCCATCTCACACGCCCTCCACAATCACGCCCATGGAACGGGCAGAACCAGCCAGGGTCTT